>NZ_WBVT01000054.1 GCF_009193355.1 Bifidobacterium leontopitheci
GACGGTATGGGGTGTGGCGGGGGGGGGGGCAGGGGGGGGGGGGGCCGCAGCGTGTGACATGAGCGGCTGGCCGGGGGTGGGCGGACTGGCGAAACGCCAGTCTAACGGACCTTCGACGGAGGGCATGGGCCGCGTGGCCGGGAGGAGGTCCTCTCGCCCCCGCGGGCGGGGGCTGTCGGCGGGGGTGTGTGGGGGTGGTCCCAGCTGTGCCGTTCCGTCCTCGACGTCCGGCATTGCCGCCGTCGAGGAGATCGTCCTCGTCGCGGCGGTCATCGGTTGTGTGCCGGACTCGATGGCTGCCGTGCGGTCCGATTGCGTGTCTCGTTTCGGCACGATCGCCGGCGCATGCACCGGCTCGGGTTCTGTCTGGTCGATGACCTGCGTGGATTGGACCGTATCGGGTACGTTCCGCGCTGGCATCGGCAGCGTCGCCGAGGTGGCGTTTCCGTCCATCGGCTGCATGGGCCGCGTTTGTGCGATGTCGTCCCGCTCCCGCCGGCGAGTGCCGTCGGCAGGGATGTTCCCATGCGTGTCATGTCCGAAGTCCTGCCCCTGCTGGCGGGGGCTGTCGGCGGAGCCGACTGGGGGTGGTCCCAGCGGAATCGTCGCCCCGGCCGCCGCGCCGAATCCCGGCACACCTGACACTCCTGGCATACCCACTCCTGGCACAGGCGCACCCGCGTACGGCTGTTGCCGGATCAGCCGCTGCAGTGCGGGACGCAACGTCGGATCGGCCACCGTGGGTACGTCGTCATTGGAAAAGTCGTCATTGGGCACGTCGTCGCTGAACAGGCCGTCGGCCGTCGCATCGTCCGCACGGCCGCCGGTCAGTGACATCGTCGCCGCCGTGTCATTACGCGAGCCAGACAGCGGTGTCGTCTCGTTCAGCGGCATCGTCACGGTCGCGCCGCCGCGGGCCGTTTCCGGCATGACGGACGTCGCCGGCAGTCCGGCCTCGATCGGCTCGGTACGCGCGAGACCGTCCGCACCCGCGGCCGTCGCGGGGACGAACGAATCGGCCTGCGTCACCGGCCGCCACAGCAGACGCGGATTCGACAGGCCGGTTGCGTCAAAAGGGCGCATCACATCCTGACTGTCGTGACCGGCGGTCGTTCCGCCAGCCACGCCAAGCGCGCCGCCCGACTGCGCCTGCGGCCAGGCGAGCGGGTCGAACGCATCCACGGTGATCGCGTGCAGCAGCTGTTCGGGCGTGCACCGGCGGGTGCGGTCCGGGTTCAACGCGGCACGGAACGCGGTCATCGTGCCCGCCGGCAGTCCGGCAAGGTTCGCGTTGCCGGCCGCCTCACGCTCCAGCACCGCCATCATCGGCTTGGTGCCGAACACCGGCTTGCCGGTCGCCGCGAACGCCAGCACGGACGCCACCGACCACCAGTCGGTGATGTCGTCGGACTCGGTCCCCTCGATGATTTCCGGCGCGATGAAGCCGGGCGTGCCCATCACCAGGCCGGTGCGGGTCACGTGGCTTTCGCCCGCGCCCATCGCGATGCCGAAATCCACCAGCACCGGTCCGGTCGCCGACACCATCACGTTCGTCGGCTTGATGTCGCGGTGCACGATGCCGGCCGCATGGACCGCGCGCACGGCGTCCATCAGCTTCGAGGCGAGCCGCTCCAGGTCGTCGGCCACGTACGGGCCGTTCGTCGCCACATCCTCGCGCAGGTTCTGCCCCTCGATCAGCTCCGTGACGATGAACGCGAGCGAATCGTCAAGCTCCATGTCCACGATGCCGCACACACCGGGATGGTTCACCTTGCGCAACGCCATCGCCTCGCGGCGCAGGCGCTCGCGGGCGGTCAGCTGGTCGCGCTCGGCCTGCGCGTCGCCGGGGCGGTCGTCGGAGAGCGAATCACGCAGGATCTTCATCGCGTATTCCTGTCCGCCGTCGTCGCGCACGCGCCACACCGACCCCATCGCGCCGGAGCCGAGCCGCGACACCAGCGTGTAGCCGCCGACCAGGGCCCCCGGTTCCAAATTCAACGCATCGCTCATACCACCTCATCTTACTCACCGTCGGTTTTGCCGGCCGTCCGCGTGCGGGTACGTTTCGGTGGGGAATAGTCAACCGACCGTACTCGGGCGGCACCCTACGAGTACGTTCGGTCGTGAAAAATCGACCGACCGTACTCGGATGGGCCTGTTTGAGTACGTTTCGTCAAGAAAACTTGACCGACCGTACTCGAACGTTCGCTACCAGTACGTTTCGTCAGAAATGCTCGACGGAACGTACTGGGAACGTCGTCTACGAGTACGTTCGGTTGGGAAATGACAACGGAACGTACCCGGCGGCGGATTTCGTGTACGTTTTGCCGGGCGCGCGCGACGGCGTGGGCCGCCGTGTTACCGACGGATTTCGGCACGCGCCATTGACGTGGTACCCCCAACGTGTATAGTGGTGCGTGGCTCACAGAAGAGATTCTTCAATGAACCGAAGAACAAGTTAACGCCGCGGTTTGAGGTGCCATTGCCGGAACCAAGAGTCGTAGCACCGTAATCCCTTTACAACGGATCGTGAGGCACGTACCTGCCTCTGAAAGGATGAGTAATCATGGCAGAAGTCGTTTTCGACCACGTCACGCGTATCTACCCGGGCAATGACAAGCCCTCCGTGGATGATCTGAATCTTGATATCAAGGACGGCGAGTTCCTGGTCCTCGTCGGTCCTTCTGGCTGCGGCAAGTCCACGACTCTGCGCATGCTGGCCGGCCTTGAAGAGGTGAACAAGGGCCGTATCCTCATCGGTGGCAAGGACGTCACCACCATGCAGCCGAAGGACCGCGACATCGCAATGGTGTTCCAGAACTACGCGCTGTACCCGCACATGACCGTCGCCGACAACATGGGCTTCGCCCTGAAGATCGCCGGCACCCCGAAGGAAGAGATCCGCAAGCGCGTCGAGAAGGCCGCCGAGATCCTCGACCTCACCGAGTACCTCGACCGCAAGCCGAAGGCTCTGTCCGGTGGTCAGCGTCAGCGTGTCGCCATGGGCCGCGCCATCGTCCGTGAGCCGAAGGTCTTCCTCATGGATGAGCCGCTGTCCAACCTCGACGCGAAGCTCCGTGTGCAGACCCGTACCCAGATCGCTGCTCTGCAGCGTCAGCTGGGCGTCACCACCCTGTACGTGACCCACGACCAGACCGAGGCTCTGACGATGGGCGACCGCATCGCCGTCATCAAGCTCGGCGTCCTGCAGCAGGTCGGTGCCCCGACCGAGCTGTACGACCGTCCGGCCAACGTCTTCGTCGCCGGCTTCATCGGCTCCCCGTCGATGAACCTGAACACCCACCCGGTGGTCAACGGCAAGGCGAAGATCGGCGAGGACACCGTTGATCTGCCGGCCGAGGCCGTCAACAAGCTGACCGCTGAGGACGGCGGCAAGATCGTCGTCGGCTTCCGTCCCGAGGATGCCTCCCTGGCCACCCCGGACGACCCGAACGCCTTCTCGCTGAAGGTCGTCAACGTCGAGGATCTGGGCTCCGACGGCTTCATCTACGGCAACATCATCACCGATGGCTCCGCCGCCGAGGCCTCCCAGGTCATGTCCGACCAGAACAAGCTCACCACGATTCGTGTGAACCCGCGTGCGCTTCCGAAGGTCGGCGCCGTCGTCAAGATCAAGATCGACCCGGCCAAGATGCACCTGTTCGCTCCGTCGACCGAGCTGCGCATCAACTGAGCAAGCGACTGAGCCAATGGATTCGGAGCGGCTCGAACGGGCCGCTCCGGACCGGTTGGCCTAGTGGCCTGATTGCCCGGCCGATAACCCACACGAGAGGATCGGCCAACCAGCTCCCATAGGAGCCGGCCGATACGCATTCTTGGCGTGAATCGGTTCGCCGAGTCGCGCCAACCATTAAACGAGGCTGTTCTCTTCCTCTCTTGCGCCTCGTTGGAAAAGCCCCGCATTGCTGCGGGGCTTTTCTTATACGCGGGTGGCCGGGCTCAGCGGCCACTCACGCCGCTCAGCCCGGCCGCCCGGTCGCTCAGTGACTCCAGACCGCCGCGTCCGGATCGTCGTCCGGATTGTAGCCGCCGTCGCCGTACATGGAATCGTCGTCGACCACGCCGGAATCGGCCTCGGCGTTGAGCTCGTTCACCGCCTTGTCGTCCAGCTTGTAGTTCGGCAGCACGTTCTGGATGTAGCTTTCCACGGCCTCGCCCATCGGCACGTCGTGACCGGCCTTCTCGGCGAGGAACCAACGATGGTCGAGCACCTCGTGGAAGAACTGCGCCGGCTCGATCTGCGAACGGTACTCGCGCGGGATCATGCGCACGGTCGGCTCGTACACCTCGCGCATCCAGTCCGTGGCCACGATCTCCAGCTCCTCGCCCTCACGCCAGGTCGACGCGCGGTAGGCGTCCAGGTCGTTGAGCAGGCGGCGCGCCTGGTTCTCCTGCACGTCAAGGCCGGTCAGCCGCAGCAGCTTGCGCGACGCATAGCCGGCGTCGACCACGCGCGGCCGCACGAGCACGCGCTTGCCGTCCTCCGCGGTCTTCATCTCCAGCTCGTCCACGTCGAAGCCGAGCTCGTTGAGCTTGTTGACGCGCTTCTCGATCTTCCACATCTCGTCCGGACCGAACTTGTCGGTGTCGGTCAGCGCGCTCCACAGCGAGTGATAACGGTCGACCAGCCGGTTGCCGACCTCGATCTCGTCCACGTCGCTCGGCAGCAGACGGCCGGACGCAAGATCCATGAGCTCGCCGATGATGTTCGTGCGCGCCAGGTCGATATCGTACTCACGCTGGCCTTCCGTCAGCGAGATATGCAGGTCGCCGGTCTCGGCGTCCACCAGGAACGCGGAGAACGCGTCGGCGTCGCGCAGGAACAGCACGTTCGACAGCGACACGTCACCCCAGTAGAAGCCGGCCAGGTGCAGGCGGACCATCAGCACGGCGAGCGCGTCGATGAGCCGTTCCGCAGTGTCCGGCCGCAGGTTGCGCGCGAACAGCGCACGGTACGGCAGCGAGAACTTGAGATGCTTGGTCACGAGGATCGCCTCGAGCGGCTCGCCGTCACGCGTATGCCGTCCCGTGACCACCGCGATCGGCTTGACGGTCGGCAGTTCCAGCTTCTGCAGCCGGCGCAGCAGCTCGTACTCGCGTTCGGCGACCTGCCGGGTGATCTCCTTCATCGCGTAGACCTCGTCGCCTACGTGCACGAAACGCACGACATGCCGGGAGATGCCTCGCGGCAGGTTCGCCAGCAGATCCTCCGGCCAGGTGGCCAACGGCTTATGCCACGGCAGCGTGAACATCTTCGGGTTGGAACTCGCCGCGGTGATGCGCAGTGCCTGCGGCTCGACGGTGTGGGCGTCCTCGTCCGTGGCCTGAACCGACGTGGCCTGCAGCGCACGCGGGTCCATCTGGGGCAATTCGTTGATTTCCATAGGCTCCATGGTACTTGGGAACGTAGTCACGCAAAAGGCGCATCCCGCATGATCGCGTGGATGCGCCTTCGATGTGTCGGTCCGTGCGAACGCCGTGAGTCAGGCCGTCACTTCGCAGCGGCCGCCGCGGCCTCGCGACGCGCCCGCGCCACCGCGTACAGGCTGATGCCCGCCGCCACGGAGGCGTTCAGCGACTCGACCATCGACGTGATCGGAATGCCGGCGATCGCGTCGCACGCCTCGCGCACGAGACGGCTCAGGCCCTTGCCTTCCGAGCCGAGCACCACGACCAGCGGATCGGTCTCGAAACCGGTCTCGCCGACCAGCTTGTCGCCGCCGCCGTCCAGGCCGACCACGTAATAGCCGCGCTCGCGCAGGCTTTCGATCGCCTTCGTCAGGTTCACCACGCGCGCGACCGGCAGGTGCGCGGCCGCACCGGCCGACACCTTCCACGCGGCGGCCGTCACCGACGCGGAACGACGCTCAGGCAGGATGATGCCGTTCGCGCCGAACGCCGCCGCCGAACGAATCACCGCGCCGAGGTTCTGCGGGTCGGTGACGCCATCCAGCGCGATGAACAGCGGACGGGCGTTGATGCGCGCGGACGGCGAATCCACCTGCTCCATCGCCTTCGACTTGCGGTCGGCGATGTCGGCCAGGTCGGCCAGGCTCGCGTACTCGTACGGCTGCACCTTGAGCACGATGCCCTGATGGTTCGACGAGCGGGCGATGCGGTCCATCTCGAGCCGGTCCGCCTCCAGCAGGTGCAGGCCCTGCGCGCCCGCCAGCTTCACGATCTCGCGCGTGCGGTCGTCATGCTCGATGCGGGTGGCGATGTATAGCTGCGTGCTCGGCACGCCCACGCGCAGCGCCTCCAGCACGGCGTTGCGGCCGATGACCAGATTATCGGAATCCGTGGTGAACTTCGAGGCGCGACGGCGTGCGGCCAGTCGCGGATCGGCCATCTTGCGGCGGTTCGCCGCCTGCTTCATCTTGTACGCCTTGTGATACACGCGATCCTCGGCCTTGGGCGTCGGCCCCTTGCCGCGCAGCGCGTTGCGATGCTTTCCTCCCGACCCCTTGGTCGGTCCTTTCTTGGTAACCATACCCGCCATTGTCCCAGACCCCCACGCCAAACGGCCGCGCGGCCGGCGGCGGCCTGATGATGCCGGCTGACGGCGGCCCGGCGATTCCGATATCCCCGTGACGCCCTACCTTGCCGGGGTGCCTAAGAATACGGAATACGGTCCGTATCATCTGGAAAATCCGGTCTGCCGTCCTGCGCGGGCCGTCGTGCGAGGTCGTCGTGGCCGTCCTGAGCGCTAGAGTTGCCTCGTGAGAAAACAGCGTGACATCTTCGGCCTCCCCCTGCTGTTCTGGGGCCTGTGGCTGGCCCTGCTGATCCTGTGGATGGGCCGGTTCGTCATCTCGTTCATGTCGATGTACCTCGTCAAGGACCTGCACGTCGACGCCGGCGTGGCCGGGACGATCGTCTCCATGTACGGTTTCGGCGGCATATTCGGCTGCCTGTTCGGCGGCTCGCTCTCCGACCGGTTCGGCCGTCAGGCGATGATCATCGGCGGCGAGATCGGCGCCGCGGCCATGCTCGTGATCCTCTCGTTCATCAGCGACCCGCTGACCATGGGCGCGATGCTGCTCGTCTACGGCGCGATCTCGTCGATCCCCACGCCCGCCATCGCCGCGTACATCGCCGACGTGGTGCCACCGCGCGCCCAGAAACGCGCGTACACGCTGCAGACATGGGCGGTGAACTTCGGCTTCGCGATCGGCCCGATCATCGCCAACCAGCTGGTCAAGGTCTCGTACACGCTGATGTTCTATGCGGAGGCGGTCATCCTCGCGGTGGCGACGGCCATGCTGATCGCGTTCTTCCATGAGGCGCGACGGCTGCGGGGGAGCGGCGGCGCGGGTGCCGGGCGCGCGGCTGGCGCGATGGTCACGGCAGGCGAGTCCGTCGCGCCGGACGTTGCCGCCAAGCCGGACGCCGTCGCGATTGCAGGCACCGCCGTGACGTCGGGTACTGCCGTGACTTCTGGCGTGACGGACGCCGCAGTACCGCCGGACGGCGCGGCGACATCGGACGCCGCGACGCCGCCCGTCCGCCCGGTCTCGATGATGGCGAACTACCGCCGGGCGCTCGCCGACTGGCCGTTCATGTCGATGGTGCTGCTCATGTTCGCCTACACCATCGCCTACTTCCAGCTGACCAGCGGCCTGCCGATCGCCCTCACCCAGCTGGGCATGGGCTCCGACCAGTATTCGGTGCTGCTGACCATCAACGGCGGCCTGCTGTGCCTGCTGCAGATTCCGGCGCTCGCCGTGTTCAACCGGATGAGCAACACCCGCGTGCTTGTGCTGGGCATGCTGATGACGGCCGTCGGCTATGCGTTCCAGATCGGCGCGAGCACGTGGATCGGCTTCGCGCTCGCCGCGGTGCTGTGGACGCTCGGCGAGCTGGGCACGTTCCCGATCGCCGCGACCACGGTGGCGAGCCTGTCGCCGGCGGACGCGCGCGGCACGTATCAGGGGCTGTACAACCTGGTGTGGTCGCTGTCGAACGGCGCGGCGCCGCTGGTCGGCGGCTGGATCATCGGCGGATTCGGCAGCCGCGTGCTGTGGGTGGCGTGCACGGTGATGTTCCTGCTCGTCGCGCTCGGCCTGTGGGCGACGCGCGGCATGCGCGAACGCGCCGCCGCCCGCAACCTGCTCGACATTGCGGTGTGACGTTTCGGTGTGGTGGTGCGGTTTCGCCGCGCGCCCGCGTCACCGTGCTCGGGTCTTGCGTCACTGTGCACGGGTAGGCCGTCACGCTGCTCGGGTGTGCGGGGTGACGACGGTATCATGAGGGTGAACCACGATGATGGTCGTGGATGAACATCCGTGAAGGGGTTGGATATGACGATGATGTGTGCGATGGTCGGCGGCGGTGCGGCCGGAAGTGGTGCGGGCGGTCGTGATACCGGCGGCGGTGCCGTCGCACGCTTGATGGGTATCGGGGCCGCGGGCGTGGACGGCATCATCCCCGACGAGGAGACCTGCCGGCAGTATCTCAACATGGACGGCGAGCTGTATGCGCTGGCCGTGCGCACGTTACGCTGGCTGCGGTCCGACCCTGTTGGCGCGGCGGCGCTGCCCAGGCTGCATGATCTGATCGTCCGGCGCGGCGATGTGCCTGCCGCCGCTGCGGTCTGCCGTGCGTTGCGCAGTCATGCCGCGGTGTTCGCCCCCTATGTGGATAACCCTGTGGATAACCGAAGTGTCGGCAATTGCACTGTGGATAACCATGTGGATAACACAGCCGCTACAGTGGATAACTCGGTGGATAACCTCACTGACCCGAGCTATGCCGACACCCTTCTCGCCGCGGTGATGATCGACTGCCTACCCGCGGCGGTCCGGCATATGGAGTCGCTGGGCGTCCCGGATGACGTCATCGAGGCGACGCTGCGTGACTTCGCGATTTGGGCCGACGTCTACCGCACGAAGACCGGCCGTCCGGGCATCTGGGAGCTGGAGTGGAACCTGCTGTCGTTCACCGGCGACATCCTGCGCGTCGGCCGGCTGCAGTACGAATCGATCACGTTCGCGGAACCGTACTATATCTTCCGTCGCGCTGCCTCTGACGGCGTCGCCGGCTCAAGCGATACTGCCGGCGCGGCAGGCAGATCCGGCGGACGTTCGCCGTCTGACGAGCAGCCAGACGCCGCACCCGCCGGGCAGACCGCCGCGTCGCCTGACGCATGGCCCGATAACGTCGTCATCCTCGCCGCCGCAGGCTTGCACGTCCGCGCCGACGGCCGGCTGCAGGGCACCAACGGCCGCAGTGACGACACCGGCTTCACCACTGTGCTGACTGCCGAAAGTGCCGTGTTGACCGCCGAAAGTGCCGCGCTGCCCACCGGCGTCGTCACGGTGACCGGCAATCCCGTCGACGTCCGCAGCGGCGTCATCCGCCGTGAGCCGATGACCATTCGCGTCGACGTCCGTGGCGGCGGTCATCGTGCATCCGGCGTGCGACCAGACGGCCCCGCGCCTGCGCAAGCCGTGCCGTCCGCGCAAGCCGCTGCACCTGCCGCGCAACCCACGTACGACCTGCTTCTCGCGCCCGGCATGCCGACGACGAGCATGCACATTCCCGCCGAAGGCCCGCTGAGCCCCGAACTCGTGGACGAATCGATCGTCCGCGCCCGCACGCTGCTCGCGCGCATCGGCCGCGGCACGGCGACCGGGTTCTGCGAAAGCTGGCTGCTTGACCCGGCGCTCGAACGGTTCAGTCCGGCCGAGAGCAACATCTGCCGGTTCATGCGCCGGTACGTGAAGTTCCCGGTGCGCTCGAGCCATCCGATGATCGTCGAGCGCGTGTTCGGCTGGGGTGCGGACGTGCTCGCCACGGCCGACCTGCCGGAACGCACCGGCTTGCAGCGTCGGCTGAAAGCGTATCTGCTCGCCGGCGGCGAGGTCTACGACACCGGCGGCATCCTGCTGTTCTGAGTCGCCGCTCACCGCCGCGTCGAGCGTTCACGCCGTCTCTCCGTACTCTCCTACCTGCGTCCCCCTTTGTCACTGGCACCAACTTCCACCCGGGCTAGAACGTCAGCCCCTCGTACTCTCCTACTTGCGTCCCCTTTTGTGTCACAGCGGGTACCTACCCGCTGTGACACAAAAGGGGGACGGGTGATGAGATGGGTGCGTGCGAGATGGGCGGCGGGTGGCGAGACGTGTGTGGTGAGGCGTGCGAGATGAGACGTGTGTGATGAGGGGGAGAGGCGGCGTCGACCTCGCCTCCGCCCGGCCGAAGTTTTGCGCGACATGTGAAGAACCGCGTTCACGGCCTTGATACGGCGGGTGTGGAATAATGGGCCCATACGCATCGGTAGCAGTTGCGCCGGTGCCCATAACCGCGCAGCGTTCGCGCAGGTCGAAGGGGAGTCCTTGAGGGGGTTCGTCGTCGGCTGCCGTGACGCTGACTACTCCGCGGCTATACCAAGGAGATTACTATGGTTGATCGCCAGAAAGATCAATCCACGACGTCCGCAACGCAAGAGGACGCCCTATCAGAGGAAGTGCGCGCCCAGCAGGCGCTGCTTGACACGGATCCCAGCCTGACCGACGCCGCCGATGTGGCCAAGGCCCTGAACGTCGACCCGACGACCGGCCTGAGCTCGGCCGAGGCGAAGCGCCGTCTGGAGAAGTTCGGCCCGAACGAGCTGGCCAGCGCGCCGCCCGTGCCGAAATGGAAGAAGTTCCTGGCCCAGTTCCAGGACCCGCTCGTCTACCTGCTGCTTGTGGCGACCGCGATCTCGGTGGTCGCATGGTTCATCGAACGCGCCAACACGCCGGGAGCCGGCGAGCCGGTGCCGTTCGACGCCCTCGTCATCGTCCTGATCCTCATCGTCAACGCCGTCCTCGGCTACATCCAGGAGGCCCGCGCCGAGCAGGCGGTCGCCGCGCTCGCGCAGATGACCGCGCCGCAGACGGCCGTGCTGCGCGACGGCAAGGTCGTGCACATCAACACCACCGACGTGGTCCCCGGCGACATCGTCGTCCTCGCGGAAGGCGACACCGTCTCCGCAGACGGCCGCCTGTTCGCCGCCGCAAGCCTGCGCATCGCCGAAGCCAGCCTGACCGGCGAATCCGTGCCGGTCGGCAAGAAGCCGGAGACGCTCGAGTCTGCGAAGGCGCTCGGCGACCGCGCGAACATGATCTTCAACGGCACGTCCGTCACGCAGGGCACCGGCCGCGCGATCGTCACCGGAACCGGCATGAACACGCAGGTCGGTAAGATCGCCGACATGCTCGCCGCCACCGACGACGAAGCCACCCCGCTGCAGAAGGAGATGGCCCACGTCTCCAAGATCCTCGGCCTCGCCGTGTGCATCATCGCCGTGGTCGTGCTCGCCGCGCTCGCCCTCACGCAGGGCTTCCACTCGGTGCATGACGTCATCGACTCGCTGCTGCTGGCCGTCTCGCTGGCCGTCGCCGCCGTGCCGGAAGGCCTGGCCGCGATCCTGACCGTCGTGCTCGCGCTCGGTGTGCAGCGCATGGCCAAGCACAACGCGATCGTCAAGAAGCTCAGCTCCGTCGAGACGCTCGGCTCCGCGTCCGTGATCTGCTCCGACAAGACCGGTACGCTCACCCGCAACGAGATGACCGTCGAACGTGTGGTCACCCCGTCCGGCGAAGTGCAGATCACCGGCACCGGCTACGCGCCGGAAGGCCGCATGGTCATGACCGGCGGCGACGACCTCGCCGTCCCGGCCGACGTCGCCGCCGAAGTGATGGCGACGCTCGGCGCGGGCACGCTCGCGAACGACGGCGACCTGCGGCAGTCCGACACTGCCGGCAAGTGGGAGGCGGTCGGCGACCCGACCGAGGTCTCGCTCATCGTCGCCGCGCGCAAGGTCCACGCGGACCGCAAGTACGCGAACTTCGAGCGCGTGGCCGAAGTGCCGTTCACCTCGGAACGCAAGCGCATGGCCATCGTCGCCAAGGACAACGCCGACGCCGGCAACCTGACCGTGTTCGCCAAGGGCGCGCCCGACGTGCTGCTCGGCTACTGCACGCGCATCGCCGTGGGCGGTGCGGTCCGTCCGCTCACCGAAGGCGACCGCCAGACGATCCTCGCGACCGTCGAGCGGCTGTCCGGCGAGGCGTACCGCACGCTGGGCGAGGCGTACCGTCCGCTCGGCACGACGTCGCTCGCCGACGTCCCCGGCATCAAGGCGAACGCGGCCGGACAGGTCACCGACATCGCCGAGCAGAGTGACGTCATCGAATCCGACCTCATCTGGGCCGGCATGGTCGGCATCATCGACCCGCCGCGCACCGAGGTCCGCGACTCCGTGGCCGAGGCGCACCGCGCCGGCATCCGCACGGTCATGATCACCGGCGACCACCCGCTGACGGCCGCCCGTATCGCCTCCGACCTGGGCATCATCGACAAGGGCGGCAAGGCGCTCACCGGCGACCAGCTCGACGAGCTCGCCGCGCAGGGCGACACCGCGTTCGACAAGGCGACCAGCGAAGTGTCCGTGTACGCGCGAGTCGCGCCCGAGCACAAGCTCAAGATCGTCGAGTCGCTGCAGCGGCAGGGCAACATCGCCGCCATGACCGGCGACGGCGTCAACGATGCCCCGGCCGTCAAGTCCGCCGACATCGGCGTGGCCATGGGCATCACCGGCACCGAGGTGACCAAGGAATCCGCGAAGATGATCCTCGCGGACGACAACTTCTCCACCATCGTCGCCGCCGTGCGCGAAGGTCGTGTCATTTTCGACAACATCCGCAAGTTCCTGCGCTACCTGCTCAGCTCCAACGTGGGCGAGGTGTTCACCGTGTTCGGCGGCGTGCTGCTCGCCGGCGTGCTGGGCATCACCCAGCCGGGTACGCAGGGCGTGACCGTGCCGCTGCTCGCCACGCAGCTGCTGTGGATTAACCTGCTCACCGACGCCGCGCCGGCGCTCGCCATGGGCGTCGACCCGCAGACCGACGACGTGATGGCCCGCAAGCCGCGTCGCCTCACCGACCGTGTGATCGACAAGGACATGTGGATCGACATCGCGTTCATCGGCATCATCATGGCCGCGGTCACCCTGATCGGCATGGACATGCACCTGGCCGGCGGCCTGTTCACCGACCGCTCGGTGGATGCGCTCGGCCACGATGCGCAGATGACCGAGGCCCGCACGATGGGCTTCACCATCCTTGTGTTCGCGCAGCTGTTCAACGCGCTCGCCTCGCGTTCCGCACGCCAGTCCGCGTTCGTTGGCCTGTTCAGCAACAAGTGGCTGTGGGGTGCGATCGGCATCTCCGTGCTGCTGCAGGTTGTGGTCATCTACGTGCCGTTCCTCAATGAGGCGTTCGGCACCACGCCGCTCGGCGTGACCGCCTGGTTCGAGTGCATCGGACTCGCGGCGGTCGTGCTCGTGGCGTCCGAGCTGTACAAGGCGGTCATGCGCGCGGTCGACAAGCGCGCAGGCGTCGCCAAGTGACGCTCGGCCGGTCGGCTGAGTAACCGGCCGTTCCGTGACTGGCGGGGGTGGGCCCCGGGGGTATCCCGGCGCCCGCCCCTTTGTCATATGCGCTGCGGCCGCCGCCGCATCGCGCGATGACCGACCGTACCCGTACATGGTCGTTCGAGTACGTTCGGTTAGGAAATGTCGACGGAACGTACTCGTACACGCCGTTAGAGTACGTTCGGTCAGGATTTTGTGACGGACCGTACTCGTGGACCCCGTTTCGGGTACGTTTGGTTGAGTTTTTTCGACGGACCGTACTCGTACAGACTGTGTTTAGCTTCAGCGGATAGTTGACGCATGTGTCAGCGGATGGTTGACGGTATGTCCTGGGGCATGGTTGACGGTCGTGCGTGGTGACAATGGTGTATGGACACTCACGCATCATCACAGGCCGGCG
>NZ_WBVT01000055.1 GCF_009193355.1 Bifidobacterium leontopitheci
ACCTTCCTCATGAAACCGTCGTCGTAATGACGCCTGCGATCCCCACACATGAGAAACCGCACCTCCAATCATCGAATCTGCATTATCGCAGTCCAACAATCGGGGTGCAGTTCACACCGAGGGGGCCAAGAACGTGTAGCGGAGCGAAAATCCGCAGCACACAATGCAACGTGATCTGGATATGTGGTGAATGATGGAACACGCTAACCCTGGGGCTGGCCCCGAAACGAACCTCGAAGCCATCTCCGAAACGAACTCTTCGCAAGAGTCCGGCGATCTTGACGATAATCCGGGCATCCTCGAATGCCGGGTCGCCGATGTGACCTGCGATATCGAGTTCAAAGACCCCAAAACGCCGGCATATTACGGCATGTTCGACGGCCATATCATCAAGCCGGCAGGCAGCGAAACCCACGCCGCATCCAATCCCACATCGAAACCCGCCCCAGCCCCAGCCCAAATCCACACCACATACAACGCACGCGGCGTGCGCAACATCATCACGTTCCGTCCGCCGGCGGACGCCGCGTTCGCCGAATGGCAGCTCGCCTACGATCAGGTCTCCCGGCAGATGCTGCGGTTCGGGCGGCTTACTTTCCACGGCGCCTGCATCGAGTACGCCGGCCGCGCGTACGTGTTCACCGCGTTCAGCGGCACCGGCAAGTCCACGCACATCCGGCTCTGGCGGCGCTATCTTGGCCCGTCAGTGCTGCCGGTGAACGGTGACAAGCCGATCTTTCGTCTCGACGACGGCAACGCGCTCGCATGCGGCACGCCGTGGTCCGGCAAGGAACGCTGGCAGCGCAACGTGCAGGTGCCGCTGGGCGGCATCGCGATCCTGAAACGCGGCACGACCTGCTCGATCCGCAAGGCCACTGTCGACGAGGCCGTCGAAGAGCTCATGAACCGCATCTACCTGACGCGCGACGCCGAGGAAGCCATGCTCGCCACCGACCTGCTCGACAAGCTGATCGCCCGCGTGCCGATCTACGTGCTCACGTGCGACATGAGCGAGCAGGCGGTCAAGACCAGTTTCGAGGCCATGACCGGACTGGATTACGCGACCGCGGCCGCCGCAGCGGCAACCGAAACTGCCGCCGCGGCAACAGCAACAGCCACGCCCAAAACAAATTCTTGATGAACGCCCGCTGGCAATCCAGCCAACTGCGCCACATCATCATCGCAACATTCTTATAACTGAAACGAAACCACGTGCCGGGGGAGTACCGTCGGCTCACGCAGAGAAAGAAGGAATCATGAACGCAGCCATCATGCGCGTCATGAGAACGCTCACCGCCGCCAACCGGCGCATCACGGGCCTGCTGCTCGCAGTGGCGACCATGATCGCCATGGCCGTGCCGTCCGGCATCGCCATGGCCGCCCCCGCCGCAACGCAAACGCAGCCGGCAGCCGCGACGCAAACGGCCGCCGCGCAGGCCGCTGCCCCCGCCGACACCAAGGCCGCGGCCGCCGAAACCCCGGCCGGTCCGGACAACAAGGCCGCCGGCACCGCCAAGATCGGCGTCCTGTCGGATACGCATTATTATCCGGCCAACTACGCGGACGACAATGACGACTTCCATGACTATGTCGGCGGCGACCCGAAGCTGCTCGAGGAGTCCAACGCAATCTCCGAGCAGGCCGTGCAGATGATCATCAAGGACCACCCCGACTACGTGCTCGTCACCGGCGACCTCACCAAGGACGGCGAACAGCAGGCCGAATACGACATCGCCGCCAAGTTCCGCGAGATCGAAACCAAGACCGCCGAAAAGTACGGCGAGAAGAACGCCACCAAGGTGTTCGTGATCAACGGCAACCACGACATCTACAACACCGACGCCTGGAACTTCCACGAGGGCACCGGCCAGCGCGAACCCGCACCCAGCATCAAGGATTCGGAAGGCCACACGTTCATCGGCAACGACCCGCACTTCCAGACCACCGACTCCACCGGCAAGGCCATCACCCAGGGCGCCACCGACCCCGCGTACTTCCGCTACGTCATGCGCGACTTCGGCTATGACGAGGCCGCCCAGCAGGACAAGGCCGACCGCGCGGCCAACAGCAGCGCGCCCAGCCACTTCTTCCACAACCCCGGCAACGATAACACCGACTTCAACAGCGCCGACCACTACCGCACCGCGGACGGCACCCCCAAGGCCGTCGCCGGCGAGCTCAGCTACTACGTGGACGAGGGCGACTACCGGTTCATCGCCATCGACTCCGGCCGCTACAGCCCCGACGCCGAAACCGGCTACGACTACAACGAGCACGTGACCGCCGGCCGCGTCGACCCGACCCTCCTTCCGTGGATCGCCTCCGTCACCAAGGACGCCGACGCCAAGGGCAAGACCGTCATCGGCTTCCTCCACCACGGCATCGTGCCCCACTTCGTCAACGAGGACAAGACCCTCAACGAGTACGTGGTCGACAACTGGCAGCAGGTCGCGTCCACGCTCGCCGACGCCGGCATGCGCTGGGTGTTCACCGGCCACATGCACGCCAACGACCGCGCGGATTACGTCTCGCCCAAGGGCAACCCGCTCGTCGACATCCAGACCGGCGCGCTCGCCAGCTACGGCACGCCCGTGCGCTACGTGACCTTCTACCGCGGCCAGAAGCTGCCCGCCGAGACCGCCGGCGGCAACGGCGAGCGACACGCGGAGACCATGGACGTGAAGACCGTTTCCGTGGGCCGTGATCCCGAGAATCCGAGCAAGCATGTGACGCTGACCGTGCACTGCGGCTACGGCGTGACCCTGCCCGCCGACCCGTCCGGCCGGTGGACGCAGTGCAACACGGCCGACAACACGCAGCAGATCAACGATCTTGAGGCGTATACGAAGCAGAAGCTGTACGGTTCCGGCCTGATCACGAACATGGCGGTCGGCACCGTGCGCCCGATGCTTGAGAAGATCGGCAAGCAGGGCCTGCAGAACTATCTGGCCAAGGAGCAGCCCGACTTCGACCTGAAGCAGACGGTGCTCGACTATCTGCGCGAGTACATGGCCAGCCCGATGACCATCACCGGAGGCATGTACACCGCGCAGGCCTGGTATGCGAACGGCGGGCTGCATCTGAAGGGCATCGGCGGCGTCGCCCAGCTGCTGGGCGAGACGACCATCAGCGACGACGAGATTATGGCGATCGTCGGCGACCTGATGTCGCAGATCGACACGCAGTACCTGCAGCAGCCCGACTATCTGGCGGGCGTCATCAAGCAGGTGGTCGACAAGATCTCGGCCATGCAGCCGGTCGCCGGCAGCGACTATGCGCTCGTCGCCATGGTCTCCGACCTGATGACCAACCATCTGCAAGGCGCGGAGAACACGTCCGGCGTGAACCGTGACAAGATCGCGGCGGCTTCGGCGGCCATCAAGAAGGGCAATCTGGTCAAGGACATCATCAACCTGCTGCTCGAGACCATCGTGCCGCAGGGCGGCAACGGCGTGCTCGACCACATCACCTCCACGCTGACCGTCCGCTGGAACCTGGGCTTGAGCGGCCTGTGGCTGACCGTGCTCAACCTAGCCACGTCGAACGGCAACCTGAAGTCCACGCTCGACACGTTCGGATTCAACGCGGCCAAGATCCGCTCCATCGTGGACGACAAGGTCAATGAGTACATGAGCCCCAGCTTCCTGACCGGCATGGGCGGCATCATCGGCACGATCATCGACCAGATGTCCACCGATTCGGTCGGCGAGGACGATGTCGAGAACTCCGGCAAGGCGGTGACAATCGCGTACACCGGCCACAAGACGCCGTTCGACCCTGACGACACGGCCGCCGGTTCCGGCCAGCCGACGCAGATCTCCATGTCGCTCGGCAAGGACACGGTCAAGGACCGCGCCTTCCGCTGGTACGCGCGCTCGTTCTACGACACGTCCAAGGTCGACGAGAAGACGCACGCCTATGACACAGTCACCGAACCCGGCAAGGTGCAGGTGTGCCGCGACGCCGGCTGCGACAGTGTGATCAGCACCGTCGACGCGACCGCCGAGCAGGTCGTCAAGCCGAAGACGCTGCTCAACCTCGGCCTCACGTCCGGCTACGGCAAGGACTTCTACACGAAGTACTCGGCGCAGGTCACCGGGCTGACCGTCGGCCAGCCGTACTACTACCGCGTCAGCTCCGGCGACTTCTGGAGCTCCACCACGCGGTTCGTCACCGGCTCGAGCGACGACACGAAGGACTCGTTCTCGTTCCTCAACGTGGACGATTCGCAGGGCATGACCCAATCGGACTACGACACGTACCACAAGACGCTCACGGCCGCGCAGTCCCAGCTGCCCGGCACCGCGTTCACCGTGCACGGCGGCGACGTCGTGGACGAAGGCTCCAACGAGGACTACTGGACGTGGCTGCTCGACGGCGACCAGGAACGGTCCATGGCCGTGACCGCCGCCACCGGCAACCATGAGGACAAGTCGCACGTCGAAGGCGTGAGCGACCCGAACTCCATCATGAGCCACTTCAACATCCAGAACCTCGACGTGCCCGACCAGGACCAGACGAGCGGCACCTACTACTCGTACACGTACAAGAACGCGCTGTTCGTCGTACTCAACTCCAACGACCTCGCCGCCGACGACTCGATCTCCAGCGGCCAGATGGCCTGGGCGCAGAAGACCGTCAGCTCCTCCGACGCGAAGTGGAAGATCATCGTCCTCCACAAGTCGCCGTACTCGAACGGCCCGCACCATGCGGACGCCGACGTGGTGGCCATCCGCGCGCAGCTGACCAAGTTCGCGGCCAACAACCACATCGACCTCGTGCTCTCCGGCCACGACCACACGTACAACCGCACCGACTTCCTCGACCGCAACGGCAAGAAGACCGCGGTGACCACGAAGACGCAGGCCTTCCAAGGCCAGAACTTCCAGGTCGCGCAGAACCCGAACGGCGTCGTGTACGCGATCGCCGGCACCGCGGGCGTCAAGAACTACGAGCAGCATGACGACCCGGCCGTCGAATCCGCGGTCAGCCTCGCGCTGAACGTGCCCGCCTACGCCGGCGTCAACATCGACGGCGACACGCTGTACTACCGCGCGTACAAGGTCGAGAACGGCGCCTCGCAGCAGATCGACTCGTTCGCCATCAGCAAGGCGGCCACCGCCGAGAAGACGGCCGCCGAGAAGGTCATCGACCAGATCGCCGCACTGCCCGCCGCCTCCGACGTGGAGACCGGCGACGAAGCGGCCATCGTCGCCGCCGAAACCGCGTACAACGCGCTGTCGGCCGCCGACAAGGCCAAGGTGACCAACCATGACAAGCTCGTCGCCGACCGTGCCGCGCTCGACGCGCTCAAGGCCGCCGACTCCGGCCAGACCGTGAACGCCTGCGACGCCGGCTCGTTCAAGAGCGCGCTCGGCAACGCCGGCGTGAGCAAGATCGTGCTGTGCGGCGACTTCGAGATCGAATCCGGCTGGTTCGTCAACGACTCGCGTCGCGTGTACCTCAACCACCCGGTCACCATCGTCGGCGACGGCCGCGCGCACACGATCGCGTACGCCGAGATCGGCGTCAACGACAACGCGCGGCTCGTGCTCGACGGCACGAACGGCGGCATCACCATCAACGACGTGCGCGCCGGCGGCAGCATCTGGACCAGCGCCCAGCCGGTCGTGCTCGGCACCAACGCCACGCTCATCACCCGCGGCACCGTCACCCTGCAGACCAAGTACGGCACCGGATCCGACAACGGATACGCGGTGAACGTGAGCGGCGCGGGTGCCAACGCCATCATCGGCAAAGGCACCACGCTGATCGGCGCGGGCGACGGCGGCTACGGCCTCAAGGTCGGTCAGGCCAGCGGCTCCGCCACCATCGACGGCGGCCAGATCTACGGATTCGGCCCGGCGGGCGTCAACTCCGGCAGCTACGGCGGCGTGCTCAACAACGGCCGCCTGACCGTCAACGACGGCACTGTGTCGTCGGTCGACTCGCGCGCCGGCAGCACGCTGACCATCAACGGCGGCACGTTCAAGGACATCTCCGGTGGCGAGGTCAACCAGAGCGCCCGCGTGGTCGTCGGTTCCGGCGTGAACGCGTACATCACCGGCGGCTCCATCGAGCCGCTCGGCGGCCAGAGCATCCTCAACAACGGCACCGTCTCGATGATGCCCGACGCGGCAGGCAACCTCGCGCTCGGCAACGGACTCGCCGTCAAGCCGTTCGTCGGCACCGTCGCAAGCCGCAACTCGCGCGACGCGAGCGCCGCGTACGTGAAGCTCGGCGACGGTAGGTTCGGCGAGCGCGACGGCATCTACCAGGCCGGCGACGCGGGCGTCTCCTCGCTCGAGTCGCTCGCCGCCGACGCGGCCGCCGCCAAGCGACTCACCGACAGCAAGTCGGCTGACGGCGCGGACGGCAACGCGACCATCACCGCCACCCTGCCGGCAGGCTCGAGCACCGTGTACGCGAAGCTGCTGATCAACGGCCACGGCGTCGACGGCATCACCGGCGGCGGTGAATACTGGGTGTACGGCAAGTCGGCAGCGTTCGAGAACAACCCGGTCACCGCGGTCGTCATCGACAGCGCGGACCCGTTCGTCGCGAACCTCAACAACAGCACGACGTTCGGTCTGAGCGCACACGTCGAACCCGACAACGCGCACGACCTGAGCCTCGACTGGACCTCCAGCGACGAGAGCACCGTGACCGTCGACGACGCCACCGGCATCGCCAGGGTCTTGAAGCCCGGCGACGTGACCGTCACCGCCAAGTCCAAGACGTACCCGGACGCCAAGTCCGACTCGACCGAGTTCATCGCCGTCAAGCCGACCATTTCCGGCACCAACGGCGAAATGGGCGAGGAGACCGCCAAGCTGGGGCTCTCCGCGAGCACCGGCATCGATGGTTCTGGCTCAGGTTCGGACGCGACGATCGGCAAGCACAAGGTGAGCTGGCAGTGGAGCGTCGACCGCACCGACATCGCCACCATCGACCCCGCCACCGGCGTGCTGACCAAGTCCGGCACCGGCGAATCCGGCACGGTCACCGTCATCGCACGGCTCGTGCTCGACGGTACCGCCACCGACGCGACCGCGTTCCGTACGATCAAGGTCACCTCGCTCGCCGCCGGCCAGTACATGGTCGAATGGTACAAGCACCAGGGCGGTCAGGCTTCGTTCCCGGAGCTGCCGGCCGACAAGTGGACCGCGCCGGCCGCGCCGTCCGGCAAGGTGTTCGCCGGCTGGTACGCCGACCCCGCGTTCAAGGACCCGTACATGAAGACCAGCGGCAAGGCGTACGCGAAGTTCGTGGACGCGAAGCTGATGGGTCTCGCCGCGCAGGTGCCAGCCGGCCTGGACGTCAAGAAGACGCAGGCCACGTATCTGCGAGCCATGTCCACCATGGACACGAAGCGGTACGCGCAGGCCGGGTTCGACTTCCACATTCCGGCGGTCGATGGGGTTGCGGCGCACACCGTGACGCTCACCACCGACATGGTGTGGAACAGGGCCGATCTCAAGGGCAGCGGCAATGGCTACTACACTCCGCAGGACGCCAACGGATTCGGCTACGATTTCGGTCCGTCCGCGCAGTACTGGACCGTCGCCTTCCTGACCAAGATCCCGCAGGCCTACTTCGACAAGGACATGATCGTGGATGTCTGGTGGAAGACGCTTGACGGCACGACCGTCCACACGCCGCACACGCAGCCCGACGGCACGGTAGGCTACCGCCTCAACATCGCCGAACTGGCGGGTCAGAGCTCCGGCGCCTCCCAGCTCAAGTCCGCCCGCCAGTAGCCCGCCCTGCTCGCCCCCGCCAAAGGGCCGCGCAGGAGCGAGCTGCACCATCCCGCCCTCGGCCCCCTCAGTGGAGGGGCTCAGTTGTGGCTTGGCGATTCCGCCTCTTGGCCTCCTCGGTGGAGGGCCGAGCCGTCAAGCAAACGCCGGAGGCGTTTGTAGGCGAGGTGCGAGCGACAGCGAGCCAGTATTGAGTCGGCCGTAGGCCGTCCTTAGTTGCAGGACGCTGTCAGCGAAGCTGACTGGGGGAGCGCCCCCCGCGTGGCGACTGGCCCGCCCTTGGCCCCCTCGGTGGAGGGGGCTGTCAGCCGGAGGCGGACTGGGGGAGCGTCACCCGCTTCCGCTGGCGAAAACTGTCGAGCGTAGCGAGACTGAGAGCGGCCCGTCCCACCCATCTCTCCCGCACTTAACCCCATCCGTCACGATTCTTCAACCGACCGTACTCGTACGATGCTCTTCGAGTACGGTCGGTTGAGAAAACCTGACCAACCGTACTCGTAACCCCCGTTCCGAGTACGTTCCGTTTTCAGCCCCTCGGTGGAGTGGTTCAATTGGCGACCCGCCCTTGCCTCCCGCCAAGGGGCCGCTCAGGAGCGAGCTGCACCGTCCCGCCCTTGGCCCCCTCGGTGGAGGGGGCTGTCAGCGAAGCTGACTGGGGGAGCGTCACCCGCGTCCGCTCCCCTTATCCCACAGCTTGACCAATACCCACTCCCCAAGCTGCACATTGTGTATCTTGGGGAGAAATCACGGTGGATTGTGTACCTCAAGGTGCACAATCCACCGCTTTTCTTTACATATTGATCACATTTTCACCGCAAGTTGCACATTGTGCATCTTGCGGCGGCAACACGAACGGCATCGCGCGTACGGAAAGGAGGTGCCGCCATGGCCGGTCAGCCATCGCCAATCCAGCTATCCCAGCCGTCCTCCGCATCCCCGCTCGTCTGCGAAATCGCAGGACGCCAACACAGCATCCGCATCCCCGCCGACGCCACGGACGCAGTATCCGCACAGTTCGACGACTTCGCAATCCCCGACTGGCTTGCCGGCGCCGCAAGCAGCCGCCCCATCCGTGTAGCACCAGCAGCCGCCGCGCTCACCGAACTCGCGCGCGCCCACCCGCACTGGTCGCGCGACCGACTCATCCTCGAATCGCTGCAGACGGCCATGCTCTCAGCCTGGCCCACGCAAGGCATGATCGCAGTCAACGGCATCTGCATCGAATACCGCGAACGCGCTTACCTGTTCTCCTCGCTACCGACCGCGCGCGCCGAACGTCACGCCCTGCTGTGGCGGCAGTATCTCGGCGACGTCGTGCGGCTGGTCGGCGACGGCTGGATCGCACTGCACGTCACCCGCAGCGGGCGCAGCTCGTATGTGACCGCATCTGGCACGCCGTGGCGCGGCCGCCGCGGATGGAGTCGCAACGTGACCGTGCCGCTCGACGGATGGTGCTTCGTGCATGATGCGGCCGGGGCGGGAGCGTCCGGCTCGCCAGACGCGGAGCCGGCTTCAGCAGCCATGACCATCACCGCCGGCGCAAGCGTCCGCGGTACGTCAGACAAGCCGAGCGCACCGACCGCTCCCCACGCCCCCGTCGCCCGATCCGCTTCCACACCCGCAATCCGCGCGTCAGGCGTGACGGCTGCACCAGCTTCAGCCTCGATCCCTGCCGCAAACGACCATCCATCTTCGCCAGCTGTACCGTCTCCGGTGTTCGCCGGCCAGGCATCTTTTGCGCCCGCCAGCGGCGCAAGCACTGCCCCCGCCCCGCAGGTCGACCGGCTCAACCCCTCCGCCATGGTCGACGAGGCCGTACGTTTCATGCACATGCCGGCGACCGCTACCGGAGTCGGCCACGCGCTCTCGTTGCTCGACAAAGTCCTGCTGCTGACCCCCACCTACCGGTTCATCGGCGGCGAACGCGAACCTGATGCCGCCGCGTCGTTCGCCGAGCTCACCGGCGAATCGTTCGACGACTGCCGCGAACCGTTCGTCCTCCCGCTCATCCTCGGCCCCCACACGTGGGATTAGCGCTGGGTTTTCGCTCCCGCTGGCGGGAGCTGGCTTGCGTAGCGAGACTGAGGGTGGTCGCCACAGGCAAGGCTCATCCGTCGGCCTAGGCGCCGGCAAAGTGCCGGACGACAGTGAGCCGGCATTGAGCCGCTCGCAGGCCGTTCTTGGCCGCAGGACGCTGACATCCCCAGCTGAGTTGCGCAGTCGGCATACGTACTGCCGCATGTTGCCACGGCTCGACAACATCGGCGTTCCGGACGACTTGTGGCAAGAAATCCGGCCGATTCTGTCGGTTGCATGCCCACATGGTTGCCACGGCTCGACCAGACCGTCGAATTTGCAAAGTTGTGGCACGTCTGCCGATCCACGTTCGCGCGATGCCGTCTGACGGGCTTGCGCACGCCATACGCCTCCACCGTCACAGCGTGCGTACACCTGCTGAGGCAGCAGGCTGGGATTGGTGTGCGCCTCCGCAGCACCGCGCGGAAGAGCCGGAATCGGCAAAGCCAGACGCTCTGCGTCCCGTAAGTGCTGAAACGGCGATGCTGTCGTTACGGGACGTCCCGAACGTGCAAAAACGCCCGTTGTGTCGTTACGGGACGTCCCGAACATGCAGAAACGGTGTTTTTGTCGTTGCGGGACACGCGGCATCCGGAGACGCCACGTCGATGCAATCTCAGAATCGTTGAAAAATGGCGGTTTCTGGAAGGGTGACGATACTTTCGCAGCAACAGGGGCGGCAATGCGACGATGTGCGCGTGCTCCCGTAAGCGCAAAAACGGCTGCCGTGTCGTTATGGGACGTCCCGTAACGACACGGCTGGCGATTTCGCACTTGCGGGACACGGCCATCGCCCCTATCCTGTGTCGGGTTCGTCAAAGATTCCCGTATCTCAGTCTCCTTGCCGGCGCTCGCTGCGTTCTCCGGCATGCGGTTGTCCGTTTTCGGCTTGTTGCTCTTAGGTGCCTGACTGCGTTACGGAGGTGGTTTTGCGCTGCCTGTGCGGCCAACACAAGACGTTTTCGATCCGCTCGCGAGGCGTCGTCACCGTCGCGATACCTAAGAGTATGGAATACGGTTCAAAATGAGCCGTTTTCTTGCTACCGGCATCAAGCGTCATCCGGCGGCGCTGGGATTGAGCCGCCGTTACTATAGAATGCCAAGGGTAAGGCGGCCGGTGCGAGGGGTGGTATGCGATGAACGGGACCACGGGATTCCAGAATGTGGCGGGGGCGTCTCCGGCATCGTCCGATGAGATGTCGGTGCAGAATGCCGGTCGAAGCTGGCAGTCCATCATCGGCGGCGGCACAGAGCCGTCGCCTCATACGCGTCATGCACATGCCCCTGCTCATGTCGCCGTCACTTCCGCACAGCCCGCAGTCAGTCGTACGGAACCTGCCGGCGATCCCGCACAAGCCGCAGCCGGTCACACGCGAAACGCCGCCAGTTCCGCATCTTCTTCCTCTGCCGCGCATTCCGCTGCTGAATCCGCACAATCCCGCGATAATTCCACGCAATCCCCCGGCGCCGCCACACAATCCGCTGCTGATGCCGATCATGTCCCCGGTAACGTCACCCATGCCGCCATCGACGCCGCAACCCAAGAGCCGCGTTCGTCACAATCCTCCACGCAACCAGCAGCCTCTGCCCCCGCCCAACCCCACGCCGACCGCCCCACGTGGCGCATCTACCGCTGGCTGCTCGGCGTGTACGGCCGCGCGAGCTGGCTGGTGGCCGCGCTGTGCGTGCTGCAGGCGGCGATGGCGGCGATTGCGGTCGGCTACGCGCTGATGATGCGTGGTGCGATTGACGCGGCCATCGCCCGTGACCAGACGGCGTTCGTCCGCGAATCCGTCGTGTTCGCCGTGGCCATCGTCGTGCAGATTGTGCTGCGTGCGCTCGCGGTGCTTGTCGCCGAACGCGCCCGCAGTTCGATGGACAACCGGATGCGCTCGCGCGTGTTCGCCGGCATTCTCGACGCGCCGATCGCCGAGTCGCAGCGGCATCATTCCGGCGAGCTCATGAACCGGCTTACCAGCGACGTGACGGTCGTCAGCGGCTCGGTCGTTTCGCTCGCGCCGAACGCCGCGTCGATGGCGATCCGCATCGTCGGCGTGGTCGCGGTCATGATCACGCTCGCTCCCGGCCTGACCGCCCTGTTCGTGGCGGGCGGCGTGGCGATGGTCGGCGCGTCGTTCCTGCTGCGTGGGCTGCTCAAGCGGTTGCACAAGCGTGTGCAGGAGGCTGAGGGCCGCGTGCGTTCGTTTCTGCAGGAGTGTCTGGAGAGTCTGCTGGTGATTCAGGCGTTCGGCGTGGGCGGCAAGGTGCGTGCGCTCGCCGAACAGCGGATGAGGGATCATCAGCGTGCGCGGATGCGGCGTGTGACGGTGACCGCGGTGGCGAGCACCGGCCTGGCGAGCGCGATGAACGTCGGCTATCTGATTGGTTTCGTCTGGTGCGGTTTCGGGATTCTGCACGGCACGTTGAGTTACGGCACGATGATGGCGGTGATTCAGCTGATCGGGCAGATCCAGTCGCCGTTTGCGATGATCGGCGGCATGTTCCCGCAGCATGCGGCCATGCTCGCCAGCTGCGAGCGGCTTATGGAATTGGTGCCGGATGACCACCCTCAGTCTCGCTCCGCTCGCCAGCTCCCGCCGGCGGGAGCGGATGCCGTTACCTCTCGCCCCCCGCTGGCGGGGGGTGCCGAGCATAGCGAGGCGGGGGGTGGTTCGCCCGCTCACGATCATGAAGGCGCCTCTGCCGCTCATGCGCATGGCGGGGAGTCCTCGCTCCGCCCCCCGCTGGCGGGGGGTGGTCTCACGCCCAGTGGTCTCACCGCCCGCGACCTCTACACGCGCATGGACGCCATCCGCCTCGACCACGTGGATTTCACATACGGACGCAACGAGGTCCTGCACGACTTCTCCGCCGACATCCGCCGCGGCGACTTCGTGGCGATCACCGGCCGCAGCGGCATCGGCAAGAGCACGCTGATGAAGCTGCTGCTCGGCGCCTACCAGCCGCAATCCGGCCGGATCGGCATCGCGACGCCGGACGCAGACCTGCTCATCCCCCCGCACGCCATCCCACGCGGCTTCTTCGCCTACGTGCCGCAAGGCAACAATCTCATGAGTGGCACCATCCGTGAGGCCGTCGCCTTCGCCGACCCCGATCCGGACCCCGCCCACATCGACGACGCGCTCGTCGAACGCGCCTGCCGCATCGCCGACGCCGCCGGCTTCATCAACCAGCTGCCCGACCGGTACGAGACGCGGCTCGGCGAACGCGGCTCCGGCTTGTCCGAAGGCCAGATGCAGCGCATCGCCGTCGCCCGCGCACTCTACAGCCAGGCGCCGGTGCTGCTGCTTGACGAGTCCACGTCCGCGCTTGACATCGCCACCGAGCACGCCATGCTCGAACGCATCCGCGCCCTCAAGGACCGTACGGTGCTCATCGTCACCCACCGTGCGGAGGTGCTCGACTACTGCGACGCCGTGATCACGCTCGGCGCCGCCTGATCCAGCGCCCCGCGT
>NZ_WBVT01000056.1 GCF_009193355.1 Bifidobacterium leontopitheci
ATCAGGTCCGCGACCTTCCTCATGAAACCGTCGTCGTAATGACGCCTGCGATCCCCACACATGAGAAACCGCACCTCCAATCATCGAATCTGCATTATCGCAGTCCAACAATCGGGGTGCAGTTCATTCCGATGTAACCCCATACGACCCCTACAATCCGGACGACGGTACCATCGACATCGACTCCGACATGGGCTCGATCCCCGGCTCCACAATCACCTCGCCGCACTTTGGCGGCATCGGTTCTGGTTCTTACGGTGGCGCCGGTTTGAGCGGCTTGGCCGCAGGATCCGGTGCAGGCTATGCCGCGACGATGGGTGGTTCCGCAGGTCTCGGCGGCGTATCGGTCGCCGGTCTTGGTACAGGCGCCGGCGTCGGCGGTTCCGTCACAGCGGGCCTCGGTGGCGGCTCCTACTTCACGAACACGCCGGTTTCCGCGCAGATCGTTCCCGGCGGCCTCAGCGGACAAACCGGCATGGCCGCAGGATTGAAGGCGACCACCGCCGAATCCGCAGCCTCGTCGAGCGGACGTTCCGGCATGATGGGTGCACCCGGCTCCGGCTCTGCGAACGATTCCAAGAACAAGCGACAGCGTATGGGTTACGTCGCGCCGAAGCTTGAGGACGACGACATCGAGATCCGCTCCATCGGCGCCATGGCCGGCCACCGCGTCAAGAAAACCGACAAGTAGCGTGAGTGTAACAGGAAGGAGCGAACTGCTATGACTGCAGCAATCACGGTCAAGCCGTCCGACGTGGACGAATTGGTCAAAGTGTTGAGCGATGGCGTCACCGCCATTGACAATACGTTGGACACGTTGCAAAGCGACGTGAACGGACTGCTGAACAGTTGGTCCGGTGAGGCGCAGCTCGCCTATTACGACATCCAGTCGCAGTGGTTGGTCAGCATGGCCGAGCTCAAGGAGATTCTGAGCGCAATCAGCTCCACCACCGACGAAATCAAAACCGACTACGCGCAGACCGACAGCAGCATCGCCGGCATGTTCAACTTTTAGGAAAGGGGTGAGCGAGCATGGGCAAGGATCTGTACTACGATTCGGAGTCACTGAAGAAGATTGCGGAATCATTGAAAGCGGCCTCTTCTGATTTTTCCGATGTAGCAAAAAAAATCAAGGATAATCCGAATCCCAATTTCGGGCTTATCTATAACTGGCTTCTTTCAGATGGCTATGCTTCCGCAAAACAGCAGACAGTTAGATACGCCAATAACATGGCCGCCATTTTCAGCTCCTTGGCAAAGAAGGTCAGCAGGGCCGAGTCCACAATGAGCCAGCTGGAACAGCAGAATGTCAAGAAGATCAACAAGCTCAAAGAGCGTATCGATGACGTGAATGACAAGTTCACCACTCACCACACAAGTAGCACCGGCACTGGCTCAGGCAACAGCGATGGTTCGACGACCATCCAGAATACCAACAACTACACGCCGAGCTACACTCCGAGTTATGCGCCCAGCGTCAACGTGTCGACTGGCGGCTCAGGCGGCTCAAGCAGCGGAGCCACATCGAACGGATATGTCAATGCCGGCTATGCCACGGAACAGACGATTCAGGCCGGACAGTCTATTCAGGATGACGATGTCCTTCCTGGTGACGTCGACTATACGGAATCTCATAACGATAATTCCGATAACAGCAACACCGATGACACGAGCAGCCAGCAGACCAACACCGGTGGCACCACCATTCCGCCGGTGCCCCTTCCGCCCAATCCGAATACGGATACCGGCATGACAGACGATTCCGGTAACCGCATCGATGTGGACAGTGATGGCGACAGCCAGACCGATTACTCGATTACCATGCAGGACGGTGTAGACCTGAACGCCGAAGCCACACGCCAGAACGGTCAGACCTCGCTCAACATCACGCCTGATCGGACCGGCGCAAGCCAGTGGGGCAATGTCACCGAAGGCGACAAGGCGGGGGACTTCAACATCGACACGAACGGTGACGGCAAGGCCGACAGCACCCTGCACGTGGACAAGGGGCAGAAGTCGCAGATTTCATTCAGCGAGGACGAGAACGGCAAGTATGTTTCCGTTGACTTCGATCATGACGGCGACGCCGACTTCTCGTATCGCGTCGAGGATGACTCCGATGCATCTATCGACGATACTGCTGCCGGTACCGATGACGGCACTTCCGATGATGCTGGGCAATGGGAAGGCTCGATGGTTGACGAGCGGTTCAGACAACCCGTGTATGGAGAGGAAGCCCGTTTTGGCGACGACGATCAGGCTCTGGATGATGCCTGGGCGGAAATCGCCAAGAACGATCCTCTTGGGCGCTCCGCCGAGGAACTGCGCAAGCAGTTCGAGGAACGGGACATTGTCTCATGGGATGACACGGATAGCGATTTGGGCGACATAGTGTCATCTGGAGTCAATCCCTCGCTCAGACTGTACACCACCCAGCCCGTGACCCCGAAAGGCGGTGAATCATGGATTCGATGAAACGAGGAATGCCCACCAATGACGCAGTGCTGCGTATGCATGCCATGATGGCAGAAAACACGAATGAGTGGTATTTGACGGGTGATCATGACGGTCCCAGAATCATCACTCATGACACAGACGACATTAAGGACTCGTCTGTGCTGAAAACCGCTGTGACGGGTAACCCATACTCTATTATTCAGGATGTAACTCCCGAATACCAGGCCAGCGACCGTTCTGCAAAAGTTGGACTAGGGTCAGTCGATCGTGCATCTGGCAAAAAAATCAGCAAAAAGCTTGGCGATATGGCTGTAGACTATGCCGATCAACATGGATTTACTGTGTGGAAAGCGGTAAAGGCTGACGCGGATGAAGCGAAATCTCTAATTGAAAATGCGCATCCTTCAGTCAAAAAGTGGTCAGGGATTGGTGACAAAGCTCAATCGCGTATCGCCCAGTTGGATATTGTCATTTCGACGATTGACACCGCATGTGAGCTGCTCGGATGGAAAAACCCTATTGATGAGTGGATACGAAAGCCATTTTCCGGAGACTGGACGCAGATTGATCAATCAATCGCACAGTGGGAGGCCTTGTCTCAGGGGCTGGACAAGTTGAGCAAGACCTTGGACGAATGCGCGCAAGAAGCGAAGAACGGTGCTTGGGAAGGGAAAGCTGGTGAAGCTTTTGCGACGTGTTGTGGCACCGTGTCCAAATTGTTTGGTGATGGCGTTTCACCAAGCAAGGAACTCGCCCAAGCTCTTGAGGGGCTTTCGGAGTTGGCAAAGAACACGCTTCAGCTTGTGCTGGAAACGTTGGATACGGTGATCAGCATGGCTAAAGGCATCATGAACCTCATTCAGGACGGTAGCCTATGGTGGGATGGATTCCACACGGTAAAGCTGTTCCTAGACGGTTTTGATATGGCGGCAACAGTTAGAAAAGCGTGGAAACTCAAGGATAAGCTTATAGACGCATTCCAGAAGCTGCAAAAAGCCATGTCTGAGTTCGCCGAATGTACGTCAGCCATGACATCTCTTGCCGATCAGACGCAAGGCATTCGTGCAGTAGCTGCGTCATAATTGGCTCTAATACGAAAGGAACGTCAATGTCTTCTGCATCATTTGAAGCTTTCATGGAGCATCTTCGTCAGGCTAACGACAGTGTATCGAAGATGAGGACGGAAGTGGCTCAGATCAAAGATGAAGTAGAAAAAGATAATGAAAGGATATCTTCGCAGCTCGAAGAGAGACGTCGTAGCGGGAAATCCGGTAAAGCGTGGCAGATTTTGCAGCAGCGCATCGACATGAAGCAGACGACGGAGGATGACATCATGTCAGGTGTCGATAAATCGCCGGAAGCTCGAGAAGTGCGCACTGTAATGGTCAAAAACATGAAGGCACTGAAGCGCGAGATGGAACTGGCTCGTCAAGATGAGCACAGTGAGTTGGGCGAAGAGCTGAGGAGAATGGATGCTTTGAATGAGCAAATTGAACACGAAACGAAGTAGCATGCGTCATGTTCGGCAAACTGAAAGCGAGTCGGCAGGCGAATGATCCGACAGTGGCTCCGCTGCATTGGGCGAACCGTGGCTGGTTGGACAGCCAGTTCAGCGTCATACCGGGCATCGTGCGTAAAGGGCCGGGAACCCGGCCGGTGCAACAGTTCGACATGCCGTTGGCATTGCTGTGGACGGCGGCATCCGGGTTGGATACGCCGGTGGAACGGGATACGGGCGCTACGATACTGCATCCGCGGATTCCGTGGAAGGTGGGCTGCTGGAGCGTATGGTTCTGTTGGCGTGACGGCTGGATTGTCTGTGCCAACACCAGCGCCCAGAATGATCTGACACAACCGGACTACATGCCGTACTATCGTCCGGTACGCGAACTGCCGGACAAGAGGACCGCCCACATCGACGTGCTACGCGCCCCGTTCCCCATCACCGTGGACACCGGCCTCACGCTGTTCTCCACATGCTCGCTTGGCCATACGGACGACCCGCCGTTCATGCCGCCCTACAACGGTAGCCCGTCGCGGGCGATGGTCGATCTCATGAACTCGTTTCGCATGAAACCGGGCTACATCGTCTGGAACGGGTACCTGCATGTATGGGTGAACTCGATGTACTGGAAGCAGATCGGCAGCGTGGACGACAAGGTGTATGGCGGTATCCCCGCCTCCGAGGAGCTGGAGTTGTTCAAAGCGTACAAAGCGTACTACGTTCAGCTGCAGCGTGAAATTCCATCGCCGTATCGTGGGCCTATCGCGTGGCCTGACCAGTGCGACCCGCGTTTTCCCCTGCCCGGTGACCCGCGAGCTGTGAACTATATTCCAAACCCGTCTAATACGAGGTGACATACATGCTGGTTCGGTGTGAAGGAAGGAATGCTGGCCGCTGATGGGGTATCTGGCGTATATGCGGGCAAACCGTCCGGCATGGAATCCGTTGCATTGGCGGAACCGCGGATGGGATGACGGCAGCAACCATTTCGGCGACAATCATGAAGAGTTCGACATGCCGATTCCGTTGCTGTTCACGGCGGCGTCGGGATTGAATAATCCCGTGCTTCCGGATGACGGGAGCACGCTGTTGCGTCCGTATGGGAAATATGAGAGGATCAGCCGTCCGACGCACTATGCATGGCGTGACCGTTGGATCGTGGCGTCGGCATACAGCTATGCGCTCAACAGGAACACGGCGAGCGCCGTGAATCGTTTGTACTGTGCTCCGGTGCGACCGTTCCCCAAGCAGACGGGTGATCGAAGCGAGCACGGCAAGCGCATGGACCTTGACATCCTGTGCGCCCCGTTCCCCATCACCGTGGACACCGGCCTCACCCTGTTCTCCACGTGTTCGCTCGGCCATACCGATGACCCGCCGTTCATGCCGCCGTACAATGGCAGCCCGTCGCGGGCGATGGTCGATCTCATGAACTCGTTTCGCATGAAGCCGGGCTACATCGTCTGGAACGGGTACCTGCACGTGTGGGTGAACTCGCTGTACTGGAAGCAGCTGCCGGATGCGGACGCCGATTTCCGGTATGCCATGATGGGCGTGCCTGCCACGCTGGAACTGGAGTTGTTCAAAGCGTATAAGGCCTACTATGTCCAGCTCCAGCGTGAAATCCTCGCTCCCTACCGTGGGCCTGTCGCGTGGCCGGACCAGTGCGACCCGCGGTTTCCCCTGCCCGGCGACCCGCGCTCGGCCAACTACATCGTCGCGTGACGTGTCGCGCATGGGTGCGCATGCCGGTCCATCCGTGTCTCACGGTGCCGCCCATCGTTCGCGCCGCTCGAGGTGAGCGAGTATCGTAATAGACAACCATGTGCCGAAACGACCATGAGGGGGTGTGAGAATGGCGACGGACGCCCATAGACGGGACCATGTGAACACGGCCGTGGCATGGGGCTGCGCGGCAGCAAGCTGCGTGGCGCTCGCCGTGATGGGATTCCTCTCGCTGCCCCGCCCCGAAGCGCGTCCGTCCCGTGCCGTCACCACGTCATGGCGCAGCGATGCGTTCGTCGACCCATGGCTCATCGACGTGCTACTCTCCATCGGCGCGATGCTGGTGCTGCTTGCCGTCCTCTGCCGGGCCGCGAGTTCGCTCGCCCATGCGACATGGCATCGGCATGCCGAGTACGCCGGCGCGTTCGCGACCACCATCGCCGCATCGGTCGCGTTCGGGCCGTTGGCCTCCCGGTTCATGCAACAGTCGGACATCGCGCGGCCGATGCCGTTCGCCGTGTTCGTCTCCTCCTGCGTGGCGATCGTCGCCTTCGCCTACGTGCAGTATGCGTCCGGCTACCGTATGACCGTGACGCTCGCACGGTTCTGCCTGATCGCGGCCGTCCTGGTCTCGTTCACCGACGTCGCCGTGGTGATGGGCGGCGTTCCCGTGCCCGTCGCCGCTGGACTGTGCTCATTGTGCGGCATATGGCTTGTGCACGCGCAGGCGAACCTGATCCTGCGCGTCCCGGACCGCTACCTGCTCGAATGGCAACGCTACATGACACATCGCTGGACCGTGCGCGGTCCGATTCCGCAACGTTCGCGGCCGCTGCACACGCATGACATCGCCGAGGACCTGGACATCGCCACCGCCGAATACACGCTCGGCCTGATCATCGCCCACCTGTTCATGATCTTGGGGCTCGCGGCATTGTGCTGGAGCCTGCCTGCCGAGCCGGACCTTCTGCAAACCATCGGATTCGTCGCCTACACGGTGGCGCTGGCCTGCTATCTGCTGCTGCGGCCGCGCACCGCGAACAGCATGTTCGAACGGATGCTCATGCGTGCGGGGGCGATCGTCGTCGTGGCGCTCGCCTTCGCGACCGTCGCCGGGCATGAGGATTGGCGGTGGCTGCTGCCGTATCTCGCATTCGGCCTGCTCGCCGTCGGCATGGTCGTCGTGGCGTCGACACTGGCGTTGTCGGAAGGATTCAAGTCGTTGATGATGTCGCGTCTCGCCGATGCCCTGACCTCGCTCAGCATCGCGCTCGCCGGCCCGGCCGCGTTCCTTGCCTCGGACGCCATGGATTTGATTCGGGGGTTCCTGTCATGACCGCTTACGCCTATGCCGCACAGCCTGCCGCCCGTCCTGCGGCGTCCGTCGAACCGCAGCCGGTCGTCGGCGCCGGGTTCGGCTATGCCCCGGCAGGACGGCGCGTCGCGGCCACGCTCATCGACATCGCGTTCGTGGCCATGGTTACGCTCGCCGCGTTCTTGCTGGGCGGGCGAAGCCTGCCGTTCACGGTGGTGTGCGCGGTGCAGGCCATGGCCGTCGAATGGGGGTGGGAGGCCGGCAGAGGTCGCACCGTGGGCAAGGCGATTATGGGATTGCGCGTGGTCAGGGCGGCTGCCGACATCGACGACGCGAAAGCCGGCCTGCTGCCGCCCGGTCCGTGGCATGCGTTGGCGCGCACGGTGACGACGGTCGTTGCCTCGGCGCTCGCGGTGGTGGGGGCGGTCGCCGTCGAATGGACGTCCTCCGCCGATCCGGTACGTCACCGGGGGATTCAGGACCGATTCAGCGGCACATCGGTCATCGACGCGCGCGTGCGGTATGTCGTCCCGCAATCCGATTCCGACGGCATCGGCGACAACACCGGCACCGACATGGCCGACTATGACAGTGACGTCAACGGCAATACCTCGGACGGCGTTTCCGGCAGGACGGGACACGGCAACGTCGGCGTTCCGGCGGTATCCGATGAGGTGGTGATGGGCGATGCGATAGACAGCATCCTGCCGGTGGCGGCTTCCGACCGGAAGGCGCCCGTGCCGCAGCCGTTCACGTCGGCGACCGCTGCAGCCGCTTCGGTTCCGCCGGCGGCGGCGCCCGTCGTTCCGTCGTCGTCCCGGCCGGCTGCTGCTGGACTGCCGCACGATACCGGCCGGTCACACGATACCCGCCATTCGTATGGCCGCGGAAAGCCGGTCGGTGCCGACGGATCGGGCAATGCCGTATCGCCCCGCAACGCCGGCCGCAACGCGACCTCGATTCCGACGCCGCATGCCGCGGAAGGCTCCCGCTCGTCCAACCGGACCGCAACGCCGCCGGCCGCCCGGTCCGCGTCCGCTCCACGCACGCCCGCCGTTCCGCGCGTGCCGGCTTCACCCGCCGCGTCACGCCGAGCCGCCGCGCCCCGGCCGCCTCACCGCGCGGCGCCGTCGAACGCTCATCCCATGCCGCTTCCCACGGCTCCTTCCGCTGCCCCCGTTCCGTCCCTGCCGACCCCCGCCGCGCCCACGCCGGGACCGCCCTCGCCGGCAGCCGCCGTGAGGACGCCCCCCGATATGCCATCCGCGGGAACGGCGAAACAGGTCGCCGTCATCTACTTCGAGAACGGCCGCGGCATCCATCTCGACATCCCCAGCCGTGCCGTGCTCGGCCGCAAGCCGGCAAGCGACGACCCGAACGACGTGCTCGTCCCCGTGCCGGACACCACCGGCACCATGTCACGCAGCCACGCGTTGCTCGAGATCACCGCGGGACGCATGTGGGTCACCGACCTCGGCAGCACGAACGGCAGCGAAGTGTTCGGCGAGGACGGCGCCACCACGCGGCTCGCACCCCACGCGCGAACCGAAATACCGTTCGGCACGCGCGTGTTCCTCGGCAACACCGCAGTAAGCGTCAGCTTGCTCAAGAACAGGGAGAAGAAGTGATGAGTCAGGCAGAGCCGCAGGTTTCCTCCCGCATCGACCAGCCGAAGGCGCCGCACGGCAAGGTCGTGCTGCAGGCGCCGCCCGAGCTGGAAGCCAGCGACGGCATGAACACGCTCGTCACCATGCTCGTGCCGCTGCTGGGCAGCGTGTCCGCCATCGTGATGATGGTCATGTCGAACTCCGGAATCACCGGATTCCTCACAGGCGGCATGTTCATGCTCTCCTCCGTCGGCTTCGTGCTGGTCAACGGGGTGCGGCAGCGGTCGCAGCGCAAAGCCAACCTGAACTCCGCCCGTCGCGAATACCTCGCCTACCTGGCGGACCTGCGCAAGACCGTGCGCACGGCGGCCAAGAAACAGCGCCGCGCCGAACTGTGGAACGCGCCCGCGCCGGACGAGCTCGTCGCCATCGCGCAGGAGAGCGTCCGCCGATGGGAGCGCATCCCCTCCGACGACGACTTCCTCACCGTGCGCGTCGGCTCACGCGAGGAGCCGCTGTGCATCACGCTCGAAGCGCCCGAACTGCCGCCGCTCGCCGAGCTCGACCCCGTGTCCGCGTCGGCCGCACACCGGTTCATGATGGCCCACAAGAACATCACCGGCATGCCCTGCACCATCCGGCTCGGCCAATACAAGCGCGTCGAGATCCTCGGCGACGCCGACCAGGCGCAGAGCCTCGCCCGCACGCTGCTGTGCCAGGCGGCCGTCTGGCATGGGCCGGAATACCTGCGCATCCTCGTCATCGCCGCGCCAGAACAGCAGCACGCATGGCGGTGGATCGAGGACCTGCCGCAGGCATGGAGCGACGAACAGCAGGACGCGGCCGCCGGCCACGGGCGGGTCATGCTCGCCGGCAGCCTCGACGAGGCGAACGCGCTGATCGGCGAGGACACGCTGCACCGCAGCCGCTTCACCGCCGGCCATGGCCAGTCCACGCTGCCGTACTGGCTCGTCGTGCGCGACGGGGAGGTGCCGGCCGACGACATGACGCACGGCGAAGACGAGGGCATCGTGCGGCGCGACGGCTTCGACGGCGTCACCCTGATCGACCTGCCCGAAGAGTGGGGCGACCTGGAGGAGGACGACGTCATGCGAGTCATCTTCTCGCAGTCCTCCATTGAAATGGGCCTCAACGTGGTGCGCACGTCCACGGTCAACCAGATCGAGCTCATCACCAGCGCCGGCAAGTACGCCACCTGCGAGCCGGACACCATCAGCGTGCAGGAGGCGCAGGCCGTCGCATCCCGGCTCGAGGCCGTGCCCAAGGAAGGCGACGAGGAGGAGCAGGGCGAGCAGGCCGTGCACAAGAAGTCCTCCGAACTGGCCGACCTGCTGGGCATCGCCGACATCCACCACATCGACCTCGCGAGGCTGTGGGCCTACAAGACCGGCAAGGACCGGCTGCGCGTGCCCATCGGCCTCAACGCCGACACGAGCACCACCTACCTCGACATCAAGGAGTCCGCGCAATACGGCATGGGACCACACGGCGTGCTCGTCGGCGCGACCGGCTCCGGCAAATCCGAGGTGCTGCGCACGCTCGTGCTCTCGCTCGCCCTCACGCACAGCCCCGACCAGCTCAACTTCGTGCTCATCGACTTCAAGGGCGGCGCCACGTTCGCCGGCATGGAAGGCATGCCGCACATCTCCTCGATCATTACGAACCTCGGCGAGGAGGCGTCGCTCGTCGACCGTATGCAGGACGCGCTGACCGGTGAGATGACCCGGCGTCAGGAGCTGCTGCGCAAGGCCGGCAACTTCGCCAACGTCTCGGACTACGAGAAGGCGCGTCTCAACGGGCGCAACGATCTGAAGCCCCTGCCCGCGCTGTTCGTCGTATGCGACGAGTTCTCCGAACTGCTCGCCGCCAAACCGGACATCGTCGACTCGTTCGTCAACATCGGCCGACTCGGCCGCTCCCTCGAAGTCCACCTGCTCATCGCCTCGCAACGACTCGAGGAAGGCAAGCTGCGCGGCCTCGACTCGCACCTGTCGTACCGCATCGGCCTGCGCACGTTCTCGGCCTCCGAATCGCGCGCAGTGCTCGGCGTGCCCGACGCCTACACGCTGCCCAGCATCCCCGGTGTCGGCTACCTCAAGCCCGACCCGAACACGATGATCCGGTTCCGCGCCTCCTACGTGTCCGGACCGCCCAAAGGCGAGCCCGACACGAACCCCTCCAACTTTGACGTCGCCGTCGACCAGATGCGTCGCGCCGGCGGGCATCCGGCCCATCAGGTGTGGTTGCCGCCGCTCAACGTGCCGAACACGCTCGACGAGTTCTTCCCCGACCTCAAGACCGTGCCCGGCTACGGCCTAATCTCTGCCGCGGGACGCAAGGCCGGCTACCTGTCCGTGCCCGTCGCGCTCGAAGACAAGCCCAAGGAGCAGAAGCGCGACGTGATGCGGCTCGACCTCTCCGGCGCCGGCGGCCACGTGGCCATCGCCGGTGGTCCGCTCACCGGCAAAAGCACGTTCATGCGCACCATGGTCGCCTCGCTCGCGCTCACCCACAGTCCGCTCGAAGTGCAGTGCTACGCGATGGACCTCGGCGGCGGCACATTCGCCGGCATGGAGGACCTCGCGCACATGGCCGGCGTCGCGCTGCGCGGCGACGACGAGCGCATCAACCGCATGCTCGCCGAGGTCATCAGCATCATCAACGCCCGCGAACGCTACTTCAAAGCCAACAAGATCGACTCGATCGGCACCTACCGGCAGCTGCGCGCCAAAGGCAAGGCCGACGACGGCTACGGCGAGGTGTTCCTGTTCATCGACGGCTGGCAGAACTTCAAGGTCGAATACGAGGACCTGCAGGCCAAAGTGCTCGACATCGTCTCACGCGGCCTGACGTTCGGCGTGCACGTGATCATCTCCACCAGCCGGTGGATGGACCTGCGCGCCAACATCAAGGACCTCATGGGCACCAAGATCGAGCTGCGGCTCGGCGACCCGGCCGACTCCGAAATCGACCGGCGCACCGCCATGACCGTCCCCAAAGGCATGCCCGGCCGAGGTCTCGCCGCCAGCAAACGGCACATCCTCGTCGCCTTGCCGCGCATCGACGGCGACCACAAGGCCGACTCCCTGGCCGACGGCATCAAGGACCTCATCGCCAAGGTCAACGCCGCATGGAAAGGCCCCAAACCACCCAAGCTGCGCCTGCTGCCCACGCTCCTGTCGCGCGCGCAGTTCCTCGCCACCGTGCCCGAACGCGCCCGCGACAGCCGGTTCGTGCTCGGCGTGGACGAAGCCGACCTCAAGCCCGTGCTGTTCAACCCGCGCCGTTCGCCGCACATGTACGCGTTCGGCGACACGCGCTCCGGCAAATCCTCGTTCCTGCGGCTCATCACCCGCGAAGTCGAACGGTATTACGACGTCACCGGAGGCAAGGCGAAGATCTTCCTCGTCGACTACCGTCGCGCCCTGCTCGACGAGGTGAGCGAGAAGTACCTCGGCCAGTACCTCACCAACCATGACGAGACCAGCGCCGCCATGGGCGAGCTCGCCGGGTTCCTCGCCTCGCGCATCCCAGGCTCCGACGTGACCGCCGAACAGCTGCGCAACCGCTCGTGGTGGACCGGCTCCGACGCCTACGTGCTCGTCGACGACTACGATCTGGTCGCCACCTCGCGCGGCAACCCGCTGCAGCCGCTCGCCCCGCTGCTCGCGCAGGCGTCCGACATCGGCCTGCACGTGTTCATCGTGCGGCGCACCGGCGGTGCCAGCCGCTCACTGTACGACCCGATCATCCAGTCGTTCCAGGACCTCGGCGTCACCGGCATGCTGTTCTCCGGCGATCCCAACGAAGGCCAGCTCATCGGCAAGACCAAGCCGAAGCCGCTCGTGCCCGGCCGCGTGCAGATCGTCAGCCGCGACGCCGGCACGTTCCTCGCCCAGCTCGCCTACGCGCCCTCGCACCTGCCGCCCATGGCCCCCGGCGGCGAATCCTAAGCGGCTGCGCGGTATTGCCCGAGTACGTTCGGTCGAGAAACGATGACGGACCGTACTCGGAAGGGACGCTTCGAGTACGGTTTGTTGAGCAATAACAACGGACCGTACTCGTGGAGCGGCTACGGGTACGGTCCGTCGAAAATAATCAACCGAACGTACTCGGAATGGGTGTAGGAGTACGTTCGGTCGAGAAACGATGACGGACCGTACTCGGAAGGGACGCTACGGGTACGGTTTGTTGAGCAATAACAACGGACCGTACTCGTGGAGCGGCTACGGGTACGGTCCGTTGAAAATAATCAACCGAACGTACTCGGAATGGGTGTAGGAGTACGTTCGGTCGAGAAACGATGACGGACCGTACTCGGAAGGGACGCTACGGATAACGCCCGAAGTTTTGCGCACTTTGGTTCTGGCTTGGGTTGAGAACATGGCCCGTGTCCTGTGTACGATTTTCAGTCGCCAAACATAGAAAACCGCGATTGGAAGCGAGGACACAAGCCATG
>NZ_WBVT01000057.1 GCF_009193355.1 Bifidobacterium leontopitheci
GTCGGGGCCGGGGTGCTATCCGATTCCCGAAGATACACAATGTGCATCTTCGGGAATCAGGGCCGCGGATTGTGCGCCTCAAGGTGCACAATCAAGCGGTTTTCATCACGATTTGATTACATTTATTCCGTAAGTTGCACATTGTGTATCTTGCGGAACTGGGGGAGGAGGACGAGGAGCGGGAGCGGATCGGGACTGGCGCAGGGCGGCGGGACTAGCGGGACCCGCGCGGGACTAGCGGGACCCGCGCGAGGCAACGGGACCCGCGGGGCCGGCGGGACCGAGATATACGAAAAGGGTCCTGCCTGCGATCTGCAGACAGGACCCCTTGGATCAGTGCCTATCGCCGGCCGGTTATCTCATCGATAATCGGCCGGCGATCCGGCTCAGCGGCTCATCTTGCGACGGGTCACCATGACGCCGGCGCCGGCGATGACGGCGAGCAGCGCGAACGCGGCCACGGACTCGACGGCGGCGCCGGTCTTGCCCAGACCGTTGCCCTTGCCGTTGCTGCCGGACTGGGACGGCGCGCCGGCACCGTTGCCCGAGCCGGGCTTGGCGGTGCCGGGCTGCGGCTTCGGCTGCGGCGCGGGCTCCTTGGCCAGACCGTCGACGGCGGCGGTCAGCGCGGCGTACGCGGCGTTGACCTGCTCCTGCGTGGCGTTCTTGTCGGTGAGCACGCCTTCGGCGGACTTGAGCGCCTTCTGGAGCGCGGCCCAGGAGGCCTTGGTGTAGCCGTCGTTCTTGATGGCCTTCGCGGAGTCGACCAGCGCGGTGAGCTTGGTCGTGTCAAGCTGCGGCGTGGGCTTCTTCAGGCCGTCGATCGCGGTCTGCAGCTTGGTGGCCGCGGCGTCGACCTCGGCCTGGGTGGCGCCGTCGTTGCCGAGGACATCCTCGGCGTTCTTCAGCGCGTCGGCGAAGGTCTTCCACGAGTCGGCCGTGTAGTCGGACTCCTTGAGCTGCTTGGCGGTGTCGACCAGCGTCTGCAGCTTGGTCTTGTCGGCGGCCTTGACCAGACCGTCGATCGCCTTGGTCAGCGCGTCGTACGCGGCGTCGACCTCGGCCTGCGTGGCCTTGTCGTTGCCGAGCACGTCGTTCGCGGACTTCAGCGCGGCCTGGAACGCGGCCCAGGAGTTGCCGGTGTAGTCGGACTGCTTGTAGACCTTGGTCGAGTCGACCAGGGCCTGCAGCTTGGACTTGTCGACGGCCGGCTCGGCCTTCTTCAGGCCGTCGATGGCGGTCTGAAGCGCGGTGGCGGCGGCGTCGACGTCATCCTGCGTGGCGTTCTCGTCGGCGAGCGTCTTCTCGGCCGCGTCAAGCGCGGTCTTGAGGGCGGCCCACGAGTCGGCCGTGTAGTCGGACTCCTTAAGCTGCTTGGCGGTGTCGACCAGCGTCTGCAGCTTGGTCTTGTCGACCTCGGCCGGAGCGGTGACGTCCTGGATGTCGATGTTGTCGGTCTCGTCGGTGGACTTGACCGGATCGACGCCGTTGAGGTGCAGGATCAGGCCCTGGGCCTTGAGCGCGTTCGGACCGGCGCCGAGGTGGGCGGCCACGGTGGTGCCGTTCTTGTCGGCGTAGGTGTAGGTGCCGGAGCCGGACTGGCCCTCATCGCCGTACCACAAGTACGGGTTGAGAGCGTCGAACTGCACGCCGTCGGTGTAATCGGCGATGGACGAGCTGGAGACGTTCGCCGCGGTGGACGACAGGATGATCGGCCGGGCGGTGATCTTCTTGGTCTGCGCGCTCGAGGTGACGCCGATGGCGGAGAGCTTGGTCGGCAGCACGACGACGTTGGAGTCGGCGATCACCGAATCAGGCAGCGGCTCGGAGTCGACCACATTGCCGGTCTGCTCGTCGATGGTCTCGACCCACACGGCGTCGGTTCCGGTGGACTTGCCGGAGATCGGCTCGGCAGTGCTGACGGCGACCTCGTAATCGGTCTGGCCGTCACCGTTCGTGTCGAGGAGCACGTCAGGGATGAAGTTGTTGCCGAGACGGGACCACGTCTTGGAGGTCTGCAGGCCGAACACCAGGTACGCCTGGGATGGGTCGGAGACCTGACGGGCGGTCGTCGTGTAGCCGAAGGCGCGGATGTCGCCGGCCGCGGCGGAACGCGCGGTCTCGGCGGAGCTTGCCTCGTCGCCGGCCGGGTCCTCGGCCAGCAGCTGCATCGGCACGACCTCGGAGGTGTAGGAGTTCTCGCCGGAGCCGGTGAAGCCGTCGCCGGTGATCTTCAGCGTGCCCTCACGGGAGCCGGCCTTGTCGAGCGTGATGCTGGACTTGGTCTCGGAAGCCGGACGCGGCGCGGAGGAGACGGCCACACGCAGCGCGGAGAACGTGGCGTCGGAGCCGGAGACCGGGGCGAGGCGGACGATGCCGCTCGCGTCGGTCACGTAGTTCGTGTTGTGCGTGGACAGGCTCGGGTTCTTGACCGGCTGCGTCGTGTCGCGCGTGTGCTTGAGCGCGGACTGGTCCGGGATGTCAAGCGTCACATCGAACGTGGCGGAGCCGTTGGCCGGCACGTCGAGCTTGGAGGTGCTCACCGTGTAGGTGACGCCCGGGGTCTCGGTGCGCGGCTGGTAGGCGACGTCATAGGAGACGGCCTTGTCGGAGTTGTTGGTGACGGTGAAGGTCTTGGTGGCCTTGTAACCGGCCTTCGGGACCTGGACGATGCCGAACTGGCCGGTGACGGCGGTCGTGTCGTCCTTGTCGGCGACGGTGACCGGGTTGTTCACGGCGTTGAGTGCGTCGATGCGGCCGGTGCCCACGCGGATCGGGCTCATGGCGGTGCCGTTCTTGGAGATCGTCACGTCATGGTCGGCGGTGTTCATCACCGCGGCCTTGACCTGCTCGGGCGTCCAGCCCGGGTGCGCTTCGAACGTCAGCGCGGCGACGCCGGAGGTGAGCGGGGTCGCCATGGAGGTGCCGCTCATGACCTCGGGCTTGGTGCCGGTGCCGGCGGACGCGGAGACGATGCCGACGCCGGGGGCGGCCACATCAGGCTTGACAGTGCCGTCAGCGGAGCCGTGCAGACCACGCGACGTGAAGTCGGCGACCGTATCGGACAGTTCGTCGGCGTAGTTGACCGGCATGCTCATGCGCTGGTCGGAGGAGAGCTTGACCTCCAGCGTGCCGGCGTCAAGCGCCTTCTGGATCTTCTCGACGCCGGGCGCGGTCACCTGGAAGCCGGGGATGTCGGCGTTTCCGGCGATGCCGGCGGACGGCATCTTGGACTGCGAGGCGAAGATGATGCCGACGGCGCCGGCCTTCTCGGCGTTGTTGAAGCGCGTGCCGGAGCCGCAGGCCACGTTCGCGTCATCCCACTCGACCCACGCGATGTTGCCCTTGACGGCGGCGGCATCGGCGTCGGAGTAGGCGGAGCAGCCGTTGAGGTTGTCAGGGTCGGTCACCTTGACGACCTTGCCGGTCACGGAGAAGTCCTCGAGCTTCGTGTAGTTCTGCGAGTACTGGCCGGGCAGCTTGGTGTCGGCGATGTCGGACGGGGCGGTCGCGGTGATGGAGTCCTGCAGCGTGCCGCCGGACTGGCTTGCGGCCACGGCGAGCGAGCTCGGCGCGGTGGCCGGGCTGCCCATGATGTCCGTGTAGTCGCCGTCGTTGCCGGCCGCGACCACGGAGAGCACGCCCTGCTTGGTCAGCGCGTCCACCTTGGCGGTGTCCGGGTCGTCCGGCGTGCCGTAGCCGCCGCCGAGCGACATGGAGAGGATATCGATCTTCTCGCCCTTGGCGAGGTTCTCGGCAACCCAGTCGAGGCCGGCGCCCACCAGGCCGGTGGAGCCGCCGTTGTCGCCGAAGACCTTGACGGAGTAGATGCCCGCCTGCGGCGCGGAGCCGGGGGCGATGGTCATCGAGCGCACGTCGGCTTCGGACAGCTTCGTGTAGTCGACGTCCTTGGCGGACTTGCCGTCCTTGGTGACGCCGTAGCCGGCCGCGGTGCCCGCGACGTGGGTGCCGTGGTGGCCGCCCTCGCCGTCGATCGGGTTGGAATCCGGATCAGGCGTGGTGTGCACGTTGTCGTTCGGGTAGTAGTCGGTGCCGGCGAGGTCGGTGCCGCCAAGGAACTTGGCGGAATCATAGGTGCCTGCGGGCACGGTCTTGGAGTTCAGCGCCTCCTGGTAGGCCGCAGTGGTGCCGGGACCGCCGAAGTCGGCGTGCGTGTAGTCGAGGCCGGTGTCCATGATCGCGATGTTGACGCCCTTGCCGGTCTTGCCGGTCTGCGTCCACGCGCTCAGCGCGCGGGTCAGCGCGTCGTTGTCGGCGTTGGCCGGCTTCGCGTTGGCGGCGGTCGTGTCCGCGGTGCTCGCGGTGGTGGCCGTCTTGAGGGTGATCGGGCTGATCTTGACGACGTTGGCGTTGCGCTCGGCGAGCGTGCGCAGCGCGGCGGAGTCGGCGTACACGGCCACTCCGGGGACGGTGTAGCTGGTGGTGTACACGCGCTTGGCGCTCGGGTCGAGCTTCTTGAGCTGGTCGAAGACGCCGTTGGCGGTGGCGGCCGCCTTGTTGGCGGCGGCGACCGCGGCGGACTTCATCTGCAGGCGGGCCTTGGTCGACGTGCCCTTCAGGCCGCTGACCTCAAGGCCGCTGCGGCCGACGGTCTGGATGAATACAAGCTTGGTGCCGTTCGCTTTGGTGAGCCGGGATGACATCACGCCCTGACCGAAGCCGGACGAGGCGGTGTTGGTGGCAGCCGACGCGGTGGCCGCCACAGGGGCCGCCATGGCGGCGCAGGCGGCGAGGGCCACCCACTTTGCCCATGTTTTCTGCTTCATGCTTCTCCTTTTTCGAGGAATGTCAGGCGGCGGTGTGCGCTTGACGGCAAGCGCGGGGCAGGGTTGATGTCTCGCGGGTGTGAGCGTGCACGGACCCGTCACCATAAACGCTTGCATTCTAGATATGAGATTGTTTCGTGCGTTGTATGTTCCACGTTGTGATACGTTGCGGCAGGTTTGTTCGTCTGTTGGCGCGGCGGTGATGGGAAGTCCTGTTTGTGGCGGATTTCCAGCGGTTTGCGGCTGTGCGACGGCGGTGTTGTGTGAGGAGGGAAGTTGCGGCTTGGACCGGCGGTCGTGACAGGTTTCGTGCGATTGTATGAGAAATCGTTTTAAAAGCTGGCCGTGTCGAAGTACATTGTGGTTACAGCGTTTTCGCGGCTGCGGATGTGAAGGATACCGGCAAGGGCTTTCAGGTTTTTTACATGTTCGTAACGCGAAACCGCAGTCAACAACGTGAGACAGGGTGAAAGCGCCGGATCGAGGAGGGGCCGTGGCCGAATTCGTGTGGGGTGATGCGCCGTTCGATGAGCATGAGGGTGCGGTGCCGGCGAATGACGGCTGCGTCCGGCGGGTCGGGGGCGCCGCGGCGACAGGCACGCGGCGTGACGCGGGGCATGGCCTGGACGGCGGCTCGGGGGATTCGGGGGAGAGCGCGTCCGGCGGATCGCGCGGCTCGACGTTGTACGACCGGCTGCCCGACGTGTTTTATGTGCGCGACCGCCACGTGCGACGGGTCATCTCGCACCCGGTGCGCTATGCGGCGCTGGACGTCATGTACCAGTGCATGACGCCGATGACCGCCAGCGCGATCGCCCGCGTGGTCGGCGTCTCGCCCAGCGCGATGAGCTACCATTTGCGCCAGCTCGAGAAGGTCGGCATCGTGCACCGCGTCGCCCAGTGGGGTGATGGGCGCGAATGACCGTGGATGCCGAGCGCGAAACGATACAACCTCGTCATCAGCCGCGAGCCGGACGACCAGGCTCGCGAGCGGCTGCTCGATTCAGTGATCGAACCGTTGCGACGGCGCATCGAACGGCAGATCGAGGCGACTGCCGGTAGCTCCGGGGCGGCCGGTGCGGAGGGCTCCGGAAAGCCGGTCGCCGACAAACCGGCCGCCGACGAGTCGTACACGATGTTCTCCACGGGCAATCTGGCGCTCACCCATGACGAGCGGGTGCACATGCAGGAGGAGGTGCGCGCGGTCTGGCGGCATTACGAGGCCCTGAGCCAGGGCCGCGACCCCAAGGACTACGCCGAAAACGTGGTCTACGAATGGTCGGTGCTGCCCGACGACGTGCACGAGTAGAGATGCGGTCGCGGGTGACGCTCCCCCAGTCAGCCTGCGGCTGACAGCCCCCTCCACCGAGGGGGCCGAGAAAAGGACGGCCTTCGGCCGACTCAATACTGGCTCGCTGTCGCTCGCGCCTCACCTACAAACGCCACCGACGTTTGCTTGACGGCTCGGCCCTCCACCGTCCGCCGAGGGGGCCGAGGAACGGGTCAGTCACTTGCTGGCGGCTATCCCGCTGTCTTGGCCCCCCTCGGTGGAGGGAGCTGGCTGAGCGAAGCGAAGACTGGGGGAGCGTCACCCGCAACCACATTTACAGGATGCCGGAGGCCCGCCCGTCCCGTACTGGGAGTGCGGCCCGCGCGGCGGTCATCGCCACGCTGCCGCTATCGTAACGTTTCATATCGCGGACGGCCGGCAAGATTTCGTTTCAGTTCGCCCATGCCGGATTATCAGGGGAAACGGCACCGTCGCCGCGCACCCTTTCAGAGTGGTAACGCTCACGTAACACGACGATGCTCCCGTCACCGGTTCGTTTCATACCATGACGTCACTGTTTCATCCGCGATACGCCGTGAAGGCGCACAAGGCGGACGAACCGGGAAAGAAAGGAGCCTATCGTATGGGCAGACAAGCAACGAGCAGGATGATCGGGGGCCTGTGCGCACTCGTCATCGGACTGGGCGGCTTCGGAACGGGGGTCTCGATCGCCGTGGCCCAGCCGACCGCGGCTGCGAGCGCGACCGCATCCACCGCCGCCTCCGCGACGAAAGACGGCAAGGACGGCGACGCCATCCTCGCCAGCCTCAAGGGCAAGGCCAAGGATCCGGTGAAGACCTACGGCACGCCGGCGGTGGGAACCACCGACACACTGAAGAACGACAAGAACGCCGTCGACTTGGCCAAGCTGGGCGTCAAGACGCTCGGCAGCGACATCACCCTCAGAGACTTCGGCAAGGTGACGTCGACCACACAGTCGAACACACAGTCGAACAACGACGACCAGCGGATCTTCGCATGGACGCCGACCGAAAAGGACACCACGACCGCCAAGCTCACGCTCTACCCGCAGCAGGTCACGCACCAGCAGCTGCTCACCCGCCGCGGCATCGCCATCCAAGGCACCGGGTTCCTGCCCGGCGAGGCCATCAGCTTCCAGGTCGCCGGCCCCGGCGATCCGCTGTACAGCATGACCTCCAGCTTCGCCGCCTACGCCGACAACCAAGGCCGCTTCATCCACACGGTCAGCTACCTCGACGCCACCTACGCGCGGCAGGGTGACTACACGATTAAGCTCGTCGGCTACAAGTCCGGCCGCGTCGCCACCGAAAAGTACACGATCACCGACGCGCCGAAGGCGATCGAACAGGGCGCGACCAAGGTCGAGTTCGCCACGCCGACCATCACCCAGCAGAACCTGTGGCACGGCGGCACCGGACTCAAGTACACGATCTCCAACCTGCAGCCCAAGGAGAAGGTGACCGAATACCTGGTCACCTCGATGGGCGACACCCAGACCATCGGCAACGAGACCGCCGACGACAACGGCACGATCTCCGCAAGCCTGATTGCGCAGACGCGCTTCACCCTCACCGGCCAGTACCAGTTCATCGTCATCGGCGAGAAGTCCGGCGCCACGGTCGGCGACTACACGGTCGTGGAGACCCCGGACGACTTCAAGGACGCCGTCAACACGCCGGCCGACACCAGCAAGGTGAAGTTCACCATCAACCCGAAGCGCGTCTCCCAGCTGGCCGTGCCGCGTGGCGTGCAGCTGAGCGTGACCGGCCTGCAGCCCAAGGAGAACGTCGAGGTGTTCTTCGTCGACCCGGTCACCGGCTGGACGTTCGCCGATCCGCTGCCCTACACCAACGACAAGGGCGAATGGGGCACGATGTTCGGCGACACCTCGCTCGACATGACTATCGGCACCTGGACGTTCAAGATCGTGGGCGCGAAGAGCGGCTACGTCGAGGACACGCTCGAAGTCTATAAGGATTCGGCCGTCATCGACCCGAAGATCGAACTGACCGGCGAGCTCGCCAAGCACGCCGACAAGAACGGCGTCGTGCAGATGACCCAGACCGAGATGCTCGCCGAAGGGCTCATCACCTACAAGGCGAGCGGCTACGTGCCGCTCGACGGCATCATGAACTACCTGACCACGCCGACCGGCAACCAGATCCAGATCTACGGCCGCCGCGTCGGCGAGGACGGCACCTTCGAGGAGGACGGCTCCGCTTGGAAGGGCATCGACCGGTTCGCCGACTTGGCCGGATACGGCAACGCGATTTCGCCCGGCTACTACACGCTGGTCGTCGCCGACGGCTGGGACAGCTCCATCAACGCCTCGATCAAGTTCCACGTCACCGACGATTCGCCGGAAGCCGCCTACGGTGACGTCAAGGTCGCTCAGACGCAGATCAGCCCCGAGGACTACTACAAGAAAGGCCTGTCGTTCACCGTCTCCGGCTTCAAGCCCGGCTCCGGCGGCACCCTCGTGGTGACCGGTCCGAGCGGCAACGTCAACATCTCGCGGCCAATCGTCCTCGACGACCAGGGTCACATGGAAAACAAGCTCGTCACGTCGAACCCGGACGCGGTGGCACGCGGCACGTACACAATCACCTGGTACACCGGCGACGACGACCACGCCAAGAAGTCGGCCACATACACCGTCACCGACGAGAAGATCCAGCCCACCATCACCCTCAGCCTCCCCGCCGACTCGTACACCCAGGACGAACTGCACGACAAGGGACTGACGGTCAACGGCACCGGACTCGACGCCTTCCAATGGACCGACGTGCGGCTCATCCTGCCCGACGGCACCAAGCTCCTCGCCGCGACACTGCAGGCCGACCGCGACGGCAACATCGCCGACACCTGGAAGTGGGACACCGACGCCGCGCCCGCCGGCACATGGACGCTGCGCGCCGACACGTCCGACTTCCACTACGGCGAGACCAAGTTCGCCGTGACCGGCACCAAGACGGCCGGCGTCGACACGACCGCGCTGCAGCAGCTGGTCAAGCAGGCCGGCTCGCTCAGGGAGTCCGACTACACGGCCGATTCGTGGGCGACGCTCGCCACCGCGCTGAACGCGGCGAAGGACGTGCTCGACAACGCCGCCTCCACCTCGCAGGCCAAGGTCAACACCGCATGGGGCAACCTCAACGACGCCATCGAGGCGCTGGCCGCCAAGAGCGGCAACAGCGGCAACCACAATGGCGGCAACCACAATGGCGGCGGGTCCAATGGCGGCGGGTCCAACGGCGGCTCGAACGGCGGCGGCAACGCCGGCGGGGCAGGCGCGGGCAACGGCTCGGCCAGCGGCAACGGTCCCGGCATCGCCGGCAACGGCCAGCAGCTCGGCAAGACCGGCGCGTCGGTCTCGCTCATGACCGTCGGCATCCTGCTGGCGCTCGCCGGCGCGGCCATGCTGGCCAAGACCGCCCGCGCCGCATCCTCCAAGCGCGCGCCTCGCATGATCGGACGCATGGCAGATGAGAAAGGACATTTCGATGAGTGAATCCCCAACGCGTGACGCCAAGCTGTCACGCACGAGAAGAATCGGCGTCGCCGTGCTCGCTGCCGGCCTCGCCATCGCCACCGCCTCCGGCGTCATGAGCGTCCTCGGCAGCGGCAGCCAGCCCGACATGACCGGCGTGGTCGCCTACGCCGCGCCGAAGCCGGACGCCTACACGGCCGCGGCCAAGAAGCTCGGCACCGGACTGACCAAGGCCATATCCAAGGACCTCAAGCTCAGCGGCGCACAGTATCTGGCGCTCGCCGACGCCGGACGCCAGGCTGCCGCGACCGTCAAGTCGCTCGGCGGCGGCGTCAAGACGTCATGGATCGACCGCGACGGCACGTTGCACGTCATCGCCGCCGACGCCACCACTGCGCAGAAGGCCACGCTCGCCGGCGCACAGTCGTCCACCAGCGATCCGCTGGGCGACGAAGCCGCAGCCAAGCAGGCCGCGGACTCCACCCGCACGTACTGGGTGGACCGTCAGGCCGGCAAGGTCAAGTCGTACGCCAAGAAGTCGCTCAAGCTCATGAGCGGCCTGTCAGACGGCAAGCTCCTCGGCGGCACCGGCTACATGATCTCCGTCTCCGGCGCGCTCGCCCGCTGCTCTGCAGGATTCGCCGGCACCGACGGCCTCGGCCGCCCCGTCGACCTGACCGCAGGGCACTGCGTGGCCAGCGACGACACGAACGTGGCGATCCCCGCGATGAACTACGCCGTGCCGGCCAACTACCTCGACCGCCAGTGGGGTCCCGAGGACGCCCAGCAGACCGCCGGCTACGCCGCGCAAGGCTACCTTGGCGATGGTAACGACGCCGGACTGCTCAACCTCGAAGCCGGCAAGTACACGGCCACGCCGCAGGTCTCCACGTGGGGCGCCGACGGCAAGGACGTGGCGGCGGGCAAGGGCGAAGGCCTCTACTCGCAGGACGACGGCACGCCGGTCGACGTCTACGACGCCACCGACGCCACCATCGGCGCACCCGCCTGCAAGTCCGGCTCCACCAGCGGCTGGACGTGCGGCGTCATCACCAAGACCGGCGTGACCGAGCAGATCAACGACAACGGCACGCAGACCGACGTGTACGGCTTCCAGTTCACCGCATGCATGCTCAGCGGCGACTCCGGTGGCGCGATCGTGTCCGGCAACTACGCGCTCGGCGTGGACTCCTACGGCAACATGGGCAGCTGCGACGACGCCTCCAAGGACGACGCGGTGGCGGGCGGCTACGCGGTCGTCGCAGGCGACAAGAACGCCGAAAAGCTGTTCGGCCACACCTTCAACCTGGCCATCCACGTCGGCCAGCCGGCCTTCGGAGCGCTGACCGCCGATCGTATCTCCGGCACGGTCGACGCGGCCACCGGCGCGAAGGTCGCGGTGACCGTGGACGGCAAGTCGTATACGGCCATCGTCCGCAACGGCGGCGCCTGGTCGGTGAAACTGTCCAAAGCGCTGGCCGCGGGTTCGCACACGGTGAGCGCGGTGGCGTCACTGAAGGCCACCGGTTCGGATCTGACCACCACGGGCGAGACGGCGACCAAGCAGTTCACGCTGTGATGGGCTGAGCGGGTTTTCCGTGGATCGGGGGCCGGCGGGATTCGTTCCCGCCGGCCCCCTTTTGGTGGGCGTGGTGCTGGTTTGGTGGTCTGCCGGGTTTGACTGGATGCCCGTTGCGGTTCTACTCCCGGTTTTCTCCCGTTTCCGAGGTCTGGAATGGGAGTGATTCGGGAGTCGGTGTGGCCAATTCCGGGTTTTCTCCCATTTGGGGGCTTGGGAATGGGAGAAAACCCGGAGTCGGGGTGGCGGGCGCCGGGTCGCGGCGGTGGGAACGGCCTGTTTTGGGGTGCATTCCGGAGTAGGCGGGCATGGCCCCCGGTATCGGCGGTGGAAGCCTAGCATCTGGTGGCGGAATCAAGCCGTTTTGCGGCCCCTGAGCCGCGGTATATGAGCGGTATATCTGCCCCGATGCCCGCCTACTCCGGAATAGGCTGTTTTCGAGGCCAATCTGGCAACGGCCACTGTCGACACGACATAATGGACGCCATATATATAAGGTATAGGTTCGGATATCGGAACGTTGGACGGTCTTTATCGGCTGGTCCTCTTTCAGATCAGGAGTCCGCTTGCGTTCGTGACCCCTTCTAAGGCAAGAGCGTCGCCGGACGTCGGTGAAAGAGTGACTGCGCTTGCGCAGATAATGTGCAGGGGGAGTGCTTGCGGGGCAGGCAATGCGCCGAGTACATCGACTTGCAACGCGAAGCCAAAGCCCTGTGGTGCAAATACGAGGGCATTAGCGCCGGGTGTCGCCCCGACCGGTATCCGATCCACTCGGTCTACGTATGGTCCTGTCTCTCCGAAAGCCTGGATACTGGTGATTCTGGTGGTTCCGCCGGTTCCTCCGCGGACGAGTGGCCCGATTCCGGGCGCTGATTATCGCCTGCACCCGGTGTACTCCGGTTCTAGGCCCGTTTCTGCCCTTAGAAACGGGCCTGATTCCGGAGTTCGAGCCGGTTACTCCTGATGTAGGCCCATTTCAACCCGCTGAAACGGGCCTACCTACATCAGGAGTACGAACCGGAACCAGGGGGCTGCCGCCCCCGCCAACCCTTGCCGCCCCGGCCAACCC
>NZ_WBVT01000058.1 GCF_009193355.1 Bifidobacterium leontopitheci
AAATCGAGCGGGGCGTGCGCGACCTGCCCGAACTCGAACAACGCGCCACCCAATGGATCCACTCCATCACCACCCCGACACAACACGCGCAACAGCTTGACAATGTATAGGAGCATCGGAACGTACCCGTAACCCCCATTCCGAGTACGGTCCGTCACAAATTCCCAACCGACCGTACTCGTAGCAACCATCCGAGTACGGTCGGTCACAAAGTTTCCAACGGAACGTACTCGAAGCACCCCCTACGAGTACGTTCCGTTTATTCGCGTCGGCGGCGGTCTCGTCCGCGGCCGCCGCCGACGGCAGCCTTCCGCCGGCGCCGCCAGCCGACGGCCACGCACGTCACCACGACGGTGAACGCCGTGCCCAACCCCACCAGCGCGGCCAGGGTGGTGTCGAACGCGTGGATGCTGTTCGGCTCGGGCACTTCGCCGGGAATCGACGCACGCACGCCGGAGACGAGCAGCCGGTGAGAGTTGACGCCGTAGGGCGTGCAGGTCATGAGCGTGACCCGATCCTGCCCGGGCGTGATGCGCAGGGCGCTCGCATCGTTCGGTTCGATCACACTGATGCGGTCGATCTTGTAGCCGAGCGTCTTGCCCATCACGTCGATGTAGAACGCGTCGCCCTCGCGCAGTTCGTCAAGCCGCGTGAACAGCAGGGAGCCGGGCAGCCCGCGATGCCCGGTGATGACCGCGTGCGTGCCCGCGCCGCCCACCGGCAGTGACGTGCCATACAGGTGCCCGGCTCCGGCGGCGAGCGCATCGTCGCTTGCGCCGTGGTAGATGGGCAGGTTGACGCCGATTTCGGGGATGCGGATCGACCCCATCACGCCTTGGCCGGTGTCGAGCAGGCTCTGGTATTCGCGATCGTTCGCGGCCATCGACGTGCCGGCGTCGGAGGCCGAGGAGGCGCCGGCGTCCGAGGCGAACGGATCGGCGACTTCGCCGATCGTCGTCTGGCCGCTGGCGGCAAGCCTGCGGTTATACGCCCGGGCCGCCTTAATCGCCTCCTCCGCTTTCGGGTATGGCCAGCCGGCGACGGTCTGTTCAGACTGCCGCACGGTCTGTTGCTGCCGACTCGCGCTGATGGCCCGCAGCACGAACGGTGAGGCGATGATGGCGAATCCGACGACGAGGAACACCGCCGACAGTGCGGCGAAGATGCGCGAGCTGGCTCGCGAGGATCGGCGTTTCGTCCAGCCGTTCGTGCGGTGCGCCATGCGTGCGCTGGTCATGGCCACGCTCCTTTCACCGTGTCGTACGACCATCATGCGGATATGCGCGAGCCTCCGCGCGAAGCCGGCTGGTTCCGGTATCGTGCGGAGGCTGCATGACGGCGGCTCGTCTGCCGCCTGTCATCTCACGCGGTTCAGGCGTTGCGGCGGGCGCGCAGGCCGAACAGGGCTGCGGCGCCGAGGCACAGCACGCCGGCCGCCACGATCATGGCGAGGCCGACGCCGCCGGTCTTCGGCAGTTCGGTGATGTTCTTGGCGTTCCAGACGTCGAGCTGAGTGCCGTTCTGATCGTTGATCTTCACGTAGTCGCTGGTCTTGGTGATAGCGAACTGCTCCTCGGTGATGGTATTGTGGCCGCTCGCCTCATCGCCCACGGTCGGGGTGATGGTGAACTGGAAGGTCGGCAGACCGAGCGAGGTGTAGCCGGCGGGCGGCGCGATCTCGTGGACTTCGTAGACGCCGGCATCGAGGCCTTCGACGGCGATGTTGCCATCCTTGTCGGTCACGAAGACGCCTGTGGTGGCGTCGGCGGCCGGCTCGGTGGCGCCGACATAGCTCCAGCCGTTCTCGCCGTAGGAGCCGAGGTACTGACCGTCATGGTTGGTGGTGCCGGAGACGGCCTTGATGGTGAACTTGGCGCCGGGCAGCACGGTGGTGCCGGCCTTGTCGGTCTTGTGGATGCCGAACTTGTAGGCGTACACCTTGACTTCCGGACCGGGCACCTTGTGGGCGTCGGACACGTTCTCCGGCTTGTTGGAGTAGGTCAGGTCGACCTTGTTCGGGTTGCCCTGCACGTTGCCGGGCTCGGAGAGCAGCGCGGACTTGTTGAGCGTCGTCTTGACGATGACGGTGACGGTAGCACCCTCGAGGATCTTGCCGGCAGTCTTGGAAGTGGATCCGTCAGCCATGTTGACGTACTTCTTAAGGTCGATGGTGGTCACGTGGCCGCCCTTGTATGCGTCGGTGTCCGGGGTCTGATCGTTGCCGTAATCAGCAACGGTCACGTCGTAATCCTTGTCCACGTTCAGAGTGACAGCTGCACTGCCATCGGCAGGGGTCAGCTTGACGGACTCGATAACGGAATCGGCAGAGACGGTGAGCGCCTTGGACGCGGTGTCGGTGATCTTGAAGACGCGGGTCTTCTGCGTATCCTGCATGGTCGGGTCGATGTCGTAGCCAGTGTAGACCGGGATGGTGGAGCTCAGCTCATATGTCACGGTGTCGCCCACGGCGTAGTCGGGCTGCGTATTCGGCGTGTAGCCGGCGTTGGCATTGCTGTCGACCAGCTGCTTGTCGATGCTCGGCGTGGTGTTCTTCAGCGTCACCGTGCCCCATGCGTCGGCGCCGGCGAACGTCGTCGGCGTGATGATCGGGATGGAGTTGGCGCCCTTCACGTCGTTCTCGGTCGTGGTGTCCTTGAGGAACCACAGGCCCTGGGCCAGACCGTCGTTCGTGCCGGTCTTGAGCGTGGTGGACGTGGCGGCGGGCGCACCGTCAGCGGCGAGCTTCTCGCTCAGCGACTTGGCGAACGCGCGCAGCGGCGAGCTGTCGCCGCCCCACGGGCTGGCCAACTCGCTCAGCGCGGCGCCGGACTGGTCCTTGAACACGTGATCGACCAGATAACCCATCGGGTTGGCCTTGGTGTCGTCGGTGTTGTAGTAGTTGGCGTCCTTCTCGTACTCGCTCTTCTGGTCGCCGGTCATCGCAGAGACGATGGTGCCGACCATGGCGTCATCGGTGTCAATGAGGAAGCCGTTGATGTTGCCGTCGGCGTCCTTGGTGATGTTGGTCAGCGAGGCGAGATGCCAGCCGTCGAACGTGTGGTCGACCTGATCATCCTTCGACTTGTTGATGGTGATGCTGCCCGTGTCGGCATTGGTGCCGTCGCCGTCCGCCGCGGTGGCGGAGGCCGCGCCGAACGCGAGGCCCGAGACGGCGATGCCCAGGGCCGCGACGCCCGCGAGCGCCTTCTTGATGATGTTCATGGTTGTTCTCTTCCTTTCCTGAGGATTACGGGATGGGATGTATGCAAATCTTGTGTGGTCATGCCTGTGCGGCTATGCGGGTGGGAGCGGGTTTCAGTCGGATGCGTCCTCCCGTCGTCTGGCCAGTCGGTATCCGCCGGCGATGACGGCGCCGGCAAGTATGAATCCGGCGCCGGCGAGCAGCACCATGCGTCCGGTCCAGTCGGTTCCGGTCGTGGGCAGTCCGGTGAGCACCTTGGTGTTGACGAATGCGGCTTGCGGCGAACCGTCGATGGTGGCGTCCGCCCCGGCGGCACTGGTGATGGTGCCGACCTGTACGCCGCCGTTCGCTTCGGTCGTGCCGGCATCGTCGATGACGCGCGTCACGACGGCGGTCGCCTCAAGCCCGGCGAGCGTCCCGTCGGCGGCCTTCTTATGCCGCACGGTCACCTCGACCTTGTACACGGCCCGCGAGTAGCGCAGTTGCGGCACGGTCGAATCGTCGTCCGGCGCGACCTCGCTCACGCGGTACGTGTACGTCTTCGCGTAGTCGCCGGCCGCTCCCGGCTGGTCGGCGAGCGTGCCTTCGGTGAAGGTCAGCTTGCCGAACACGCCGGCGAGCGTCGTCACGTCCGTCGCGTCGTCGTCGGGAGCCAGCGCGATCGTGCAGTCGTCGAGCGTCGTGCAGTTGTCGGGTACGGGGATGGAGCCGTGCTGCTGTCCGTCCCACGCGGCGATGGTGAACGTGAACGGCACATACTTGCCGTTGTCGTCTTTCGGCCATGCGGTGTTCCGCACGGTCTTTTTCACCGGAATCTCTATACTGACCGGCGTTTCGCTGTTCGCGATCGCCGTGACGGTGTTGCCGTGCCCGTCTGTGATGACGGCGCCGTTCTGGCTGATGACGAGCGTGTACACTGTGGCGATCCGGTCGTAGCCGGCCGGGGCTTTCGTTTCGGTCAGATGGTAGGTGCCGAACGCGAGGCCTTGCACGGTGAACGCGCCTGCCGCGTTGTCGGTGTCCGTCAGCGTGGTGCCGTCGCAGCCGTCGATGCGGTCGGCTGTGCCGTTGATGGTGTCGGCCACGCAGAACGTGTCGGTACGTCCGGCGTCCGCCGCAGCGATCTTCCATTGCGAACCTGCGAGCCGACTGCCGGTCTTGTTGTCGGTCTTCGTCCAGGAGGCTTCGGTGGGCGTGTCGGCGATCGCCGCGGTGCCGTCGGCCAGCAGAGCCGGCTTCTTGCCGTCCGTCCACGTGACCTTGCCGCCCGTCACGGTGAACTCGTACACGGTGGTGTTGAGCGTGTAGCCGTTCGGCGCGGTCTTCTCGGTCAGGGTGTACGTGCCGTCGTCCAGGTCGTTGACGGCGAAGACGCCTTCGGTTCCGTTGATGTCGCACCGGTAGGCCTTGTCGACGCCGCATTCCTCGAGCGTGCGGCCGCCGGCGGTTTCGACCGACGCGGTTGCCGCCGCAGACGTCGTGGCCACGCTCGCCGCGGACCGTGCGGTGGCGGTCCTGCCGCCGAGCCGCGCCCACGACGCGCGCTGCTGTGCGGCCACAGACAGTGCGGACGTCGCCTTCGCGGCCGCGACCGTGCAGTCGGGCGCGGTCTGCGCATACGTGTTGTTCGCGTCGTACGCGTCGATCACGATGACCGTGCGGTTGTTGAACATCACGTCCTTGCCGGTGCCGCCCGGCCACCAGTTCGCGCTGCTCGCCGTGCTGTTCTCGTCATGCAGCACGAAGCCGTTGCCGCCGCCCAGCCGCGGCACTTCGGCGTACAGGTAGTCGCTGTTGCAGCTGGGCTCCAGCCGCACGAACGTCCACTTGTCGGCGGACGTGTTCTTCACTCCGTAGTACAGCCATGCGGCCTTCCAGCCGGCGACGACAGACTTGTTGACGTACACGAGCGTGTTCCGGTCGTCGGTGACGCGCACCATCACGCTGGCGGTGCGGTCGCCGGCTTTCGCGGTGATGGTCGCGACGCCCGTGTCCACGCCGGTCACGATGCCGGACGCCGCGTTCACGGTGGCGACCCTCGGGTCGGACGTCGACCAGACGGCCTTCACGCTTGCCGGGTCGACGACGGCGTTGAGCCTCATCGCGCCGCCGGTCTTCATGGCGAGCGTGGCGTCCGCGTCGACCTTCTGGTTGTTCTCGTCGCGGATTTCGACGGCGTTCACGGCCGGCGCATTGACGGTGACGATCACCCGCGCACACTTGGTGGCGTCAGATGCCGCGCACGCCTTGATGGTGGTCTGACCTGCCGTGTAGGCCATCACGCCGCCTGACGCGTTCACGTCGGCGACGGACGGCACGCTGGAGATCCATGTCACGCTCTGGCTGGCGCCTGCCGGGATGACGGTGGCGGTCAGGACGGTGGTGTCGCCTTCGGTCATGGCGAGGCTGGTGACGGTCGCGCCGTTCTTGTCCGTTACGGTCACGCCGGCGGCTGCGTACGTGTTGTCCTGGATGGTCCAGCTGCGCTCGGCGTTGCCGCCGGTCGCCTTCTTGGTCAGCGTCCATGTGGAGCCGGCGAGGCCTGTGGTCACGGTGCCGCTGTCGGCACCCTCCGCGACTTTGGCCCATTGGATGCTGGCGCCGGCGACCGTGTTGCCGATTGCGCCGTTGGTGATGACGCCACCGTCCGTGGTGCCGGTCACCCAGTTGACGGCTTCGCCTTGCTGGCTGGCGGTGACCGTGTAGATCTTGCCGCTCAGCTGGTAGCCGTTCGGCGCCTTGAGTTCCTTGACGTAATACGTGGCGTTCGGGGTGAGGCTGCGCACGGTGATGGTACCGTCGGCGGCGTCGGAGTCGTTGTTGCCGTTGTCGGCGACCAGCAGGATCTGGTTGGAGCCGGCCTTGGCGTCGGCTTCGCTGGCGTAGACGCCCCACTGGGAGCCTTTCAGCGGCGTGGCACCGTCCGCGGCGTCGACCTTCTTCCAGCCGATCACCGAGCATTCGGACGTGTATGATCCGTTCCACGGCAGGTTGTGGCGTTCCTGGTCCATGTCGATGATGGACGCGGACGGCGTGTTCGCGGCGCCGAACGTCTTCGCGACGCTCGGGTTGGTCATGCCGAAGTCCTCGCCGACCATCACGCGGCCGTTCGTGGTCACGTGCGACTCGAAGCTGCCGTGCGGCACGAGGATGCTGCCGAGCATGGCGGCGGCCGGGTCGTCGTTGTTCGCGTTGTTGCTGCCGCCGAGAATCGTCAGCGTGCTGCCGGACGGTATCGCGGCGAAGTTCCACATGATCGCCTGCGCGGCGTGGGCGTAGGCTTTCGCGTTTTCATTGCCGGTGACGTAGCCGTTGGAGATCTCCTTGACATCGCCGTCGATGATGCTGGAGTTCGCGCCGCCACCCCACCAAAAGCGCCAGCCGTTGTGGAAGATCACGTCGGTGCCGCTGTTCGTGCCGGTCACGTTCACGACCACGGAGGCGTTGTCGGGGATGTTGCGGAACCAGTAGCTCACGCCTTGCGCGTCACGGATCTGGTTCAGCAGGTCGGCGTCAATGGTGAACGACTGGAGCAGGGATTCGCCGTCGCCGGTGAACGTGAACAGTTTCTCGGCGTGATTGAAGCCGGAGAACGACTGGGAGTTGTCGTACTTGTAGCGCGTGTAGCCGTTGATCGACGGCGCATCGGAGACGCCTACCGTGCCGTTGACGGGGATTGCGGCGAGTTCGGTGGACAGCCGCTCGTTCTCGGCGGTTTGATTGGTGTAGTCGGCACCGTTGACGTCGGCGAGCACGCTGTTGCCGTTCGCGTCGGCATGCCAAACCACAGACGGCGTTTGCGCACCATCCGCATTGCCCTTCTCGTACGTGTACGGATACACGCTGGTGGTCGTGCTGGTCGCGGGAGCACCCCACGGCTTGGTGTCGCTGCCGGCCAGTCTTGCGTTATAACCGGTGATCTGCTGCTTGGAACTGTTCATTTTCTGGTTCAGACCGGCGGCGGCGCCCCACGCCATCACCTTCACATCCGCACCGTTTGCGACCTGGCTGAAACCGCTGCCCTGACCGCCCACGGCGAAGACGGTGCTGTTCTTCGGCGGGATGAACTGGGAGCCGAACGCGACCGTGCCGATGGAGAAGAAGCCTTTCAACGGATGCAGCAGCGCGTCACCCTTGACGACCGTCAGGCCTTCGATTTCGGCAGCGTACGACCCGTCGGGCCGGGCGCGGGATCGCCGTTGAGCTTGCCGGAATCGGTGGTGGGGGTGCCGACGAAGAAGTTGCGGCCCACGTAGGTGGCCACGCCGGTGTCGTTCATGGAGCCGACGGCGGTGCTGTCGCCCAGGTCATGGGTCGTCGGCACGCAGATGCCGGCGGCGGCTTGTGCGGTGCGGTTCATGGTGGTGTTGCCGGATGCGAGGGGCGCTGTTGCGGCGCCGACGACGGCGGTGGCGAACATCATGGCGACGGCGATCGCGGACGCAACGCCATCACGCAGCCGTCGTGGCAGTGAGGCGGCCGCGCCTGCGGTACGGGTGTTCCTCCGTGGTGCCATGACCATGCAGCCTCATCCCTTCCTTGCGGGTGCCCGGCCGTGCAGGGGCGGGCGCGTCTTGTCTGCAGGCCGCGTGGGAGCGCGACGCTTCCATGCGGCGCGGGCTCGGTATGTGAACGTTGTCACGACAACGCGCGACAAATCCCCCTGTTTGACGGCGACTTCATCGGCCGCCGAACACTCAGGTGTCACACATCAACCTCGTTGGCTTCACAGTGTACTACAAACGTTGTCATTTGCAACAAGGCATGTCCGCAGTTCGGGCGGGAGTATCCGCAATGCGCCTGTTTACGACATTTTGCACGACTTCGTGCCGACATCATCACAAGCGTCACCGCCCTGCAGACCCGACGGTGGAACCCACTTAATGCTTTACGTTTGCAGTATTGTTTCGTTACAATACATCAGGCAACGACGTCAACGGGGCGATTGATCACACCGTCATGATTTCGCAGCGGCGGCCGCAACTTGCTTCATATGTGAATACGTTTTCACCGCGTGTCGCACATTCAGGGTGTGTAGGGACGCGGGGCTATGTCGTGTTTCTCCGTCACCCTGCTCGCCCGAGCATGGTGACGCACCACCGAAACCCCTTGCAAACACTGGGTTTTCACACCAACGTCACCCTGCTCGCCCGAGCAGAGTGACGTGATGCCGGTCGCGCATGTACCGAGACAGGCTCCAAATCCCCCAGCCGACCGTACCCGCAACGGCCTCCTCGAGTACGGTCCGTCGCACATTGCTGACCGACCGTACCCGTGGCACCCCCTACGAGTACGATCCGTCAGATTTTCCTGACAAAACGTACCCGAAACATCCCCTGCGGGTACGTTTGGTCCATAATTCCTGACGGAACGTACCCGTAGCGCCCCTTACGAGTACGTTTGGTCTTAATTTCTCGACCGACCGTACCCGTAGTGGCCTCGTCGGGGTACGGTCCGTCGCACATTGCTGACGGACCGTACTCATGCGCAGCGGTGCCGACGGATCAGCAGTTCCAGCGTTCGATCACGCGGTCGCCCTTGTACACCGACAGCACCGAATAATGCGCCGTATCCAGACGCAGCAGACGCGCAAAATGCGGGTCGACGCCCAGCCATCGTGCGGTGAGGATGCGCAACACGTGCGCGTGCGCGACGAACAGCACCGAACGGCCCGACTCCAGCAGCGGCACGGCCACGTCGATCGCCTGCGCCACGCGCTCATACACGTCGTCAAGCGTCTCCCCCGGCCCGTTGTGCACCGGCACCTGCTCGCCGCCCGGCAGCGTCTCCGTCCAGTCGCCGCCCATCTCGGGTTGCAACGCGCCTGGGCCATCGCGCCACACATCCCAAGGCGCCCCGTGCAGCGCGGCCACGGTCTGCCGCGTACGGCCCTCCGCACGCCCGTAATCCCACTCGGCGATCTGCGGCAGCGAGCGCGGCGTGAACCCCGCCAGCCGTGCGGTCTGCTGCGCGCGCTTCAACGGACTCGCGAACACGCATTCCTCGTCAAAACCCTCCGGGAACTGCTCGCGGATGCGCGCGCCGGCTTCGGCCGCCTGTCGCTCGCCCACGGCGGTCAGGGGGATGTTGGTGCGGCCGGTGTGCTGGCCGGATTCGCTCCACACCGTCTGCCCGTGCCGCAGCAGCACCAGTCTGCCGATGGCGCCGGCGTGCGGCGTGGTCGCGGGATCGTTCGTGGATGCCTGTGCCGACTGCTCCGTTGCAGCGGTGTCAAGATGACGTGGTTCGTTCATACTCCCACTGTACTCACGGGCGGGCATATTTGCGCGGATCGCTTCAAGCCCTGCGCCTGCCGTCGTCACCTCGCAAAATAATACTGGTATGACAGATTTCGACGCGGGCTCGACCACCGACCGTATCATCGCCGGTTTCGACCGCATCAACGACAAGGTGGACGATATGCGCGCACAGCGGCTCAACGACCCTGATTCCCTCGGCGACAAGGCGCTCAAGTTCATGCTGCCGTCCATCGCCGGGTTCATCGCCGGCAAACTGTTCACCCTGGTCTGGAACCGCAGCATCGGTCGCGGGAAGACCGCGAAGTCCGGCGGCGACGCGCTGGGCGACGGCGTTGTGGACGAGAAGGAGAGCGTGGTCATGAGCGTGCTCTTCGCCGCATTGTCGGCGGCGGTCGGCGCGGGCGTCTCCACGCTGTCCGACCGCGGCTCCCAGGCCCTCGTCAACCGCCGTCACCGCCGTCGCAACCGGTAAGTCTCCAGGCTTTCTCGACAGACGTCCCGTTTCCGGCGGTACTCGTCCGGTGCCGCCGGCGCCCCGTCCGGTGGCATCCGCTCGGCAATACCTGTTCCGACGGTATCCGTTCCGGAGACACCCATTCCGGAGCTCTGCCACGCAAGATAATCGGCGTGTGGCAGCCCGAATCACACCTTCCAAGCTCTGTCGGAGGCCGTTTTCTACCAACTCCTCGGCCGTGCCAGTAGGAAACGCCCGCCAGCGGCCCCGTTTGCGGCCGTCTCCTACCAACTCAACAATCCTTCTAGTCGGAAACGGACGCAAACGCGCCGATTTGCGTCCGTTTCCGACTAGAAGGACCATCCTGCCGGCGGAAAACGGACGCCAGCAGGCCTATTCGCGGCCGTTATCCACCGCAAGGAACGCCATACCGGCAGACAACGGCCGCAACCGACGCACCGCCATGCCGCATGAGGCGGCCATCGAGATCCAGCCCCATTCCACCGAACGAAAACCGCTCTTGCGCAAGGCCCCGCGACGGGCGACAATGGCGGTATGGTTACCAATAGCACTATCGAGACGCTGCTCAACCGCAGGTCCATCCGTAAGTTCATCGACGAGCCCATCGACGACGACACCATCGCCACGCTTGAGACTGTCGCCCAACATGCCGCATCCAGCCAGTACCTCAACGACTGGTCGGCGATTCGCGTCAAGGATCAGGCGCTCAAGGACCGCATGGCCGAAATCGGCCACCAGCCGTACATCGCGACCGCGCCGCTGCTGTACATGTTCGTGGCGGACGAGCACCGCAACGCGCTCATCGCCGAATCCAAGGGCGTCGCCACCGATCCGGCGAGCTACGGATTGTCGGCCAGCTACCGCTTCTCCCAGGCGAACAACGACGCCGTGCTGGCCCTGCACGCCATGGAGACCGCCGCATATTCGCTCGGCCTCGGCTGCGTGATCCTCGGCTCGCTGCTCAACGACGTCGACGGCCTGATCGAGGCGCTGCACCTGCCCCGCTACACGTATCCTGTGCTGGGCCTCGCCATCGGCAAGCCGGACCAGTCCCCCGCGCTGAAGCCGCGTATGCCGCGCGACCTGCAGTTCTTCGACGACCGCTACCCGGCTGAGGAGGACGCGCGCACTGCCGTCAGCGAGCAGGTGGGCGCGTTCGACCAGACGGTTCACCAGTACTACGATCTGCGCAACACAGACCGCCCGGTGGACGCGTTCAGCGACCAGATCGCCAAGATCGCCTCCCAGCAGATGGACGCGCAGCATCACGTGCTGCCGCATGCCGAAGCGCAGGGATTCCGCTTCGATAAGTGACACGCGCTTACGGCTGACGTCTATACGCAAGTGGCCCCGGACGGTGATGGTACCGTCCGGGGCCACTTGCGTTCATGACGCGACACTTGCATATACGTTGCATATGCAGGGGAATACAGGCAAAGGATCGTTCCCGGCCTACCGTCGCCGCGGCTTGTACCCTTTCTTGCGGCTGTGCGGCTTGAGCTGCTGGTTCAGCGGCACATAGACGTGCGACATGGCCGGATCACGATGGGTGAGGTGCCAGGTTCCGCAATATTCGCACCGGTACACCCACAGCTCGGCCCCGCGCTCGATCAGGCTTTGGTCCGCGGCACGCTGCGCCTGCAGCTTGTCGTGATACATGATCTTGTTGGACGTGGCGCAACGTTTGGGAGTGAAGTAGTGCATGGTTCCAGCATACAAAGATGTGTATAGTTTGGGAATGATATTGCTGTGGATATGGTTGAGGCCTTCCGGGAGCTTTGCTCGACCGGAAGGCCTCAATCCAACGGTGAATGCGGCGGCGTGCTACTCTCCCACACCCTCACAAGTGCAGTACCATCGCCGTGCCAGGCCTTAGC
>NZ_WBVT01000059.1 GCF_009193355.1 Bifidobacterium leontopitheci
CCGGCCTGTGATGATGCGTGAGTGTCCATACACCATTGTCACCACGCACGACCGTCAACCATGCCCCAGGACATACCGTCAACCATCCGCTGACACATGCGTCAACTATCCGCTGAAGCTAAACAGTTGAAATAATTTGACCGACCGTACGCAAACGGGGTGCATGGGTACGGTTGGTTGGGAAATGTCAACGGACTGTACTCCAGCGGGGATCTATGGGTACGGTTTGTCGATGGCGATACGGGATGGGCGGGGCGGATGACGCGGGCACGGAGCTCGGGCATTCGTCAGCGTCCGTTTTCTGTCAACGTCCGCTCGGCAAGGGTGGGGGCAGCCGCTCAGACCGCCGGAAGCGTCCGTTTTCGACTAAGAGCCGTACGGTCTTGGTAGGAAGCGGCCGCTCAGACCGTCTATAGCGTCCGTTTTCGACTAGAATCGGCAAGGTCTTGGTTGAAAAAGGCCGCTGACAGCCTGATTTGCGGTCGTTTGCCACTCGCTCGACCGACATCCTAGTGGGAAGCGGCCGCTAATCGGTCTCGGAACCTCAGACTGTGCCCTCGTCTGGGGCGTCCGTTTCCGCCCAATCGCACCGGTGCAACCCCGTCCCGGAATCCCGGTCCAACCGCGGCCCGGAACCCCTGTCCCCGCGGCCCGGAACCCCCGTCCCGGAATCCCTGTCCGGAACCTCGATGCCCCTCGCCCCGCCTCACCACCGGAACGCCATCCCGGAGAACAGTCAGCTCCTCGACCGGCATCATGGCGGGTTTTGTGCGCAATGCGGCGGCTGACACCCCGGTTGTCCGCGAGGCTCTACAGTCTTGGAGTATGAGTAGCGAAAACCGTCCCGATCTGCAAGAGTCCGCAGCGGTCCCGTCACCGTCGCAGTCGACCGCGCCCGATTCAGTCCCCAGTTCGGCTGACGGCACCTCGTTCGCGGCATCCGATTCGACCGCAGACGCTGTTTCCGCAACGGCGTCCATGCCCGATTTCGCCGGCATCGCCGACGTTTCGTGGCCGCAGGATGATGCAGTCGACTCAGCCGAGCCGGACTCCTCCTTCCCTGCCACATCTCCGGCACCGGCCGACGACATCACCGATTCTGCCGTGACCTTGTCTGCCGATCCGGTGACGGTCCTGCCGCAGTCCACCATCTCGCCCGCAGCCGCCGCCGCGTTCGGCCTGTCGTCGCTGGTGACGCCCGCCGAACCGCCCGCTGCGGCTTCCACCGAAACCGAGACGTCAGCCACGGCTCGCGACGCGTCGCCGGAGTCGCCTGCGACGTCCGCCGCGACGGATACCGACGTCCCCGCGGCGAAGAATACCGTTCCTGCGACGGCGGTTTCCGCGTCGGAGTCGCCTGCCGTGACAGGGGGGAGCGCTCCTGCACCGGACTCACCGGCGACGTCCGCTGTGACGGATGCCGCCGCGGGAGCGTCCGCGGTGCAATCCGGTCTGTCGACTGCGGCACCCGCTGTGACGGTGGCGACGCGCGGCGCGGCCGACATGGAGCCGGCATTGCAGGCTTCGACCGCGGCACCCGCCGCGACGGAGAGTTCCGCTTCCGCGGCGGATGTCCGCGATTCCGCGCCAGAGCCGATCGCGGCACCTGCGGCACCTGCGGCACCCGCGGCAGATTCCCCCGCCCCCGCTCCCACCGACTCACTGCCGCTCATGCCGAAGGCGACGCCAGCGACCGCGTGGGCGACGTTCGACGCGCAGACCGACGCCGGCAATCCGCTGCGCGCTCTCGGCCGTCCGGACGCTGACGATCCGGACGCCGCCCCCGAAGACCGCCGCTCACGTGCGGAACGTCGCCGCGCCGCGAAAAACGGTGCGAAAGGCTCGGTTGCGACCGCTGCAGCCCTCAACTCGACCGCAACCGCCGCCGACGAAGCGGACATCGAGCGCGGCCTCGCCCGCCGCGACCCGCTGACCGTGCGCCCGCGCGTGTCGAGCCGCGTGCTGTGCGCGGTGTTCGGCGTGCTGCTCGTCGTGCTCGCGTTCGTGGTCTGGTGGTTCGCCGTGCGCACCGAGGACGGTCAGTCCTACGAAGACCTGGTGTTCTCCGATTTCGACGACAGCCTGCCCGCGTGGGCGTCGGCGCTGGCGAGCCCGTTCGTCCATGTGAATCTGGGCTCGGTCGGCTTCGTGCAGCTGAATCTTACGGTCATCGTGTCGCTGGTGGTCGGTGTGGCCGCGCTGGCGACGGCCGCCGTGCGCAAACGCTGGTGGCTGCTCGGCCAGTCGGCGGCGTTCGTTGTGGTCTGTTTTGCGGCGACGTATCTCAAGGAGCTGCTGCCGCGTCCGTTCATCATCAATACGGATTCGCAGTCGGCGAATTCCGCGCCGTCCGGGCATACGATGCTCGCGGCGGCTGCGGTGATGCTGCTGGTGTGCGCGGTGCCGCGCGTGGCGCGCGCGTGGGTGACGCTGGTCGGTGCGGCGTATGCGATGGTGATCGGGTTTTCGGTGATCGCCGGCGGATGGCATCGGACGAGCGACGTGGTCATGGGACTGCTGCTGGTCGGCGCGTTCGCGTTGCTGACGTTGGCGTTCACGCGCACGTCCGGCATGGACGAGCCGGGGTCGCGCGCCTCGTCCGCGAGTGTCCAGATCGTGGGCACGGTGATGATCACCGGTGGGCTGCTGGCGTGCGTGTACGCGCTGTACCTGATCTGGCAGATCCAGCCGGGGCTGTCGTTGAGCGCGTCGTGGGCGAGCGCGGGGGCGCACGTCTCCACGTTCGCGCTGATCGGCGGCACGTCGGCGCTGGTGTTCGGTCTGGCATTGGCGATGCGGCAGCTCACGGCGTCGCCGCTGTCGCGCGCCGGACTGGTGGGTGCGCCGCCCGCCCCGCCGAAGCAGCGCAAGGCGGCCGACGACGAGTAGCGGCGGCGGGATGTGACGGTGGGGCTGGCGCTAGCGGTCAAATCGCCCGTCATTGCTCCTCGGCGCAAGGATTTACGGAAATGACGAGGGTGTTCCGTAATTTCTTGCGCTGAGGAATTGGCAGCGCAAGGATTGACGGCTGATGGGTGTGACGCTCCCCCAGTCAGCCTGCGGCTGACAGCCCCCTCCACCGAGGGGGCCGAGGGCTCCAATGTGGAGCCGGGTTTCGTCATGCCCTTGCTGACAGCCCTCTCCACCGAGGGGCCGAGGGGCGGGTTGGCCGATCGTCCGCAATGGGGTTGCTTCTCTGCCGAGTGGCGAGAGGAATGATGACCACCCTCAGTCTCGCTTCGTTCGACAGCTCCCGCCGGCGGGAGCGGGAGCGGGAGCGTCTTGCACCACATTCCCTCCACCTCCGCGCGCACCGAACCAACCTTCGTGAACCCTCACAGAAAAATATGAAAATCGCCTTCGCTACCACCCCGGCAAAACCCGCAAAAATACGGAACTATCATGAAAAACGCGAAATTTTCCATAAAAAACCGGGGCAAAAGGCGCGAATCATCAAAAAAATCAATGACCACATAATGAAAGATTTCTGGTGTTTCGTCGATTTTGCAACATAAGTCCTCTATGGTTTGACCGTTAACGGTATCAACCGTTGAATTGGAGATTCAACAAGAGGGGAAATCCAGTGAATCAGAAGAAATGGATGAGCGCCGCCGCGCTCGCCGCGAGCGTCGCCATGCTGGCCGCGCTGCCCGGCACCGCGAGCGCCGCGCAGCCGGCGGGCACCGACCCGACCGAGCTCGCGATCAACTCGCTGAACGCTTCCGGCGCGAAGCTCAGCGTCCAGGGCAAGCTGTCGTCGAGCCTGACGTCCGTGAACGGCACGGTCACCGCGTTCGTCGAGACCAAGGGCACCGCCGGCCTCCAGCAGTCCCTCAACACCCGTGCGCGTCTGGACAAGCAGCGTTCCGCACTGTCCGACGCCCAGAAGAACGATCAGGCCGCGGCCGCCGCGAAGGGCGCCGCCGCCAAGGCCGACAAGACCGCGGACGGTGTGTTCGCGGCCCTGAAGAAGCTCGACCCGAACGCGAAGACCCTGTACACCACGTCGTACGTGCTGCCGGGCGTCGCCGTGCAGGCCGACGCGACCGCGCTGCGCCGCCTCGCCCAGGAGAACGGCCAGGTCGTGCGCATCTCGCGCATCACCCCGAAGACCGCGGTCGACACCTCCACCGCGGACGTGACCGCCTCCGAGCTCGCCAAGGCCGCGCAGGAAGCCAAGGACGCGAAGGCGAAGGCCGGCAACGAGGCCCCCGCCAACTACAACAACGACCCGCTGGTCAACGCGGTCAAGACGTGGACGAACACCGGCAACACCGGCAAGGGCGTCAACATCGCCGTCATCGACACCGGTCTTGACTACACGCACGCCGACTTCGGCGGCGCCGGCACTGAGGAGGCCTACCAGACGGCCCTCGCCGCGGCCGACGAGACCGACAACCCGGTCACCGAGGATCCGACGCTGAGCAAGCTGCTCGACAAGAACAAGTTCAAGGGCGGCATCGACCTCGCCGGCGCCACCTACGGCTCCAAGGACGCCAACGGCAACCTCGACGCCAACCCGGTCCCCGACTTCAACCCGATCGATGGTGAGGGCGGCCACCACGGCACCCACGTCTCCGGCACCGCCGCAGGCTACGGCGTGACCGCGGACGGCAAGACCTTCAAGGGCGACTACACGAAGCTCACGCAGGGCGACGTCGCCGGCATGGAGATCGGACCCGGCTCCGCCCCCGAGGCAGGCCTCTACTCCATCAAGGTGTTCGGCGACAACGGCGGCACCACCGGTCTGGTGCTCGACGCGCTCGACTACGTGGCGCAGATCAACGCCACCGCCGACGCGGCCGATAAGGTCAGCATCGTCTCCATGTCGCTCGGCGGCAGCTTCGGCGCCCCCGACGACGCCGAAAACAAGGCCGTCGACCAGCTCACCAAGGCGGGCGTGCTGTCCGTGATCGCCGCCGGCAACGACGAGGACGTGACCGACATCGCCGGCGCCCCGGGCACCGCGAAGTCCGCGCTGACCGTCGCCGCCAGCCAGTCCGGCCGCACCCTGCAGGACGCCATCGAGGTCGCTGACGGCCCGGCGTCCCTCAAGGGCCAGAAGCTCGCCGGCCAGTACTCGCAGAACTATGCGAAGCTCGACGACTTCTCCGTCACCGGCAAGGTCGTGCGCGTGACCGACAAGGACAACCTCGAAGGCTGCAAGCCGTACTCCGACGCCGACGCCGCTGCCGTCAAGGGCAACATCGCGTACGTCGAATGGGACGACTCGGCCGTCAACTGCGGCTCCGGCGCCCGCTTCAACTACGCCCAGCAGGCCGGCGCGGTCGGCATCCTCTTCGCCTCCCAGTCCAACATCCCCGAGGCCGGCATCGCCGGCAACGCGGGCATCCCCGGCCTCCAGCTCGTCAAGAACGCCGCCGAGAACAAGGACTTCCAGCAGGCCATCGACGACGGCACGCTGACCGTGACCCTGTCCTCCAAGCTGCGCCTGAGCCTCAAGGCCGACTACTCCGCCGAGAGCGAGGACACCATCGCGTCCTTCACCTCCCGCGGCAACCACGGCTCCTATGACGGCACCGTCAAGCCCGACGTGGCCGCACCCGGCGTCGGCATCGTCTCCGCGTCCGCCGGCACCGGCTCCAAGCCGGAGGTCATGAGCGGCACCTCCATGGCCACCCCGCTCACCTCCGGCGTGACCGCGCTCGTGCGCGCCGCCCACCCCGACTGGTCGGCCGAGCAGGTCAAGGCCCAGGTCGTGAACACCGCCGACCACGACGTGCTCACCAAGGACCGCAAGACCGCCTACAGCCCGCTGCGCGTGGGAACCGGCCGCATCGACGCCTACGCCGCCGTGAACGACGCCGTGCAGGTGTACGACTCCGCCGACGAGCAGGCCGTCACCGGCCAGTTCGGCGTCGTCCAGGTCACCAAGAACGGTTACGAGGCCAAGAAGACCTTCACCGTGAAGAACACCGGCAAGGTGACCCGCACGTACAAGGTCTCCTACGCCCCGCGCACCGAGGTCTCCGGCGTGACCTACAAGGTCAGCACCGACACCGTGACCGTCAAGCCGCGCTCCACCGCCACGTTCGACGTGACGCTGAGCATCCCGGATTGGTCCGCGCTGCGTCACGACCGCGACAAGACCGAATCCGCCGAGGTCGGCGGCCACAAGCGCAGCTGGGTCTCCGACGCCAGCGGCGTGGTCAAGCTCACCCCGACCGACAAGGTCGATGACTACGGTCTGCGCGTGGCCGTCTCCTCCGCGCCGAAGCCCGTCACCGACACGCAGGCCAACTTCGCCCAGACCGGCAAGGACACCAAGGGCCTCAAGCTCACCGGCAACGGCCTCGCCCAGGGCGACGCCGAGAACGCCTACAACGCCAAGGCCTACCCGCTGATCTACTCGACCACCGACCCGGTGGACGTGCAGTACGGCGAGGACGCGCACTCCGCGAACCGCAGCCTTGCGGCCGCCGACATCCGCGCCATCGGCTACTCCAGCACCGCCAACCAGTTCGCCGACCCGTCCAAGGGCACACTGAACTTCGGCATCGTCACCGACAAGTCCTGGAGCAAGCTCGGCGAAACCGTGACGCCTGAGATCTGGATCAGCACCGGCCTGAACGACGAGGTGCCGAACAGCGACCCGAACTACGTGATGCTCGTCAACACCACCGACGGCAACGCGCAGACCGACACCGCGTGGGTCACCACCTACAAGCTCGTCAAGGGCGTCGGTGGCTACGGCCTCGGCGATGCGGTCGACGTCGAGCCGATCGACGACGCGTTCATCTACGACTCCAACCAGGTCGTGCTGTCCGTCAAGATTGCCGCGCTCGGCCTGAACACCAAGCAGGACGAGAACGGTCTCTACAACTCGACGTTCCTGTACATGGCCCAGACCGAGTCCAACTACACGAACAGCGACAGCACCGTCGTCGACCAGGCCGGCGGCGACCGCTCCACGCTGTCCAGCGCCCTGTACACCGACTTCGACTTCGGTACCAAGTCCGCTGACGGCAAGACCGACCAGTCCAGCTGGCCGGACGTCGACGGCACGACGATCCCGGTGAAGAAGTACGACGGCCTCAGCCTGCTCGGCGAAGGCAAGACGCTGACCATCCACACCAACGCCGCCGCCCCGGAGAAGTCGACCGACACGCTCGGTGACCTCGACATCGACAGCTACGATCCGGACCCGGCCCAGCTCAAGGACCTCTACGAGCGCTACTCCACGCTCAAGCAGTCCGACTACACCAGCAAGTCGTGGGCTCCGTTTGCCGCCGCGCTCAAGGCCGCCAAGGCCGTGCTCGACGACGAGAACGCCGTCCAGACCGAGGTCGACAAGGCCTACAACGACCTGCAGAAGGCGTACGACGAGCTGGTCTACGTGGCCACCGCCGACGGCAAGGGCAAGCTCAAGGCCGAAATCGACGCGGCCAAGGGCCTCAAGCAGTCCGACTACACCGCCGCTTCCTGGAAGACCTACGTGGACGCGCTCGCCGCGGCCGAGAAGGTCTACCAGAGCAACGACGTCTCGCAGGACGAGGTCGACCAGGCGCTCCAGGCGCTCCAGGCCGCCCGCACCGCGCTCGTCAAGAAGCCGGCCACCAACAACGGTGGTAACAACAACGGCGGTAACAACGGTGGTACCGGTAACGGCGCTGGCAACGGCGCCGGTAATGGTGCCGCCGCGAACGGCAACGGTTCCGCGAACGGCGCGAACGGTGCCGCCAACGGTGCCGCCAACGGCCAGCTGAGCCGCACCGGCAGCGCGGTCACCGGCATCGCCGCGGCCGTGCTGCTGCTCGCCGTGGCTGGCGCAGGCCTGCTGACCTGGCGTCGCCGCCGCGCCTGATCGGTCACTGATGGTCCGGCGGCCGGTCGCGCATGACGCCGCCGTGACCTTCGTGACATGACATGACAAGCCCCGCCGATGAGGTCGGTTCGCCGACCCTCACCGGCGGGGCTTTGCCATGCACAGTCCTCATTACGTCACGTGGACCGGGCGGCCCGTGTGACGTGCGTTCGACAATCGTTGGAATTGCTGGGTTTTCGTCGGTCGTGTCACGTGGGTCGGGCGGCCCGTGTGACGTTCGACATCGTGATGGCATCGCGTCGGCGCCATGACTGCGAGGCGTCGATACGGCGGCTGCGAGTCGATGGCCGGAAACCTGCGCGGCGACCTGCATGATACCGTTTTTGCGGTTTGACCATGCCGCGTGATTAAGATGAAGGCCAGAACCACAGCATGTAAGGAGAGGCAATGGGCACCGGCAACAAGCTTGTCATCGTGGAGTCTCCCACCAAGGCGAAGAAGATCGGCGGGTATCTGGGGGACGGATACACCGTGATGGCGTCGGTGGGGCACATCCGCGACCTTGCGCAGCCCAGTCAGGTCCCGGCCGCCGACAAGGACAAGTTCGGCAAGTTCGGCGTGGACATCGACGACGGCTTCAAGCCGTATTACATCGTGGACGGCGACAAGAAGAAGACCGTCGCCGAACTGCGCAAGGCGCTCAAGAACTCCGACGAGCTCTACCTCGCAACCGATGAGGATCGCGAAGGCGAGGCCATCGCATGGCACCTCGTGCAGACCCTCAAGCCGAAGGTGCCGGTCAAGCGCATGGTGTTTCACGAGATCACCAAGGACGCCATCCAGGCGTCGCTCGACCACACACGCAACGTCGACGAGGATATGGTTGACGCGCAGGAGACTCGCCGCATCCTCGACCGTCTCTACGGCTACGAGCTGTCGCCGGTGCTCTGGCGCAAGGTCGGCCCCGGCCTGTCCGCCGGCCGTGTGCAGTCCGTGGCGACCAGGCTCATCGTCGAGCGCGAACGCGAGCGCATGGCGTTCGTCCGCGCACCCTACTGGGACGTGACCGCCGAACTGACGGCCGCCGGCAACGTCGCGGCCGCCGACCAGACGGCAACGTTCGAGGCCCGCATGGTCTCGCTCGGCGGCAAGCGGCTCGCCGTCTCCAAGGATTTCGGTTCCGACGGCAAGCTCACCCCGGCCGGATTCAAAGACAACGTCCGCCAGCTGGACGAGGCTCAGGCCACGGCCGTCGCCGCCGCGCTGCGTGACGCGACGTTCACGGTCGCCTCGATGGAGACCAAGCCGTACCGCCGCCGTCCGCTGCCGCCGTTCACCACGTCGACCCTGCAGCAGACCGCCGGCAACCGCCTGTCCATGAGCTCGCGGCAGACCATGCGCGCCGCGCAGGGGCTGTACGAAAACGGTTACATCACGTACATGCGAACCGACTCGGTCACCCTCTCGCAGGAGGCCATCAGCGCCGCACGCAACGCCGTCGAATACCATTTCGGCAAGGCGTTCCTTTCGGACGGCCCCAAGCAGTACGCGACCAAGACCGCGGGTGCGCAGGAGGCCCACGAGTGCATCCGCCCGGCAGGCGCGCGCTTCCGCGATCCGGACGAGCTCGCCGGCAAGGTGCCCGCCGACCAGCTGAAACTGTACACGCTGATCTGGCAGCGCACGCTCGCCTCGCAGATGGCCGACGCGACCGGCTCGACCGCCACCGTGCGGCTGAGCGCACCGGCCGGCGCGGACGGCGAGGCCGTGTTCCAGGCGTCCGGCACGGTCATCGAGTTCCCCGGCTTCATGCGGGCGACCGGTGAGGGCCGTCGCGCGGCCGCGTCCGGCGCGAACGCTGAAAAGTCCGGCAAGGACAAGGCCGACGCCAACGTCTCCCTGCCGCCGATGCAGCCCGGCGACACGCTCGCGGCCGCCGTGGTGACCGCCGACGGCCACGAGACCCAGCCGCCGGCGCGGTACACCGAAGCGTCGCTCGTGAAGACGCTGGAAGCCAAGGAGATCGGCCGTCCGTCCACGTACGCGAGCATCATCTCGACGATCATCGACCGCGGATACGTGTACGAGCGCGGCCGTGCGCTGATTCCCAGCTGGCTTGCGTTCTCGGTCATCAAACTGCTGGAGACCAAGTTCCCCAAGTACGTCGACTACCAGTTCACCGCCGACATGGAGAACGGCCTCGACCAGATCGCGCATGGCAAGGAGACCGGTCGCGACTGGCTCACGCACTTCTACTTCGGCTCCGGCACGGGCGCCGCGCAGTCGGCCGACGACGTGAACGCCGGTCTGCAGCAGCAGGTGGCGCAGCTCGGCGAGATCGACGCGCGCGCCATCAACACGATCGACATCGGCGACGGCCTGCACGTGCGCGTCGGCCGTTACGGCCCGTATCTGGAGGACATGAACCATCTGGACGAGGAGGGCAATCCGAAGCGCGCGTCCCTGCCCGACACGATGGCGCCGGACGAGCTGACCGTGGCGGCCGGTCACGAGCTGATCGACAGCAACGCGGGCGGTCCGCGCGTGCTCGGCGTCGATCCGGCCAGCGGCGGCACCGTTGAGGTGCGCTCCGGCAGGTTCGGCCCGTACGTCGCGCTGGTGCCGGCGGAGGATGCTGCGGCCAGCGCGGATGCTGCGTCCGGTGCTGCGGCGAAGGCGGCTGCCAAGACCGCTGCGAAGTCCACGTCGCGCGCGAAGAAGACGGCTGCGCCGCGACCGAAGATGGCGTCGCTGTTCAAGACGATGAGCCCCGAATCGCTGACGCTGGACGACGCGCTGCGGCTGCTGTCCCTGCCGCGCACGGTCGGCACGTACGAGGAGGCCAACACCGAGACCGGCGAGCTGAGCCCGGTGACCGTCGAGGCGAACAACGGCCGTTACGGTCCGTACCTGACCAAGACCGGCGCCGACGGCAAGTCGGAGACCCGTTCGCTCGCCTCGGAGGACGAGATCTTCACCGTCGACCTCGACAAGGCGAAGGAGCTGTTCGCCCAGCCGAAGTACCGCCGCGGCAGGGGAGCGGCCAAGCCGCCGCTGCGTGAGCTCGGCCCCGACCCCGAGACCGGCAAGCCGGTGACCATCAAGGACGGCTTCTACGGCGCGTACATCACCGACGGCGAGACGAACCGGACCGTGCCCAAGCAGTACACGCCCGAGTCGATCGAGCCTGCCGAGGCGTTCCGTCTGCTCGCCGAGAAGCGTGCCGCCGGACCGGCCAAGAAACGCACGCGCAAGACGGCGACGAAGTCGGGCGCCAAGTCGGCGGCCAAGAAGACAACGGCCAAATCAACGACGGCCAAGTCGACCGCAGCCAGGAAGACAGCGACCAAGAAGACGCCCCGGAAGACCGCCGCAAAGCCGGCCGAGTAGCCTGTGGCCGCGCTTTCGCGTCACTCTGCTCGCCCGGGCACAGTGACGCGGGCGCGAGAACCGTTGGAAATACTGGATTTTGCGGGGGTGCGTCACCGTGCTCGGGCGAGCAGAGTGACGTGAAACTTGAGTATGTCATGCGTGAAGGGTCGACGACCCGTGCGACGTGTTGACGACCCTCGCGACGTGGGGAACGACGCGAGGGTCGTCACGCGGTCCGCCCGTCCCGCGTGACGTGTGGTTGTGAGGCGTTGCGAATGCTGGGGTTTTGGTGTTTCGTCACGTGTGACGGGCGGCCCGTGTGACGGTTTGTGCGCTGCGTGTCATACAGGTGATGCACCGTGTTTATTTATCTGATGGGTTGAGTGGCGACGCTGACGCTCGCACCATGCGTGGTGTTGTTTGAAAACCTACGCGTGGGAGGGGACTTCAGCGTGTGGCGCGTCGTGCGGCGCGTTTGCGG
>NZ_WBVT01000006.1 GCF_009193355.1 Bifidobacterium leontopitheci
CCGTTAATGAACAGCACCGCCAAATCGCCAAAATCTGAACAAAAAATCACAAATACTTACACAAATGTACCGTCACAAGGTACCGTTCGTGGCACAATAGGACGTATGGTAGCAAACAATGCGGGTCTCCCCGCCACCCCAGCTGATCTGATCAACGTCGACGAAGTCATCGGCAAGTACTACGACCTCGTCCCCGATCCGAACGTCCCCGAGCAGCGTGTCATCTTCGGCACCTCCGGCCACCGCGGATCGTCCCTGAAGACCTCGTTCAACGAGGCCCATATCGTCGCCATCACGCAGGCCATCGCCGAGTACCGCAAGCAGGCCGGTGTCACCGGTCCGCTGTACCTCGGCTCCGACACGCACGCGCTGTCGGCCCCGGCCAAGAAGACCGCCATCGAGGTGCTCGTCGCCAACGGCGTGCACGTGCGCATCGACTCGCGTGACGACTTCGTGCCCACCCCGGTCGTCTCCCAGGCGATCCTGACCCACAACCGCGCGGCCGACGGCACCCAGCGTTTCACCGGCGAAGGCCTGGCCGACGGCATCGTGGTCACCCCGTCCCACAACCCGCCCACCGACGGCGGCTTCAAGTACGATCCCGTCACCGGCGGCCCTGCCCCGGCCGACGTGACCAACGCGATCGCCGCGCGCGCCAACGAACTGCTCGCCGACTACCGCAACGTCAAGCGCGTGCCGTACGAGGAGGCCATCAAGTCCGACCTCGTTGAGGGCTTCGACTTCCGCGAGCACTACGTCGCCGACCTGGAGAACGTCATCGACTTCGACGTGATCCGCAACTCCGGCGTGCGTCTGGGCATCGACCCGCTCGGCGGCGCGTCCGTGAACTACTGGCCGCTCATCAACGAGAAGTACGGCCTGAACATCGGCGTGGTGCGCCCGACCGTCGACCCGACGTGGCGTTTCATGACCATCGACCATGACGGCAAGATCCGCATGGACCCGTCCTCGCCGTACGCGATGAAGGGCCTCGTGGACGAGCTCAACGCCGGCGCGTGGGACAAGTACGATCTCGTCGGCGGCACCGACCCCGACGCCGACCGTCACGGCATCGTCTGCCCGAACTGGGGCGTGATGAACCCGAACCATTACATCGCCGTGTGCGTCGAGTACCTGTTCGGCGGCAACCGTCCGGGCTGGCCCGAGGGTGCGGCCGTCGGCAAGACGCTCGTCTCCTCGTCCCTGATCGACCGCGTGGCCGCGTCCATCGGCGCGAAGGTCATGGAGGTGCCGGTCGGCTTCAAGTGGTTCGTCGACCCGCTGTTCAAGGGCCAGGTCGCGTTCGGCGGCGAGGAGAGCTCCGGCATGAGCTTCCTGCGTCGCGACGGCCGCGTGTGGACCACCGACAAGGACGGTCTGATCCCCGACCTGCTGGCCGCCGAGATCACCGCCAAGACCGGCAAGAACCCGGCCCAGCTGCACCAGGAGCAGGTGGAGCGCTTCGGCGAGAGCTGGTACAAGCGCATCGACACGCCGACCACGCTCGAGCAGAAGCAGAAGTTCGCCTCGCTGACCGGCGACGACGTGACCGCCACGCAGCTCGCCGGTGAGGACATCACCGCCAAGCTGACCGAGGCGCCGGGCAACCACGCCAAGATCGGCGGCCTCAAGGTCACCACCAAGGACAACTGGTTCGCGGCCCGCCCGTCCGGCACCGAGAACATCTACAAGGTGTACGCCGAGTCGTTCGAGAGCCCCGAGGCCCTCGACAAGGTGCTCGCGGAAGCCTCCGAGGTGGTCGACAAGGCCCTCGGCGAGTGAGCTGACTTGCGGCCGGACGTCATGTGAATGGCATAGGCCGCAGATGACATTGCCGCAGATCGCAGTGGCATCGTAAGCGGGCCGTCGCAACTGATTCCCATGTCGGGAACCATCGCGACGGCCCGCTTTTACATGCCCGGGTACGTTCCGCCAGCATTTTTCGACGGAACGTACCCGTAGACACCGTTAGAGTACGTTCCGTCATATTTTCTCAACGAACCGCACTCAAACCCACTCCTTCGAGTACGTTCCGTCGAACAATCCTGACCGACCGTACTCGTAGACGTCGTATGAGTACGTTCCGTCAAAGATTCTCGACCGACCGTACCCAAACCCAGTCCTTCGAGTACGGTCCGTCAGCAATACACAACCGACCGTACTCGTAGACGTCGTACGGGTACGGTCGGTCAAATATTGTCGACGGACCGTACTCGAAACGGCCGTACGAGTACGTTCCGTCAACTTTTCCTGACGGAACGTACTCGTAGACGTTCCACGGGTACGGTCCGTCATGACTTGTCCAACCGACCGTACTCGTGGATGTTGTTTCGGGTACGGTCGGTTCGGATATACGCAAGCGGGCGGGCTCCCACTGAGATGGGAACCCGCCCGCTTGTTGCGTGTGCGGCTATGTCTGTGTCGTGTCAGCGTATCGGCCCGGATGACCGGCCCGGCTTCGGTCGGCTCCGCAAGAACCGTACCGACAGCCGGGCCGCATCATCGGAATCCGCATCGCTCACGCGCGGCGGCGACTGGCCGCGGCGACGCCGGCCAGGCCGAGCGACAGCACGATCGCGGCGATGATCGCCACACCCTGCACGTCGGCGCCGGTCTTGGAGATGACGTCCTTGTTGCCCGCGCCCGGCTTGCCGGTATCGGCCAGCTTGAGGCCCTTGACGGCGGCCTCGAGCTGGTCGAGCAGCTTGGAGAGCTCATCCTGGTTGGTGACGTTCCACTTGCCGGCCTTGATCTTGGCGACCAGATCGGTGACCTTCTTGGCCGAGTCGGCGGTGTAGCCGCTCAGGTCGGCAGGGATCTTGGCAAGCAGGTCGTCCTTGCGCTTGGCGATGGCGTCGTCCACCGGCTTGAGCGTCAGCTTGGCGGCGGCTGCCTCGAAGGCGGCCTTCGCGGCGTCGAACTCAGCGAGGCTGACCTCGCCCTGACCCTTGGCGGCCAGCGCCTTGAGCGCGTTGTAGGCGTCGACGTAAGCCTTGTAGCTGGCGTCGGTGTAGTCGCCCTGGGCGACGACCTTGATGCCATCCACGTAGGCCTTGATGTCGGCGGTCTTCGCAGCCGGGGCGAGCGCCTTGACCGCGGCGTCGATCGCTGCCACGCGGGCGGCGATCTCCTCAACCGTACCGGAGGCGTAGAGGGTGTCGAGACCCTTCACGTCACCGGCGTCGGCGGCGGCGAGCAGCGCGGCGAGCTTGGCGTAGCTGGCCGTGGTGTACTTGCCTGCGTCGATCTTGCCGGCCTCGGCGACCTTGGCGCGCAGCGCGACGACGGAGACGAGAGCTGCCTTCGCGTCCTTCATGGCCTTGATGTTCGCCGTGTTGAGCTCGGCGTCCTCCTTGGCCTTGTCGCTCTTGGCCTTCGCGATCGCGTCGGTGAGCGCCTTGAAGCTGGCGGTCGTGTACTCGCCGTCGGCGTTGGAGATCTTCTCCATGTCGGCGATGGTCTGGTCGAGCTCCGTGGTGTCGGGCGCCGGGGTCGTGCGCTCAAGGCCGTTCTCGGCGGTCTTCAGCGCGGCGAGCGCGGCGGCGACGGTCTCGGTCGTGCCGTTGACGAGCGCGGCCTTGGCGGTCTTCAGCGCGTCGGCGTACGCCTTCCACGTCTCGGCCGTGTAGTCGGCCTCCTTGTAGTTGGACTCGTGCGCGATCTGCGCCTTGAGCTCCACCACGTTGACGAGCGCGGCCTTGGCGTCGTTGTACGCCTTGACCTTGCCGGCGAACGCGGACGGCTTGGTGTCGGTCGCGTCGATGAGCGCCTGCACCGCATCCTTGGCGCTCTTGAGCGCGTTATAGGAGTCGGTGGTGTAGTCGTCGGCGGAGATTGTGGCGAAGTCCTCGACCGCGATGGTCGCCAGCTCACGCTGGTAGTCGGAGTACTTCAGCGCGGCGATCGCGTCGTCCACGGCCTTCTTGAGGTCGGCGGCGTCGGCGGCGGAGAGGTTGTCGGTGCTCTTGAGCGCCTCCTTGACCTCATCGAGCGCGTCGGAGTAGGCGGCGAACGTGACGCCCGTGTAGTAGTGGTCGTCGTTGTTCAGTGCCTCGTCCACGAGCTTCTGGAGCGCGGCGATCGCGGCGGCGTCGGCCTTCGTCACGGCGGACTCGACGGAGCTGGCGAGCGCCTGCTTGGCGGAGTCGATGGACGCGACGGCGGCCTGCGGGCTGTCGTACACCTTCTGCGCGGCGGCCTTGGCGGCCTCGTACGCGCTCTTGGAGTCGGCGGTCCACGTGGCGGTGTCGACGGTCTTGTCGAGCTCGGCCTTGAGGGCGGTCTTCGCGGCGGTCACGTCGGCGGCCGCGTCGGCGGTGGCGACGGTGATGAACTCGGAGATCTCGGGGATCTTGTCGGTCCACGTGACCTTGACGTTCACCAGCTGCTTGCCGTCGGGCACGTTGAAGGCGTTGATCGCCTGGGAGAGCGTGCCGAACGTCACGTCCTCGACCTTGCCGGAGGTCGCGTCATAGACCTGGCCGGTCACGGTCGCGTCGCTGGCGTCGCCGGACTGCACGAAGCGGAACGACTTGACCTTCGCCGGGTCGCCGATCTTGTAGGTCAGCGAGCCGTTGGCGGCGCTCGGCTTGTACGTGGTGGTCAGGTCGCCGTCAAGCATGGCGCTCGGCGTGTGGCCACGCTCCTCGGTGACGGTGGCGGAGAACGCCGCGTTGGTCTCGGTGGAGACGTACGCGCCCTTGTTCACCATGAACTCGTTGAACGCGAGAGCGCGCACCGGGTAGTTCGCGGTGGCCTTGATGCGCAGGTAGCGCATGCCCTTGCCGTTGGCGATGTCGTCCTTGCCGTAGTACAGCACGTTCGGGTACTGCGAGTCGGTCTTCTTGGCCGGATCGCTGATGCTGCCGAACGAGGAGGTCACGTCGGTGTCGGCGACGCCGTCACCGATGGTGAACGCATCCACCCAGTTCTCGCCGTCGGCCGACATCTGGATCACGGAATCGCGGATGTAGTCGTACTGGCTGTCGGAGGTGTAGATGCGCAGGGACGTGATGTCGATCGGCTGGCCGAGGTCGAAGTCGGCGACGTTGTCCTTGGACGGCTGGCCGGCGAACTTGATGACCGTGTTCATGTCGCCGTCGAACGCGTTGAGGGTGTTACGGGTGTCCGTACCCCAGCTGGTGTTGACGGGGATGTCGGAGTTGATCATCTTGCCGTACACACCGATGGTGTCGAGCGTCACGTTGAACGCGGTGATGGTCGCGGTCGCGGCGGCGTCGGCGGTGTTGACCACGCGGATGTAGCGTGCGGTCGTGCCCTCGGCGAGGTCACCGGACTTGATGTCGGACCAGACGAGGCCGTTGTCGGAGGACTGGAGCTTGAGGCCCGCGGCGTCGCCCACGGTGAGGGTGGCGGCCTTGAGCTTGGTGATGGCGCCGAGGTCGAGGCCCACGTACTTGCCCTTGGCGAGCGAGACGGTGCCTGCGGACAGTTCGGCCTTGCTGTCGTCCTTCGTGGCGGTGAACGTCGAGTTGTCGAGGTTCGTGTACACGTACTTCGTCGCGTCGACGGAGACCGGCGGGTTCACGGTGATCTCGCGCACGCGCCACCACTTCTGGGTCAGTTCCTTGTTGACGACGCGCACGTAGCGGGCGTCGGTGGCGGTGCCCTTGACGGTCACGTCCTTGCCGGCGTTGTTGAACTCGCCGAACTTGGTGAACGTGGTGCCATCGGTGCTGACCTGGACCTCGCCCTTGACGATGATGTCGTCGGAGCTGGACTGGCCCTGTGCCATGGTGACGGAGCCGATCTTCTTGGCCTCACCGAGGTCGAGCGTGATGGACGCGTCGACGATGGTGTGGTCCTTGTCGCCGTCGGAGTCGTCACGGCTGTGGGTCAGCATGACCACCGGGGTGTCGGCGGTGCTGCCGTCGTACAGGCTGGACAGCTGGCCGTCCGCAACGACCTGGTTCTCGATGGTCGCATTGGTGACCGTGTACGGACCGGTCTGGGTCTCGGTGGCCGGGTAGACGGACACTTCGCTCAGACGCCACCACACAGCCTTGCGGGCGCCGTTGAGCAGGCGCACGTAGCGGCCCTTGGCGTTGCCGGTCACGGTGAACTGGGTCTTGCCCTGCAGGTCGCCGAGGTTGGTCCAGTTGGTCTTGTCCTCGCTGACCTGGATCTTGCCGGAGTCGAGGATATCGGTGCTGGAGGCACTGTCGCCCTGCACAACCTTGACGGAGCCGATGGACTTGGACTCGCCGAGGTCGATGATCACCGACGCGTTGGCCGGGGTGTAGTCGCCGTCGGTGGCCTGGAACCACGCGGAGGTGGAGGTGTCGCCGTCGATCGCGTAGTTGGCCGGGTGCGAGGTGGTGTAGTTGTTCGGAACCTTGAGGTTCTCCATCTCGATGCCGGTCGCCGTGTACGGCTCGCCGGTGGTGTCGGTGTCGGCCGCCTTGTTGATGTCGATGCCGGCGAGGTCGACCCACAGGTCAGCCGTGTTGGCCTCGGTGGCGATCAGGCGCACGGCGGTGACGCCTTCAAGGTTGAGCCCGGTGGCCTCGATCGGCTTGCTGTTCGTGACGTTCGGGCGGTCGTAGACCTCGCCGTTCACGTCCTTCCACTCGTTGCCGTCGGTGGTGTACTGGAGCTTCGACTTGTTGAAGTGGTTCTTCTGGGCCGGGCCGAACGCGAAGCGGATCGTGTTCACGGTGATCGGCTGGCTGAACTTCACGCCGATGTAGTCGTCCTTGGCCAGCTTGTTCGGGGTCTGGAACGACGCGATGGTCGAATCGTCACCGTCGAAGATGTCGGACAGGGAGCCGGTGGCCGGCGTGTTGAACTTGTTGGAGATGTACGTCTTGGTCACGACGCTCGGATCGGCGTCCTGCTGGACCTTGGCGGACAGGTAGGAGTCCATGGCCTTGATGAACGGCACGATGTGCTGGACGCCCACTTCGGCGTGCTTGGTTTCGCCCATGTAGTAGAAGCCGTGGCTCTTGGACGCGGTGTACGCGGCCTGCGCGACGGAGTACTGCTTGAGCATGGCGGACGAGTCGCCCTTGAGGGAGGCCTCGATGCCCGCGATGTAGGCGAGCGCCGCCTTGGTGGTGTCGTCCCAGGAGTCGAGCCACGGGCCGAGCTGCTCGTTCGCGTTGGCGCCCGAGTAGTCCTCGGTCTCGCCGATGAGCTGCTTGTTGCCCTTGGCGCGGTAGGTCTTGGCGGCCTTCTGCAGCTTGACGAACGCGGCCTTGATGTCGGTGAGGTCGTCGGCGGTGAGGGTGCCGGCTGTCATCTTCTCCTTGGCGGCGGTCAGCGCGGGGGCCAGGTCCACAGATTCCTGCAACGCGGTGACGCGGGAGTCCATGTTCTGGTTGATCATGTGCTTGCTGAGCTCACGCAGCGCGTTGGACGCGGCGGTCGGCACGGCGGTGTTGTGGTCGACGAAGCTGAACGAGTCGCTCCACGCCTGGTCGGCTTCGGCCTTGGTCTGCCAGATGTTCCACGAGTAGGTGGCGTTGCCGAAGATGGCGACCTTGCTCGGCTCCGACTGCTGCATCGGGTTGAGCATGATGCCCTGGATCTTCTCCGGGTCGACGCCCGGGTGCAGGAACGTGTCGTAGCCACCCATGATGAGGTGGTCCTTCGAGTTGTCGGTGCACGGCCAGTTGATCCACAGGAACGGTCCGCGCTTGGCGTTGTTGTAGAAGGTGTTGACGTAGTTCTGCGAGACCTCGCCCCAGATGCGGCCGCCGGTCATGACGATCTGCACTTCCTTGGGGAAGTTCTGGTAGTAGCTTTCGCCGTTGTACATGTATTCGACGGTGACGAACGGCAGCGTGACCTTGAGGTCGGGGTAGGTCTTCTGCTGTTCCTTCAGCCACGCGACCATGTCATTGAGCAGCTTGGTGTAGTTGGCGCCGCCCACGTTCGCCGCGTCGTCGGCGAGGATGGCGATCTGGCGCACGCCCACCTTGATGGTCTGCAGGAACTTGGCCTGCAGGGTGGCGAGGTCTTCCTGGTAATGCTCGTCGGTGTCGAAGCGGAACGCGTTGTACATGAACGGGTGCAGCGCGAACACGAAGCGGGTCTTCGACTCGTTGCCGGCCTCGGCGAGCGGCTGGATCTTCTCCTTCAGCTCGTCCTCGGTGTACAGCTCACGCCACTTCGCGTTGTGCTTCGGGTCGTCCTTCGGCGCGTAGAAGTAGGCGTTCATCTTGTAGTAGCCGCCGAACTTCATCAGGTTGATGCGGTCCTGCGTGCTCCACGGGTTGCCGTAGTAGCCTTCGATGAATCCGCGGCTCGCCACGTCGGAGTAGTCGGTGACGGTGAAGTTGCGGATGGAGAGGCTGTCGAGCTGGCCGAGCACCTGGTACAGGGTGGTCAGGCCGTAGAAGCTGGCGTCGGTGTCCTTGCCGAGCACGGCGATCGTGCCGTTGTCGGACTTGAGGAAGTAGGAGTCGTTCTTCTCGAACGTGGTTTCGGCCGGGCTGTACTTGGACTCGATGGCGGTGTCGGCCTTGCCGTCGGAGCCGCTGATGCCGACGTAGACGTTGGTCTTGCCTGCGACGGCCTTGTCGGATTCGGTGACCTTGAGGTTCTTCAGGGCCGCAACCTCGTCGAGACGGTCCTGGGTGGCCTCGTCGATGCCGTCATCGTAAATGACGTTGATGTCGCGCAGGATGTACTGCCCGTCATCATAGGTGATGGAGTGCGGTTTCGGGTACAGCGTGTAGTCGGACGATGCCGTCGCCGTATCGTCAGCCGCAACGGCGGTGGACACGCCGACGGCGGCGACCGGGGTGATCGCCATCGCCAACGCGAGCAGACCGCCTAATGCCTTGCTGCGCATACTGGATTATCCTTTCTTCGTCGGCGCATGGGAATACGCCGAAATCTGAATCCCTCATCCTTGACTGGCCGCCACGATGCCGCTTTACACCGTGACGACGGGAACTTTCATGAGTTCATCTGGTGGTGTTCACTATATCAGTATATATAGTTAACAAAATAACGCGACCTTTTTCGCGCGTCTGTGTTTCGGAGGTGTTTCCGACCTGATTTCCCGTGTCCAAGCACCCGGATTCCCGGATTGATGGCGCGGTTTGCCCGTTTTTCGCCGCGGAAACGGGCAAACCGCACCATCAACCGACAGCATTCGCTCCCCCGACCACGCCGCCGCCTACGCTTGGAGCACATGACCATCACCGTATCGACAGACGGAAGCGCCCTGGGCAATCCGAACGCTGAGCCGTCAAACGGACAGCCCGGTGGGCTGGCCGTAGGCGAAGTGAGCGGGCGCGCAGTCTGCGCCCGCGAAGGGGCCGTGAGGATTGACCAGAAAGCGAGTCGCACATGACCATCACCGTATCGACAGACGGAAGCGCCCTGGGCAATCCGAACGGCCCCATGGGCTGGGCCTGGGCCGACCATACACCGAACGCCGCGCACACCGACGGCCACGAGCATGACGGCGACTGCGACGCGGGCGGCGCCACGAACGGCACCAACCAGATCGGCGAGCTGTGCGCCGTGCTGGAGGCGTTGCGCGCGCATCCCGGCGCCGAGCCGCTCGTCATCGAAACCGATTCGCAGTACGCGATCAACTGCTCCACCAAGTGGGTGCACGGCTGGAAGAAGAACGGCTGGAAGAACTCGCAGAAGAAGCCGGTGAAGAACGCGGCGCTCATCAAGGCGATCGACGCGGAGCTGACGCGGCGACCCGGCTCGGTGCGGTTCGTGTGGGTCAAGGGCCATGCGGGCAACACCGGCAACGAGAAGGTCGACGAGCTGGCGCGTACGTACGCCGGCGACTGCCGCAGCGGCGTACGGGAGGGGTATCTGCCGTTGGAGGGCTGGCAGTCGCTGCTGGCGAGCGAGTATGCGAAGGGCACGCACGTGCCCGAGGACGCGCAGATGCTGATGGACGGCCGGATTTCGGCGGACGAATATCATCTCGGCCGCGGCGAGGAGTCCGGCGGGGCATCCACCGGATCGTCGGCTGCCGCGTCCTCCGGCAAACGGCAGGTCGGCGGTGCCGGTAAGCCGTCGCTCGCCGATCTGCTCGCCGAGCCGGAAGGTGTACCGGAACTGTACGGCGGCAAGGATCACGATGCTGCCACGCCATCGGACAAGGCGACGAACGCCGCGACCGCGCAGACGACGGCGGGTGCCTCGCCGGATGTCACGCACGCTGTGATATCTAACGCGACGACCGCTGTTCCGGCAGGCACCACGGCAGACGATGCCACCGCTGCCACGACAGACGGCACCACCGATGTCACGGCGAGCGCCAGCCGTGACAGTCGGTCCGCCGCAACGCCAGCGACACAGCAGCGACCGCAGCAGGCAGCCGGAGTCGCACCGACATCAGGCGACAGCGCCACGCCCACGCCTGCCGCAACGCAGCCGACCGGCGGACTGCGCCCGACCGCGCTCGCGGTCTCGGGCACGTTGCGTTTCTCTCCCCCGCCGTCATCAAGCCCCACGTATGACGGCAGGCCGCGCGTCATCCACGGACTGGTCGCCGTGGACGGCTATGTGAACGGCGACGGCACGATCACGATCGGCGACGCGACGTTCTACATGCGTTGAGACGCCGCTGCGTGCGGTATCGCACGGCGGCGTGTTCCCGTACAGCGGACGGACGTCGGCGGCCGTCAGACATGTCGATAATATAGAGGTGGGTTCGAGACGCCGCTCCGGCGCCGACGAATGCAGCACTATCGAAGGAGTTACGTTATGGATAAGGCACAGCAGGACGCGCTGAAGAAGGCGGCTGGCATCGAAGCCGCCAAGCTGATCGAGAACGGCATGATCGCGGGCCTCGGCACCGGCTCCACGGTCCGCTTCCTGGTGGACGAGCTCGGCCGCCGCGTCAAGGAGGAGGGCCTCGAGTTCACGGGCGTCACCACCTCCCGCCGCACGCAGGAGCAGGCCGAAGGCTACGGCATCAAGATCGTCGACATCGATGACGTCGACCACATCGACATCACCATCGATGGCGCCGACGAGGTCGACAAGAACTTCAACGGCATCAAGGGCGGCGGCGCGGCCCTGCTGTGGGAGAAGATCGTGGCGACGAACTCCAACAAGATCGTGTGGATCGTGGACGAGTCCAAGGTCGTGGACACCATCGGCAAGTTCCCGCTGCCGGTCGAGGTGATCCCGTTCGGCGCCGGCCACGTGATCAAGCGCTTCGAGGCGCGCGGCTACAAGCCGACGCTGCGTCTGGACGCCGAGGGCAAGCCGGTGCGCACCGATGAGAACAACTACGTGGTCGACCTGCACCTCGACCGCATCGACCACCCGCAGGACCTGGCCGAAGACCTCATCACCACGGTCGGCGTCGTGGAGCACGGCCTGTTCCTCAACATGGTGGACAAGGTCATCGTCGGCGACCCGGACGGCCCGCGTGTGATGACCAACAGCAACAAGTGACGTCGCACTAGCGAAACGACACTAGCGAAACAGCACAGGCGCGCCGGATATCGGACACGGTATCCGGCGCGTTCGCATATCCGGACCGCCACTCCAGTCGTCTCGCCACGCTCCCCCGAGTACGCTCCGTCGATATTTCCCAACCGACCGTACCCGAATCGCCCTCTCCGAGTACGGTTTGTCGAAAACTCTGAACGGACCGTACTCGTAACTACACCTCCGGGTACGTTCCGTCACCATTTCCCAACCGACCGTACTCAAACCGACCTCTACGAGTACGTTCCGTCAAGAATTGTCAACGAAACGTACCCAAACCAACCTCCCCGAGTACGTTCCGTCGAAAATCCTGAACCGACCGTACTCAAACCGACCTCCCCGAGTACGGTCGGTTGGGTGAGTGCGGCGGAATCCGGAGGACGCGGGGATAAGAAAAGCCCTCCTGCGAATCTTGCGATTCGCGGGAGGGCTTGGGCTCACCGAGTGAGCGAAAAGACTACTTGCGCTGGTGGCGAGTCTTACGCAGCAGTTTGCGGTGCTTCTTCTTGCTCATCCGCTTGCGGCGCTTCTTGATGACCGAACCCATCGTCAGCCTCCCTTAGTCGTGTAAAGTTTGCAACTTGCCCAATGGTACACGCATTGACGGACTTACACGCCGAGACGGTTCATCAGGCGGCCGGCAACCCGCGTCACAGCGGGAACGAGGGGTAGAACCTCAGCACCGATTCCTTGCCTCCGGTCACCTCGAACACCGCCGTGTCGTTCTGCCACAATGCCGTAGCCTGCTTGCCGTCGGCGTCCGCATGCACGGTGTAGGTGCCGGTGGTCTTGCCGGAGACCTTGACGTTGCCGGATTTCAGCTCCTTGCCGGTCAGGTTCTCCGCGAGCGCATCATACTGCTTCTTCGCCGTGTCGGAATCGGACCACTGGCCGACGATCACGGTGACGTCCTTGGACTTCGTGCCGGTCGAGTACGTGATCGTGTATTCCTCCAGCGGCGACGCGGACTGCCACGTCTCGCTGGTGCCCGCCTTGGTGCGCGCATAGTTGAGCACGCTGTCCGGCATGGCCTTGAGCAGTTCGGTCGCGTCGTCCGGCAGTTTCGTCGCCTTGATGCTCGGCTTGGTGGGCTCCTTCGCGGTCTGCTGCTGCACCTGCTCGACCTCATCGGTCTTGTTGAGTGCCCAGCCGGGCCATACGAACGCGGACAGCAACGCCAGCACGACGACCGCCGCCACGACGGTCATCACCGTGACCAGCTTGCCGTGCGACGGCGAGCGGCCATGAGGGTCGTGCGCAGAGGAGGGGGACGACGGAATCTGAGCGGTACTGCGAATCTGAGCCATGGTGCGATTGTCTCACGGCCGCATGACGCGCACCCAACCGTCGCAATCAGCTGAATCCACCGGCCGCACCGACCGTGTGTGGTAGTGTCGCGGTATGGCGAAATCGACGACGCGGTACGTATGCAGCGAATGTGGTTGGGACGGTCTCAAATGGGTGGGCCGCTGTCCGCAATGCGGCCAGTGGGGCACGGTCGAGGAGTTTCATGAGGCCCGGCCGGCCGCCACATCGTCGCGTACGGCGGCACCCGGCCGCACGTCGCGTACGCAGGCGGCGACGGCGACCGCCATCAGCGCCGCGACGCCGATCACGCAGGTCGACACGTCCACGGCGGCGCGGCTGGCGACCGGCTTCGGCGAGTTCGACCGTGTGCTCGGCGGCGGCATCGTGCCCGGCTCGGTGGTCCTGATCGCCGGCGAGCCGGGCATCGGCAAGTCGACGCTGCTGCTCGAGACGGCCGGCAACATCGCCGCCGCACGGCCGGACGGCAAGGTCCTGTACCTTTCCGGCGAGGAGTCGCAGGCGCAGGTGCGGCTGCGTGCCGCACGCATCAACGCGATGGAGCCGAACCTGCTACTCGCCTCCACCACCGACCTGGCCACCGTGCTGGGGCTGATCGAGCGGGAACGGCCGACGCTGGCGATCGTGGATTCGGCGCAGACCATCGTCTCGCAGGACGTGGATGGCATCTCCGGCGGCTCCACGCAGGTGCGCGAGGTGGCAAGCGCACTGATTGACACGGCGAAGACACTGGATGTGCCGGTGCTGCTGGTCGGGCACGTCACCAAGGACGGCTCGATCGCCGGTCCGCGCACGCTCGAACACCTGGTGGATGTGGTCTGCCAGTTCGAGGGCGACGCGGAGACGGCGCTCAGGATGCTGCGCGCGGTGAAGAACCGCTTTGGGCCGACCGACGAGGTGGGCTGCTTCGACATGAGCGGCGAGGGCATCGAGGAGGTGAGCGACCCGTCCGGACTGTTCCTGTCATCGGCGGACGAGCAGGTGGAGGGTACGTGCGTCACGTTCACGCTGGACGGGCATCGCAGCCTGCCGATCGAAATCCAGGCGCTGGTAACGAATTCGGTGCTGCCGACGCCGCGCCGCGCCGTGGTGGGCGTGGAGGCGAACCGCATCGCCATGCTCACCGCCGTGCTGTACCGGCACGGCAAGGTGAACCTGCTGGCGAACGACCTGTATGTGTCGACGATCGCCGGCGGACTGGCGAAGGAGCCGGCGTGCGATCTGGCGATCGTCGCCGCGTTGGCGAGCGCCGCGAAGGCGAAGCCGATCGTGCGGTCGATCTGCGCGATCGGCGAGATCTCGCTCACCGGGCAGATCCGCCCGGTGCCGCGGCTGGAGCATCGTCTGCGCGAGGCGGCGCGGCTGGGGTTCACCGTGGCCGTGGTGCCGCCGACGCGCAAGAAGGTTGCCATCGAGGGCTTGCGCATCGTCGAAGTGACGCACCTGCGCGACGCGTTGGATGCGCTGAAGGTGATCTGATGGTCAGCGGGCGGTGATGCGCAGGGTCTCCTGCACGTTGCGCCTGAGTTCCGCGGCGAGCTCGTCGGCTCCGGCGAACCGCACCTGCGGGCGCAGGAATCCGGCGAATTCGACGCGCACGTCGTGATCGTACAGGTCGAGCCAGTCGTCGGTGACGGCGTAGGCTTCGACCACGCGCTCGTTGAGGCCGGTCTTTTCGCTGAATGTCGGCTTGGTGCCGATCGAGATGGCGGCCGGCCAGCGGTACGGCGAGTCAGCTGCCAGACGTGCGACGCTCATGCCCGGATCGTACGTGTGCGGAATCGCCGGGCTCACGGTCTCGGCCGTCTCATCGTCATTCGCAGCCGCAACCGCCGCCCCGGACGGCCCCAGGTCGATCAGCCAGCCGGCGTACACGCCGTCCACCGGGATGTACCCTTCGATGTCGCTGCCCAGGTTCGCGGTCGGGAAGCCGATCGTGCGGCCGCGTTCCTCCCCGTGCACGACCGTGCCCTCGATGCCGTGCGGCTCGCCGAGGATCTCGGCTGCCGCCTGCACGCGGCCCTGCGAAAGCATGTAGCGCACGTTCGTGGAACTCCACACGCGCACGTCCTTCGCCTGCAGCTTCTTGCTCCACGCGCGCTTCTCCGCCTTGCTCATGCCTTCGGTCGGGTCCTTCGGCTCGCCCGGCTCGGCGGGCATCTGCGGTTTGGCATCGACCGGCACACGCACGTGGCCGGGGCCGCGGTCGTCGACCACGTCGAGCTCGAACACGCCGAACGCCTGCGCGTACAGGTTGATGGCCTTGAGGTCACCCGCACGGTTGGCGCCGAGCGCGGCGTCCTCGCCGAGCACCATCGTGCGCATGCCGAGCTTTCCGACCATCTGGCCGAGGAAGAACCGGTACGATTTCGCGGCGAACGCCAGCGTGTAGCGCACGACCAGCACATGGTCCACGCCCATCTCCTGCATGACGCGCAGCCGCTGGTCCACGCCGGTGAGCGCGAGCGCGTCCACGAACCCGGCCGGCGGCTCCATGCCGTCATGCGTTTTCGCGTATCCGTGCACCACGCCCGGGCGCGGGTCGAACATCACCACCGCGGAGATCGCGTCGTGCTTCTTCGCCAGTTCCACGACGCGGCGGATGACGGTCCGGTGCCCCCGGTGCATGCCGTCGAACACGCCCACCGTGACGATGGAGCGTTTGCCGGTGCTCAGGGTGGGCCATTCGACCAGGCCGGTGGCGTCCGGAGTGAGATTCGTGACTTTCATGCTGTTCCTTTGATGGTTGTCTTGTCGTCCGTTGCGTGCCGCGCGTGCCGTATCCGCTGCCGTCGCCGGGCTGCGTCCGACATCAGCTTACCCGTTCAGCCGTTGGCGCGGAAGACGGTGACCGGCTTGGCGGCGCCGCGTTTCGCCCGTTCGACGAGCGCGACGACCTCGCCGGTGTCCGGCAGGTAGGCGGCGGCGGTTCCGCGGATGTCGTAGGGGATGCGCCGGCCGTACCGTAGATTGTCGGCGTCCTGCTCGGTGATGGCGAGCGTGGGCATGGCGGCTTCGGCTGCGGCGAGCATGGGGATGATGCGTGTGCTGAGCGCGGCATCAGCGGCGGAACTGTCGTCTGCAGCGCCGTCTGTGGTCGGCTTGAGGTCGAACACCGCGCGGTTGCGTGTCTGTTCGACGCCGTTGCGGTCGGTGAACGTGTGCGGCTCGGCATGCGCGACGACGACGTTCGGATCGGTGACGTGGAAGCGGCCGATGCGTGTGCGACGCAGTCTGGTCAGGTAGCCGCCGGTGCCGAGCGTCGCGCCGAGGTCGCGGCCGAGCGCGCGGATGTAGGTGCCGGCCGAGCAGCTGACCCGCACGTCGAGGTCGATGACCGGGCGCAGCGAAGCCGTAGTCGTCGCAGCCGATGTCGCAGCCGCGGCTGGGTCGGTCAGCGGTTCGCCGGGGTGTGTGTCGCCGACGAAGCCGACGCGCAAGTCAAGCACGGTGAATTCGCTGACGGTGATGCGCCGGGCTTTGAGTTCGACGTCACGACCGTCGCGGGCGAGGTCGTAGGCGCGCTGGCCGTTGATCTTGATGGCCGAGTACGTGTTCGGGATCTGGTCGATGTCGCCGGTGAAACGCGCGGCGATGACCTGGGCGATGAGCTGGCGCAAGGTGGCTGCGGCCACTGGACCACCCTCAGTCGGCTGTGCCGACAGCTCCCGCCAGCGGGAGCGGAACTCGGCGATGGCGGCCGCTGCTGCGTCGGCGACATCAGCGATCGCGTCGGCCGAATCGGCGACGTCCGGCACGTCGATGAACTCGCCGTCGGCGTCGTCGGTGGTGGTGGCCTGGCCGAGTCTGATGGTGGCCTCGTAGGTCTTGTCGTGTTCGACGATGTGGTTGAGCAGCCGTGTGGCGTCCCCGAAGCCGAGCACGAGTACGCCGGTGGCCATCGGGTCGAGCGTGCCCGCATGGCCGACCTTCTTGGTGTGCAGCAGCCTGCGTGAGGCGGCCACCACGTCATGGCTGGTGACGCCGCGCGGCTTGTCGACGATCAGCATCCCGGATTCGGGGATGGTTCGCTGCCCTCCGGCTTGTGCGGTCACAGGCTGGTTCTCCCTTCTCATGCGGGGCGCCACGCATCGGCGGCCCGGAGCCGCGGCAAGTGCGGTCAGTCCTGCTGGTCGCCGTCGGTCGTCGTGCCGGTCACCGCGTCGGCTTCCGCCTCGGCGTCGTCCTCGAGCGTCTCCACGCCGATGCCGTTGTCTTCGACGTCGTCGGCAGCAACGTCGTCGGCAGCAACGTCATCGCCCCAGTCGTCGGCTTCGTCGTCCCAGTCGTCGTCGCCGTCCTCGTCATCATCCCAGTCGTTGTCGCGCTCTTCGGGATGCTTGTACGGGTCGGCTTCGCCTGCGTACTGCGCGGTCTCGCGGGCCTTGGCCAGCTCGGCGTCGCGCTTGCGGGCGATGGCGAGGATGTCCTCGATCTCGTGCGCCTCGGTCGGCACCTCGTCGTAGATGAACTCGAGCTGCGGGGTGAGCCGCAGGCCGGCCTTGGTGCCGACGAGCGAACGCAGACGGCCCTTCGCCTGATTGAGCGCCTGCTGCGCGCGCTTGCGCTCGCCCTCCTCCTTGCCTTCGCGGCCAAGCTGGGTCCAGAAGACGCGGGCGATCTGCAGATCGTTGGTGACGCGCACTTCGGTGATGGTCACGTTCACCAGTCGCTTGTCGTGCAGCTGGGCCTCCATCGAGGATGCGATGACACGCTGGATGAGCGCCGCGACTCGTGCCGCGCGCGGGTTCGTTCCTGCCATAGATGTTCCTTTGCCGTTCGGTGAATGCATGCAATCAAGTCTTCAGTCAAAAGAAGCATTCTACCGTAAGCCTGAGAGAACGGCAGGAGCGGGCTACCGGAACACCTCCTGTACCGGAATCTTCAGGGAACCGACCATATCCATCATGCGTCAGTTCATGTCGAGGTGCTTCGTTTGAAAATGAGCTCGTAATCCGGGGTGGTGCCTCACCGAAGGTGAGCGTGAAATCCTAGTCCTTTCCGGCTTGCGCCGTTTCGTCGCCATGCCGGTCCTGTCTTCCATAAGACAAGCCAAACAGGACCGATACCGTTCGCGCTCATTCCCAATGAGGCATTACTATGCATTACGCGCTCAAAAAACGCGAGGCACGCCGATGACACTTCATCAATGAACATGGATGTACTATGGTTTTTCCAATCAACGAGAAAGGAACCACCATTGTTGAAGCAGAGAATCACAGCGTTCTGTGCAGGTATCATGCTCGCTCTGCCGGCATGCATAGCGCCCGCCACGGCCGTATCGTTCGCCGATGCTGGCACTGGTGACTATATCCGCATTGGCGACACAGATGTATCCGCTTCTCTGGGTATCAGCCAGCAACGAGAGCTTGAGGAGCTGCTCAATTCCGATACACCGTTATATGTCGAACAAAGCGTGGATGACGGCTCCATTCTGACCGTGGGCCCCCTGTCGGAGATGCCGGACAAAGCAATAGTTCAACATTCAACTTGTGCCAAGACCGATGTCTGCCTGCTACCGTATACGGCCCCATACGCCTCATTCGGGTTTTCTGGAAAAGGAAGCAAACAGGGGAATTGGCCGAATATCTCTGAGTACACCAGCGGCAAATGGACGACGAGCCTGCAATGGCTGTACAAAGGCTCACTGGTGAAAGGAGCCAAAATCAAGCCGAACACCCACGCGTACTTTAATGGAATCGTCACCATCAAGCGTGTGACAATCTACTGATTGGGGCACTCACCTCGGCGTGAAATATGAATGATGGGGGCGGTGAACGTAACACGACGTTCACCGCCCCCATCATTCATATGAGGTTTCGGCTAACCCTACTTGCGCTCGACCTCGCGCATCTCGAAGGTCTCGATGATGTCGCCGATCTCGATGTCGTTGAAGGTGCCGAGGTTGATACCGGCCTCGTAGCCTTCCTTGACCGACTGCACGTCGTCCTTGAAACGACGCAGCGAGGAGATCTCCAGGTCGTTGACCGTGGCGACACCGTTGCGCAGGATACGGCACTTCGTACCGCGCTTGACCTCGCCGTCCTGCACCATGACGCCGGCGATGTTGCCGAACTTGGAGGAGCGGAAGATCTCGCGGATCTCGGAGTGGGAGGTGACGACCTCCTCGTATTCCGGCTTGAGCATGCCCTTGAGGGCCGCCTCGATGTCCTCGATGGCCTTGTAGATGATCGAGTAGTACTTGATCTCCACGCCCTCGCGGTCGGCGAGCTCCTGGACCTGACGGTTCGGGCGCACGTTGAAGCCGATGATGACGGCCTTGTCGACCGTGGCGAGGTTGACGTCGTTCTGCGTGATCGCGCCGACGCCGCGGTGGATGACCTGAATGCCGACCTCGTCGGACACCTCGATCTTCATCAGGGAGTCCTCAAGCGCCTCGACGGAGCCGGAGGAGTCGCCCTTGATGACGATGTTGAGCATGTCGACCTCGGCCTTGGCGAACTGCTCCTTGAGGGACTCGAGGGACACGATCTTGCGGCGCTTGGCCAGCTGAGCGGCGCGCTCGGTGGCCTGGCGCTTCTCGGCGATCTGGCGGGCGGTGCGGTCGTCCGGGGCGACGAGGAACAGGTCGCCTGCGGTCGGCACGGAGGTCAGGCCCAGCACCTGGACAGGCGTGGACGGGCCGGCTTCCTTCATGTGCTTGCCGTTCTCGTCGAGCATGGCGCGCACGCGGCCGTACGAGGTGCCGGCCACGATCGCATCGCCGATGTGCAGGGTGCCCTGCTGGACGAGCACGGTGGCCACGGCGCCGCGGCCCTTGTCGAGTCGCGCTTCGATGGTGGCGCCGCGGGCGTCCATATCCGGGTTGGCGCGCAGGTCGAGATCCGCGTCCGCGGTGAGCAGCACGGCTTCGAGGAGCTTGTCCACGTTGATGTTCTGCTTCGCGGAGATGTCGACGAACATGGTGTCGCCGCCGTACTCCTCGGGCACGAGGCCGTACTCGGTGAGCTGGCCGCGCACCTTCTCGGGGTTGGCGCCCGGCTTGTCGATCTTGTTGACCGCCACGACGATCGGCACCCGGGCCGCCTTCGCGTGGTTGATGGCTTCGACGGTCTGCGGCATCACGCCGTCGTCGGCGGCGACCACGATGATCGCCACGTCGGTGATCTCGGCGCCGCGGGCACGCATGGCGGTGAACGCCTCGTGGCCAGGGGTGTCGAGGAACGTGATCTTGCGCTTCTCTCCGTCCAGGTCGACGGTCACCTGGTAGGCGCCGATGCGCTGGGTGATGCCGCCGGCCTCGCGTGCGATGACGTTGGTCTTGCGGATCGTGTCGAGCAGTCGGGTCTTACCGTGGTCGACGTGGCCCATGACGGTGACGACCGGCGGACGCGGCTGGAGGTCCTCGTCCTCCTGCAGCTCCTCTTCGTCCAGGTTGATGTCGAACTGCTGGAGCAGTTCCTTGTCTTCCTCTTCGGCGGAGACGACCTGGATGTTCCAGCCGATCTCCTCGCCGAGGATCTGGAAGGTGGACTCGTCGAGCGACTGCGTGGCCGTGGCCATCTCGCCGAGATGGAACAGCACGGTGACGAGCGCCGCCGGGTTGACGTTGATCTTCTCCGCCAGGTCGGCCAGGGACGATCCCTGACGCAGGCGAACGGTCTGGCCGTTGCCGGTCGGGATGCGCACGCCGCCGATGACGGGTGCCTTCATCTCCTGGAATTCCTGACGTTTCGCCAGACGGTTCTTACGCGCCTTCGAGGACTTGCCGCCCTGACGGCCGAACGCGCCAGCTGCGCCGCCGCGACCGCGACCGCCGCCGCGCGACGGACCGCTGGTGCCGCCCTGGTAGCCGCCGCCCTGGTTGGTGCCGGTGCCGGCTCCGAAACGGTTGCCGGCCGGACGGGCGCCGCCGCCCTGACCCGGACGGTTGTGGCCCCACTGACCCGGCTTCGCGCCCTGCGCGCCGGTGCCGGTCGGACGTCCGTTGCGGAAACGGCTCTGGCCGGGACGCGGACCGCGACCGCGACCGCCGTTGCCGCCCTCACCGTTGACGGTGGGACGTGCCATCGGGTGCGGACGCGGAATGTCACGCGGGGTGGGGGCGTGCATGCCCTGCTTGCGGCTGAACGGATTGTTGCCCGGACGCGGTCCCGGAGTGGCCGGACGCGGAATCGCGTTGCCGGCGTTGCCCTGCTGCTGGGCGGGACGCGGCTGACGGCTGCGCTCGCCACGCTCACCACGCGGCTCGGCGGACGCCGGACGGCCGCCGCGGCCCTGCTGATGCGAACGGGGACCGGGCATGGCGGAACGCTGGCCGTTCGGCGTATGACGCTGCTGGCCGGGGCGTGCCTCGCCCTCGCGGTTCGGACGGCCTTCGCGCAGGTCGCCGCGCTCGCCACGGGATTCGTGACGGTTGTCGCGGATGGCGGAGTTGCGCGGGGACGGCGCGTGAGGCGTCGGCATCGCGCTGCGGCCGGCTTCGCCGGAACGGGGGGCTGCCGGCTTGTGCGGGGCGACCGGCTTCGCGGCCGGGGTCGCCGAAGCCGCCGGACGCGGCTTCGCAGCCGCGGGACGGGCATCGCCCGGCGTCGCCGACGGCTTGTGCGGGGCGGCCGGCTTCGCGGCAGGACGCGCCTCATTGGAAGTGTTCTGGGCGGCGCCGCTGCGCTGGCCGCCGAATGCACCCTTCAACTTGCGCACCACAGGCGCTTCCACAGTCGAGGATGCCGATTTTACGAATTCACCCATGTCCTTGAGCTTGTCAAGGACGGTTTTGCTGTCGACGCCAAAATCCTTGGCAAGTTCGTACACGCGTTTTTTCGCCACATTACTCCTATCTGGGCCGCGCGTAGGCTTGCGCGGCTATTTTCCGATGACGGATGCTTCCCGTTTCATCGTGCAACCATGGTCGTGTTACCTCTTATGATCTTGTTCCGTGGCATGACGGCATAACGCATCCACGCCCGGTGTGCCTTGTTCAGCATACTCGGGACGTTGGATGTGTCAGTACTGCCGTGCGCCTCGTCGTGTCGCGGCGTTACTTGGCCGCTTCGGCGGTCTTGCGAGCGTGGGCCTCGGTGGATTCGATGCCGATCTTCCAACCGGTGAGCTTGGCGGCAAGACGCGCGTTCTGGCCTTCCTTGCCGATGGCGAGCGACAGCTGGTCATCGTGGATGAAGGCGATGGCGGTCTTGTTCTTCTCGCTGATCACCTGCACGCCCGTGGCCACGGCCGGGGACAGTGCGGAGGCGACGAACTTCGCCGGATCGGCCGACCAGTCGACGATATCGATCTTCTCGGGGCCGAGGTTCTCCATGACGGCGCGGACACGGGCGCCGCCGGGGCCGATCAGCGCGCCCTTGGGGTTGACGCCATCGGTGTTCGCCTTGACGGCGATCTTGGTGCGGGCGCCGGCCTCGCGGGCGATTGCCATGATCGACACGGCGCCGGAGACCAGCTCCGGGACCTCGCGCTCGAACAGGCGGCGCACCAGCTCCGGGTGGGAGCGGGACACGACGATTTCGGGGCCCTTGAGGCCGCGGGCCACGTTGACCACATACACGCGCAGACGGTCGCCGTGACGGTACCGTTCGCCCGGCACCTGCTCACGACGGGGAAGGATGGCCTCCACGTCGCCGATGGCGACATGCACGTTGGCGGGGTCGCTGGCGTCCTGCTGGACGATGCCGGTGACGAGCTTGCCTTTCTGCCCGGAGAACGCGCCGAACACCTTGTCGTCCTCGGCCTTGCGGAACAGCTGGCCGATTACCTGACGCGCGGTGGCGGCGGCGAGACGTCCGAAGTTGCGCGGGGTGTCGTCGTACTCCTCGCTCAGCTTCGGCGCGGGGTGGGGATCGTCCTCGGTGGGCTCCACGGGAATCTCGTGCTGCGCCCACACCGTGAAGGTGCCCGCACGGGTGTCGAGTTCGACACGCGCATGCTTGGCCGCATGGGGTGTCTTCAGATATGCGAGACGAAGCGCCTCCTCCAGCGCGGCGTCCAGTTGCTCGATGTCGATGCCCTGCTCGATGGCGAGCTGATGCATTCCTGCCAGGTCCAGTTCCATACTCAAGACCTCCTATGAAGTTATAGCCGTGGTGGCGCGCATATGGTCACAGTCGAATATTAGTGTAGGTGACTATGCAGACACGGCTTCATGGTTTCGACGGCACGGCACGGCACGGGAACGGCGGCGTCACCTTGACGCGCCGCGCCGCGGCGATGCTGTGCGCCGCCGTGTCGACGGTCGCGCTCACCGGCTGCACCGCGCCGCGCATCGACGGTCGGGCGGAGTCCGAGCAGCATCCCAGCGCATGCGAAAGCGCCTACTTCGCCGGCGAGGCGCACAGCCGCACGATGCGCCGCTCCGACCGTCACATCATCGTCCGGTATCTGGCCGCGAAGGCCGCGCAGGACGACTGGACGCAGGTCGCCGCCGCCTGCCAGAAGCGGTTCGCGCAGGGCACCATCCGCGCGGCCCAGGCCGAACACACCGCCGTCACGCTGGGCGCGCTGCTCGGGCGCGGCGACGGTTACCGCTCAGTATCGTCGTCCGAACTGCGCGGGGCGGACGGCTCCGAACTGGGCGGCGGCGTGCTCGGCGCGCTGTCCGTCGCCGAGGACCGCGCCGGCTTCGTGATGGAGATCCTCGCCGCACAGAACGCGCGAGGGGCGTCGCTGCACGCCTCGGACGATCACAAGACCGCCGGGCAGCTGCTGTTCACGCTGTCCGGATTGGAAAACGACCCGCGCAGGAAGGTCTACGACATCACCGGATTCATCGGGCATACCGCGTCGATGACCGACTCGCAGACCGGTCTGAGCGTGCCGACCATCGCTCTGACCGAAATCGACTGCGCCCGCGAGCAGCTCAAAGCCATCGACGACGCGCAGAACGGCGGCGCTGCAAGCGATGCCGAGTCGGCCTCCACGTCCGGCGACCAGCAGTCCGCACAGGTCGACGGTCAATCCGGCACGGCGTCATCAGAGACGGCGCAGTCCGGTGACGATGCAACAGGTTCGTCGTCATCAGCCACGACGTCATCTGCCACGACGTCGTCAGGCGCGACGTCGTCAGGCGCGACACAGTCCGACGGCACCCAACCGGGTGACGTCAACGAATCGCTGTACATACTGTCTCAGCTCATCGCATCCCGCATCACCACGGCCTTCTCCTACGGCTATCCCGACACCGACGCGGCCCTGTTCGAATAATGCGAGGTTCGTGATCTCCGGCGCTGAGGCCGTGAGCATCATGAACTGGAGCAGGCAAGAGAAAAGCCCGGCGGGTCGGGCCGGGCTTCAACAGAGAAAGGAAAAGAGAAGAAGGGGGGTCAGTTATATCGGCTTCCGGATTGCGTTCCCAGTGGATTGCGGTCCTTCCGTCGTTGACATCCATATAACCGCATGATGTTTGGCGCAACGATGCGTTCGGCTGAAAATCCCGTGGAAATACGCGAACAGTTCGCTAAGATGCACAGTCGCCCCGTGATTGCCCACCTGCAGGTACCGATAAAAACCGGTTATATAGGCGTCAGTCATTGATTTGCCCATTTCCTGTCTAATCTTCCCAAGCGACGGAGCCCAGAAGCGTCCGTTTGCTACCAGAATCCACCGGAATGCAGTGAAAAACGGACACGAATCGGCCCACCAGAGGCCTTTTCCTACTATGACGCGGCAGGTATTGGCAGAAAACCGACGCGCGGAGGCCGTTTCGCGTCCGTTTCCCACTATCATCAGGTCGACTGTGGTAGAAAACGACCACAACGCGGGCCGCGATGGAATTATCCAGGGGATTCAGTCAAGGACGGGCAGGTCAATCACGACAATCGATTGGCGCACCAGCGACATGCACAAATGCAATCCGCGTTGGCCATTGACCTGTTCGGCCTTAATGGGGTACACGCCCGCCTGATAATCCGCACCCCATTGCCTACCCTTTAAAGCGCCCGAAAACGCAGCATCACGGCCTTACGGCCTGCCTGCCCCGTTGGCCCCAAAATGCACATTGTGCATCTTGGGGCCAGCAACCCGCGAATTGTGCACCTCAAGATACACAATCTGACGGCTTTGCACACAAGTCCTTCACAATTTTTCCCCTAACTGCACATTGTGCATCTTGGGGCAAGCTCAGACATAACGAAAAAGGGTTTCAGGCCGAAACCTGAAACCCTATCGGCGGATAAGGCGAGATTCGAACTCGCGGAGGGGTTAACCTCACACGCTTTCGAGGCGTGCTCCTTAGACCGCTCGGACACTTATCCATGCGCTGCGAAAAACGCAACTTGATTATTATAAGCCGAACCGAGAATCACGCAAGTCAACCGCCGCTCCCCTGCGTGTCGCCGGCCGCGCCCAGCCGCAGCCGCCTACAGCCGCTGCTCGTGCACGGAGGCGTTCACCCACTGCGTCTGCTGGACCTCGAGCCCCGAGAAGATACCAATGTCGAGCATGCAGTCGCGGTAGTCGCGGCCGTGGGCGATGGTGATGTAGTTGTCGTCGACCATGCGGTCGTGCGTCGGGTCGAGGCCGATCCAACGGCCGTCGTGGTAGATCTCCACCCAGGCGTGCGTGGCGCCCTCGCCGCCGAGCAGGCCGGCGATGTACCGGGCGGTCAGGCCGACGTGCCGGCATACGGAGAGCATCACGTGCGCGTAGTCCTGGCACACGCCCTTGCGCTGGGCGAGCGCCTGCTCGGCGGTGGTGCGGATCGTGGTGGAGCCCGGCGTGTAGGTGAAGGCGTGGAACACCTCGTGCATGACCTCCTGCGCCTTGTCGATCGGCGTGGCGTCGATGGGCAGCGCGGACAGCCGGATGCGGCACATGTCGATCATCCGCTCGATGTTCGGCCCGGGCACGGTCAGCGCGGAGTTGAACCGGTACAGCGGCTTGTAGATCTCCGGCTTGATGTGCGCGTTGTCCACGAACGCGATGCCCTTGACCGTGTAGTTGAACATGGTGTGCGGCTCGGGGATGTATCCGGTGAGCACCACGGAGTCGAAGGAGTCGATGGTCGTCTCGTATTCGTTCGCCGGTTCGATGTCGACCTCGACGTCGACGACCTGCTGGCGGGGGCCGGTGGCCGGTACGCAGCGCAGCTGGAAACGGTGATCGGTGACCGGCGCGCTGAACGTCAGCTTCATCTCGTAGTCAAACACGAGTTTCTTCATGGGATTATGACTCCTCGCCTGGGCGGCCCAACGTACGACTCACTTTACTCTAGCAGAACGTGAGCGGGGGCGTACGGGTCATGGGCGGGGCGGCGGCCGTGCGCGACTTGCGCGACCGCCGCCCCGGGCCGCCGCTTACGGCCGCTTGGCGTCCATGTTCATCGAGCTGAGCAGTCCCGTGTCCTTCGGGTCGCCGGTGATGGTGCGGGCGTTGAAGTCGTCGAGGAACGCCTGCAGACGCTGCGTCAGCTCCGGGTATCCGCGGTCCGGCAGCTGGCCGAGCAGCCAGCTGATGCCCGAGACGAAGCACTGCGGCAGCGGCTTGCCGTCGAGCGCGCGCGAATAGGTCTCCAGCTTGACCAGCGGCGCGTCCAGCTCGTCCTTGGGCAGGTGGAACCGCGTGTACAGGTCGAGCCGTTCGATGTACTTGCCGATGAAGATGAACGCCTTGAGCGTCACGTCGACGGTCGAGTTCTCGATGCCGCCCCAGAAGGCGAGCATGTCGTCGGCGATGTCGCGCTGCGAGTAGATGTCCTCCGCGGAGGCCGACCGTTCCGCCGCCTCGGTGATGTTCGTCACCGCGAGTTCCACGTACTGCAGCAGACGGGAGGAGAGCTCCGGGCGCAGCACGACGGCGTTGCGGAACGCGGCGACGATGGCGGAGCGCACGGAGTCCGGATTGTCGCCGTCGTAGAGGAACGACTGGATGAACCCGTCGAAGTCGGCGAAGTCCTCCGGCAGGTCGAGCGCGCGGGCGAACGGGCGGAACGCGTCCACGTCGGTGTCCATCACGCGGTCGTAGAACGGGAAGAACTGGACGAGCGTGGTGAACGCGCGTTCGGTGTAGCGGCCCAGCCAGTACAGGTTGTCGGCCTTGGAGGCGGTGACCAGCGAGAGCGTGTGCCGCCTGGAGTGCGGGATGAGGCTCACGGATGCGATGGAGTCCTCGCGCTGCCGGGTCTTCTCGCGCGCCTGCGACTCGTCGGCGGGCGCGAGCACCCACGTGTCCTTGAAGCCGCCGCCCTGCGACGAGTTGACGATCATCTGGCCGGGCACCGACGAGTAGCGCGTCAGGCCGGAATACCACACGTGCGTGTTCTGCCCGGTCACGACGAACGCGCGCAGGTCGCACTTGCGCGGGCTGGATTCGCCGGTTTCGGGGTCGATGACGTCGATGTCGCGGAACTGGATGACCTCCTGCGCGATGAACCGGCGCGGCTCGGCCTTGATACGGTCGGCCAGTTCCTCGCGCGCGGCGTGGTCGAGCGACGAGCCGAACACGACGCCGTAACCGCCCGCTTCGGCCACGTCCTTGATGACCAGCTCGCCCATGCGGTCGAGCACGGTCTTGCGGTCGGCCTCGAACATCGGCATGTAGGTGGGCGCGTTGTGCAGGATCGGCTCTTCGCCGAGATAGTACTTGATCATCTGCGGCACGAAATAGTAGATCGCCTTGTCGTCGGCGGCTCCGTTGCCGGGCGCGTTGATGATCGCCACGTTGCCGGAGCGGTAGGCGGACAGCAGTCCGGGCACGCCGATCACCGAATCGGGATTGAAGGCGAACGGGTCCAGGTACTCGTCCGACAGACGGCGGTAGACGGCGCCCACGCGGTGGCGGTTGCCGGCGTAGTCAAGGAAGAACAGCTTGTTGTCGACGACCTCGAGGTCCTCGGGGAACGCGAGCGCCGCGCCGGTCTTCTCGGCCAGGTAGGCGTGCTCGAAGAACGCGGAGTTGTAGCGGCCGGGCGTGAGCACCACGGCGATGCCTTCGGTGGAGACGAAGTCCATGGCCTTGCGCAGCAGGCGCGGGTAGTCGCGGTTGTCGCGCACGTGCACTTCGCGGAACAGCCTGGGGTTGGTGCGCCGTTCGATGTCGCGGGCGAACAGCGGGTAGCTGGCGCCGGAGGGGATGCGCAGGTTGTCCTCGAGCACCCACCAGCGGCCGTCCTCCCCCTGCACGAGGTCCTCGCCGGCGATGTGCGCGAAGATGCCGCCGGGAGGGGTCACGCCGTTGACCTGCGGGAAGTAGCCGGCCGACGTGTACACGTATTCCTCGGGCACGACGCCGTCGTGGATGATGCGCTTGTCGGAGTAGATGTCCTTGAGGTAGGCGTTGAGCGCGTTGACGCGCTGCTTGAGGCCGGCTTCCAGCCGGTCGAACTCGTCGGATTCGATGATGCGAGGGATCGGGTCGTAGGGGAACAGCCGGTCGTGGTATTCGCCGTTCTTGTAGACGCCGAACCGCACGCCGTTACGGCTCAGCTCGCGGTTGATCGCCTCTCGTCGGTTGACGAGCTCGCCTGCCAGATTGATTGCCGATTCGACCATAGTCGTGCTCCTTCACGCCGCGTCTCGTGCCGTCCGGCGCGTGCTGACGCGCAGGGCCGTCACCTTGATATCAGGTTACCGTATGCGGATGTGGTTACCGGCGCTCGGCGCTCGTGTTACGAAAAGTTTTCGTGACGTGACGCGGCATTGCGATGACCGCGGCGGACGCTCCCCCAGTCAGCTTCGCTGACAGCCCCCTCCGCCGAGGGGGCCAAGACCTAGAGAGCCAGAAGCCTCTCGGCCCCCTCGGCGGGGGTGGCGCCAACATGGGCAGCGTCACAGACTCGCTTGGCCTCGGCCCCCTCGGCGGAGGGCCGAGCCGTGAAGCAAACAGCGGAGCTGTTTGTAGGCGAGGTGCGAGCGACAGCGAGCCAGTATTGAGGCTGCCGTAGGCAGTCCTTAATTGCAGGACGCTGGCTGAGCGAAGCGAAGACTGGGGGAGCGTCACCCGCCATCAGGCACCGCTCCCCACCGCCGTCACAACGTGCGCTTGGCGCGGATGGCCTGCGCCCGGGCGGCGAGCATATCGTCCGGCGGATAGGCGACATGCTCCAAGGTCAGCCCCTGCGGCGCAATCGGCCCGGTCGATCCTTCGCGCAGCGGCGTCGCCATCTTGCCGGCGAACCAGTCGACCGTGCGCTTGCCCATGCCGACCTGGATGCAGCCGCCGACCAGCGAGCGAACCATGTTGTGCGCGAAGGCGTCGGCGACGATGGTGAAACACAGCAGCCCGGATTCGGCCGCCGGCGTGCGGTAGGACTCCCCCATCGCCATGGCGTCGCCGATCAGCGGGCTTGCCAGCACGCGCCGCCAGTACGCGGTCTTCACGTCGCGGATCGTGGTGCCACCCGGGTTCGGGGTGGCGAAGGAGCCGAAATCGTGCAGACCGAGGGTCAATGCCGCGGCCTCGTTCATCGCGTCGACGTCGAGGTCGGCGTCGACGTGGAGCACGAACCCGCGCATCCGGGGGTCGACGAGGCTCGCGCGGTCGGCCACGCGGTAGACGTAGGTGCGTTCCAGTGCGGAGAAGCGCGCGTCGAAACCGTCCGGGGCGATCGTCACGTCATGGATGGCGATGTCGCGGGGCAGCATCCGCTGCAGACGGCGCTTGAGCGCCTCGGGGCCGGGGACGTTCATATGGCCCACGCATCGGCCGAGCGCCTCCTCGCCGATGTCCAGATGACAGACCTGATGCAGCGCGTGCACGCCGGTGTCGGTGCGCCCGGCGACGGTCAGCCGCAGCGGCTCGTCGGGGTCGGCGTCGCCTACGCGCGCGACCATGTGCAGCGCGCGCTCAATCTCGCCTTGCACCGTGCGCATGTCGGGCTGCCGCGCCCAGCCGAAGAACGCGCCGCCGTCATATCCCAAGTCAATCCGCAGTCGTATCACCCGACACAGTATAACGGTATGGCGGCTCGCCCTCGTCTGTGACCGGTCCCATCCGTGACGTCGCTCACGGCCGCGGTCGAAAACGCGCGAACATACCATCTTATCGCACCGACAGAGTAGAGTGGGACGGTAATTGGGCACAAGGATGCGCCAATTCCTCAATCAATGGAGAAGATATGAGATTACAGAAACTACGAAAGGCCATCAGCAGCATCGCCGCCGCGGCGACGCTGCTCGGCGTGGGCGCTTTCGGCGTCGCCACAGCAGGAGCCGCCGAGAACGACAACCTCGCGCTCGGCAAGACGGCCACCGCCAGCTCGTACGAGGTCGCTTCCACCTCGCCTGACAAGGCCGTGGACGGCAACGCGAGCACCCGCTGGGGCACCGCGCAGAACAAGGCCGCCGACGAGTGGCTCAACGTGGACCTCGGCGGCACGAAGACCGTGCGCCAGGTCAACATCGACTTCGAGCGTGACGACGCAGCGCAGAACATCCTAGGCTACAAGGTCGAGCTCAAGGAGAACGGCAACTACACGACCGTGCACACCACGGACGAGAAGGCCAAGCAGCATGAGGTCGTCGCCCTCGACCAGGACCACCAGGCCAGCGACGTCAAGGTGACGATCCTCAAGGCCGACGGCGGCACCATGAACTGGGTGAACGTGGGCATCAACGAGCTGCGCGTGTACTCCAAGCTCAAGGTCGACGCCATCGCCACGCCGAACGTCAACCACATGCTCGGCGCCACGATGACCGCCTCCAGCTTCGAGGAGGGCACCACGTTCACCGCGGACAAGGCCGCCGACGACGACACCAACACCCGTTGGGCGAGCGACTACTCCGCATCCACCGGCCAGTGGATCCAGGGCGCGTTCACCAAGCCGACCGTCATCAAGGACATCCAGCTCACCTTCCACACGCGCAACGTCGACCCGATCCCGTCGAACGTGGAGAGCTTCAAGCTGTCCTACACCGATGAGGACGGCAACGAGCAGGTGCTCAACGCGAAATACGACGTGCCCGTCACCGACGGCAAGCGCGCCACGCAGATCCACATCCAGCTTGACGCCGCGGTGACCGCCACCGCGCTCAAGCTGTCGAACTTCGTGGCCAACGCGAGCAGCTGGAACAACCTGAGCATCGTCGAGTGGGCCGCCTACTCGAACGACCAGGACCTCTCCGTCACGCTCGACTCCGTGGTCGCCTCCGTCGAGGCCAACACGAAGACGATCGCCGCCGACGTGGCGACGCTGCCCGGCCTGAGCCTGCCGACCGGCTTCTCGTACACGTTCAACGGCGCCGACTACGAGCAGATCATCGCCAAGGACGGCACGATCAACCACCCGCTGACGGACAAGACGGTGAACGTCTCGTACACCATCACGAACGACGCGAACAAGAAGAGCAAGTCCACCGCCGACATCGCGTACACGGTCAAGGGAACCAAGACCCAGGCCGAAGGCAAGAACGAGAAGCCGACCGTCATCCCCGAGATCGCCGACTGGTACACCGAGTCGACCGACAAGCTGCCGGTCAAGTCGGTGACCGCCGTCACCTACGACGATGACAGCCTCAAGGCCGTGGTCGACGAGTTCGTCGCCGACTACAAGGACTTCACCGGCACCGAACTGACCGCCACCAAGGGCGAAGCGAAGGCGAACGCCTTCAACTTCTCCAAGGTCGCGGCCGACACCGCCGTCGTCGGCCAGCTCGGCGACGAAGGCTACACGATGGACATCAAGGCCGACCGCATCGACGTCAAGTCCGTGGCCGTGACCGGCGACATGTACGCCATGCAGACCATCCTGCAGATGACCAAGCAGGACGCCGAGAACTTCTCCGTGGGCCAGATCCGCGACTACCCGCGCTTCACCACCCGCGGCTTCGTGCTCGACATGGCCCGCAAGCCGATCTCGCTGAGCATGGTCAAGCAGATCACGCGCACCATGCGCTACTACAAGATGAACGATTTCCAGGCTCATCTGTCCGACAACTACATCTTCCTTGAGAACTACGGCAAGAAGGACACCGAGGACGAGGCGTGGAAGGCCTACGACGCGTTCCGCCTGGAGTCCGGCCTGACCAACGACAAGGGCGAATCGCCGACCGCCGAGGACTATTCGATCTCGAAGAAGGACTTCCACGCGTTCATCCAGTCCGAGCGCGCGCTCGGCATGAACGTCGTGCCCGAGATCGACGTGCCCGCGCACGCCATCTCGTTCACGAAGGTCTGGCCTGAGCTCGCCGTCAAGGGCAAGGTCTCGCCGATCAACGCGAACCGTCCGCTCATCGACCACATCGACGTCTCCAAGCCCGAGGCCATCGCCAAAATCAAGGAGATCTTCGACGACTACACGAAGGGCGACGACCCGACGTTCGACGCGGACACCACCGTGCACATCGGCGCCGACGAGTTCCTCGACAACTACACCGCCTACCGTGAGTTCGTCAACGACATCGTCCCCTACGTCAAGGCCACCAACAAGGTGCGTATGTGGGGCGGCCTGACGTGGATCAACGACGGCAAGACCGAGATCACCGAGGACGCGATCAAGAACGTCGAGATGAACCTCTGGTCGAGCGGCTGGGCCGACGGCAAGCAGATGTACGACATGGGCTACAAGCTCATCAACACCATCGACTCCTACGGCTACATGGTGCCCAACGGCGGCTACGGCCGCGGCTCCTACGGCGATCTGCTGAACGTCACCGACGTGTTCAACAACTTCGCCGCCAACCGCGTCGGCACGAAGTCCGGCTGGCAGTACGTGCCGTCCAGCAGCGACCAGATGCTGGGCGCCGCGTTCGCCATCTGGAACGACAACATCGACAAGCACGCCTCCGGCCTGACCGAGTCCGACGAGTACTGGCGCTTCTTCGACGCGCTGCCCGTGTACGCGGAGAAGACCTGGGCCGCCACCGGCAAGGAGAAGGGCACGGCCGCCAAGCTGCAGGAGATCGCCCAGCAGCAGGGCACCGGTCCGCGCACCAACCCGTACTACGACGCCAGCGCCGACAAGAACGGCAAGGTCGAATCCTACAACTTCGCCGACACCGCCGACAAGTCCGAGAACGGCCGCGACCTGACCATCGCCGACGGCAGCACCGCCAAGGTCGCCGACGGCGCTCTGAAGATCGGCGGCAAGAACAGCTACGCCACCACGCCGGTCGACCAGCTCGGCAACGGCAACGAGCTGTCCTTCGACATCACGCTGAACAGCCCCGCCAAGCCCGGCGACATCCTCTTCGAGGCGGACGCCCCATACTACACGCACGACATCCGCGTCATGAACGACGGCAAGCTCGGCTTCACGCGCGAACTGTACGACTACAGCTTCGACTACTCGCTGCCGGTCGGCAAGAAGGTGAACATCACCATCGCCGTCAGCCAGCAGAAGGCCAAGCTGTACGTGGACGGCCAGTTCGTCTCCGACGCGACCGGCCAGTTCGTCGACAAGGGCATCGTCAAGAAGACCAACATCACGAACGCGACGTTCGCCCTGCCGCTGCAGCGCATCGGCTCGAAGACGCAGGCGATCGACGCGACGATCGATAACGTCGTCGCGCGCCGCACCGCCGCCGCCACGGACGAGTTCAACAAGTCCTGCTGGACCGGCACCGCGAACACCGAGACCCAGTACAACGAGACCGAAGGCCTGTTCAAGTACGCGTTCGACGGCAAGTCGAACACGATCTGGCACTCCAACTGGCAGGGAGCCTCCGACAAGCTGACCGGCTCGAACTCGTTCTACGGCGAGATCGACATGTGCCAGGCGTACACGATCAACCAGTTCTCGTTCACGCCGCGCGTCGACAAGCTCAGCGGCGCCGTGACGAAGGCCGACCTGTTCGTCAAGGAGAACGAGGGCGACGAGTGGAAGCCGGTGGCCGCCGACCAGACGTTCGCCGCCGACCAGTCCACGAAGACCTTCCACTTCGAGGCGCAGAAGGTCCGCTACGTGAAGTTCGTGGCCAAGCAGTCCAACGACGGCTGGGTCGCGGTCTCCGAGTTCAACGTGGCGAATCGTCCGGCGACCACGGTCCGCGTGTACGCCGAGGCCTCCCCCGCCGAGGGCGGCACGGTGAGCGCGACCGCCGAGGGCGCCGAGGCCGGCGCCGCCGGTGCGACCGCGACCGCCGACGTGACGTCCGGCACCGCCGTGACCCTCAAGGCCACGGCGAAGGACGGCTACACGTTTGCCGGCTGGTACAACACGCTGAGCGAGACCGCCGTCTCCACCGACGCCACCTACACGCTTGACGCGAACGCCAACACGGCGCTCATCGCCAAGTTCACCAAGGGCGACGAGCCCGGCCCGGAGACCAAGCCGGTCACCAAGGTCGAGGTCACCGGTGAAGACACCGTCACCGTGGGCAACACGACCACCCTGACCGCGACCATCACCCCGGCCGACGCGACCGACAAGACGCTCACCTGGTCCACCTCCGACGAGACCGTCGCCACGGTCAGTGACGCCGGCGTCGTGACGGGCGTTGCCGCCGGCAAGGCGACCATCACCGCCACCGCGGCCAACGGCGTCAAGGGCAGCCTCACCGTGACCGTCAAGGCCAAGGAGCCGGAGACCGTTCCGGTCACCAAGGTCGAGGTCACCGGCAAGGACACCCTGACCGAGGGCGACACCACGACCCTGACCGCCAAGGTCACCCCGGCTGACGCGACCGACAAGTCGCTCACCTGGAGCAGCTCCGACAAGGCCGTCGCCACGGTCAACGCCGATGGCAAGGTCACCGCCGTCAAGGCCGGCAAGACGACCATCACCGCGACCGCGGCCAACGGCGTCAAGGGCAGCCTCACCGTGACCGTCAAGGCCAAGGATGTCACTCCTGAGACCAAGCCTGTCACCAAGGTCGAGGTCACCGGCGATGACACGGTCACCGTGGGCGACACCATCAAGCTGGCCGCGAAGATTACCCCGGCCGACGCGACCGATCAGTCGCTCACCTGGACCAGCACCGACGAGAAGATCGCCACCGTGGACGCCAAGGGCGTCGTGACCGGTGTCGCAGCCGGCAAGGCGACCATCGCCGCCACCGCTGCCAACGGCGTCAAGGGCACGCTCGAGGTCACCGTCAAGGCCAAGGAAGTCACCCCGGAGACCAAGCCCGTCACCGGCGTCAAGGTCACCGGCAAGAACGAGCTGACCGAGGGCGACACGACGACGCTCCAGGCCGAGATCACTCCGGCCGACGCGACCGACAAGTCGCTCACCTGGACGAGCTCCGACAAGGCCGTCGCTACGGTCAACGCGGACGGCAAGGTCACCGCTCTTAAGGCCGGCACGACCACCATCACCGCGACCGCCAGCAACGGCGTCAAGGGCAGCCTGACCATCACCGTCAAGGCCAAGGAAGTCACGCCTGAGCCTGAGCCCGGCAACGTGCCGGTCACCAAGGTCGAGGTCACCGTCAAGGATGGCGTGACCAAGGTCGAAGCCGGCAAGAAGCTGGCCCTGACCGCGACCGTGCTGCCTGGCAACGCGACGAACAAGACCGTGACGTGGACGACGAGCGACGCTTCGATCGCCACCGTCGACACCAACGGTATCGTGACCGCGCTGAAGGCCGGTACGGTGACCATCACCGCGACCGCCGCCGACGGCTCGGAGAAGTCCGGCAGCATCCAGATCACCGTGACCTCCACCGACGAAGGCAAGCCTGAGCCCGGCAAGGGCAACGGCGTCGCCAAGACCGGTGCCGCGGTGACCGTCGTGGCGATGCTCGGCGCACTGCTGCTCGCCTGCGGCGTGGCGCTGAACCTGCGCAAGGCCCGCCGCTGAACGGCCGATCACTGATAGCTGAAGACGATAACTGAAGAGGCGGGCGGTTTGAATACCGTCCGCCACCAACAGTGGGGGCGTCCTTTCCGACGGGAGGGACGCCCCCACTGGTATGTACGGCGCATGATTGCGCCATGCGGGCTCAGGAGGCGTCGATGCAGACCGTCGGCAGGTGCCTGCAGCATACGTTCACGGCGGCACGGGTGACCGGCATCGTCGTCCTTACGGCGAATCGTATCGCTGCGTCCCTCATGACCTCCGACAGCCCTGGCGGCGTCCATTTTCCACTAAGTCCTGGCCGGTCATGGTGGCATACGGACGCTATCAGGGCTGTTTGCGTCCGTTTTCAACCAACACTTGATTAATCCTAGTGGAATACGGACGCAAACAGCCCTATCAGCGTCCGTTTTCGACCAAGACAACGGTGTCTCGCGTCGGAAACGGCCCTCCTGATGCCGGTGCTCCGTCTCGCCGTCGCTCATCCCCGCCGCTCATCCCGGAGCGGCAGATACGAAAGAGGCCGGGAATCCCATTACGGAATTCCCGGCCTCTTAGTCGAGATCAGACGGTCTCAGTGATGTCGAAACGACTCACTCAGCGGTCTCGGTGGTCTCCTCGGCAGCGGTCTCGGCCGGAGCCTCTGTGGCCTCGGTCACCTCGGCGGCAGGAGCCTCATCGGCGGCAACCTTGGTGGCGGCCTCGGCTTCCTTCACAACGGCCTTCTTGGCGACCGGCTCGGTGACGAGCTCGATGATGGCGCCCGGAGTGGCATCGCCGCGACGCGGAGCGATCTTGACGATACGGGTGTAGCCACCCTCACGCTGCTCCATCTGCTCGGCGATCTGGGTGAACAGAGCGTGCACCACGGACTTGTCGCGGATGACGCGCATCACGCGACGACGGGAGTGCAGGTCACCGCGCTTCGCGAAGGTGATCAGGCGCTCAGCCAGCGGACGAAGACGCTTCGCCTTCGGCAGCGTGGTGGTGATGCGGCCGTGCTTGAACAGGCTGGTGGCCATGTTCGCGAGCATCAGACGCTCATGGGCCGGGCTGGACGCCAGGCGCGGGCCCTTCTTGGGTGTAGGCATAGTTACTCCTTATGGCCGTCGGATTCAGGTGGGCATGTGCCCGAACATCCGAATCCGACGGAATACTTCAACGGAAAGCTAACGTCACTCGTCTTCCGGCGAGAAGAACGTGGTGCCTTCCAGGTTGTTGGTATCGAATCCCAGCGGCGAGGACTTCAGCGACAGACCCATGGACTGGAGCTTGTCCTTGACCTCATCGATGGACTTCATACCGAAATTGCGAATATCCAGCAGATCCTGCTCGGTGTGGGACACCAGCTCGCCGATGGTGTGGATGCCCTCGCGCTTGAGGCAGTTGTAGCTGCGCTGCGTGAGGTTCAGATCCTCGATCGGCACGGCCATCTCAGGGTTGGTCTCCTCCGCGACGGGAGCGGGACCGACCTCGACGCCCTCAGCCTGCACATTGAGCTCACGGCACAGGCCGAACAGCTCAACGAGCGTGGAACCGGCCGAAGCCACCGCATCACGCGGAGAAATGGCGGGCTTGGTCTCCACATCCAGGATAAGCTTGTCGAAATCCGTGCGCTGTTCGACGCGCGTGGCCTCGACCTTGTAGCTTACCTTGAGCACCGGGGAGTAGATGGAATCAACCGGGATACGGCCAATCTCATCAGTATCCTGCTTGTTCATCTGCGCGGGCACGTAGCCGCGGCCACGTTCCACGGTGAACTCGATCTCGAGCTCGCCGTCCTCGTCGAGAGTGGCGATGTGCTGGTCGGGGTTCGCGATGGTGACCCCGGCAGGCGGGGTGATGTCACCGGCGGTGGCCTCGCCCTTGCCGCTCTTGCGCAGATACATGACCACGGGCTCGTCGTACTCGCTGGTCAGCACGATGCCCTTGATGTTCAGCAGAATCTCAGTGACGTCTTCCACAACCCCCGGCAGAGTGGTGAACTCGTGCAGGGCGCTGGAGATACGCACGGAAGTGACCGCTGCGCCCGGGATGGAGCTCAGCAGTGTGCGGCGCAGCGAGTTACCAAGCGTGTATCCGAAACCGGGCTCAAGCGGCTCGATGACGAAACGGGAACGCTGCGGGTTGAGTGATTCCTCGGTAAGTGTCGGACGCTGTGCGATAAGCACTGTGGTTATCCTTTCAGCTTCTGGTCGGTGGTGCACTCACCGTCCATAAGCACGTTTGGATGGATGAGATTGCTGGTAGTGCTCAGACGCGACGACGCTTCGGGGGGCGAACGCCGTTATGCGCTTGCGGGGTGACGTCGGTGATGGAACCGACTTCGAGTCCGGCGGACTGCAGGGAGCGGATGGCGGTCTCACGACCGGAACCCGGGCCCTTCACGAACACGTCGACCTTCTTCAGGCCGTGCTCCATGGCCTTGCGGGCCGCGGACTCGGCTGCCATACCGGCGGCGTACGGCGTGGACTTACGGGAGCCCTTGAAGCCGACGTCACCACCGGACGCCCAGGACACAACGGCGCCGGACGGGTCGGTGATCGAGATGATGGTGTTGTTGAAAGTGGACTTGATGTGAGCCTGTCCAACCGGGATCGACTTGCGATCGCGGCGACGCACAGGCTTACGAGCGGCTTGCTTTTGCGCTGCCATTGACCCTCGTTTCCTAGTAACGAATTGTTGTTGGTGTCCGGACGATGGGGCTTTGAGGCTCCCGTGGCCCGGATCGTGTCACCTATTACTTGGTGGCCTTCTTCTTTCCGGCGACCGTGCGCTTCGGGCCCTTGCGGGTACGCGCGTTGGTCTTGGTGCGCTGGCCGCGCACAGGAAGTCCCTTGCGGTGACGCTGGCCTTGGTAGCAGTTGATCTGGATCTTGCGGCGGATGTCCGCGTCGATCTCACGACGCAGGTCACCTTCGATCTTGTAATTGCCTTCGAGGTAATCACGCAGCGTGATGAGCTGCTCATCCGTCAGATCCTTGACGCGAATGTCCGGATTGATTCCGGTCGCGGCAAGCGTTTCCTTCGCACGAGTACGACCCACACCGAAGATGTAGGTGAGGGCGATCTCGATGCGCTTCTCATTGGGGATGTCGACTCCGGCAAGACGTGCCATTGCGATTCCTTCTGTTTCTACGCAGGTCGTGCACCGAGTCTTCCGGTCTCCCGGCCCGGGCCTGCGCACCCGGGGTTCAAGCGCAGCTCCTGGTGGAACCTCGCCTGTGACTCAGCGCCTGTATTCTGTTGTTGCCGCTGGATCTGCTCTCAGCCCTGACGCTGCTTGTGGCGCGGGTTCGTGCAGATCACCATGACGCGGCCGTGACGACGGATCACGCGGCAGTTTTCGCAGATCCTCTTCACACTAGGGCTGACCTTCATGGTTTTCCTTTGCTTGTACCTTTTTACTTATACCGGTACGTAATACGACCGCGGTTCAGGTCGTACGGGCTCATTTCAAGCACGACGCGATCCTGCGGGAGGATGCGGATGTAGTTCTTCCGCATCTTTCCGGAAATCGTCGCCAGCACGATGTGCTTGTTCTCGAGTTCGACGCGGAACATCGCGTTCGGCAACGCTTCCACAACCTGACCTTCGACTTCAATCACACCGTCTTTTGCCATAAGCCTGTAATCCAATCCTCGGGTGTATTACACTAACGTGCCCTAAGACACGCCAACTTACTAATATACACGAAAACCGGTATTTGCAACACTGGGCGTGTCGCGCATACCGGTTTTGTGTGAAGGCATCTCTTCAGGCACTCCGAACTACGGTCTGCAGCCGGTCGGCTCTCAGCCAAGCGCCTTCACGATGTTCGCCTGAATGGCGTCGATGTCGCCGACTCCATCGATGGCGACCAGCTGGCCACGGTCCTTGTAGATGTCGAGCAGCGGAGCGGTCTCCTTGGCGTACGTGGCCAGACGCTTGGCGATCGCCTCAGGGGTGTCGTCAGAACGGCCCTGCTCCTTGGCGCGCTTGGCGATGCGTTCCATGAGGACGTCATGGTCGGCGTCGAGCGCGACGACCTTGTCCAGCGGCGTGCCGAGTTCGGCGAGCATCGCGTCGAGCGCCTCGACCTGGGAGGCGTTGCGCGGGTAGCCGTCGAGGATCCAGCCGTTCTTGGCGTCGTCCATGGCCAGACGGTCCTTGACGATCTTGTTGGTCAGCTCGTCGGGGACCAGCTCGCCCTTGTCGGTGTACTTGAGCGCCTCAAGGCCGAGCTCGGTCTTGTTCTTGATGTTGTAGCGGAAGATGTCGCCGGTGGAGATCGCCGGGATGCCGTAGTGCTCGGCGAGGAGAGCGGCCTGGGTGCCCTTGCCGACGCCCTGCGGACCCATGATGAGAAGACGCATGTGATGCTCCTTATCGTCGTGATAGATGATTATTGGATGAAAACCTTGAGGTTACTGTACCGGAACCGGACCGGTACGGAAGGCTCCCCACCATCCGAACGGACGATGGGGAGCCTGTAGGTCACGCGACGGTGACGACCGCTATGCGCGGAATCACTTGCCTTCCTTGTGATCGATGTCCTCGAGCAGGAAGCCGGTGTACTGGAACTGCTCGGTCTGGGCCTTCGCCTGACGCAGGGTGTCGAGGCCGACGCCCGCGATGATCAGGATGGTCGTGCCGCCGAACGGCAGCTTCGCGTTCAGGTTGAGGGCCATGATGAGGACCGTCGGGATGAGCGCCACGAACAGCAGGTAGACGGCGCCGACCGTGTTGAGGCGGTTCATCACATAGCTCAGGTAGCGGCTGGTGGCGTTGCCCGCACGGATGCCCGGGATGAAGCCGCCGTACTCCTTCATGTTGTCCGCGGTCTCGTCCGGGTTGAACGTGATCGAGGTGTAGAAGAAGCAGAAGAACACGATCATCAGCGCGTAGAGCACGATGTACCACACGCTCGTGGTGTTCGCCAGGTTGTTGTTGATCCACGTGGCCCAGTTAGCGCTCGAGTCGAACTGCGCGATCAGGGTCGGGATGGCCAGAATCGAGGAGGCGAAGATCGGCGGGATGACGCCGGACATGTTGATCTTCAGCGGCAGGTAGGTGGAGGAGCCGCCGTACATCTTACGGCCGATCATGCGACGGGTGTACTGCACGGGGATACGACGCTGGCACAGCTCGACGAAATCGACGAAGATGAGGATGACCACGAGCACGCCCGTGACGATGCCGAACTTCATCCAGTCGCCGTCGGTGCCGTTGGTGCCCCAGCCGATCTCCCACAGCTGCGGCAGGAAGCCGGAGCAGATGGACATGAAGATAAGGATGGACATACCCTGGCCGATGCCCTTGTCGGTGATGAGCTCGGCCATCCACATGATGAGGCCGGTGCCGCCGGTCATGATGAGCACCATGACCGTGAGGTTCCACACGGAGCCGTCCGGAATCGGCGAGGAGCACAGGTTGTTGAACAGCGCGCCGGAGCGGGCGGTCACCAGAATCGTGGTGGACTGCAGCACGGCCAAGCCGATGGTGAGGTAACGGGTGTACTGCGTCAGCTTGGCTTCACCGGACTGGCCCTCCTTGTGCAGCGCCTCGAAGCGCGGGATGACCACGCGCAGCAGCTGCACCACGATGGATGCGGTGATGTACGGCATGACGCCCAGCGCGAAGATCGACAGCTGGATCATGGCGCCACCGGAGAACAGGTTCACCAGACCGATGAAGTTTTCCTGGCTTCCGCTCAGGGTGGTGATGCACTCGTGCACCATCTTGTAGTTCACACCCGGCGTTGGGATGAACGATCCGATGCGATAGATAATGATCATGGCCAAGGTGAAGAGGATCTTATTCCTCAGTTCCTTGGTCCGAAAGGCCTGGATTAACGTCCTCACAAGGATTCCTTTCCGTTGTGCGCACCTGCGCACCGAAGCAAACAGACTCTAACCGTCGAGTCTAGCGTACGGGGTCTACCCAAGACACGCATATCTCACGTTCTTCGCCGGCGACCTCCACTGAACCCGGCTTGCAGCGCCCCTATGTCACATGCTGCCACGAACTGCCATATGACGAATATGGCCCTCACCCGCCGTAGCGGGGAGGGCCATATTCCATCAGTCATTGCCTGACATGTCCCCTGGGATCATCAGTCCTCGGAGACGGAACCGCCGGCGGCCTCGATCTTGGCCTTGGCGGAAGCGGACGCCTTGACGCCCTTCACGGTGAGCGCCACGGTGATGTCGCCATCGCCGAGCACCTTCACCGGGTTGCCGCCACGGACGGCACCCTTGGCAACCAGATCCTCGACGGTGACTTCGCCACCGTTCGGGAACAGCTCGCCGAGAGCCGACACGTTGACGACCTGATACACCTTCTTGAAGGGGCTCTTGAAGCCGCGCAGCTTCGGCAGGCGCATGTACAGCGGCAGCTGGCCGCCTTCAAAGCCCGGACGAACCTGGTAGCGCTTCTTCGTACCCTTGTCGCCACGACCCGAGGTCTTGCCCTTGGAACCCTCACCGCGGCCGACGCGGGTACGGTCCTTCTTGGCGCCCGGGGCGGGCTTCAGGTTGTGCATCTGCAGGATCTCATCATCATTCGCCATGATCAGTCAACCTCCTCAACGGTAACGAGGTGACGGACCGCGAGGATCATGCCGCGGGTAGACGGCGTATCTTCGCGAATCACGCTCTGGCCGATCTTGCGCAGGCCAAGGCTCTGGACCGTAGCGCGCTGGACGGGCGTACGGTTCACGAGGCCGTGGTGCAACGTGATCTTCAGGTTAGCCATCACTCACCATCCTTCTGTTCGGCGGCAGCCTTGGCCTTGGCCTCTTCACGGGCCTTCTTGGCTTCGGCGATGCCGGCGGCGCGAGCGCGGAGCATCGCGTCGGGGGCGACCTCGTTGAGAGCGAGGCCACGGCGGGCGGCGATCTCCTCCGGCTCCTCAAGCTGCTTCAGGGCGGCCACGGTGGCGCGAACCATGTTCACGGCGGTGGCGGAGCCCATCGACTTGGTGAGGATGTCGGTGATGCCGGCGCACTCCATGACGGCGCGGACCGGGCCGCCGGCGATAACGCCGGTTCCCGGGGCGGCCGGACGGAGCAGCACGGTGCCGGCGGCATCGTGGCCGATCACCGGGTGGGTGACGGTGCCACGGACGCGCGGAACGGTGAACATGTGCTTCTTGGCGTCCAGCTGGCCCTTGGCGATGGCCGCCGGGACCTCACGGGACTTGCCATAGCCGACGCCGACGGTGCCGTTGCCGTCACCGACCACGACGAGAGCGGCGAAGCTGAACGTACGGCCGCCCTTGTGGGTCTTGGACACACGGTTGATGGTCACCACGCGGTCGAGCAGCTCGTCGCCCTTGTTCTCCTCGCGGCGGTTGCGACGGTCGCCACGACGACCCTCGCCACGCTGGCCGCGACGGGACTTGCGCTCGTCGTTGTTGTTCTCGGGCGCCGCAGTGTTCTGAGTTTCTTCAGCCACTTGGGTTTCCTTCTGGGTTTCGTTGTCGCTCACAGTGCCAGACCTCCCTCGCGGGCGCCTTCAGCGACGGCTGCGACGCGACCGGTGTACTTGTTGCCACCGCGGTCGAACACGACCTGCTCGATGCCCGCGGCCTTGGCCTTCTCGGCGACCAGCTGGCCGACCTTCTTGGCGGCCTCGACCTTGGTGCCTTCGAAGCCCTCGAAGTCGGCGGTCAGGGTGGAGGCGCTCACCAGGGTGTGGCCCTTGGTGTCGTCCACGATCTGGGCGACCATGTGGCGGTTGGAACGGGTGACGACGAGACGCGGACGCTCCGGGGTGCCGGAGATGCGCTTGCGCAGGCGGGCGTGACGGCGCTTGAGCGAAACCTTCTTGCCCTTACCGAGAATCTTGACGCTCATATCACTTACCAGCCTTTCCGGCCTTGCGCAGGATGTGCTCGTCCGCGTACTTGATGCCCTTGCCCTTGTAGGGTTCCGGAGCGCGAAGCTTGCGGATGTTCGCGGCAACCTGGCCAACGACCTGCTTGTCGGTGCCCTTGACGACCACTTCGTTCGCGTTCGGCAGTTCGAACGTGATGCCTTCCGGCGGGTTCACGGTGATCGTGTGGGAGTAGCCGAGGGAGAACTCGATGCCCTTGCCCTTCATCACGGCGCGGTAACCGGTGCCGACGATGAGCAGGTGCTTCTCGTAACCGTCATGCACGCCCTTGACCATGGACGCGATGATCGAGCGGCTCAGGCCGTGCTTGGCACGGGTGGGACGCAGATCGTCGGCGGCGGTGACGATGATTTCGTTGCCTTCGACCTTAGCGGTGATGCCCTCGGGAATCACGTAGGAATCGGAACCCTTGGCGCCCTTGGCGGAAAAGTTCTGACCCTCGATGTTGACTTCCACGCCAGCCGGAATGGTGACGGGGAGCTTACCAATATGCGATGCCATGATCTAGCTCTCCCTTCTCACCACACGTAGGCGACGATCTCGCCGCCGATGCCCCGGTCGAGGCATTCCTTCTGAGTCAGCAATCCCGAGCTGGTCGAGATGATGGCGATGCCGAGGCCACCCAGCGGCATGGGCAGGGAGTCGGACTTCGCGTAGCGACGCAGGCCCGGCTTCGAGATGCGCTTGATGCCCTGGATGGAACGCTCGCCGTTGGGGCCGTACTTGAGGGTGACCTCAAGGGTCTGGCCGACCTTGGCTTCCTTGGCGGTGAAGTCCTTGATGTAGCCTTCACGCTTCAGGATCTCGGCGATGTTCGCCTTGAACTTGGAGTACGGCATGTCGACGGTCACGTGCTTCGCCGCACTCGCGTTACGCAGACGCGTAAGCATGTCTGCGATCGGATCTGTCATTGTCATGTGGGCTTGTTGCCCTTTCTCGCCGTGGTTTCCGCCGCCCTCGCCCCTCGTCATGCGAGGGGTTCGGGCCGCGGACCTTCAGCGTCGATGTTTACCAACTGGACTTAGTGACTCCGGGCAGCTCGCCGCGGTGGGCCTTCTCACGAAGGCAGATGCGGCACAGGCCGAACTTGCGGTAGACGGAGTGGGGACGACCGCAGACCTGGCAGCGCGTATAGGCACGCACCTTGAACTTCGGCTTGCCGGCCGCCTTCATTTTCAGAGCGGTTTTTGCCATATCAGTTCTCCTTGAAGGGGAAGCCGAGGTGCTTAAGGAGCACGCGGGCTTCCTTGTCGTCCTTGGTGCTGGTCACCACGGTGATGTCCATACCGCGACGGTGATCGATCGAATCCGGATCGATCTCATGGAACATGGACTGCTCAGTGAGACCGAAGTTGTAGTTGCCCTGACCATCGAACTGGTTGCCGTTGATGCCGCGGAAATCGCGGATACGCGGCAGGGCCAGCGTCAGCAGACGATCCAGGAACTCCCACATGCGGTCGCCACGCAGGGTGACGAACGCGCCGATGGCCTGGCCCTCACGCAGGTGGAACTGCGCGACGGACTTCTTCGCCTTGGTGATCTTCGGCTTCTGGCCGGTGATCAGCGTGAGGTCCTTGACTGCGCCTTCGATGAGCTTGGAGTCGCGGGCAGCGGCGCCGACACCCATGGAGACGACGACCTTCTGGACACGAGCGACCTGCATCGGGTTGGAGTACTTGAACTCCTTCTCGAGCTCGGGAACGATGACGTCCTTGTACTGCTGCTTCAAGCGCGGAGTTGCCGGCGCCTCGATAGTGCTATCGGTCATGCCAGCTCCTTTCCGGACTTCTTGGCGACACGCACGCGCACGGTCTTCACCTTGCCGTCACGGGCCTCCTGCTTAACGATCACACCGACGCGGGTCGGCTGCTTGGTCTCCGGGTCGATGACCATCACGTTGGAGCGATGGATCGGAGCTTCGACGGAGACGATGCCGGACTGCTGTCCCTGCTGGTTGGCACGGACGTGCTTCTTGACCATCTGCACGCCCTCGACGATCAGACGGTCGTTGGGGAGCACGCGGGTGACGGTGCCCTCCTTGCCGCGATCCTTGCCACGGATGACCTTGACCAGGTCGCCGCTCTTGATCTTGGCTACCATGTCAGATCACCTCCGGGGCGAGGGACACGATGCGCATGAAGCGCTTGTCGCGCAGCTCACGAGCAATCGGTCCGAAAATACGAGTGCCCTTCGGTTCACGGCCGGAGCCGAGAATGACGGCGGCGTTCTCGTCGAACTTGATGTAGGAGCCGTCCACACGACGGTGCTCCTTGACGGTGCGGACGACAACGGCCTTGACCACGTCGCCCTTCTTGACCGACCCGCCAGGGATCGCATCCTTGACGGAGGCGACGATGATGTCGCCGAGGCCGGCATAGCGTCGCTTCGATCCGCCGAGCACTCGGATGGCCAAAAGCTCCTTGGCACCCGTGTTGTCGGCGACATGAAGCCGCGTTTCCTGCTGAATCATTGATTCTCCTTAGCCGAGCTGGTTCTCCCCGAACACCCCGCCCACCTGTACCAGCATGGGCGGGGTGGCTCGCGGAGCCTTGCCGAACTTGTTACTTAGCGCGCTCGATAATGGACTCGAGACGCCAACGCTTGGTCTTGCTCAAAGGCCGAGTTTCCATAATACTCACGAGGTCGCCAATTTTCGCCTCGTTGTGTTCATCATGGGCCTTGACCTTCTTGGTGGAACGAACAACCTTGCCGTACAGCGGGTGGGTCGAACGCTTCTCGAGCTCCACGGTGATCGTCTTCTCCATTGCGGTGGAAACGACGTAGCCGCGGCGAACCTTGCGGAAATTACGCTCAGTAGTTTCAGCCATGATCACTTCTCCTCAGACTTGGTTTCGGTAGCCTCAGGCTCCTGGCTGATGCCGAGCTCACGCTCACGCAGGACGGTGTACATCCTGGCGATGTCGCGCTTGACCGCCTTGAGGCGGGCAGTGTTGGTGAGCTGACCGGTCGCATGCTGGAAGCGCAGGTTGAACAGCTCTTCCTTGGACTTCTTGAGGAAGCCCTCGATCTCTGCGTTGGTCTTCTCGTTCAGATTCTTGATTGCGTAATCAGCGGTACCGACTGCCATCAGATATCACCACCTTCACGTGCGATAATGCGGCACTTCATCGGAAGCTTGTCGATGGCGCGGCGCAGGGCCTCGCGGGCGACTTCCTCAGAGACACCGCCGATCTCGAACATCACACGGCCAGGGTGGATGTCCGCGATCCAGAACTCGGGAGCACCCTTACCGGAACCCATTCGGGCGCCGAGAGCGTGCTTCGTGAGCGGACGATCCGGGAAGATGTTGATCCACACGCGGCCGCCACGCTTGATGTAACGGGTCATGGCGATACGAGCAGCCTCGATCTGACGGTTGGTGATGTAGGCCGGCGCAAGAGCCTGGATGCCGTAATCACCGAACGCGATCTCGTTGCCGCCCTTGGACATGCCATGACGGTCAGGACGGTGCTGCTTACGATATTTGGTCCTCTTTGGGATAAGCATCAGCTCACTCCTTCGTTTCCGTTGCGGCAGGAGCCTCGGCGGCGCCAGCGTTCTGGGCGGCCGGTGCAGCCTCGTTCGCGGACTTCTGCTGGGAGCCTGCGCCACGGTTGCCACGGCGCGGGCGGCGATCGCCACGACGGCCCTGACGGTTGTTGTTCTGCTGAGCCTGCAGCTCCTCGAACTCACGCTCGGTCATGTCGCCCTTGTAGATCCACACCTTGACGCCGATGCGGCCGTAGGTGGTCTTGGCCTCGAAGAAGCCATAGTCGATCAGGGCGCGCAGGGTCTGCAGCGGGACGCGACCCTCGCGGTAGAACTCGGAGCGGCTCATTTCAGCGCCGCCGAGACGACCGGAGAGCTTGATGCGGATACCCTTGGCACCGGCGCGCATGGCGTCTTGCTGGGCCTTGCGCATCGCGCGACGGAAGGTGACACGGTTGGTCAGCTGCTCAGCGATGCCCTGCGCGACGAGCTGGGCGTCCAGCGCGGCGTTCTTGACCTCGAAGATGTTCAGCTGAACCTGCTTGCCGGTGAGCTTCTCGAGCTTGGCACGGACCTTCTCGGCCTCGGCGCCACGGCGACCGATCACGATGCCCGGGCGAGCGGCGTGGATGTCCACGCGCACGCGGTCACGGGTGCGCTCGATCACGATCTTGCTCACGCCGGCGCGCTCGAGATCCTGGTTCATGACCTTGCGGATCTTGTCGTCCTCGAGAACGAAGTCGCTGTAACGCTCGCCGACCTTGTTGGAATCGGAAAACCACTTGGAACGGTGGTTCTCAGTGATGCCCAGACGGTATCCAAACGGATTGATCTTCTGACCCATCTCAGCGATCCCCTTCCTTGTTGGCAACGATGACCGTGATGTGGCTCGTGCGCTTGTTGATGCGGGCGGCACGACCCTGGGCGCGGGCGCGGAAACGCTTGAGCGTCACACCCTCGTCCACGTAGGTGGTCTTGACGACCAGGTCGTTCTCGCGGAACGGCTCGCCGGCGCGGTCGGCCTTAACGCGAGCGTTGGCGATGGCGCTCTCCAGGGTCTTGCGCACGGGCAGTGCGGCAGCCTGAGGAGCGAACTTCAGAATGGTAACGGCTTCGGTCGCCTTCTTGCCTCGGATGAGGTCGACCATGCGGCGAGCCTTGCGCGGCGTCACGCGGACGTGACGAGCGATTGCTTTAGCTTCCATAAGTCATTCTCTCCTTTAGCGGCGGGCCTTCTTGTCGTCCTTCACGTGACCCTTGAAGGTCTTCGTGGGGGCGAACTCACCGAGCTTGTGACCGACCATGGCCTCGGTGACGAACACCGGGACATGCTTGCGGCCGTCGTGAACGGCGAAGGTGTGTCCGATGAAATCAGGGGTGATCATCGAACGACGCGACCACGTCTTGATGACGTTCTTCGTGCCCTTCTCGTTCTGCTCGTCGACTTTCTTCTGCAAGTGGGCGTCGACGAAGGGGCCCTTCTTGATGCTACGAGTCATCTTCTCGATACTCCCTTACTTGCGGTTCTTGCCATTCGGACGGCGACGAACAATCATCTTGTTCGAAGCCTTCTTCGGACGGCGGGTACGGACCTCGCCCTTGCCCCACGGAGAAACCGGCGGCTTGCCACCACGGGTACGACCACCATGCGGGTGATCGACCGGGTTCATGGACTCACCACGAGTCCACGGGCGCTTGCCCATCCAACGAGCACGACCGGCCTTGCCGAGCTGGATGTTGGCGTGGTCGGAGTTGCCGACCTCACCAACGGTGGCGCGGCAGCGGGCGTCAACGTTGCGGATTTCGCCGGACGGCATACGCAGCTGGGCGTAGGCGCCATCCTTGGCGACGAGCTGGACCGCAGCGCCGGCGGAACGAGCGATCTTCGCGCCGCCCAGCGGCTTGAGCTCGATCGCATGCACGACGGTACCGGTCGGGATGTTCTTCAGCGGCAGGTTGTTGCCGGGCTTGATGTCGGCGTTCTCACCGGTCTCGATGACATCGCCCTGGGCGACGCCCTCAGGGGCGATGATGTAGCGCTTCTCGCCATCGGCATAGTGCAGCAGGGCGATGCGGGCGGAACGGTTCGGGTCGTACTCGATGTGAGCGACCTTGGCCGGCACGCCGTCCTTGTCCCAGCGACGGAAGTCGATGAGACGGTAGGCACGCTTGTGACCGCCGCCGCGATGGCGGGAGGTCATACGGCCGTAGGAGTTACGACCGCCGGTCTTGGTGAGCTTGCGGACCAGCGACTTCTCAGGCGTGGAGCGCGTGAGCTCGGAGAAGTCCGAGACGGACGCGTTGCGGCGGCCTGCGGTCGTCGGCTTGTAAACGCGGATAGCCATAATGTAGTTCTTCCTTTAACTTTTCTCGGCTAGCCTTCAGTTGCCGAAGATGTCGATCGACTGGCCCTCGGCCACGGTCACGATGGCGCGCTTCTGGTTGACACGCTGACCGAAACCGGTGCGGGTGCGCTGACGCTTGCCGGCGCGGTTGAGGGTGTTGACGTTCGTCACCTTGACATTGAAGATCTCTTCGATGGCCTGCTTGATCTGCACCTTGTTCGCGGACGGGGCCACCACGAAGGTGTACTGGCCGCGATCGGACAGGGCGTAGCTCTTCTCGGAGACGACAGGCTTCAGGATGATGTCATGTGCTGGCTTGTGAATAGCGACCATGTAGATCAGGCCTCCTTGGCGGCCGGCTGGGTCTTCGCGGAGACGAAGGCGTCGAAGCCTTCCTTCGTGAAGACGACGTACTGAGCCGTGACCACATCGTACGTGTTGAGCTGATCGGCGAAGATCGGGTGAACGGTCGGGATGTTGCGCACCGACAGCCACTCGTTGATGTTATCGCGGGAGAAGACGACGGTGGTGAACTGATCCTTGCTCACCGGGGCGAGCGCGGCGATCGCAGCCTTGGTGGACGGCTTCTCGGAGACGCCGAAGTCCACGATGGCGACGCGACCGGCGTTGGCGCGGTCGGAAAGCACGTAGCGCAGGGCCGCGGCCTTCATCTTCTTGGGGGTGCGCTGCGAGTAGTCGCGCGGCTGCGGACCGAACACGGTGCCGCCGTGGTACCACTGGGGAGCGCGGATGGAGCCCTGACGGGCACGACCGGTGCCCTTCTGCTTCCACGGCTTCTTGCCGCCGCCGGAGACCATGCCGCGGGTCTTGGTGGCGTGCGTGCCCTGACGGGCGGCAGCCAGCTGGGCCACGACGACCTGGTGGATCAGCGGAACATGAGCCTGGACTTCCTCGGCGGTGTGGCCGAAGAGCTCGGCAGGCGCCTCGACGGTGCCGGTGGCCTGGCCCTGGCCGTCAGTGACGTTGAACGTAACGTTTGCCATGATAATCAGGCTCCCTTCACTGCGGTGCGGACGAGGACAATGCCGCCCTTGGGGCCGGGGATGGCGCCCTTGACAGCGAGAATGTGGTTCTCGACGTCAACGGACATGACCTTGAGGCTCTGGACGGTGGCGGTGACGTGGCCCATGCGGCCAGCCATGCGCTTGCCCTTGAGAATACGGCTCGGGGTGGCGCATGCGCCGACAGAACCGGGACGACGCTCGTTCTTGTGAGAGCCGTGGGTACGACGGTAGGACTTGAAGCCCCAGCGCTTGATGGTGCCGGCGAAGCCCTTGCCCTTGGTGGTGCCGGTGACGTCGACGGAAGACCCCTCGGCGAAGGCATCAGCAACGGTCAGCTCCTGGCCGGGCTGGTAGTCGGCGGCGTCCTCGGTGCGCACCTCGACGAGGTGGCGGCGCGGGGTGACACCAGCCTTGGCGAAGTGACCGGCCAGCGGCTTGGTCACCTTGGTGGGATCGATCTGGCCGTAGCCGATCTGAATGGCCTTGTAACCGTCGGTCTCCTCGGACTTGACGGCGGTCACCACGTTGGTGGACACATCAACGAGGGTGACGGGGACGAAGAAACCGTTCTCGTCCCAGACCTGAGTCATGCCGAGCTTCTTGCCCAGCAGAGCCTTGTGGCTGCCTCTCTGCGAAGTCATAGTGGTTCCCTCCTCCCTTACAGCTTGATCTCGATGTTGACATCTGCGGGCAGATCAATGTGCATCAGGGAGTCCACGGCCTTCGGGGTCGGGTCCACGATGTCGATGAGACGCTTGTGCGTACGCATCTCGAAATGCTCGCGAGAATCCTTGTACTTGTGAGGAGAACGAATAACAACAAAAACGTTCTTCTCGGTCGGCAGAGGAACCGGGCCCACCACAGTGGCACCCGCGTTCGTCACCGTCTCGACGATTTTCTTCGCCGATTGGTCGATGACCTCATGGTCATAGGACTTAAGCCTGATGCGGATTTTCTGTCCCGCCATTGCCGTCCGCCCTTTCTAGCGATTCGTTGACTATTACCATCCTGCTTGAAGGGCACCGGCGAGCATGACCCACAGGAATATCCTGCGGCCATAACCACATCAGTGCGTGAGCCTCAAGTCCCCCGCCGAAGCAGGCTCCTTGCCTCACGCTCGCTTTTTTTGATTCCAATTTCGCGAGCCCTAAACAGGCAACTTGATAATTAAAGCATTGGGGGTGGATTAGGGGAATTCGGGCGTGTCGCCCGGGTGCTGTCATCTTCCCGAGCCGCTGCCACGGCTCGGCATCGCCTAAGCGAAGCCCACCGGACTTCGCTTCATACGGCTCCGCGGGCGTGTCGCAAAGCGACCAGTTCACTGCCGTCGCCATTAGCTGTCTTCCGACAGCTAACGCTCCCCCAGTCAGCCTGCGGCTGACAGCCCCCTCCACCGAGGGGGCCGAGAAAAGGCGGGACACCCAACCCGGAGACCCGCTAGAACACTCTTGCCGCCAAGGGGCATAAGTTCCGATTTCCACAATCAGGCGAGGGACATGAGGATGCAGACGAAGGCTAGCAGGCTGGCGACGCTTTCCGTCGCTCCGGCGACGATCGGTTTCGGCCGTCGCACCCGGAACGCCAGCGGCAGCACGATGGTGCGCAGCAGCAGCGCGATCCCCAACGCCATCAGCCACATGTTCCCGGAACGCACCCACCATGCGAGCGCCGCACCATGCCAAAGCCATGATGCGACGACATACGCCCAGCGGCCATGCTCGCGGATCATCGTCTTCACGAACAGCACCGAGCCGAACTCGACGGCGGCGTACGAGACGACGATCGCGAAGCCGTACAGCGTGACCAGCGGCGTCACATACGGGTCGACGCCGTAACCGAACGTGACCATGGGCATCAGGCAGGCCGCCATCACGGCCACGGCATCGGCCCACAGCGAACGCTCCTGCCGCAGCCATGAGGCCATACCGTCCGCGACGGCGAACATCAGGAACGCGGGAGCCCAGACCAGCACCTTGGGATGCAGCCAGACGAACGGCACGCCCACCGCGGCCAACGCCACGCCATAGCCGACGACCGGCCATGCGAAACGACGCCGAAGATGCGACTTCAGCCAACGGCCGCCGGTGAATTCCACGCAATAGCACAGGGCCCAGCACGCCAACGCCCACCAGGCGACGCCGTTGGTCCGTCCGGTCAGCCGCCATGCCGCGCACACGCCCATCAGCGCAGGTGCCAATGCCATCATCCAGCCGCCCGGCTGGTCGGGAATCCAATCACGTACCGTTACCTCTCGTACTGCCATGAGCTCTACGATACGGCAGCGTCGTGCCGCGCACCAGCATCACGGCTACGTTTCCGGACGGTCATCCCGCCGCAATCGAAAACGGCTGCGTCCGTGTCGGCGTCATCGCCGGCTCACGAAACGCACATCGCATACATATATATTGGTCGCACCTTTATATATGGTCGCGCCCCGGTACAGACGGCAAGGCGGGCGGACCATGGAGGACAAGGAAAAAGTCCATGGACCGCCCGCCGCCTACTGCAGGCCGGCAGGACGCCGCATGCCGGATTGCATGGGCGCCCGACACAGCGTCGACCGCAAGGGGATCAGTGTCGACGCCGTGACCTGCCTGCATGTTTGATGAGCGCCGCGCCGGCGATCAGCGCACCCACGGCGACGGCCACTATGGAAGCCGTGGCCGAGCCGGTTTTCGACAGCTCGCGGACGCCATTCGTTCTGCCGTCTGCGGTGTGTGCTCGAGGATGGTCCACCGTGGCACCGTCGTTCGTACCGGTGTCGGCAGTGGGGGTATTGCCGTCCTTGCCGTCGCCAGGCTGCTGCTTGCCATCGCCGGAGCCGTCGCCAGGCTGCTGGTCGCCGGAACCGTCACCGGGCTGCTGGTCACCGTCACCCGGCTGACCGCCCTCGCCATCGCCCGGCTGACCGCCCTCGCCATTGCCCGGCTGCTCGGTCTCGCCACCCTCTCCGTTGGCCGAACCGTCAGGCCAGGCGGCGGGCTTGCTGGTGCCGTACAGCCAGGTCTTCGCCCAATCGTTCAGATTGACGCCGGCCTTGCCGGATGCGAACGTCACGAACTCGGCGGTGGTCACCGCCTGCCCCTGATGCTCCTGCACCCACGTGCGCTCGATCTCGCGGAACTTCTCGTCGCCGACCGTCGCACGCAGCGCCGCCAAGGCCAGCGCACCGCGGTTGTAGGCAGCCGAGGCGCCGCCGAACAGGTCGGCCTCATCCTCGTCGCCGGTCACCGGATACTGCCACCACGCATTGTCCGCAGCGGTGTCGTCATACAGTTTCTTCCACTTGCCCTGCACGTCAAGGCCGCTCGTGTTCTCGTAGTACTGGTCGGTGACATACGTGGCGAACGCCTCGTTGAGCCACAGATCCTCCCACGCAGCCGGCCGGGCGGTGTCGCCGAACCACTGGTGCACGTACTCGTGGATGAGCGTCTGCTCGCCGGAGAAGTCGGAGCCGGCCAGCACCGGACGGTCCTTGCCTTCCAGTCCGATGCCATTGGCCGAGGCCCCGGTACCGTCGGAGAGATCGTCGAACACGAATCCTGCGGACTCACCGGGGTACGCGCCGGCGATCTTCTCCAACTCGCCGATGTAATACGGCAGCTTGTTGAAATACGTGTCGGCCTTGTCGCGGTTGCGGTTCTCGTTCGCGTCATACGTGGTCTTGTTGACGAAACTCAGTCCGGGAATGACCTTGGTGCCGCCCTTGCCGTCGGATACGGTGATCTGCTGCGCGTCCGGATCGGCCGCCTTCGCGTCGGCGTCGCCGCGACTGCCGCCGAGCGTCGTCACGTTCCTGCTGATGTAGGCGAACTCCTGATAGGCCGCCGTGTCCTTCGACACCTTCCATACGGTGGTGCTGGTGCCGTCCGCCTCGTTGTTCGTCACCGACTTGCGCACGCCGGCGCTGACCGCCGTGTAGTCGCTGGGTGCCGTGAGCGAAACCTCATAGGTGGCGCCGTCGGAAGGCGTGTTGTTGTTCGGGAACCAGTAGGTCGACCCCAGCGGCTCGCCGAGGACCGCGATGCCCTGGCCGTCGGTCGTCTTGAAGAATCCCTGACTGGCCTGGCCGTCAGCGAGGAAGGCATCGAGGATGCCGGTGCTGTACGGGACGGTGACCGTGAAGTCGGTGCCCTTGGCGATGGTCGAGCCGAGACGCAGGGAGATCTTGTTGTAGTCGGTGCTGTAGTCGTGCACGCCGGAGACGGACGTCACATTCACCGTGGTGCCGCCCGCGGTCACGGTGATGCCGGACTTGTCGAGCTTCTGCTCGCGGAAATCCAGCGGAATGGCCTTGAGGTCCGTGGTCGCGGTGGCGGTGATGGTCGTCGTTCCGGTCACGTTCGACTTCTGGTCGGCGGCCGCGGGATCATAGTCAACGGCGATGTCGTAATGTTTGGCGTCATAGACGTCGGTGCCCTGGTATTGGAGGAGCTTGTCGCCGGGAACGTTGTCGAGCGTGTCGTTCGTGTCGCCGCAGCCGCTGTCGTCACGGCTGACATAGGCCTGCGGCGGATTCGCGCTGCCGGAGCTCTGCACGCTCGTGCCACTGAAGAACTCGCCGATCTGGGCGCGGCCGAGCGCACGCTGCGCTTCGGTGAAATTGCCGCTGGCAAGCTCATAGTCGAGCAGGTCGCCTTCCTTCGCCTGCTCTCCGATGCCGTACTCCTTGTCGTAGACGTAGGGGTTCCAAGGCAGCTCGTAGTTCTTCAGCACGTGGATCCAGTTCTTGATGACCTCGCCAGGCTCGCCGGCCTTGTCGGTCTTCACCTGGGCGAGGAACGGGGACCGCACGCGCTTGGGGCCGGCGACCGGCTGCTTGGAGGGATCGCCGTCCGGGAAGGCGGTCGTCGTGCCGTTCGCCGTGCCGGATTCGAGGTTCTTGCCCAGCAGGGTCAGGATCTCGTTGCCGATCCAGCCGGCGGAAGGCTTCTGCCCGGCAGTGTCGGACGAGAAGTAGGAGTCCGTCAGGCCGAGCACACGGCCATCGGTGCGGAAGTCGAACACGTACACCGGGCCGGAGTCGAAGCGCGTGGCGTTTTCGGAGACGTAGCCGATGGCGTGCTTCGAGTCGATGCACCACGAGCCGGAGACCAGCACATTATGCGTGCCGGGAGTCTTGAGGATGTCGATCAGCTCGGCGGCGGTCACCGACTGCAGTTTGAACTTGCCGGGGTTCTTACGGTAATAGTCCGCCCCGTAGGCGGCATCGACCTTGGGCGCGGCCGCCGCGAAAGCGTCGGCGAAGAAGTCGTACTGCCCGTATCGGGTCTCCTTGCCGCCCGACACACCGGCGTCGTCGAACACCTTGGCCACGCGGTCGCCGTATGCGGCGGCGTCCTTGGAGACGGCATCCGCGTCCTTAGCCTTGAGCAGGTCCTGCGCGGCGATGGTCTTGGCCGAGTCCTCGCCGCCGTCGCGGTCGAACACCAACAGCAGCGTGTCGTCGCTGGCATAGCCGTCGTCCGCGTATTTCAGCTGCGCGGTCTTGTTGGTCGCGTCGAAGTCCTTGAGACCCGCCTTGGCGTCCTTCTTGCCGCCGTTGCCCCACAGCGCCCAAGTGCCGAGGGTCTTCTGCGTATCGGCGTTCTTGAGGTCCCAAACGATGTCGGCGCCGTCCTTGCCTTCGTCGCCGCCCAGATGCGGGGCGAAGAAGTAGATCTTCTCGATGCCCTTGGCCTTGGCGACCTTGTTGATCTCAGGCAGTGCGGCCTTGGTCGAGGCGTTGCGCGGCGAGCCGAGCACGATGACCGACTTGCCGTCCTTGCGCAGCACGCTTTTGACCAGCCGCTCGTAGGTGACGACGTCGAACACGCTGCCAGAGCCGACGCCGGGGAACTTGTCGGCGATGTAGTCGGCCGAGTCCCCCGCGACCCGTTTCGTCGTCTTGGCCTGCGTGGTCTTCGCGGTCTGCGTGGTCCGTGTTCCCGCCGCCTGCGCGACGGAGACCGGCGACCCGACGATCGCCGCCGACGACAGTCCCAGCGTCGCGGCCAGCGCGATCGCCGTGATCGCCTTGATTGATCGGATTGATCGGGGGCTAGGCGCGGCATGGACCGCGCGCGTTGATGATTCCGGAATGTTCCTCATGTGGGCTCCCTTCCACGACCGCCCATGCGTTGATTCGCATGGACCGTCGCCACGGGCGCCCGGCCAACAGTACTGTCTGATGGTGGTACACTGCTGGACGGGTGTCCTTGTTTGTGCTCGGATACTCCGGGCGACCCGTGTAATTTGACCGTTTACGGGTCGCCCGTCACTATTGTTCTCTGTTTGACCTGAAATCGGGTGATGTGACCGTCCATCGTCGGATGTTGACGCTGACCCTTCTCTTCCCCCTGTTTCAAGCTGCTTCACAGCCTACTACGGTTTCGCCGGCCAACAGACCGTCGCGATATCGCAAAATCCGATAACGGTTTGAAGAACAGCGCCGATACAGTGAGCCGACACTGTGACATACGCCATATATCTCGCCGCATCACCCCGTGAGAGCGGCATTGCATGGGCGTTCCCGCGGCGATATCGTGGTCGCGTGACACAATCACGCGGTTCCCAGATCAAACCCATCACCGCACACAACGCGAACCAGCTGTATCAGCATGGCACACTGGCGCTGCTGGTGCCGGGACTGTTGGAAGGCACGACCACGCTCGGCGAGCTGCTGCGTCATGGCGACACGGGCATCGGCACCGGCGAAGGACTGGACGGCGAGCTCATCATCCTCGACGGCATCGCCTACAAGGTCGGCTCCAGCGGAGCGGCCGAACGGGTGGGTGACGATTTCACCATGCCGTTCGCGAACGTGCATCATGCGGCGTTCCAATACCAGTGCGAGCGCGCCGACATCGGCCTTGAGGACCTCAACAAACGCATCGTCGAGGCGAACGGCAGGGCGAACACGTTCTTTTCGGTGATCGTGCGCGGCACGTTCAGCTTCATCAAGACGCGCGCGGTCATCAAACAGCAGGCGCCGTACCCGAAGCTGGTGGAGGTGGCGGACCGGCAGGCGATGTTCCTGCGGCACGACGTCAAGGGCACGATGCTGGGGTATTTCTCGCCGGTGATGTTCCATGGGGCCGCCGTCGCCGGGTTCCACGAACATTTCCTCTCCGACGACCGCACGTTCGGCGGTCACGTGCTTGACGCGGTGCTCGACCATGGACGGATCTACAGCCAGGTGTTCGACACGCTGGTCCAGCATCTGCCGGTGGACGACCCGGACTACCGCAATCACGATTTCAGTCACGATTCGATCGCCGACGACATCACGCGCGCCGAGGGATGAGCGCGGATGTCTGCCGCTGCTGCCTGTTCGAGTACGGTCGGTCGATCATTCCTGACCGAACGTACCCGAACGGGCCATTTCGAGTACGGTCGGTCATGAAATCCCGACGAAACGTACCCGTACGTCCGCTACGGGTACGTTTCGTTAGGATAATTCGACCGACCGTACTCGTAGAGCGGCTAGGAGTACGGTCCGTCGATATTTCCTGACGGAACGTACCCGGATGGGGATCGAGGGAAAGACCGGACCGCGGTGTGACGCTCCCCCAGTCAGCCTGCGGCTGACAGCCCCCTCCACCGAGGGGGCCGAGGGCCTACGACAGCCGGGATGTTCAGTTCCACCGCTGAGGGACCGAGAGTGCATGGTTCACGGCGGCGCATATGCGGGTGGGGGTTCCGCACGGTGTGTGCGGAACCCCCACTGGGTGAGTCATCTGCCACCGGCATCAAGCCGGCACGTCAGTCGTCACAGACGCTCGGAAGCCTCCTCGGTGGCCGCCTCGCCCTCACGCTCGACGCGGATCCTGTGGCCCTCTTCCTGGGAGACGCCATAGTATGCGCCGACCGCGATGTCCTTCATGTCGTTGATGAGCGGGATGCGCGGGTTGGCCGGGGTGCACTGGTCCTCGTAGGCGCGCATGCCGTACTGGTCGAGGATGCTCCAGAAGAGATCTTCGTCCACGCCGGCGTCCTGGAAGGACTTGTTCATGCCGAGCTTGTTGTCGCGGTAGTCCTCGACGGCCTTCGCGAGGTTCTCGACGCCTTCGGCCGGGGTCTTGCCCGGGTCCACGCCAAGGTTCTTCGCGAGCTCCTGGTAACGCTCCGGCGCGATGTACTTGTTGTACTTCGGCCAGCTCGTGGGCTCTTCGGGGATGGAGCCGTTGTAGCGGATCACGTACGGCAGCAGGATGGAGTTCGTGCGGCCGTGGGCGATGTGCAGCAGCGCGCCCAGCGTGTGGGCCATGCCGTGGCACATGCCGAGGAACGCGGAGCCGAACGCCATGCCGGCCATGGTGGCGGCGTTGTGCATCTTCTCCTGCGCGTCGGTCTTGGCCAGGCCCGGCTCGCCGTTGACGGACTCGGCGAGGTTGTCCCAGATCAGCTTGGCAGCGTGCAGCGCCATCGCGTCGGTGAAGTCGTTCGCGTAGACGGACACGAACGCCTCGAAGCTGTGGGTCAGGGCGTCGAAGCCGGCGTCGGAGGCCAGCTTGCGCGGCTGCGTGCGGGCGAGCACCGGGTCGACGATGGCCACGGACGGGGTGAGCGCATAGTCGGTGATCGGGTACTTGTAGCCGGTCTTGTGGTCGGTGATGACGGCGAACGGCGTCACCTCGGAACCAGTGCCGGAGGAGGTCGGCACGCACACCAGCTTGGCCTTCTTGCCCAGCGGCGGAATCTTGAACGCGCGCTTGCGGATGTCGAAGAACTTCTCGCGCACGTCGCCGAAGTGGATTTCCGGGTGCTCGTAGAGCAGCCACATGATCTTGGCGGCGTCCATCGGGGAGCCGCCGCCGACCGCGATGATCGTGTCGGGCTCGAACTCCTCGCGCATCATCTCGGCGCCGCGCTCGACGGTCTCGACGCTCGGCTCCGGCTCGACGTAATCGATGATGCGGAAGGTGACGCGGTTGGAGCGGGCGCGCAGCTGGTCGATGACCTTGTCGACGATGCCGAGCTGCTCCATGACCTTATCGCACACGATCACGGCCTTCTCGATGCCGTACATGTCGCGCAGGTAGCGGATCGCGTTCGGCTCGAAGTACGTCTTGGCCGGGATCTTGAACCACTGCATGTTGTTGTTCCTCCGAGCGATGCGCTTGATGTTGATGAGGTTCACTGCCTGGACGTTGCCGGAGACGGAGTTGCCGCCGTAGGAGCCGCAGCCGAGAGTCAGCGACGGGGCGATGGAGTTGTAGATGTCGCCGATGCCACCCAGCGAGCTCGGCTGGTTCCAGATGATGCGGCAGGCATGCATCCGCAGGCCGTACTCGCGCACGAGCGCCTGGTTGTTGGTGTGGATGGCGGCGGTGTGGCCTGCGCCGAGCTTGAGCATGGCCTCGCACATCTCGAACGCCTGCTCCTTGGAGGTGGACTTGAGCACGGCCTGCACCGGGGCGAGCTTCTCGTGGGTGAGCGGCTCGTCGTCGGAGACCTCGGAGCACTCGGCGGCGAGGATCGTGGCGTCCTCGGGGATGTCGAAGCCGGCGGCGTGCGCGATGAACTGCGGCGACTTGCCGGGCACCACGGAGTTGAGCTTCGGGGTCTGGCCGGATCCGGCGGTGCAGCCGAACATGTACTGCTCGAGCTTGGCCTTCTCCTCCTTGTTGACGAAGTAGGCCTTGCGGCGCTTGAGCTCGGCGACCAGACGGTCGTAGACGGCGGCGTCGGCGATGATGGCCTGCTCGGTGGCGCAGATCATGCCGTAGTCGAAGTGCTTGGAGAGGATGAGGTCGTTCGCCGCGCGCACGACGTCCACGTCGGCGTCGACATAGGCGGGGGCGTTGCCGGCGCCCACGCCGAGGGCTGGCTTGCCGGACGAGTACGCGGCCTTGACCATGCCCGGGCCGCCGGTCGCCAGGATGGTGGCGATGCCCGGGTGCTTCATGAGCGCGCCGGTCGCCTCGATGGACGGATGCTCGATCCACTGGATGCAGTTCTCGGGGGCGCCTGCCGCGATGGCGGCGTCGCGCACGATGCGCGCGGCCTCGACGGAGCACTTCTGGGCGCCCGGGTGGAAGCCGAAGATGATCGGGCAGCGGGTCTTGAGCGCGATGAGCGACTTGAAGATCGCGGTGGAGGTCGGGTTGGTGACCGGGGTGACGCCCGCGACCACGCCGACGGGCTCGGCGACCTCGTCGATGCCCATCACGTCGTCTTCGCGGATCAGGCCGACGGTCTTCTGCCCGGCCATGTAGTGGGTCACGTGCTCGCAGGCGAAGATGTTCTTCGTGGCCTTGTCCTCGACGAGGCCACGTCCGGTCTCCTCGACGGCCATCTTCGCGAGCACCAGGTGCTTGTTGAGCGCGGCGACCGACGCCTTGGCGACGATGTGGTCGACCTGCTTCTGGTCGAGCTTCTCGAACTCGTCCAGCGCCTTCAGCCCCTTGGCGACCAGCGCGTCGACTTCGGCCTGAGCGGCCGCGAGCTTCTCCTCGGGGGTCGGCTTGACCGGCTTGTCGTTGTTCTGTTCCTCCGCCATGAATCCTCCTTGACTTGTGGTTGACCGTTGCGTCGGTTTCGTTATCCATATGCCGGCGCACCTTGCGCCGGACGTCTGCGACCGCATGGCCATACGGCCTCGATGTGGTCTACGTCACAGGCTATCGGAAGTACGAGCGCTTCGCACATGAACAAAAACCACGGCGTTTCGTGATTGGTTTCGTGCTGTTTTTGTTATTTTTTGTGTGTTTTATCGCGAAAACAGGCCCTTTTGAGCGGTATTTGTGCTGTTTTGTCATGTTTTTCGCACCATCGCACAGTATTGCGCACACGCACCAAGCATTACTTTTATAAAGTCATTTTATCTAAGTTGTCCAATGAGCCAAACTTATATAAAATCCTTTACCAAAAGTGCTGCAGCATATCACCGCAACACTGCCGCGCACCCCGCTCGGAAAGGACCGTCACCGTGGACGACATCATCCCCGCCACCGCCGGCAGCAACGTACCCGACAGCAACGTACCCGGCAACGTCGCACCCGGCAACGTCGCGCCTAACGGCAACGCCGTGCTCCGGTATCTGCTCGAGCATCGGCAGGCCACCAAGGCACAGCTGGCGCAGGACCTGCACCTGAGCGCGCCGACCATCACATCCACCCTCAACGGCCTCGAACGCGACGGCATCGTGCAGCCCGGCCCACAGCTGAAATCCACCGGCGGCCGCAAGGCACGCACCCACCGGTTCAATCCACGGCACCGCACCGCCGTCTCGGCGACGATACGCCGGCACACGCTGGAGCTCAACGCCCTCGACCTCGACGGCACCGTCGTCGCGACCGTCAGCCGCGCGCTGCCGTACCGTGACGTCCCCGCCTACTGGCAGCGGGCGTACCATGCCATCGATGACTTCACCGAGACGGTCGGCAGACGGCACGGCAAGGTCCTCGGCGTCATGATGACGCACGACGGGACGATGTCAGCCGCCGAAACGGCGCATGCAGACCGCACCGGCGGCACCGGCGGCGACGCAACCAGCGGTCTCACTGCCGGCACAGACCGTCCGGCCAGCGCCGGCAGCGCACCCACCGCAACCGGCAGCGCGACAGCCCTAGCGTCCACCGGCACATCCTTTGCGGCCGGCAACACACCGAGCATCGGCACCAGCGCAACCAGCCCCACCAACCCAACCACCGCAACCGGCACCGCGCCGGCCGACCCCAGCGACATTCTCCGCACGCACTGGCCGATCCTGCACACCCGTCCGTGCGACGCGGCGGCAACCGCCGAACTCTGGCACGACCGGAACCTCGCCAACGCGATCTTCCTGTATCTCGACCGCACACCGAGCTGCGCCATCGCGCTCGACCGGCACACGCTCGGCGGCGACGCCGCTGCCACGGGACTCGCCACGCCGCCGTACGACGCCATCGCCCACATGACGCTCGTGCCGCAGGGACGCCCATGCCGGTGCGGGCGTCTCGGCTGCATGGCGGCATACTGCTCCCCCGAAAGCCTGACCGAGGATTACGAAAGCATCCCCGGCTTCTTCAGCGTGCTCGAGCAGGGCGAGACGCATCACCGCGCGCGCATGGACGAATGGCTTGGATGGGTGGCGCTGTGCATCGCGAACCTGCGGCGCATCATCCCCGCGGACGTCATCATCGCCGGCGAGGCCGCGCAATACCTTGACGACGACGACATGGCCGACCTTCACGCCCGCATCCGGCTGCTGCAGCCGGCCGCACTGCAGGACTTCACGCTGCGCACAGGGCGGTGCGGCGCCAGGGAATGCGGCACGGACCCGGTGGCCGAGGGCGCCGCGCTGCGCCTCGTGCAACGGTATCTGGAGACGATCGCCGGGGGCGGGGCCGGCATCTGAGCCACGACAAAAACGACAACGCTACAATGGGTGTATGAAACACGCGATACCACAACGGTATGCGATACCCCATCGCTACTCGACACGTCCAGGACTCTACTTCACCGAAGATGGCGGCGCCGACGCCGTGGTCCGTTCCGAAACCGCCGATCAGGTCTGGCTGTGCGTCTACGAGGCCGTCGACCAGCCGACCGCGTTCTTCAACGACGCGATCCGCATCTTCGACGACTCCACCACCCCGTTCATCCAGGAAATCCACGAACACGCCGTCTGCACGCGCATCATCGAATCGATGTACGTGCGCGAGACGATCTTCCGCATGGAGGGGCCGAACTACGGCCTGTGGTACGTGCACCTGCCCAAGGCGTGGGACGGCATGCGCTACGCCTACCGCGTGGACGGCGCGTGGGACCCTGCCAAGGGGCTGCGGTTCAACCCGTACAAGCTGCTGCTCGACCCGTACGGCAAGGGCATCGACGGGGCGATGCAGCTGTGCCCGGCCGCGTTCTCGTACGAGTGCGAGATCGGCGACGACGGACGGGTGCACGGCTCGGCGTTCGGCGCGATGAGCACCGTGGACGCGCTCGGCAACATGCCGGTTTCCGTGGCGATCGACGACCGCGACGAGACGAAGCACGACGCTGACCCGGTCCACCCGCACGTGCCGTGGAGCAAGACCGTGCTCTACGAGCTGCACGTCAAGGGGTTCACGGCGAACGCGCCATGGCTGCCGAAGGAACTGCGCGGCACGTACGCGGGGCTCGCGCATCCGACCACGCTCGCCTACCTGCAGGGGCTCGGCGTCACGTCGATCGAACTGCTGCCGATCCAAGCCAAGCAGGACGAGCTGTTCCTGCAGGAGCGCGGACGGCACAACTACTGGGGGTATTCGACGCTCGGCTACTTCGCGCCCGAGCCGTCGTACGCCACCGCGGCCGCCCAGCAGGCGGGCGCAAGGGCGGTGCGCGACGAGGTGATCGACATGGTCCGCGCCCTGCACGAGGCCGGGTTCGAGGTCATCATGGACGTGGTGTACAACCACACGTGCGAAGGCGGCGTGGAGGGGCCGACCGTCTGCTGGCGCGGGCTCGACGCGATCTCGTACTACCGGCGGCAGCGGGGCAACATCGGCCGGCTGGAGGACACGACCGGCTGCGGCAACACGTTCGACTTCACGAACACGCATGTGGTGACGTTCGCCGTGGACTCGCTGCGCTATTGGGCGAAACGCATCGGCATCGACGGGTTCCGCTTCGACCTGGGCGTCTCCCTGGCCCGTCTCGACGGCGAGTTCACCAAGCATCATCCGTTCCTGTACGCGCTGCGTTCCGACCTGCTGCTCGGCAACCTCAAGCTCATCATGGAGCCGTGGGACCTGGGACCGCAGGGATGGCGCACCGGCGGTTTCGGCATGCCATTCAGCGAGTGGAACGACCGGTTCCGGGATGCGACCCGACGGTTCTGGCTGACCGACACGCAGCCCGGCGTTCCCGCAGGCAGCGGCGTCGGCATGCAGGAGATGGCCACCCGACTGTGCGGTTCGGCGGACCTGTTCGCCACCGAACCGGGCCGCGGATGTGTGTCGTCGATCAATTACGTGGCCTGCCACGACGGGTTCACCATCACCGATCTGACACGGTACGCGGTCAAGCACAACGAGGCGAACGGCGAGAACAACAACGACGGCTCGAACGTGAACCATTCGGTCAACTTCGGCGTGGAAGGGCCGAGCAGCGACCCCGCGGTCATCCGCCGCCGCGAGCAGGCCGTGATGAACATGCTGGGCACGCTCATGCTCTCGCTCGGCACGCCGATGATGCTGGCCGGCGACGAGTTCGGCAACACGCAGCACGGCAACAACAACGCCTACGCGCAGGACAACGACATCACCTGGCTGGACTGGGACTGGCTGTACCAAACCCGCAAGACCCTGCAGATGCACCGGCTGGAGACCGTCTCGCGGCTCATCGCCATGCGCAAGTCGCTGGACCTGTACCATCACGAGGAGTTCTTCACCAGGCTGACCCAGCTGGGGCTGTTCAAGCCGTCGAGCCGGGTGCAATGGTATCTGCCGGACGGCACCACGCCGATGGACAGCGACTGGTTCAACCCGGCCGTGCGCAGTTTCGCGATGCGGCTGGTGTCGCAGGGCGAGTCGCGTGACGAGACGGACGTGCTCATCGTGATCAACGGCGTGGATGAGGACAGGCCGTTCCGTCTGCCGCGCGACTGCGATTGGAAGTGCACATGGAGCTCGGCGATGGCGATCGGCAGGTGGCCTGCGGTCGGCGGCGTGCGCGGCATCGGCAGCGCCGGGGCGAACGACAGCAACTGGACGATGTCCGTGACGCCGAAGGACCAGATCAGCGAGGTGGTGCGCTCCGTGCAGGCGACGCTGGCGGCCCAGTCGAAGCTGGACCTGCTCGGCGCCAAGGTCGAGCATGCCGACGTGCTGTTCGAGAACGGGACCGACAATCATGACCGCGTCTCGCGGTGGAGCGCCAGCCGCAGTGCCGGCGCCAACACCGCGGACGCCGGGATCGTGGACGCCGCGGCAGGCGGCGCCGTTGCGAACGGCCCTGCCGGAGCCGGGGCGGTCCAGACGGGAACCGGTGCTGCCGGTGCCACCGCTGCCGCCGCCAGGACAGTCAGCGCATCGCCGGCCGGTCCGCAGGACGCCACGCAGGACGCCACGCAGGACGCCACAGCCGCGACGGCTGAAGCGGATACCGGCGCTGCGCCGGACGGGACCGCAGCCGCCGAACCGCAGGCTCCCAGTGATGACCGCTGGTTCGTCCCCGCGTTGAGCATCAGCGTCATGTGCAAGACGCAGTGAGCGTTGCAGGGGTTGCGTCACTCTGCTCGGGCGAGCAGAGTGACGAGGTGCATGGCTTACGAAAAAGGCTCCCCGTGGAATGGAATCCACGGGGAGCCTTTTTCGTAAGCCATGCACCCGCCATGATGGCGGGACACAATCAACGCTTCGAGAACTGCGGAGCGCGACGTGCCTTGTGCAGACCAGCCTTCTTGCGCTCGACGACACGGGAGTCGCGAGTCAGCATGCCGGCCTTCTTCAGGGTGATGCGGTTGGCGTCACGGTCGATCGCGTTCAGCGCGCGGGCCACGCCGAGGCGGATGGCGCCGGCCTGGCCGGTGGTGCCGCCACCGTCGACGAGGACGACGACGTCGAACTTGCCCTCGAGCTTGAGCAGCACGATCGGGGAGTTGACCTCACGCTGCAGCAGCTTGGAGGGGAAGTACTCCTCCAGGGTGCGGCCGTTGATGGTCCACTTGCCGGAGCCCGGGATCAGACGCACACGGGCGACGGCTTCCTTGCGACGGCCGGTGCCGTAGCCGGGAGCGATCGCGGAGGTGCCGGTGCCGGCACCCGCGTTGGTCTCGGTGGTGTAGGTGGTGAGCTCCTCTTCGGTTGCCTGAACCGCGGAGTCGTTGGTGTTTTCAGCCATGATTCTCTATCTCCCTTCGGTTCACTTGGACTGCTGCGAGATCTGCTTGATCTCGAAGACCTGCGGCTGCTGAGAGGTGTGCGGATGCTCGGCACCACGGAAGATGCGCAGGCGATCCAGCTGCACCTTGGCCAGACGGTTCTTCGGCAGCATGCCCTTGACGGCAGCCTTGATGATGCGCTCCGGCTTGTTCGCCAGAAGCTCCGCGTAGCTGTCGCGACGCAGGCCACCGGGACGACCGGAGTGCGAGTACAGTTCCTTGCCCATCTTGTTGCCGGTCAGAGCGATCTTGTCGGCGTTGATGATGATCACGTAGTTGCCGGAATCGGCATGCGGGGCGTAAGTCGGCTTGTTCTTGCCGCGCAGCAGGTTGGCGACCTGAGTGGACAGGCGGCCCAGCACCACGTCGGTGGCATCGATGATGTACCAGTCATGGGTCAGATCGGCTGGTTTCGGAGTGAAAGTTTTCACTGGTATACCTTTTCTTGATTATTGTGTTCCGGGCCCGAACCGCACGCTGGTTAGACGTGGCTGTTCCGGCCTCATTATCCGTGGGCTCCCTGAAAGTCCTCGATGGCGAGTGGGAAAGCGCTTTGAAGGACCCCTTAGGGAAACACAACAATCCTTTATAATAACGCGGGCGTTGACATTTCGCAACGCCCGCGCGGCATACCATTGCGGCAGGGCCTCCGACGGCCCCGCCGGATGGTCATCGACCCTGCATGACCCTGGTCAGCGAGAGCAGGCGCGGGTTGGAGAACAGCTCCTCCAGCGGCACCACGTTGCCCTTGCCGTCGGCCAGCGGAATGCGCCAGTTCGGGTACTCGTTGTTGGTGCCCGGCTGGTTCTGCGCACGACGCTCGCCGACGCCGTCGACGATGGAGGCCGCAAGCAGCTTGCAGTGCGAGCCGCGAAGGCCGCGGTAGAGCGCCTCCACGATCTGCTGCTCGTTGCCCTTCTCGTCCTCCAGCAGCTCGGGGTCGAGGTAGCCGTTCGCCACGAGCATGTCCATCATGGCCTTGTGCTCGGCGCGCGCATGCTCCTCGAAATCCTCGGTCGACCCTTCGATCAGGCCCAGACGCTCGCGCAGCTGCACATGCTCGTAGGCGAGGTAGCCTGCCGCCGGCGGCAGGTCGTGCGTGTTGACCGAGGCCAGCGCGTACTCGCGCCAGTCCTTCGGCGCGCGGAACTTGCCGTCCATCTGCTCGAACCATTCGACTGCGCAGCCCAGCACGCCGTGCGAGGACAGCGACTCGGCGACGTAGCTCGGTACGACGCCCAGGTCCTCGCCGACGACCACGCCATGCGCGCGCTCCGCCTCGATGGCGAGGACGCCGAGCATGATGTCGGAATCGTAGTGCACGTAGGAACCGTCTTTCGCGGTGTGTCCGGACGGGATCCACCACAGCCGGAACAGGCCGAGGATGTGGTCGATGCGCACGGCGCCCGCGTGGGCGAACATGCCATGCACCATGTGACGGTAGGCCAGATAGCCGGTGTTCTGCAGGTCGATGGGGTTGAGCGGTGGCTGGCTCCAGTCCTGGCCCTGCTGGTTGAAGTAGTCCGGCGGCGCGCCGACCGTGGCGCCCTTGGCGAAACGCTCCGGGTTCCACCACACGTCGGAGCCGGACGGGTGCACGCCGACGGCCATGTCGGCCATGATGCCGATGTGCATGCCGGCGTCCTTCGCGGCGCGCTGGGCGGCGTCGAACTGCTCGTTGGCGATCCATTCCATCCAGCGGTAGAAGTCGAGCGTGTCGGGGAACTGGTTGCGCAGCCCGATCACCTCGTCGGAGTTCTTGTCGAGCCGCTTCTCCCAGCTGTCGGGGGCGCCGGTCGGAGCACCCCACTTGTCGTAGCACAGGCACCAGGTGGCATAGGCTTCCAGCCCCTCGCCCGTGGTGCGCTTGTACTCGTCGAACGCCTGCTGGCGCTCATGGGTGCGGCCGGCCTTGAAGATCAGCCACAGCGCATGCATCTTCACGCGCCACATCGAATCACGGTCGATGATCTGCGCGTCGCCGTTGAGCGGGTCGGCCTGCGCGTGCAGCTCGTCCACCTGGCCGCGCGTGTCGTTGTCGAGCGTCGCATATTCGGGGATGGACTCCGGGCGGATGTACGTGAAGTTGACGAACCTGCGGGAGATCGGCAGGTACGGCGACGGGGTGAGCGGCGCGACCGGCTCGCCCGCGTGCAGCGGGTTGATGAGCATGAAGTCGGCGCCTGTCTTCTTGCGCGACTCGACCAGCAGCGTCTTGAGGTCCTCGAAGTCGCCCACACCCCACGAACCGGAGGAGCGGATGGAGTAGAGCTGGGCCATCCATCCCCACAGCTGATCCTTCTGCATGGCGGGCAGCGTCGGGATGCGCTGCGGCGCGCTGATGAGCGTGGCATCCTCGGTGCGGTCGCCGACGGTGACGTGCAGCGTGTGGTAGCCGACCGGCACGTCGGCGGGGATGATGATGAGCGCTGTGGCGACGAACCGGCCGCCCACCTCGTACGCCTGCGAGCCGTCGCCGGGACCGGGCTCCAGCGTGCCCTCGTACGCCGTGCCGTCCTCAAGCGTCAGCGTGGCCGAGGGGATGTCCATGATGCCGGTGTTGACCAGCACACGATCCTCGGTGTCGGCGATGTGCAGCACGGTGGGCGCGACGAGACGTCCATGGCGCTGGTCCAGAATGCGGACAATTGATGCGTCGATGGCCTCGTCGTCATGCGCATCGACTCCCAGAGCGCCCAGCAATGCCACCAGGACATCATCGTCGATCTCGTGGTAGTCGTTGGTCATTCCCACATAACTCGTGGCCAAACCGACCAGCTGAGCCAGATGGATCAGCGGCCGGGCAAGGCGCTCCGCACTTTCAGTACTCTCTGTCATACCTTCAGTGTAAGCCAGCGTGCACCCGGCACGCTGCCATACGCCGCGAATTTACGTCATTTTTTGCCGCAGATAACGAGCCTGTGACATGACGCCAATGCACTGAGAGCGCTCTCACCGGCCATAGGCGGCGAGCGGCATGCGGGGCGTCAGCTCGCGCTCGCCCGTTTCGCGGCCTTCGCGACCTCCGGCGCCGGGTCGCCGCACAGCTTTTCCAAAGTCTCAGGAGCGACCTGCGGGTTGAGCGCGACGGCCCGGCGGACCATGGTCGCCAGGATCACCGGGGCGTCAGGCTCGCTCGATACGCCGAGATCGGAAAGGAAGTCCAGCGTCTGCGCGTCCACGTCCGGGTTCTGCGCACCCTCCAGCCGCATCTTCCACGACGTGCGCTTGTTGCGCAGCGCCGCGTCGCGCACCTCGGGCACCGCGTCCTTAGTGAGGCGGCCCACCAGCCAGTTCTTGTCGTCCTCGTTGGCGGCGACGGCCCGGCGCACGTCCGCCTCGGGGTCGGACGAGAGCTTCACCAGGATGTTCGGGAACGGCATGGTGCTCGCCAGCATGATGCGGTCCTCCACCGGCGTGTTGAGGTTGCCGGCCACGGCCTCCAGCAGTGCGGTGGCGCGCGAGAACGCCGCCTGGTCGGAACGGTCGGGCAGCGGCCGTCGTGCGAACTCGGACAGTTCGGCGCTGTCAGTCGAGTGCCGCAGCCTCTCGTATGTCGTCGTCAGCGGCTCGAAGTCGGGCGCGGCCTGCTGCCCGGCCGCAGTCGTGTCGGTGGCCTGCGCCGCGTCCGGCGCGGCGTTCTTCTCATTCGTATCAGTCATACCCTCACCTTACCGCGCGTGTGCGGAAGGGAACCATATGTTCCCCTCCGGCGCGCTCACGCCACCGGGACCGGGCGGCTCACCTGCTCGAGCGGCCGCGGCGTGACGGCCGCGTTGAACGACTCGCGCACGCGCCGCAGGAACTCGCCCTCCCTCGCCTGCGGCAACACCACGTCCAACGCGACGCGGTCCGTGTACTGTTCGTTCTCCAGCCGGCCGTCGCAGGACGCCGCGATCTGCTGGAACACGGCGAGCTGCGGATACTGCAGGTCGACCGCATACCTGCGGCAGGCGACGATATCGGCCAGCCGAGCGGCCTTCACCCCCAGCGACGCGGCCGACGAATACGCACGGATCAGGCCGCCGGAGCCGAGCAGGATGCCGCCGAAATACCTGGTGACCGTCACCACGCAGTCGATCAGGTCGCCCTGCCGCAGCACGTCGAGAATCGGCTTGCCTGCGGTGCCGGACGGCTCGCCGTCATCGCTCATGCGCTCGCTGACGCGCCCGTCGCCGTCCACGCACATGGCCGCGTACGCGACGTGCCGGGACTTGGGATGCCGCTCGCGGATGGTCTCGACGAATGCGAGCGCCTCGTCGAGCGTGTCGGCATGGCAGGCGTCGGCGATGAACTCGGACTTCTTCTCGACCAGCGAGTCGTGCGCCGGCGAGTCGGCGGCGTCAAGAACGGTTCGTCTCATCGGTGATGTTCCACTCCCTTACCACGTTACTGTCCGCGCCCATGGCGTAGATGACGTTCCATATCCGCTGGCGCACCTGGGCATCCTGGTCGGCAGACCAGCATGTGCCGTCCGGATGGTCGGACGAGATCGGGCACCAGCGGTATTCGCCCTGCCGCATGTTCGCGGTCGGCACCCAGTCGATGCGGTTCACCCGCCAGCTGCCCGCCTGGCCCTTGCGGCCGGCGAACTGGATGCGCGCGGTGATGCCCTGGTTGTTGACGATGCGGCTGGCGGGCGCGCTCACGGTCACCGCATTGCCGGTGCCGTAGATGATCCACGTGCCATGATAATGCTCGATCGGCTGCACGCAGTGGCATCCCGCGCCGTAGATCACGTCGAACGCGCCCGTGTCGGCAAGCTCGTGCGCCTCGGAGACCTGCCATGAGTCGGCGTAGTCGATGTACTCCTGCACGGAGTGCATGGCCATCGCCACCACGTCGGCGCCCTGCTCGCGGGCCGCCTTGGCCTTGGCGACCGCGCGGTCGATGTCCGACTGGTGATGCGGGTCGCCAGCCTCGCGCAGACGGTCGACGCGCCAGTCATAGTCGGCGACCTCGCCGTTGAGCGAGACGGTGCCGGTGACGATGCCGAGCTTGCCGCCGCCGGTCGGCGAGTCCACGACCAACGGTTTCGTGGAGTCGGCCTCGCTCTTGTATGAGCCGGTCTGCGCGACGCCTTTGGCGGCGAGCGTGTCCCACAGCCGGTTCACGCCGTCGGCGCCCTGGTCCCATGAATGGTTCGTGGCGTGGGTGCAGGCCTGGAACCCGACGTTCGCGGCGGCGTCCGCGACCTCCGGCGGGATGGCGAACACCGGGTAGCCGGCGTACGGGCCGCCGCGCGGAGCGATCGGCGTCTCAAACTCGCATACGGCGATGTCGGAGGCCTGGATGTAGCGCCGCATCGGCTCGAACAGCGGGGCGAAGTCGAACGCGGTACCGTCGGTGGCGGCGGTGTTGGCGGAGGCGAAATGCTTCCACAGGTTCGGATGGAACAGCAGGTCGCCGTTGACGAGCACCGAGATGCAGTCGCGGTCGGGGCAGTCGGGCGAGTTGCCGTGATGTTCGACGACCGGCTCAGGGACGGACTGCGTGCGGTTCAGAGGCTGACTGCTTGTTCCGGTCTGCGGCTGCGCGGTCTGGGACGTCCGCGATTGAGCCGCGCTCCCCCACGGGCTGAACGGCATGCCGGACACATACCAGACAGCCGCCGCGAGTACGAGGATTACGGCGAGCGCCGCCGCGACGATGCGGCCGGGCCATGATGACGATGCCGGAGGGCGGCCATGCTGACCGTACTTGCGAGTATGCCCCATTGGTACTCCTCTCTTTTACCGTGGATTCCCAGTCTAATGCGTTGCCGTTACCGGTGACGCGCGGGGATGCGAAGGGGCGTGGTCCCGTGATGGCGGAGGTGTGTGGCACCATGTGCCAGCAGTCAAATAGTGAAATAAATCTCTTACCATATGAACATCGATGCTGTCGTGTCGGTTGCCCGGCACCGGTACAATGGGAAGCCGGAGGGAAGGACAACGGCGTACCTCCGTTCTCCCCTACCTGTACCGCAGATGAGGATGCAGGTGGCCAAGTCAGGAAACACGGGTCTGAAAGCCGGCGCGAGGAGCTCTCTTGGCCCGGATGCCGGGACGCCGGCCGTGTGCCGCGGCGTGATCGATGGTTCGTCCGTAATTTCTTGCGCTGGGAAGATACGCCATGCGGCATTCCAGGTCCGTGACCCCGGATTGGTGCGATCTTCGCCGCCAGCCGACCGTTGCCGCTCTCGAAGGAGGCCATCAGCGGCCGTTTGCGACCACGACTTGCCGGATCCCATCCGAAAACGGACGCAAATCAACTCGTCGGCGTCCGTTTATGACTAGGATCTGTCGCCTCCTGATAAGAAAAGGCCACGGAAAGGCCATTTCGCGGCCGTTTCCGGTCAAAAGCCATCAGACTCCGGTAGCAGACGACCGTACGACAGACCGCCGGCGGGCCACCCCGCGAGATTCATCGAGGGAAAAGACCGGGGCGGACACCCACGCCAGCTAGTCAGCTTCTCCGCCGACACACGCGGATAAGACCCACGTTTCTTTACTTAACCCAGACCAATAAACAGAAGGGGTCACGCCGTATCGACGTGACCCCGTAGAGCGGAGACAGAGGGATTTGAACAGTACCCCTCGGAAACGTTGGAATTCCAGCGTTCTCGGGGATGACGGCGAGCGCCGTTAGTTAATAAGTTAGTTATCGGCGCTGTTTTCACAATTCCTTTACGGCTCTGCTTGCAAGAATGGGAGGCCATCAATGGCAATCAATTCTCGTATCGACCCCATCCCCGCGCTTGTGCGTGCGGGCGACACGCTTGCGGCGTCGCGCACGCTGGAGGGGCTTGACCGTGGCATTCGCCGCAACCGGTGCATGTATTGTGCGACCGACAGCATGAGCCGCAACAGGATCGCCGCTCTGTTGTGCCGGTTGGCGAACGGCAGGGGATGGAACGTGGCGGCGCTCGCAGACCATGCGGGCCTGAGCGGTGACATGGTGCGCCGTCACTTGGACGGCAGCCGTGACATTGAGGTGGCGGACGTGGAGCGGTACGCGGCGGCGTTCGGGTACACGCTGACCGACTTCGCCGCCATGTGTTCGATGGTTTGCCCGATCACGCGCGACTGTCTGACGTACGACGACTACCGGCGCATGTCTACCAGTCTGCTTGTGTATGAGAACGGGGAGGACTCTACGCGCCCCCTGTACGTGAGTCCGGCAGGACGCGGCAGGGCGCGTGTCAGCGTCGGCGGCATGGAGCGCGGCAGCATCGTCCTTGAGTCGTGGCAGTTGCGGCAGATCGCCGACTATGCGGACACGGCGGGCTGTGGCGTGGTGGAACGATGAGAGGGGCTGGAACGATGACGACGACGAACGATGATCGTTTCATGCTGGACTCTACGGCAGCGCCTTGCGTGCCACGGTGGGCGGGCGATGTCGATATCAGGACTATGGGCGGCGAGCGCCGCACGTCGTTCGTGGGCGGCTGCAACGCGGTGGATGACCCCGGCTATTCGTTGGGCGTGCTGCTCACTGTGAGCGTCACCGACAGCGGGGACGGCGTGCGCACGGCTGACGGCAGCATCATTGTGGCGGACGGCGAGGGCGGGCATGACGTCCCCTTGCAGTTGGCCGACCGTGCCGCCGCGTGCCTCGCCCTCATGGCCGCCGCCTACCGGCAGGACATGCCGGAACCCGACGCGCGGCAGATAGAGGCCATGGCGCGGGCGATACGCGACGCAGCCGAACACGTCACCGGCGAGCGCCGCACGGACTCGCAACGGCAGGACGCCACCACCGGCAGCGCCATGGCAGACACGGCAGACACGGAACAGAAGATCTAGCCGCCCCACGGCAGGAATACAGTCCGTAATGGGGATGGTATCCCGTGACGGCTAGCCGCCCTACAGGGGCGGGCATGGAGCGCCGCAGGCACATGTGATGCTTGCGGCGCTCTCTTGTATCCGCCCTCATGTGCTGCCGTCCTAAGCCCTCTTAAGACCTCTTAAGACCACGGCGCGGGACATCGCAGCGCCGCCGCCACACCGGCAGCGCCACGGCTGCACGCATCCCGCCCCCGGTGGGGAGGGTACCCGCGTACGCGCGTCAAGGCCGCAGCGACTCTAGTTCTGACGCTGGATGCATTCTGGAGCCATTCACGAAAAAACGTTGCAGTCCTCACGGTGCCGTGGCTAGCCGCCGCCGGTGGGGATGCCGCTGTGACACCGGTTCCGCCGCTGGATGCATCCCGTAGCCATGCACTGAAAAAACGTTACCGCCCTCATGCCGTGATCTATGGCCGCCCTCGCAGCGCACACCGGCAGCACGGCAGGGGACGGCATGGCAGCGGCACCGGCAGCGGGGACGGCAACAGGCGCGGCGCTGCACGTGCCCCTTGGCGCTCGCAGGCGATGCCCGGTGATGACGTCTCCAGCGCCTACGGTATCCGGCAGGCCATCCCAGGCGCTGCCGCCCATGGCGTCCCTTCCACCGGCAGGACGTGCCGCCGTCATATAAGGGGGGTCGGGGGAGGGTGCCCCCGGCATGTGCGTCAAGGCCGCTGTGTCTCTGGTTTCGCCCGTGAATGGTGTCCCCGGTTCCTTTTGAGATTAGCGTGACATGGCGGGGTCATACCCCGGAACCGTTGCAATTCCGCCAACTTTACTTAATGTAATGTTGTTCCGCGTCCTTCATGGCAGCGGCGACGCCGCATGTATCGCCATCGTCGCCGCCGTGATCTAACCGCCGATGGTGTCCGGGCGGGCCACGCCCTAAGCCAAGGTCAGGGGCGACAGTCCCGCGTGCGCTGCATGGCATGACGGCCGCGGCGACGGCGGCGGGATTGATAAAGGAACGGCGGCGTGAACCCGTCGCACACGATCACGGAAACGTTGGAATTGCAACGGTTCCGGTTGCGCCGACTCACGCACATTCCGGGCGTGTCGATGCTCGGACGCCTTACGGCAGTAGGGGTCAGGCGGTTGCGCCGACGTTATCGCACGATATGCAAGAACAGAACGGCGACCTACGTAAAGAAACAAGCCGTCCATCTTTATGTCATTTACTACACGCTGATACATGCGGATACACGCAGCGGCAGGACGGACGCGGCCACACAAGCAATGTGGATTAGCAGCCACATTGCAGCGCGTGCAGCCGTGCGGACTCGATGACTTCAGTAATGGTGAACTCATGCCCGCACCTCGGCGCACGCTCGCAGGCGGTGGCGCTCGCCGCCTTCCCGGCATGTCCCGCCTTCCAGCGGTGGCGGCTGACGTTTGCCGCTGCCGCGCGTGGCTGCCGCCACGCTTGCCCCATGACAGCCCTACCGCAGCAGGCGGCGCACACGATAAGGGCGCGGATATCCGGGAACACCTGAAAGCGAATATTGAATCGATACAAGACTTGTATCACCCATGATGCCTAAAGCGGTTCTGAAACTACGTAGCCGATTAGGTAAAGCTACATATCCTGTATCATCCATGACGCACGGACGCCATTATCATGATGTGCGAAACGAACACGATTCATGTTCGCTTCCCTGTTCCCTTTTCTGCTTTTCCCGTGTAGATAGTTGTCTACATGTCTACACCAATGTTTCCAAGGCTTCCGGGGTTATTTCATGACTGTCTACACGGTTGTCTACTTGTCTACAAGCGGTATCCGTGTAGACAAGTAGACAGCCGTGTAGACAGTGCAAAAACATGCCCTTAGCCCTACTGCCGCAACGTGTAGACATGTAGACAACTATCTACACGGGAAAAAACAAAACAAGGGGGTACATCTCATGTGAGAAATACCCCCTTGAAGTGACATTCCTACAGGCGCGTACTCGTCCTACTGCTTCAGGTAGTACAGCGTAGTTTCCCGGTCGTCCAGTGCGACAGTCCCAAGTCTCCCGGCTAGTACAAGATCGTCCAGCACCTTACCGCACACAATCCGGTAGTTGGTGGAAATGCCGTTGCGGATAGTCCGCGAGGTCGTCCCATACCTTCCGTAGCCCTTGGCGCTCGCCGCAGTCGTCACGTCCCGGCGCTTCAGAAACTCGATGATCGCGTCACCGGCGAGCGCCGTTGCCACTGCCTCGCCGTCTTCCGCGCGTTCCTTCATGGTCTTCTTGCGCTGCCTACGCCGTTCCGCAGCGCCCGCCGCGATGCACCGGTCCCGTACCATGCGCGAGTGCCGCACGATGTAGGCGGCACGCTTCCAGTCGTCGCGCGTCACCTCGTATTCGTGGCCGTCCCGCTGCTCCATGACGGCGAGTATGCCCGCCGTGCGAATGCAGGTCAGCACGGTGTGGGCGTCGATTGTCTTCAGCGGCAGTTCCGCGTTCTGCTCTACAAGCGGTTTGACCCCATCGGGGTACGACAGTTCACGGATAGGCAGCGTTACGGAACTGTCGTTGTACACGCGGTCGAGCTGGTCGGCGGACGGGGACGCGTCCCGCAGCTTGGCGACGTCGAAGCCGAAACCGCCTTCAGGCGGCGGCGTGCCCGCAGGCTCGGCGGGCGCTTCCGCTTCGGCGTAAAGGAACCGTTGCGGCAGTCCCTCGTCTTCCTTGCTGACGATGACGCCCAGCTTGGCCAGTTGGGAACCGGCGCACATGCCGATACTGTACGCGCCGTCAGGCACCGACAGCCGTTTCTCCTCGCTCGCAGTCCAGTTGCTAAGATCGCCGCCGCTCCATGCCGTCAGCAGGGTACCCGTGAGCGTGCTCCCCTGACGGCTGGACAACGCGCCCAGTTTGGTGATCTCGTCAATGGCGACGAACGCCCGCATGTTGCGGCAGGCGAGCACGGTACGCCCGCGAGCGCCGCCCGCTTCCTTGGCGGGCAAGGGGACGCGCATGGCGAACATGGCGATGACGCCCTCGCCTGAAGCGGGTTCGGCGATGGTGGCGTTGAGCATGTCGGGGATGATCTCGCCCGCCACCTTCCGCGCCATCGTCTTGCCGCCGCCCGATGGTGCCACCGTGACGGCGTACATGTTCAGCGGACTTTGAGCGCCCCTGAACGCTGGTGTCTTGATGGTCGGGGGGATGCACGCGGCGGCGCGGCAGAGCGTGGCGGCGAGCACCGCCCAAGGGTTCATGCCCCTAGCCAGCGCGTAGTCGTGGATGTACTTCAGTCGCGGGCTTGAGGCCCAGAACTCTGAGTCGTCCCCGTAGTGGGTCATGCCGGGCAGGAGCAGGCGGGGTGCCGTTTCTGCTACGCTCATAGGAGGGGTGCCGTTCTTTCCCATACTTGCGGTGCCCCTCTTCACTCTTCACCCGCAAGCGCCGCAGCAATGCCCGCCGCCTGTTCGTAGGCACGCTGGTTGAGGGGCGCTCCCATCACCTTGAGAACGTCGTCGCGGTTGTACAGGGTCTTGCGGTTGGTCGGCTTATAGACGCGCACCTTGCCCTTGCGTACAAGATCGTTCAGGTAGGCGCGTCCGCAACGGAGCTGTTGCATGGCTTCCACGCTGGTGTACACCGGCAGGGCGATGGCGCTGCCGATTTTGAGATTCGACACGGACGACTTAGTCTGGTTCATCGAAGTTCCTTTCTGCTTAAAGGAGTATGCCCACCGGCGTTGCCGGTGGTTCGGTTTTTCGGGCGGCAGACCGTCGCCCGTGGGAGCTTCAGCGGCGGCGCGGGTATTGCAGTACCCGCGCCGTCTTTTGTCTTCGGCTCGTTTCTCCCGCTGACACGTCCCGTGTATGGGATGTACCGCGTTCGTTCGTTGGTAGTTCAGCACCATAGCACGCATGTACGCGACAATCTAACGACTTGATGCACATGAAACGTTTGGAAACCGGTTAATGCTCATGAAAATAACGAACGTGTGTTCTACTTATCCTCATGTTATCCACCGGCCCACCGGTGCTGCCGTCTGACCATGTGCATAACCGCACGCGGGATTATCCACATTTTCTGCATACATTCTGCAACCGTTGAATAATGCCACGGCATTTTTTGGCGCTCGCCGTCTTCCGCGTGTCGTTTTGGCCTTCCGTAGCCTGTATTTTGCCCTATCCGCTGCCCGATCTGCTGCCCGATCGCATGGTCGGCGGCGGACGGAACCACGGACGGAACCACGCGCGGTTATGCAGCCGTTGCGATGGCGGGGCGCTCGCCGTCCCCGCTAGCATCCTTGGCCGCGTCGATGGGCGCATAGATCTTGTTGGCGAGCGCCCGGCGTTCCTCGATGCTGGAACGCTGGTAGATCTCCACGTTCGTCTTCACGTCCGCGTGGCGCTGCAACGCCATCGAGTCTTTGACGCTAGCGCCCGCGTTCTTCGCCGCCGTCGCCGCCGTGGCCCTGAGCGTGTGGAAATGCAGGTCGGGGCGTCCCGCGTTCTCTGCCGCCTTCTTGAAGTGGTTGCGCAGCGTGTTCGGCTCGATAGGTTCATCGGGGTGCCTGTAATGGAACAGGAACGTCGTCGGTTTGCCGTCCGTGTGCTTGGCGATGTGTTCGCGCAGCAGGGGAACAACGGCGTCGGGTATCGGCTCGCTTGCGTTGCTCGCCCTGTTCTTCGTCGGCCCTAGCCGTAGTTTGCCCCTGTCGCCCTCGCCGCGCCGCAGGCTATGGCGGATATGCACGATTTTCTTGTCAAGGTCGATGTCGCACAGGCGCAGGGCGCACACCTCGCTGATACGCATACCGCCAACGGCGACGGCGAGGATAGGGGCGAGCCGCGTATAGGCGGGCATGTCGTGGTAGATCTTCCATAGCTGCTCATTGGTGACGACGGGTATTTCGGCCTGTTTGCTCGGCGGCACCGGGGGCGCGGCGTACGTGCAGGGCGTGGCGGTGATGTACGGTGCCTCTCCGTCCATCCCCATTTCGGTTGCCTTCCGCATGACGCGCTTCATGTCCTTGTAGGCGTTGCGCCGTACCGTCTCGCCGTTGAAACCGGTGAACCCGCCCATGTGCTCGCCGTCAAGGAACCGGCCCACGTCCCTAGGCTTGATGTCCGTCAGCCGCCGCCCCCTGAACGCGGCGATGGAATAATGCAGATTGTTCTCCAGTTGCCGGACGGAACCGGGCGCGAGCCTGTCGCCGCCGTTCATCCGGTATTCCTCGATGAACTGTTCCGCATACCGGTCATAGGTCATGTCGGCGCGTTCGTCCCGCCGCCGCGCCGCCGTCTTGCGCTCGCTCGGGTTCAGGTACTCGTCAAGGCGTCCCTGACGCTTCAGCGTCTCGATGTAGTCGCGCTCGTTGTCCAGCCATGCGCGGGCTAAGCGTTCCGCGCCGTCGCCCCTGAACTTGTTCGTCACCTTGCGCCCGTCGATGGGACTGGAGTATTGCGCCGTCCAGCCGATCACAGCACGCTTTTGCACCGGCTTGCGCAGTTCCGACTTCGCCTGTGACCTCGTGGGGAACACGCTGCCGAACTCGGAGCGCCGCGACGTCCTTGCCTTTCTTCCCATACTTGCCGTCCTTTCCACTGGGATAGGTGGTGTTGTTGCAGACGACTATAACCGACATGCCGTTAGTCAGGAAGTTAGCTACAACGCGCAATAACGCGCCGAAACACGGCGCTCACGGGGGTGTATCATAGGGCGTGGGAACGGCTTAATACCGGGCCTGAGACCAATAAACAGAAGGGGTCACGCCGTATCGACGTGACCCCGTAGAGCGGAGACAGAGGGATTCGAACCCTCGAGCCGCTAAACGCGACTAACACCTTAGCAGGGTGCCCCTATCGGCCACTCAGGCATGTCTCCATGTCACGCTTTCACGCAACAGCATGTAATCTTAGCATCATCCCCCGGACTAAAGCAACACGGTGTGCCGCGGCGGACGGCAGCGGCACGTCGGCAGCCGCCACGCGCCGGGCGGAACGTACGCCGCGAGCGCCGGCACCCCCTTATTTCGCCGGGTTCGTATCGCCGGTGAACGTGACGATGACCGCAAGAATCACCAGCGCCACGCCGATGCAATCCCAAACGGTCGGGAACTCGCCGAACAGCAGGCCGATGAACACGGCGACCGCCGGATTGATCGACTGCATCACCGAGAACGCCCCCGACGTCGTCCGGCGCATGACCACCTGGTCGACCACATACGGCATGAACGAGGCGAACAGCGCCACGACCAGCAGCAGGCCGACCAGTTTCAGCTCGCCCTGCGCGCCGACCGCCCACGTGGCCTGCGCTTTCGGCTCGATCGTATGCCGCACCGCCGGGACGGCCAGCACCACCGACTGCAGCGCCCAGCCAATCAGCATGCCGACGCTCAGGTTGTCAAGCGAATTGCCGCGCGCCGCCACCTTGCGTCCCATGACGATGTACACGCCCCACATCGATCCGCCGCACAGGATCGCGACCAGGCCGACCAGGAACCGGCTGCCCGACGGCTGGGAGAGCGACATGCCGGCAAGCAGCACCACACCACACGCCGCGATGGCGATGCCGAGCCGCTCACGCCACGACCGGCCGGCGATCACCGCCACGGTGAGCGGTCCGACGAACTCGATGGCGACCGCGATGCCGACGTTCATGTTGCTGATGGCCAGATAGAACATCGTGTTCATCAGCATGATGGATGTTCCGCAGGCCGCCACGACCACCCAGTCGCGCCCCGTGTGCGGCAGGCCGCCGCGTCGGGACGCACGCCACGGCCGTCGCCAGGCGAGCAGCATCAGCGCGGTGAACCCCACGCGGTACCACACCGCGTACAGGGGATCGAGTTGGGTGAACGCCAGTTTCGCGACCAGTGTCGCGGCATACATGAACACCGCCTCGCCGACGACGATCAGGAACACCGGCACACGGTTGAGCACCTCAAGAACGACCTTCTTCATACTGTCACGGTAGCACCGTGGCGGCTGCGCGGCCGTCGGGCGATTCGCCGGACCGCGACGCCGCAACGGCATCACGGACGCAACGTCACCGCCCGACCGGCCGCCGACCACCACCCCTGCGGCTAGGATGGGCACCATGAGCAACGCACCGAGACTGGCCGCCGCCAAGCGTGACTGGGGGCATGACGAGACCGGCTGCACGGTGCTGCACATCGACATGGACGCCTTCTACGCCTCGCTTGAGGTGGCCCGGCATCCCGAGCTCAGGGGACGGCCGGTAATCATCGGCACGGGGCCGCGTTCGGTGGTCTCGGCGGCGAGCTACGAGGCACGCCGGTACGGCATCAATTCGGCGATGCCGTCCGCCCGCGCCCGGCAGCTGTGCCCTGACGGCGTGTTCCTGCCGGTGGACATGCGCTACTACCGGATGATGTCGCACCGCATCGTGGACGAGGTGTTCAGCCGTGTGACCGACCGGTTCGAGCAGGTTTCGGTGGATGAGGCGTATATGGACGTCTCCGGCGCGCTGCTGGCGTGGGGTCGGCCGAGCGCGATCGGCGCGTGGATGCGGCAGGAGGTGTCCGCACGGTTCCATGTGACCTGTTCGGTGGGCATCGCGACGAACAAGCTGGTGGCGAAGATGGCGTCGACGAACGCGAAGCCGGACGGGATGCTGCTCATTCCGCGCGCACGGCAGGCCGAGTTCGTGCAGATGATGCCGTTGCGCGGCATTCCGGGCATCGGGCCGTCGCTGGAGCGGCGGCTGGCCGCGTGGGGCGTGCGGTCCGTGGCCGACCTAGCCGCGTTGGACGAGGCGACGCTCGCGCAGGCGTGCGGCTCGGCGAAGGCGGCGCATGGGCTGTATCTCGCCTCGCGAGGTTTGGATTCGCGCGAGGTGACGCCGTACACGCCGGAGAAGTCGGTCGGCGCGGAGCGCACGTTCGTCACGGATACGCGAGACGCCCGGCAGGTCATGGACCTGCTGCGGCGGTGCTGCGACGAGGTGGCAAGCTCGCTGCGGCGTCGCGGGCTGACGGCGCGCACGGTGACGGTGAAGCTGCGGTTCGCCGACCTGAGCTACCGCACGATGTCGCACACGATGGAGCGGCCGACGGATACGGCATCGGCGTTGTATCCGCAGACGGTCATGCTGCTGCGGCGCATGATGGGGATACCGGACGAGCGTGCAGCGACGGGCGGCGACATGCCCCGACTGCCCTTCGAGATTCGTCTGGCCGGCATGAGCGCGAGCGGATTGGCGCAGAAATCCGGATCCTCAGTGCAGCCGACGCTGGATGACGTGTTGGAGGAGTCGGCCGCGCAATCGGCCGGGACAGGCACGCGCTCCGCACGTCAGCGTGGCGCCGAGCAGGCGTTGGACGCGGTGCGCCGCAAATACGGCAACAATGCGGCCCGGCTGGGGCTGTGAGCTCCGCGGAGCACCATGGGAGCACTGTTATTGCCGTCATATATACGACAAAATGGACATATTCGCATGTCGCTTTGCCTGCACAAGATGCATTTCGTGAGATGTGGGTGTTTCATGCGCGGCAATCCAGCATGACCCGATTGACTGCTCACGTCCAAATCGGCTTCATTCCAACGATGCAACGGTTCCGACACCGATACGGCGACGTCATCATCACACCACAAAACACCCACATCTCACACACCGGGCTGTTTCGGGGCCAGAAAAGCCCGTGGAAGGCTCAGGCCGCGGAACGCTTCAACCGCTCAGCCGCAGCTTCGATTGCCTCGTCGGTGGCGGTGGCGGAGAACCGCAGGTATGCCGGTTCGCCATAGAATTCGCCGGGACTCGGCACGATACCGAGCTTGGCCAGCGCAGCCATGTCCTGCCAGCAGTCGCCGCCGCGGGCGCGCACCCACACGTAGAGCGCACCTTGCGGCATGCGGGCGTCATAACCGGCCGCCTGCAGCGCATCGACCAGCGTGGCGAGACGGTCATGGTAGCGCCGCCACTGCGCATGGACGGCGGCGACGTCGCGCAATCCCGCGGCCATGGCCGCCTGCACGGGACCGGGGATGATCTCGCCGATCTGCTTGCGGTAGGAGGTCATCTCGGTCACCAGTCGGTAGTCGCCGGCGATGAATGCGGTGCGATAGCCGGCCATGTTGCTTTGCTTCGAGAGCGAATACAGCACCAGCACACCGTCGGCGCTGTTCTCGCATACGCGCGGCGACAGGGCGCACGGCGTGGCGGACAGGCTGAACGCTTCAGCCGCGGCGGGCTCGTTCGATTCGGCGACCGCGGAACGGTCGGAGAACCTGGCCGACTGCCAATCCATCAGCGCATAGCATTCGTCGGACAGCACCACGGCGCCGATGGACCGCGCCGCCGCGATGACCCCGGCAAGCCAGTCCGCGCCCATCACGTCACCGGTCGGATTGCACGGCGAGTTGACCCATACGGCCTTGACTCCGGGAACGTTGCGCCACGAGTCCACGTCGGCCACGTCACGCACCTTGAGCACCGTGGCCCCGGCAAGCTGGGTGCCGATCTCATACGTGGGATACGAGACCTGCGGCTGTACGACCACATCGCCGGGCCCCAGATGCAGCAGCGAAGCCATCAACGCCACGGCCTCCTTGGAACCGACCGTCGGCACGACCGCGGCGTTGACCGCACGCAGGTCCACGCCGCGCAGATGCAGGAACCATTCGCGAATCGCGGCCTGAAGGTCGGCGGTGCCGACTGTCACCGGATAGCCGTGCGCGTTCGGCGCGTCCGCGGCCACGGCAAGCGCCGCCCGGACACTGTCCGGCACGGGGTCGACCGGAGAGCCGACGGACAGGTCAATCATGCCGCCGTCAACCGTCTGCGCGGTCTTCTTGTACGCGGCGATGCGCGACCAATCATAGGGCGATGAGAACGTATGGAAGCCCATGGCGGCGAACCGTCAGTCCTGGTTCTGCGGGGGCAGCGCGGCGACCTGCTCGGGGTCCTTGCCGATCGGGCCGTGGGCGGAGGCGCCGCCGAAATCGCCCACCTCGGCGAAGAAGTTCGCCGCGGCGTCCTTGTACCAGGCCCACTCCTCCGGCAAATCATCCTCGTAGAAGATGGCCTCAGTGGGGCACACCGGCTCGCATGCGCCGCAGTCGACGCATTCGTTCGGGTTGATGTACAGGGAACGGGAACCCTCATAGATGCAGTCGACGGGGCATTCGTCGACGCAGGCCTTGTCCTTGACGTCCACGCAGGGCTGTGCGACAACATACGGCATGGCAAGTCTCCTTCAATTCCGCTACGACAACCGCCGTAGCGCATCATGGTCACTTATCTCATCATCATCCGCAACCGCCGCGACGCTGGCGACGGCTGCGACGCTGATTTCGCTGCACTTAAGAATAGTCCCGGCTTGCGACGCTCGGCGCGGGACGCAATCCGGCCGCACCGCGCGCGGCAGTCAGTCGGCGGCGAGCGCCACGCCGTCGCCGCCCTCCCCCAGCTGGCCGGAGCCCAGCCGCGAGTGACGGTAGCCGTAGCCGAAGTACACGGCGAAACCGACGACCAGCCACACGAGGAACCGCAGCCAGGTCAGCACGGACAGGTTGAGCATCAGCCACAGGTTCGCCAGCGCGATCAGCACCGGAACCCACGGGTTGCCGGGCATGCGGAACGCGCGCGGCAGCTCGGGGCGCTTCGCCCGCATGATCGGCACGGAGACGGCGACCAGCGTGAACGCGGAGAGCGTGCCGATGTTGACCATGTCGGACAGCACGCCGATGTCGAAGCAGGCGGCGACCAACGCCATGACCACGCCCACCACGATCTGCAGCACCGCGGGAGTGCCGTGCTTGCCGGTGCGGCTGAGCGAGCGCGGCAGCAGGCCGTCGCGGCTCATCGCGAACACGACGCGGGTCAGGCCCAGCAGCAGCACCATGACCACGGTCGCCAGGCCCAGCACGATGCCGAAGCTGATGATCTTCGCGGCCCAGCCGGCGCCCACCAGCTCGAAGGCGGTGGACAGCGACGGGTTCGGCTGCGCGGCGAGGTCCTTGTACGAGACCATGCCGGTGGTGACGATGGCGACCAGCATGTACATGACGATGATGAGCGCCATGCCTACGCCGATGCCGAGCGGCACGTTGCGGTGCGGGTCCTTCGTCTCCTCGGAGGCGGTGGCGACCACGTCGAAGCCGATGAACGCGAAGAAGACGAGCGCCGCGCCGGACAGGATGCCCGGAATGCCGTACACGCTCGGCGTCATGCCGGTCATGAACTGCCACAGCGGCTGCTCCCACGAGCCGGTGACGGTCGATCCGGGCACCGCGGAGGCGGGTTCGGCCGGCGGGATGAACGGCGTGAAGTTGGACGCCTTGACATAGAAGAAGCCGACGATGACCACGAAGAACACGATGGCGATCTTGAGCACGGTCATCGCACCGTCCACGCGCGCGCCGATCTTCGTGCCGAAGACGAGCAGCGTGGTGAAGAACGCGACGATGATGAGCGGCGCAACGTCAAGGTGGAACGAGCCGATGGCGATGTTCGTGTCCGCATTCCAGCCCATGAGGTGCATGAAGTCGTTGAGGTAGACGCCCCAGTACTTGGAGATGACCGAGCCGGCCATGAGCATCTCCAGGATGAGGTCCCAGCCGATGACCCAGGCCACGATCTCGCCGATCGTCGTGTATGTGAACGTGTAGGCGGAGCCTGCCACCGGGATCATCGACGCGAACTCGGCGTAGCACATGACCGCCGCGCCGCACACGACGCCGGCGATGAGGAAGCTGATGATGACCGCGGGGCCCGCGTGGAAGGCGGCCGCCTGCGCGCCCACCGAGAAGATGCCCGCGCCGACCGCGACCGCGACGCCCATGATGGACAGGTCCCACCAGGTGAGGTTGCGTTTCAGCGAGCGCCCCTCCTCACCGGTTTCGGCGATGGTCTGCTCCACCGACTTCTTGCGGAATATGTGCATGGACATGGTTGTGCTCCCGATTGCGCGCCGTTGACGGCGGTGCCGTGTCGTTCTGTATTGCTGTGTCGGTGTCGTCGCGGTGCGCGGCCGGCAGGGCCGTCACCGCGATCGCCGCCGTCCGGGCCGCTGTTGTCGTCACCGTTGATGGGCGCCGCGACCGGACTGCGTTTGCCGACGTCACGACATTAGCCGCGGTCGATGACAAGGGCGGCTGCCGGGTGGGTGAGCCGGTTCGCCTGTTTGGCGGACGCCGACGGATGCGGCCGGGCAAGTGCGTTGCCGGCCGGACGCACGCCGCGGCTCAGCGCAGGTCCAGGCCGACGACGACGGGTTCGGGGACGAGCCGGATGCCGAAGGCCTGCTCGACGCCGTCCTGCACGGCTTTGGCAAGGGCGGCGATGTCGGCGGCGGATGCGCTCCCACGGTTGGTGAGGGCGAGGGTGTGCAGCGTGGACAGACTCGCCGGCGCGTCCGGCGCGATCCGGTATCCCTTGTGGAAGCCGGCATGGTCGATGAGCCAGGCCGCGGACGTCTTGACCCCCGGCGTGCCGTCCGGCAGGGTGGCGGCGAACCGCGGCGCGTCCGGCGGCAACGCGGCCGCGGCGGCGGGGTGGAGGATCGGGTTCATGAAGAAGCTGCCGCAGCTGTGGCGGTCATAGTCAGGTGCGGGGGCTGCGTCCGGCTGCGTTGCCGAAGCGTCCGCCTGAGCCGCCTGCGCATTCATCGCGATGGCCACCTGGTCGGTGCGTTTCGTGCCGGCCATCGCCGGATTGCCGTACCGCGTGGCGTCCTCCAGCATGCCTTTCGCCGCACGCACCTGCAGCACGGCGTTGCGGATGACCGTGGTCGCCATGCGGTCGCCGACCTCGACGCCGAGCGCCTTCGCCAGCTGGCCGTAGCCGACCGTGCCCTGTGCGCTGTGGCGGAGCACGAACGTCACCGACAGCACTACGTAGCGCGGCGTGGGGAAGAATCGGTCGGCAGGCACCGCGGGCGCCTGGTACATGCTCGCTTTGAGCGCGCTCATGCGGTAGCCGAACCCCATGTCGGCGGCGGGGATGTCGCGTGTGGTCTTGGTCTTGCGGTCCCACACCTCCACGGATTCGACGCTGGAGGCGACCTCCTGGCCGTATGCGCCGATGTTCTGCACGACGGACGCGCCAACCGTGCCGGGGATGCCGGACAGTCCTTCCACGCCTTCCAAGCCCAGCTCGACGGTGAAGGCGACGAAATCGTCCCAGTTCGCGCCGGCTTCGGCGTTCACGTGCACGATGCGTTCGCCGTTCTCGACCGGCGCCGCCTCGTCGGGCACGGTGATGCGACGGCGTGCGTCGCGGATCACGACGCCGTCGAACGGCTCGTCGGACACGAGCAGGTTGGAGCCGCCGCCGATCACGCACAACGGCAGTCCCTTGCTGTCGGCGTCCTCGACGGCTTCGATGACGCCGACGCGTGAGGTGGGCTCGACGAACCGCGCGATGCGTCCGCCGACTGCGATGGTGGTGAGGTCTGCAAAACTCGTCATGCGCTCCAGCGTACACGCGCCCCGTGAGTGTGCGGGCGTACGCCGCCGCCGGCGCATTGCGTCCGACGGCGTACTACAGTGGCCGGTATGGGATTGCTGGGAAAAGACGGCGTGTCGGATGCTGCGGCCATGCCGGACGCCGCGTCCGCGTCGGGCACTGTGCCGCCGGTCACTGTGCTGCCGGTCACCGACGTGATTTTCGACTATTGTGACGTGCTGCTGGACTGGCGGCCGCGGCTCGCGTTGGAGGATGTGGCCGACCGTGACACACTCGACGGGTTCTTCGCGGCCGACGCCGCGTACGGGTTCTGGCATTATGACGCCTTGTCGGACAGCGGCTGGAGCGAGGAGCGGATCATCGACGACTATGCGGCCCATCACGGTGGCGACGGGCTGATCATGCGCACGTATTTCTCACGCCAGCGGCTGGCGCTCTACGACATGATCGACGGGATGCCGATGCTGCTGCGCGACTTGGACCGTGCGGGCGTGCGGCTGTGGGGGCTGACGAACTTCACGACGGCATTCGTGCAGGCGGCGCACCGCAAGTTCGGCTGGCTTGGACTGCTGCGCGATACGGTCGTCTCGTCCGAGGAGCGGCTGCGCAAGCCGGACGCGGAGATTTATCGTCGCGCGATACGACGGTTCGGCGTCGACCCGGCGACCACCGCGTTCGTGGACGACAAGGCGCGCAACGCCGACGCCGCGACGGCCATGGGCCTGCACGGCATACGGTTCACGAGCGCCCGGCAGGTGCGTTCGGCGCTCGGCGTTGACTGACGTGCGGGCCGGCATGTGGGCCGGCGCATGGACCGGACGGCGCAATCGGATACGGTTGGTTGTTCTTTCATGACGAACCGTACTCGGAACGGTCCGTTCGAGTACGGTCGGTTTGTATTTCCAGACGGACCGTACTCGAAGAGGTCTGTTTGAGTACGGTCGGTTGCTTTTCCGTGACGGAACGTACTCGAAGAGGTCTGTTTGAGTACGGTCGGTTTATTTTTCGTGACGAAACGTACTCAAAACACACCGTTTGAGTACGGTCGGTTGTGAGGATTGCGGGTGTGACGCTCCCCCAGTCAGCTACGCTGACAGTCCCCTCCACCGAGAGGGCCAAGGACAACGGACCGTACCCGGAGCGGCCTAGCGTTTTGGGTATAACGCAAAGAACCCGACCGGTTGGGGTCGGGTTCTTTGTACAAGATGGTAACGCGCTCAGCGGGTCTCGCGATGCACGGTCTGCTTGCCGCAGCGCGGGCAGAACTTCTTGAGCTCAAGACGATCCGGCGTGTTGCGACGGTTCTTCGTCGTGATGTAGTTACGCTCCTTGCACTCGGTGCATGCCAGCGTGATGCCCGGACGGATGTCGGCGCTCTTGCTTGCCATTTGGTTCACCTCTTGTGTTCGTTGTCCACCGACGTTGTGTCGGCCTTTGTAGCGAGAAAGAGACTCGAACTCTTGACCTTACGATTATGAGTCGTACGCTCTAGCCAGCTGAGCTATCCCGCCAGAGAGCCCCGAGTGAGAATTGGACTCACGACCTCTTCCTTACCAAGGAAGTGCTCTACCACTGAGCTATCGGGGCGTGGCGGATAGTGGATTCGAACCACTGAAGCACGAGGCGACTGATTTACAGTCAGTTCCCTTTGACCGCTTGGGAAATCCGCCATGTCGCTTGTTGGGGCTTAGCCTCAACCGGCAACTTGACTATCTAAACATGGAACACCGACTTTTGCAAATCGAGGCCCCTCATCGGCGTGTCGCACACGCCCGCGCAGCCCTGAAAACCCCTGCAAAACCGCTAGAATCCAGCCTTTTTCAGCTTGGCGCACACCTCGATCACCGCATCGTTGGCACTGGCCTCGCCGATCGAGATGCGGATGCCGTCGCCGCTGAACGCACGCACCGACAGCCCCGCCTGCTCGAATTCAGCGGCCGCCTCGTCGGTACGCTCCCCCAGCGGCAGCCAGAAGAAGTTCGCGTACGGGTCGGGGAACGCCCACCCCTGCCGCACCAGCGCCGTGACCACGCGGTTGCGTTCGGAGATGATCGACTTGACCCTGTCGGACAGCTCGTCGTAGGCGTCGAGCGAGGCGAGCGCCGCCTCCTGCGCCACGTCGGTGACGCCGAACGGCAACGCCACCTTGCGCATCCCCTCGATCACGTCCTCGGGCGCGATGCCGTAGCCGATGCGCAGGCCGGCCAGGCCATACGCCTTGGAGAACGTGTGGGCGACCACCACGTTCGGATAGTCGCGGAACAGGTCCATCGCGACGTTCGTGTCGGCGTACGTGTTGAACTGGAAGTACGCCTCGTCGAACAGCACGAGCACGTCGGAGGGCACGGCGTTCATGAGGCGGCGCGCATCGGTGTCGCTGACGCTGGTGGCGGTCGGGTTGTTCGGATTGTTGACGATGACCAGCCGGGTGCGCTCGTTGATGGCGGCGATCATGCCGTCGATGTCATGCCGTCCGTTCGACAGGTTCGGCACCTGCACACTGGTCGCTCCGGCGCCGGCGACGATGATCGGGTACGCCTCGAAGCTGCGCCACGGGTAGACCACCTCGTCGCCAGGTCCGGCCACAAGCTGCACGAGCTGGGTGATGACCTCCGTGGAGCCGCAGCCGAGCACGATGTTCTCCGGCTTGACGCCGATCTCGCGCGACAGCCGCTCCACGACCGGCCAGCCACGCATGTCGGGGTAGCGGTTCAGGTGGGGCAGCGCGCGCTTCTTGATGGCCTTGACCACGCTGGGCAGCGGCTCGAACGGGTTTTCATTGCTGGACACCTTGTAGGTGCGCTTGTCGTCGGACTTCGGCGCGGGCTTGCCCTGCTTGTACGCCGGTATGGTGTCGATGATGGTGCGATGTTTGAAGCTCATTCCCTCATGATAGTCCCCGCTTACCGCCATTTTCCTAGGGTTTGCGCCATGTTTGAGTGAACCTGCGGCGAACGTTCGGTAACGTTACGGCGATGCGTGCCGCAAGGGTCACCTGCGCCGGCGCAGCAGCGACGGCGGCAGCAGCCTGCGCCGCATCCGCTGCGGGAACGTAAGCCGCCGCCGCACCATCGCGTCGTAGTGCAGGCAGAAGGTGCGGAGCCGCTCCGCGAGCGCCTCATCGGGAACTGCGGGGCGTCCGCCGAACGCGATGGCGGTCACCTGACGGCAGGCCTGCATGATCAGTTCACGGTCCTCTTGCGGCAGATTCCGAGTCGGCTCTCCGGAGTTTCCGAAAGGCGCCGTTTCGACATCATGGCGTTCGTGCCGTACCGTCTTCGGCCCGGCGGTCACAAGCTCGGCGATGGCCCGTTCGGTGTCCGAATCGTTCCAGCGTACCCGGGCGTCGTATGCCGTGTCGAGGATCTCCTGCCATGCGGCGAACCATGCGCGGCGCGTCTTGCCTCCGGTGCTGCCCCCAGTGCTGTTGCCAGCGTTGCCACCGGTCTTGCGGGAGCCTGCGCGACGGCCGCGACGGGAACCGCCTCCGACCGCGGACGCCGCATCAGGTCCAGAGTCCGGGCCGGGCGGCTCGCTGCCGGCGCCATTCCGGCTCTTCCCCGCCGCCGCGATCAACGCGAGCGCCCGTCTGCGCCGGCGTCGACGCAGCAGTGCCGGCGTCGCGGCCAGCAGACCGGTCAGCAGCATGGCGAACGCCGTCCACAACGCCACGGCCGCCCATCGCGGCAGCACCGGCATGGTCGCGCCCGTTTTCGGCGTGGCGGCCGAGGCCGTGTTCTTGGCGGTGGTCTTCGTGGACTGCTGTGTGGTGGTCTTCTTCTGGGCGTTCTGCTGCTGCGTCGTCTGGGACTGTTCGGCCTGCTGCTTGGCCTGCGTGTTCGTGGACGTCGTGCTACTGGAGGATGAGGCGCTTTCTGCGCTGCCGTTGCTGGTGGATGCCGGGGTCACGTCGAACGGCACCCAGCCGACGCCGTCGATGTACGCTTCGACCCAGGCGTGCAGCTGTTTGGCGGCCACATCGTAGCGGTTTTCGGATGCGGAGCCATACCAGAAGTCCTCTGTGGTCGAAACGGTCGACGTCGGATTGCCGACCCCCTTGTGATAGCCCATCACCATGCGCGTGGGCACGCCCATGGCGCGGCCCAGCACGGCCAGGGCCGAAGCGTAATGCGCGCAGTAGCCGGCATGCTGGTCGAGGAACGTGTCGATCATGGCCATGTTGTCGCGCCCGTTGCCGTCAGGAGCGTCCAGTGAATAGACGAAGTTGTTCGCCTTGTTCGTGAAGTAGTCGACCAGCCAGCGCATGGCCGCGATCTGCTGGTCCGCATCGTCGCCGGTGGTTGGAGTCCCCTCGCGTTTGGCACGGGCGACCAGGCTGCGCACGTTCTGCGGCAGGTCATCGGGCAGTGACAGGTAATGGCTGCGGATGGTCTTTTCGTTGGCCGCTATCCGGGCGAACGCCTTATTGAGGTCGTTTTCAGTGAACGGCGCCCATTGCCTGCTCGTTCCGGATCTGGTGGAGAATCCGCTGTCGCCGTACCCCATGCCGGTGGCCACAGCCTCCATGTCGTCATAAATCGACTGGTATGCGTCCGCATCATCCTCGGACATCAAGCGGTCCAAGGCATCGGTCTCGCTTACGGGGATCAGCATCAGGAATCCCTTGGGCGAGCTGGCCAACGCGATGACGTCGTCGTCGCTGATGCCGAGCCGCTCACGGGACATGTCGCTGAACGTGTCGATGTCATACGAGTCGTAGGAGGAGTCTTCGACACTGGTCAGGCTGCGGTGTCCCATGCCGATGATGGTGCCGTCGGACGCCTTGGCGGTGCCGTACTGGGACACGTCGAGCGGGATGGCCAGCCAGTTGCCGTGGATCTCGCCCAGGCCTTGCGCCGCCCACTGCCGGCGCAGCGATGTCCGTTCGCTCCACGGAGTCGTCTCGCTCACCGTCATGTCGATCAGCTTCTGGCGCGTGTCCGTCACACCGGTGATCTGGTCGAACCCCTTGTCGGAGGTTATCGGCTCGTAGTACAGTCCGGCGGCCGTGTAGCGTTGTTCCGCCTGCGTGGTCGCATCCGGACTGTATATCGTGCCGTCGCTGTACTGCTTCCACCCGTTTTTGACGATGGTGGCCACCGGCAGCCCTGACACCGGCAGGAAGCGGGTGCGCAGCCCTTCGATGGTCACCTGCGCGGAGGCCATCCACGGGCTGTCATCCGACGAGTCGCTGAAAGTGTACGTCAACGCGGATGGGTCGTCGGATCCCAGATTGCCCCCGCCCGACATCAGCCACGGGTAATACAGTGCGGGGTTGTTGACCAGCAGCTGCTGCAGCTGCCGTCTGCTCACCTGCCAGTCCGTGTCGTTGGCGTCCTTGTTCCGCCCGAGCTGGATACCCGACCCGTATAGGCCGGCTTTTTTGGTGAGGTCCTTGTCGAAGCTCCACGTGTCGCCGTTGAAGTCGTCGAGCGTGGTCATGCGCAGGTACAGGCGCTGCGATGCGACGTAGCTCAATACGGTCGAGTCTGAGCCGGATGTCACCGACCGTTTGAGGTCGATCATCGGGTTGATGGTGTTGCTGCTGAGCAGGCCTTTGGATTCGCCGAGCGACAGTGGCACGTCAAGCGCCAGGTTCACCGCCGAGGGGGTGAGCGACAGCACCATCGCGGTCACCACGGCGGATGCGCCCAGCGGCAGCGGAACGCGCACCGGCAGCGTGCTCGACGACCAGAGCAGCAGCACGAACGCCGCCACCAGCACGCCAAGCTGCCACCATGGGGTGACCGTGCCGACGAACGCGAACCGTGCGGCGAATCCGAACGCCGGGAGCAGCGCCATGAGCGGGGCGACACGTCGCGAGCAGAGCATGAGCCGTACCGCTATGACGGCGAGCGCCGTCACCATCATGAGGTCGACGTCACCGGCGGCGTCGACCTGCACCGGCGGCAGTTGAACCAGCAACGCGTCGAGTCCTTGCGAGGCGACGCCTGTCAGCACCGCCCACGGCGAGCTTCCCGCCCATGGGGATACGTCGGCCAGGGATTGCGCCGACGTCGCGATGCTCACTCCGCTCGCCGTCTGCGATTGCACGTCGGGGGCGGCGGGCACGGCGAACAGCCAGAAGCCGAGTTCGCCGTGCAGCCGGATCAGCACCAATACGGCGAGCGCCACGACCTGCGCGACTATGAACGCCGCGATGCGCACGGCCAGCATGCGTGGTCGGCGAACGGGTATCGCGCACGCGATGGAGGCGAGCGCCAATGAGGCCGCGGCGAGCCACGTCCACCAGCCGACGGACACGATTGCGGTGAGCGGTTGCAGCGCGAGCGCGAAGCAGACCATCAGACAGACCGCGAGCATGCCGGATGCGAGCGGGGATGGCGACGACGACACACCGGACGACGACACACCCAGCGCCGTCCTGCCCGGTGACGACTCGCCGGACAATGCCGATGCGGGTGACGACGTACCAGGCCGCGTCGCATCCGCACGCCCCGTCTTCGGCAGTCGCTGCGGCACAAACCGCCTCCACGCATTCCGTCGTGTCGTACCGGGCGACGCCGACCTGTATGCGGCTGCTTTCGCCGGCATTTCGGATGGCTCGCACACTGCAGTCTCCGGCATGACCGTGACGGCATAGCGTTGCGGCGGTTCGGCTGGCGTCTCGACCTGCACGACGCGCAGCCGTTCGGGCACGCTTGCGCGCAGCGCCTGCGCCAGGTCGCCCTGCGGCTGTGCGGTCAGCAGCAACACGGTGACCGCGCCGGAGCGTTCGCTGCACAGTCCGGCGACGGCGTGCGCATACCGTGACGCCTGCGTGTGACGGGTTTCGTCATTATTCACGCGCCGGGTTTCGTCGTCCGTCTCGCCGCCGGTCGTCCTTGCGCGTGGATCATTCGCCACGCCTGTGTTGTCCGCCGGGCCGTCATCGGCGATTGGCCGGCAGGCCGCCAACAGGCGCATCGCCGAACCGGTGTCGTTCGCCACGTGCACGCCGTCGGTGACGATCACCGTGCGCCCGCGAGCGCCGCCGAGCGACGGTTCCAGCAGGGGCGCCGCCTCGCGCGCCTGCGCATCCGCCTGCGTCTGCGTGGTTCCGGGGTCGCGCACGTCGAGCACGACGACCAGTGTGGAGCGCACGTCGCGTCCGGTTTCGCGGACCATGAGATGACCACGATGCGCGCTCTGGCTCCACGAGATGAGTCGCGGCGAATCCCCGGGCGCATATTCGCGTACGGTTCCGGCGTTTTCGGTCTGCGCCTGGCCTTTCAGACGTTTGTCGGCAACCACCGCGCGCACGCCGGAGGACGGTTGGGTCGCCTCCGGCAGTACGGCGACACCCGTGCCGTCGGGGATGATGCGGGTGGCAGCGAACAGGGAGAACGGGCCGTGCCAGCGTGCCGTCACCGACACGCACCGATACCAGCCGCGCATCCGCGGCAACGTCGACCGGTGAATGCCGACCGGCGTGTCGTCCTGGTCAAGCTGGACGAACTGACGGCATGCCCTCACGCCCCGTGGCAACAGCCATCGGCGGATCCGCCCGTGCGCCGCGACCGGCGTCCATCGGCTTTCGGCACGCCGGGCCGCCACCGACGCCATCAGCCGTCCGAGTCGGCGTCTGCCGGTCTGCCCCTGATCGTCGGCGTCGGCGCAGGCGATGCCCTGCAGCGCAAGATCGTCAAGACGCAGCATCACGGATTGCGCCATCGTGCACAGGAGCGCCAGACCCCAGACGATGCACAGCGTCAACGCGACGGCCATGAGCGAACGGTCGTCCAGCAGCAGGCCGGCATACCAGGCCACACCGTCGAGCAGCGCGACCGCCATGCCGGCAAGACTCGGACGGATCAGACCATGGCGTTGCAACTTCCAACGCCGCAACTTCCAACGCCGCGCCTCCCCATGTCGCAGCTCCCCGCGCCGCGACCCACGCGGCTGTGCACCACGACGCTGCACCATGTGCGGCAGCCGCAAGTGCCTCCTCTCACGCGCACGACGGTCACGATTCCTCTGTGGCACGCGGCCGCGCCCCGGACCGTGACCGCTCCCCCGGTTGCGCCCCGCACCCGCTCCGTCCGCGGCGCCGTCCTTCGGCTGCCGCATGCCGTTGATTCCGCCGTACATATGGCATCACGTCACTTCGCTCTGCGGCGGCGGGCGCCTGCAGCCTCGTCCGCCCGCGGCACCGGCGTGCGGGCGACCAGATCGGCAATCACGGACCGGGCCCGTTCCATGGACGACACGCCGCCGCCCGCCCCGTCCATGACGAGACGATGCGACAGCACAGGTACCGCCGCGGCCTGCACGTCGTCCGGCGTCACGAATCCGCGCCCGTCCATCATCGCGTGCGCCCGAGCGAACGCCGCCACATTCAGGCTGCCTCGCGGCGAGGCGCCGAACCGCACGCCGTCAGTCTCGCGGGTCTGCGCAACCAGCGAGACGATGTAGTCGGCGAGCGGCCCGACGAGCGTGATCCGCCGGCAGGCCTCGCGGACCGACCGCATCCGTTCCACGCCGCACACCGGCTGCAGCCCCTCCAACGGCCGGAACATGCGCTCCCCGGTCAGCATCGCAGCCTCCGCCCGCGCCTGCGGGTACCCGAAGCTCGCGCAGGTCATGAACCGATCGAGCTGCGCTTCGGGCAACGGGTACGTGCCTTCCAATTCAATCGGATTCTGCGTGGCGACCACGAAATACGGGTCCGGCAGCTGGTACGTGGCCCCGTCCACGCTGATCTGTCCCTCCCCCATGGCCTCCAGCATGGCCGACTGCGCTTTCGGATTGGCGCGGTTCACCTCGTCGGCGATCACGATGTTGGCGAACAGCGGGCCGGGATGAAAGTCGAATTCACCGGTGCGCTGCGAATAGACGCTGACGCCCGTCAGGTCGCTGGGCAGCATGTCCGGCGTGAACTGGATGCGCCTCGCCTCGCCTCCCATGACCATGCTCATCGCCCGCGCGAGCGTGGTCTTGCCGACGCCGGGAACATCCTCCAACAGCAGATGCCCGCCTGCGACGAACGTGGCGACCGCGGTCTCGATCACCTCCCGCGAGCATGAGAGCACACCGGCGAGCGCCTCGACGACCGCGTGAATGGTCTCGGATGCCTCGGCTGCCCCCTCATCGGGCGTCACCGTCCATGGGGTGCCGTTCGTCGCGCTCCCCTCACGTGCAACGTCCTCCATGCCGTCTCCTTCCGTATGCGGCCACGGCGGTCATAGGACCGCCATCGGCCTTCGTCGCCGGCGCAGGACCTTCATCCGTCCATGCCGCAACGCATCCGCTTATGCTGTTCAGCATAACCCACGTTGCTGTGAGGGGGAAGATATCTTCCTCTTATGCCGTAACGATGGTGCATAACACGTCTTATCGTCCAGCTACAGCATCCAAGAATCGTTGGAATTCCAACCGACACGCCGTACCGCCGAAAGCGGCCGCAATCAGCCCTGCGATGCGCCCCACACCGCGGCGGACAGGTCGGCGATGAGACCTGCCGCATCGGCCGATACATCGTTGCTCATGACCGTCAGCACATACGGGTGCGGCCCGTAGACCACCGCCGCGTCGTTCTGCACGGCCGCCAGCTCGCCGGTCTTGTTGGCCACCTTGGTTCCCGCGGGCACGCCGGCCGGTATCTTCGAGCGTCGCGTCTGGCCGAGCAGCAGCGTCATCATGCGCGCGCTCGCGTCCTTCGAGACCAGCGTGCCGGCGTACGCCTGCGCGAGGAAGCCGGCGCAGTCGCGCGTGGACGTCCAGTTTTCCACCGTGTTGCCGGATGCCATGCCCGTCAGCGTGCGCAGTTCGTCGCTGGACGTGAACCCGTACCGGTGCGCGGTGTCCGTGACCGTCGAAATCGCCGTGGCGTCGTCGCCGTTGCCGATGCGGCTGAGCAATCCGTTCGCCGCGTCGTTGGAGCTGACGGTGATCATCTGGGTGAGCAGCGCGTCGACGGTCGAGTCGTCCTGCATCGCGCCGTGTTCGATGCGGTCGAACACGGTGAGCATGATGTACAGCTTGACCAGCGACGCGGCGACGAGCTTGCGGTCGTTGACCGTGGTCTCGCGGCCGCTTTCCAGGTCGATGTAGGTGACCGACCATGTGCCTGCATAGCCGGCGAGCCGTTCGTCCAGAGCCTTGCGCACGGCGGCCGTACGGGCCTCGCCGGCGGCCGTCTTGACGGCCTCGGCGGACTGCTGCGCCGCCGCGGTTGCGCTGTCGTCCCCGTCGTCCGCCGTTTTGGGCTCCGGCACGGCTGCGGCGTCATGGTCGCCGTCCGCCGTCGTCGCGGAGGTGCCGGAACCGCTGGTGGCGAGCGGCGTCGGCCGATCTGCCGGCTGTCCGCCGCCGAAGCGGCCCGCCCCCAGAAGGCCGCCGACCGTCGCCGACAGGACGACGACCAGCACCGCCGCCAGACCGGCGACGATCCAGTGCCGACGCCGCGCCCGTCCGGCGTCCCTGACCGCGCGATGCCGCGCCATGTCAGTCCCTCGCCTTGAGTTCGGCGTCCATCTCGGCGAGCACCTTGCTGGCGATCTCGGCCGCCTTCTCCTTGCCCTGGTTCTGCGTGGCCACCGCGATGGCGGCCTTGCCGTGGCTGGTCTCGGCGATGATGAAGTAGTTCCACGTGTTCTTGATGCCTTGGCCGCGGTGGGCGTGCACGGTCATGCCGGACGGCACCTTGACGCCCTCCTTGGCGATGTCGGTGGTCATCAGGCCCGTGCCGCCAGCCTGGTCGACGGCGGCGAGCATGCGGACGGCATCGTAGGTGGAGCTGTAGTTCTCATGTCCGTCGTTGCTGGCCTGCACGTCGCCGAAGTGCCGGTCGAACGACGTGTCGTCGTAGCCGTGCTCGCTCAGCCAGCCGTTGACCTTATCGAAGCCGCCCATGCCGAGTATCGCCTGGTTGCCGGCGTCGTTGTCCATCTTGCTCATCATCGTGCGCGCGTTCGTCTGCACGGACGAGTCGTAATCCTGCGCGGCCAGATAGACGGGCAGATAGAGTCCGGCGGAGACGAAACGGCTGCGCGCGGCGTTGGTGTTGGCGACGGCGTCATCCGACGTGCCGCTGTCCGAATCGTTCGACGTGGACGAGCCGTCCAGGAACATGGCCGACACGGCGACCTCGTCGGAGGAGTATGCGTCGGTGATCTTGCTCAGCTTGGTGTCGTCCGGCGCGGCGGCCGCGGTGTCATCGGACTTCTTGCCGCTCTTCTTGCTTGGCTTCTCGTCGTCGCCGTTGCGGCTGGCGGTGGCACCGGAGATGATCTCGCCGGCAGCGTCGACCTGGTCGTAGCCGGATCCGCTCGCGTAGACGAAGAACACCGGCTGCACGGCGGCGTCGGAACCGTCGCCGCTCTGCCCGACGCTTGGTATGCCGGTGGTCGCGCTCACCTGGAACGCGCCGGCGGCGTCCGGACCGACCTGGTACACGCCCGGCCATGTCCACAGCCGGCACACCGTGAAGTCGGTGCCGTACTTGTCGGTGAAATCAGGATAGTCGTCGTCGCCGATGGCGCTGCATGCGCCGGAACCGTCACCGAACCGGTACGCGCCGGCATTGATGTCCACTGCTTGGATGTCGTTCGGCACGACCACGACGAGCTGCTCGGCGACGCTCTGGTCGTGGCTTTGATCGTCGCCGGATACCGTCCACTCGCCCCGTACCGCGGCGATCGGGTTCGCCGCATGCAGGGTCAGCGTGCGACTGCGAGCGACTCCGTTGACCGAATAATGGACATTCACACGATAGCCAGTCGGCCACTGGTTGATGCTTGCGGGCGATCCGTCGACACCGTAGTCGGTGATCGACGTGACGCCGTCCAGCAGGTCGTCGTTGTCCGTGCCGGTGAGCAGGTCGCCCGACGAATCCGATGCTCCGGTCACAGCGTCCATCGCCGCGGCGTAATCGCCGTCCGCGATGTCCTGCAGATACGATTGCGCGAACCGTGACGCCGAGTTGGCCGCCGCGCCCATGCTCCACGCCCAGAGGCCTGCGGCAGCGGCGATCAGCGCCACGAACACGCAGCCGATGACAATGGCGACGATCCTGCCGCGTTTGCCGTGGCTGTTCGCCGGTGACGCGGCTGACGGCGGCGTGGTCGGCGAGCCGGGTACGCCTGCCGGAGCCGGAGCGGCCGCCATGGGCGCGCCGGCTGCAGACGGCATGGCGACGGCCGGCTGTGCGGCGGCCGCGACCGGAGCGGGCATCGGCGTCTGGGATGGCGATGGACCGTACGCCAGCGCGGCCATCTGGGACGCTGGCTGCTGCGGCGATGGCATCGGCGCGGTCGGCTGGGATGCGGCAGCCTGCAACGGCGCGCCCGGTTGCGGCACGCCCGGCACACCGGGTTTCGTGACGGTCGCCCCGTCCGCCGGGTATGCGCCGGCTGCCGGACCGCCGCCCGGCATGGCGATGGGGACGATGGTGGTCCCGTCGTAATACTGTTGCGGCACGCCTTGCGCGGCCGCACCCGATGCGGCGTCGTCGCCGTGCAGCTTCTGCCCGCAGACCATGCAGAACTTGTCCGCGGCGCTGACCGGATTGCCGCAGTTCGGACACACCATCATGACGGTCTCCCTCTCCCGAAGGCTCTGTTGACGTCCAGTGTAATGCGACCGGACGGCGACCCGCCCGACATTCCCGCGCCAGGATGCAGGCATTCCTGCGCCGTTCCGCCTGCCGCCGCGACTCTCTTTGCCGTCACTCTGCTCGCCCTGGCACGGTGACGCACGCCCCGAACCCTTTGCAATATCAGGGTTTTCGGCGCTGCGTCACCGTGCGAGGGCTGGCAGCGTGACGTGATCCGGCTACGAATACAGCGAGGCCCCGGCGCACAATCACGATTGCGATCATGCGCCGGGGCCTCGCCTGCAATATCATCCATCGGCCGGGAAGGGCCGCAGGACAGTCTACTACGCTTTTCGGCGAATCACTCAGCCAAGGATGGCGAGCACGTCACGGGACGAGACGATCAGGTAGTCCTCGCCCTCGTAGTGCACCTCGGTGCCGCCGTACTTGGAGTACAGCACCTTGTCGCCGACCTTGACGTCCATCGGGATACGCTCGCCCTTGTCGTCGCGACGGCCCGGGCCGACGGCCAGGACTTCGCCCTGCTGCGGCTTCTCCTTGGCGTTGTCCGGAATGTACAGGCCGGAAGCGGTCTGCGTCTCGGCAGCAGCCTGCTTGACGATGATCTTGTCCTCCAACGGTGTGAGCTTGATCGACACTGTAGGTCACCTCGTGTTTCTCGAAAATCCGATCAAATGGTCCCGCGCCGGGATACCGCCGTACAGAGGCTGACGATCACTGCGGGTGCCATCCCTTCGCGCTAGGTCTTATGGTAGCGCGATTGTTAGCACTCTGCCAACTTGAGTGCTAACGCTGTGAGTGAACATCGCCGAAAACGCACATGCGCCGCGTGGCTCCCGCTTAAGGAACCACGCGGCGCATGGATGCAGGCTCACGCTCGAGCCATTGGAACGTCTCAGTTGGAACGCCGGGCCAGGATGGCCTCAAGATCGTTGCCGAGCGATTCGGACGACACCGCCGGCGCGGCCACGGACGAGACCATCTCCGACTGGTGGAAGGCGGCCGTGTCGTTCACCTGATCGTCGTCCATCACCGCCGCGACGCTCGCGTCGGCGGCATGCTCGACGGCAGTGGCATTGTCATCGACGGCGGCGTCGCGATCGGCGGCGGAGCCGTCGGACTGCGCTTTCGCATCGTCCTGCGCCGGGGCGTCCGGCTTGACGGCGGCCTGCGGGGGCACCGCCTTGGCGACCTGCCTGGTCGACTGGATCTCGCGGCTCTCCGGCTCCGGTGCGTGATGCTCCACGCCGTTGCGCGGCTCGCCGAGCGAGAAGGAGATGAGGTCCTGGGAGGCGGCGACCGCGAACGCGTCCAGCGCGGCGGCCGGATGCACGCGGTCGAGCTCGGTGGTCATGTCACGGGCGGCCGCGGAGTCGGCGCTCGTGGACTGCTCGTCCGCGTGCGGCTGCGGTTCGGCGACGGTCTGCTGTGCCGGCTCAGCATGTTTCACGGACTGTTTCACAGCGGCCTGCACGTCCCTGCGACCGTCGGCCTGCGTGCTCGACGGTGCGGCGACCGCCTGAGCGTCCGCCTCGACGGACTCCTCACGCGCCTGCCGCGCCGCCCGTTCGGCGGCCTGAGCGTATTCGCGGGCCTTGATGCGCGCCTGACGTGCGGCGATCGCGTAATCCTGCTCGATGCGGGCGCGCTGCAACACCTGACGAATCTCCTGGCCTTCCATCACGTCGGTCTTCTCGTCAGCCGGGGAGGCCGCACTCTGAGCCGGCTTGCGGGAGCCGCTGGCCACGTTGACCGCCGTGACCTGCTCGTTCATCTTGAGCTGGGCCGCGCGCTCCTTGCGCCGCGCCACGGCAAGATCATGCTCCCACTGACGGGCGTGACGGGACGCCCGCGCCCCCAGCGCGAGCACCAACGTCAGGAGGCCGGCGGGAATCAGCGCGAACAGCGGGCTGAAATGCAACGGGAACGCGATGGCCGCCACGACGACGGTGATGAGCAGCAGCGACACGGCGAGGATGCGGCGACGACGAATCGCCGCACGGCGAAGCTCCCGAATATGCGCGACCCTCGCGCGTGTCAGCTTCGCGCCGCCGGTCTGCGTCCGCTGCATGATAGCCCCTTTCGGCTGCGGCGTGTGCTCGTCGGAGAACCGTGTGCCGCTGTCCGCATCCACCAGATGCAGCGACGACGAGTAACGGTCCTGACGGTGCTCGGCCACCCTTTTCATACTGTTGACCGTCCGCCGAGGCAGCCAGCCAACCACGATAATCATCAGAATCACCAACACCACGATGGTGCTGAGTGATTCATAACCCATGTCCTTAAGAATAGGAGACTCCCCTTACGATTGCACTGATTGCGTCTTGGCGTGTCGAGACGTGAGACGGGCGGCCATCAGCCGGTCCGCGAAACCACCGTCCCGATCCTCGGCAAGCAGGCTGTATGTCTCATGGTCACGCCACCTGCCGTTCACGAACATGTACTTGCGTCGTATCCCCTCATAATGGCAGCCCACTTTGCGCGCCACGCTGCGGGAACGCTCGTTCTCCGGCAGCAGCGCTATCTCCAGACGGTGCAGGCGCGGGCCGCTCGGATCGGCGAACGCCCAGTCGGCCAGCAGCGACACCGCCATGGGGGCGAAGCCGCGCCCCGCATACCGACGGTCGACCCAGTAGCCGACCACGCCGGTACGCATCGACCCCAGATCGATCGCGCCAAGGGAGATCTGCCCGACGATGCGCATCTGATATTCCATGACGAACACCATGCCGCGCCCCTCCTGGGCGTTGCGCCGCTGCTGCTGCATCCACTGGTTATAGCTCGGCGCGGCGCCGTGCATGGGGTCCCCTGCCTCCCACGGCCGGAGCCACTCGTCGTTACGCCAGCGGACCTCGTTCCACTCCTCCTCGTCGTCCGCGCCTATCGGGCGCAGGCGCAGAGGGCACGACGGCACGCTGATATACCGCGGGGCGTGCAGCCCGCGGTCACCTTGCTGCCGGAGTGCGGCGTACAACGATTGAAAAACAGACACCCACCTATTGTGCCATCGTCGCGGACACGACACGGCCGGGCGTGCCGACACGTCCACAACCGTGATACAACGTGGAACATGACCATCGCAGCATCGTCCAGCACTCCGGCAACCGCCGCACCGGCCGCGAGCGACATCGACTTGCGCAAACGGACCCTGCGCAAGGCCGCCATCGCCAGACGCAAGACCGTGCCGCAGTCGGAACGCGAGCGGGCCGCGCAGTCGTTGGGTCGTTACGGTGCGGCGCTGTTCGCGCTGGCCGCGCCGGGAGCCGGCACCGAGACGGGCGACGACGAGAAGCCGGGCCGCACGGCGGTCGGCAACGCGGCGGCAGGCAACACGACACCGGACGACTCGACACCTGGCAACACGTCACTCACCGTGGCCGCCTACGTCTCGATGGGCAGCGAGATCCCCACCCTGCCGTTGCTCGCCGCACTGCTGGACGACGGCGCACGCCTGCTGGTGCCCCGGCTCGGCAGCGGACTGGACATCGGCTGGAGCGAACTGCCCGACCTCACCCGGCTGCACGACGTGACCACCGGCGGCTGCACACGCCGTGCGGACGCCGGCATTGCTCGGGCTGTCACCGCCACGCAGACGGCTGTCGCAAGGCCGTCGCACCGCCCGCAGGAACCGGATACCGTCACATTGCCGGCCGAAGCGCTGCTCGGCGCCGACCTCATTCTGGTGCCGGCGTTCGCCGTCGACGGCAACGGCACCCGGCTGGGACGCGGCGGCGGCTGGTACGACCGCGCACTGACCTTTCGACGGCCGGACGTGCCGGTCATCGCCGTCTGCTGGCCGTGGGAGTGCGCCGCCGGGCCGTTGCCGCGCCTGCCGCATGACCGTCCGGTCGACGGCATGCTGACACCGGACGGATTCCGGATGTTGAGACGGGGCTGAGACGGGACGTCCGCTGCGGCAAGCCGTTTGACGCGTGCGCCACACCGCGGCTGTCACTGCGGCAACGTCCGCTGCGGCAGCCGCACCGCCGCCCGTCGCGAACGTTCGCCGTCCGCGTTACCGCAGACGGCCACTGTCCGCGTGGCGACTAGGATATGAACGGATTGACTTCTGCGCGGCACGCCGGATGCGTTCCGCGCGCACGGACACTGAAACCAGCTGTTGAGGAGGAACCGTTGCCTACGTATCATTACCGTTGCAAGAACTGCGGATACGATTTCACCGAACATCAGTCGTTCGACGACGACCCCATCACCGTCTGCCCCGAGTGCGGCCAGGAGCAGGTGCGCAAGGTGTATTCCGCCGTGCCGATCGAGTTCAAGGGCCATGGCTTCTACCGTACCGACCGCGGCGGCAGCTCGTCCGGCAAGTGATGGCGGCGCCGTTCGGCGCGGCGCGTCCGGCCAGCCGGCGCGACACGCCCGGGAATGTGGATAACCCCGAAGCTCCGACCACATGACCCCGTTCGGCTTGCGACCGCGCTCACAGTTCAGTCACCATGCGATGCATGGTGACTTTTTCTGTATTCGGGGCCGTTCGCTCGGCTCTGCGGCCGACGACCTTGCGGCAACGCCGCGCGATGGCGTCGCTGCGCCGCACGATGGCCGCACTGTGCGCCGGATTCGCCGTGTTCGCCGTACTGCAGGCCGTATCGGCTTCCGTGGCGATGCGGCCCGTGGTGGTGACGACGAGGGCGGTTTCTCGTGGCACGCTGCTGCGCGAGGCGGACGTGACGGTGACGATGATGCCGGATTGGCAGGGTTGGCGGGGGGTATTGGCTGATGCCGGCCAGGCGGTAGGCAATGTCGTGCAGATCGACGTCGACGTAGGGCAGCCGTTGTTCCCGTCCTCATTGGGGAGCCTGCCCGCCGTGCCGAAGGGACATACGGTGGTCGGCGTGCAGCTGGCGAGCTCCGGCGACCAGTTCGTCGCCGGCGATCTGGTGACGCTGGTCGCCGGTTCGGGGTGTGCCGCCGATGCGGTGCGGGAACGGTCCGGCATGTGCGTGCTCGCCGACCGCGCGATGGTGATGGTCGGCGGTTCGGCGCGCGATCCTCCCGATTCGGCCGGCGACGGCAACTCCGGTTCGCTGAGCGGCGGTCTTGCCGGCTACGGTGACGAGGACGACGGCACGGTGTCGTTGGCCATGCCGCCCGACGACGCGCTTGCCGTCATGGCGGCGCAGCGCGAGGGGCCGATCATGGCTGTGGAGGCCGAGGCAACGGCGGAAGCCGAGACCGAGACCGACTAGGGCAGGACGCAGTCAGCCGTGCGGTCCGGCTACAGTGCAACCGCGCGGTTCAAGTGCGGCTGTGCTGCGCGGTGCGGCTGTGACTCGGCCGTGCCCCGGCCGCAGCTCAGCCGCGCTCGCTGAAGATGCCCCAGTGCGGCGGCAGTTCGCCGAGGATGCGGCGGTCATCGTCGGCGTCACGCTGCTGTGCGGTGCGCATGTCGCCGGGCTCAAGCTTCACGCCGTCGGCGTCGAACCGTTCGGTGCCGTGGAACACCACTCGCTTGTGCCTGCGCGGGGTGCGGCGGGCCGGATTGTACATCTGCCCGGCCTGCGCGCCGTCGTTCTGCGAATCCGAGCCGTCACGCGACGTCGGCTGCCGCTGCTCCTCGCCGGTTCCGCTCATCGCATGTCCCCGTAGATCTCACCGATGCGCGCGACGATCTGGTCGACCTCCTTGTCGGGGTTGACGAATGCGCCGACGCTCCACACGGTCATGACCGACCAGCCGAGCGACGCGAGATCCTGAGCAAGGCCGCGGTGGCGTTCGCGCGTGGACTGCACGCTCATGAACTGGGCGTCGTCGGTGAGCACGGCCAGCGAGAACGGCTTGTCAGGCAGGCCCACGACCATCGGGATGCGCATGCCGCGCTCGAACCCGTAGTTCACGGCCGCGTTGAGCCCACGGGCGCGTACGCGCTCGGCCAGATCGTTGAACAGCACGTTGTCGCCGCGGGTGACGCTCATCGGCCGCACCGGCTGCGACGCCGACTTGTCGTCCAGCGCCTCCACCCAGCGCAGCATCTCATGCAGCAGCTTGGGGCCGGCCTGATGCAGGCGTTCGTCGTCAAGGTCGGCCTGCGAGAACGCCGAAACGATGTCAAGGTGACGGTCGGCGAGCGCCAGCGCGTCGAGCAGCATGGCGCGGCCGCCATCGCGCTCCAGCACGCCGAACTGCTGCAGCAGCCGGCCGTGGACGGTCTTCGCATAGCACAGCGAGAGGATCACGTCCGTCGCCTGCGCGCCGGCGACCTCCGGCAGGCCGACGATGCGCACGTGCCGCAGGAACTGCCCCATGCTCGCGTTGCGCGAGGCCAGCGACTTGAGTTCGGCGCCCAATCGTGCGCGGAACACGTCGGTCAGCGTGACGACGGTGAGGATGTACCCGACCGGCACGATGTTGAAGCTGGAGGCGCGCTCGGTGATGAGGCGCACCACCTCGTCGATCTCCTGCTGGCTGCTTTCGACCAGTCCGGTGGCCATGACGGGCGTGCCGTTGGCTTCGACCTTGTGGAAGGCGACCCGTCCCTGCGCCGGTTCGGTGGCGATGTCGTACCGCACCTCGCCGTAACCGTGCGATTCGAGAAACGAGGTGAGCTTCGGCGCGCGGCGCACCGGATGCGAACGGACCTTGACGACCGGCAGCAGGTCCATGAGCTCCTTGACGCTGGGCGAGGTGACCGTGGAGCGGTGTGCGAGCACCACGACCTGACGCGCACGGCAGATGATGGTGAGCAGCTGGACGGCCGGTAGGTGCGCGGCGGCGTCGACGATGGCGACGTCGGCCAGCGTGGTCGGCTCGGTGAGCGCGGCGAGCGTGGCGGGGGTGGCCATGATGATCGGCTTCGCCGCGGCGAGGATCTCCGCATGGTCGCGCCGGATGCGGCTGAGCGGCACGCGCGTGCGCCCGGCGAGCACTGTGTGCAGCTGGTTGGCTTCCTGTGTGCGGGAGAACAGCATGTCGCACAGCCGGCGCATGGACTCCTGAGCCACCATGGGGCCGACGGAGCGCACATGCTCGACGTCGACCTGGACGAACCGGTCGGCGGCCGACTGCAGTGCGGACCCGTCCTGGTTCGAGATGATCGCCGACGAGCGGACGATGTTCTCGAACACGGTCGTCCACCATGCGAGCTGCAGTTCGCCGTCCACCGAGCCGACGTCGATCCTGCGCGAACGCAGGTCGTCCACCAGGCCGGACAGGCCGGCCGTCTGGAACTCCTGCTCCAGGCGGCAGCGCTCGGGTAGTGTGTCAAGCGCGAGATGGTCGTCGAACAGCGCCTTGAGCCGCGCCTCGACATGCACGAAGTCGAGGGTCTCCAGATCGCCGCCCTGCACGGTCGTGGCGAGCACCGCGTCCAATGCGGTCAGGTCGCGGGCGAGCTCCTCCTGCGTAGCGATGATGTCGTCCAGCTTGGACGGCAGCACCGGCCAGCCGCCATGCGGCACGAACATGCGCCACTGGGCGGCCTGCTTGGCCACGACCTGCAGCGCATCATGCAGGTTCTCGACCTGAGCGCCCACGCGCAGCAGGCTCTTCGCCTCCTTGACGTGGCGGCGGCGCTCCCAGAAGCCGATGGTCGTGCCCTCCTTCTTGCGCAGGGCCTTCGGCTTGCTGGATTCGATCATCGCGTCGATGTCGCGTTCGAAGATCTCAGGCTGGAACACGTCCAGCACACGGCGCAGGTTCTTCAGCACCTGCACCTGACGGCCCCATTCGCGGGCGGTCTCGGGAATCGGGAACCCGCAGGTCTGCACGGTGGACGCCACCTGTTCGCGGGTGAGCGGCAGCAGCTTGCGCAGCAGGTCGACCACGCGCTGGTAGACGGCCACCGCCTCGTCTTCGGAGGTGATGGACGCCTTGTACCATGCGGTGTCGTCGGGGCCGAGCGTGTATTCGCCGAGTTCGCCGGCGCGCTTGAGCTTGCCCGCCCACTCGTCGAGGTGACCGCCGATCTCGCGCGCGGTGTCGGGGCTCAGTCGCACGCGCGTCGCCGGATGCGTGGGCAGCGTGGCGATCTGCGCGAGGTTCTGGATGGTCTGGTAGGCGGAGACGCCCCACGTCTTGTCGACGCAGTGCAGGTCGCCGAGGTATCGGGTCAGGCGCGACCGCACGCCGACCAGCTCGTCGGCGATCTGGTCGAAGCGAGAGCTGGCCACGCCCGGCTGGAAGCTGACGGCCGCGATGAGCTGTCGGTCGATGTTCGCGTTGCACCGTTCGTCGGCCACGTCCAGCACCTGTCCGTTCAGCTCGTTCGCGTTGACGGCGATGCGGAACCGCCGCTTCTGGTCGGCCACGCAGGGCACATACAGGACGCTGCGCCCGTTCATCACGCAACGCGAGGCGATGGCCGCCGCATAGTCGGCGGTGTCGCGTCCGGAGATCACATCCACGCCGATCGAACGGCCGGAGGCGACCATGTCGGCCGCATAGCGCACCTCGTTGTCCACGTCGCCGATCTCGAACTCGTTGTGCGGATCGGCGTCGAACGGGCTGAACGCCGGCGCGTTCTCGTCCTTCAGCGCCTTGCGGGCGTCCTCGTTGCCGGCGAGCGCGTCGAGCACGGTGTTGCCGGTCGGCTCCTCCTGGCCGAGCGTGTCGATCACATGCTGGGTTTCGGCCAGAATCAGCGAGTCGGGCGACATGAAGCAGCCGAGGATGATCTGCCGTTCGATGGTGAAGTCGGGGAACGCCGTCACGGCGCGCTTGCTGATGGCCGCGAACACGGCGGACGTCTCCGGCGTGCCGCTCTCGTAGTTCGCACCGTTGAACAGTTCGCGCTCGTCGAATTCGACGTCGTGCTCGCGCATCACCGACACGAACGCCGGGTTGAGCCGCACATGGCCGACGAACCGGATGACCGCCGCCTCGCCGTCCTCCTCCTTGGCGGAGGTCACCGCCACCGGGTACAGCAGCACGGGCATGGCGCCGCCCTCCCAGGTGGCCACGCCGACGGTCAGCGACAGTTCGGCCACGCCGCTGACGCGCAGCTTGGCGGCCTTGTCGTCCAGCACGCGTTCGAGCCGGCGGTTCGCCGCCCGGTACATGCCGTTGTCGCGGAACAGCAGGTCCAATGAGGCGCGTCCGCCGGCGAACAGCTGCGCGATGCCGGAGGGGTGCGCGTGGGTCAGGTCGAGTTTCGCGCCGAGCTGGTTGATGTCCTCCAGCGCGGAGGGCACCAGATCCGCACGGTACCGCTCATGCCACTGCCGCAGGCTCTCCAATGCGTTCGTCTGCTGCGTGCGTTCGCTCATGACTCGGCTCACTTCCCTACCGCTTTGCGGTAATCCTTATAGCCTTCGTTGTTCTCCAACGCGGCGTCGACGTCCGCGTTGCCCTGCGCTTCCAGCCATGAGTACATCTCGTCGTACAGTGACGTGTTCATGGCGAGGAACGGCAGCAGTTCGCGGCGATTGGCGATCTCGAACTGCTCATTATAGTCGTCGGTGGTCTTCGCCTGCTCCGAGGTGTATCCGTCGACTTCGATGATCTGCTCGCGGCGGTTGAGCGCCCCCTTGGAGACCAGGTCGAACACGGATCCGGGCTCGAACGCCGGCTTGAACGCGGTCGGGTCCTCTTCGGGGGCGGATGCTTCAGCGGCGTCCGCCTGCGTGGGCTGCCATGCCGTGTCGTCGCGTGCGACGGTCTGGTTGTGCGGCATGAACCGCTCGTGGTCCTGCGGGACTTCGGCCTGTTCGCGGAGCTGGGTGTCAGGCTGCACGATGTCGGACGGAACAGTGTCAGATGGTACAGTGCCGGACGGCATCGCGTCGACGACGGTGACGCCGGCGGCATACTGTGCCGCCTCCTGCACCGCCTGACGGACGGTCCCCTCGTCGGCCGCCGGCGAGACGGCCGTATCGGCCGTGCCGCGACCGTCAGCCTGCGCAACGGCTGCACGACGTTCGTCCTCCTGCTGCTGCCGTGCCGCGCGTTCGGCCTCGTCGTGCGCGGCGGCGTCGGCGAACAGGTCACGCGGCAACGCCACGGCCGGCTTGGCGTCGGTGCCGTTCACGTTGAGCGCGACCGACGGTTCGGTCTTGACGGGCAGCACGACCGGAGCGGCCGGCTCCGCGGTCTGCGGCGGCTCCTGGGCGGCAGTGGCGGTTTGCGGCTGCGCGGCGGCGGGTTGCGACGGCGACTGGCTGCCGGCTTCGGCTTGTACGGACGGCTGGGATGCGCCGGTCGGCGCCGGCTGTGCTACGGCAGGTTGTGCTGCGGCCGGCTGCGCTGCGGATTGCTGGACGACAGATGGCTGTGCTGCGTTCTGCGGATTGCGCTCGGCGGCAGTGACGGACGGCTGCGCTGAAGGCTGCACTGCGACAGCGGCAGACACAGTCTCGCCGCCAGCGGTCTGCGCGGCGGAATCAGGCTGCACAGGGGCATCAGGCTGTACGGCGGCATCAGCTTGCGCAGTGGCACCGGGTTGCGCTACGGCGACGGCCTGCGCGCCAGCGTCTGGCTGGACAGTGGCGCCGGACTGCACGGCACCGGCCGTTTGCGCGGCGGAATCAGGCTGTACGGCCGACGTGAGACCGCCCGTCCCCTGGCGTGCCGCCGCGGCGTTCAGCTCGCCGACACGTTTGCGCACGTTCGCCGCACTGATTGCGGCGGTCGGCTCTCCGGCGCGCAGGTCGAGGATGTCGTCGACGGACATGTCGGCGACGTCAGGCTCCTGCTTGACGGTGTTCAACGCGTATCCGAACAGATCGGGCACGACGAACGTGTCGCTGACAGGCCGCTCCACGCGGATGAAATCGGCAGGCACGTCGCCGAACTGCAGCCGCATCGGCGACGTGGGCAGCAGGAAGTCGGTCTGTGGGGGCAGCCGCATGAGGTCGCCGTTGCCGCGCACCACGTACGAGCCGTTCGTGGAACCGAGGTCGCGCACGACGCCGGCGCCGGACTGGTTCACAGTGAACGTCGCGTGACGTTTCGACATGGAACGGGTGCCGTCGGCGATCTCCACGCGCCGCGTCCCGTCGTCGGGCAGCGGACGCAACGGCTTGCGGCCGATCTCGATGCTCTCCCCCGGCTTCACCTGCTGATCGACGCCATCGATTCTCACAGTCCATTGCAGCTGTGTACGCTCGCCAGTCACGTGTCGCCCTTCCTTTCACGCTGTTCACACACTACCTGCCATTGTGTCATGTTCAACGGCGTTTTGGCGGATTACGACCGCCGAATTGACAACTTTATCGCATTACCGCGAGTCACGCCCACACTGTACGTCACGGTAGGACACCCCGATGCGTCCGACTGTGCGCCATCGATCATCGAAGCGACACCCACGCCGTCACCCTGCTCGCCCACGCACAGTGACGCATCGATGAAACCCGTTGCGAACACTGGGTTTTCAGACTTGCGTCACTATGCACGGGCGAGCAGGGTGACGCAGGCGTCACGCGACACGGACCGCCGCACATACGGCAAGGACCCCGCGGCCATGCGATGTGCACGACAACGGGGTCCTTGCGACGTTCAAGCTGCGGTGCCGTACGCGATCACGCACAGCATCCGAGACATACCGCGGGCTTCACTCCCGCATGTATTACTTGAGCTCGACGGTGGCGCCAGCCTCTTCCAGCTGAGCCTTGGCCTTCTCGGCGTCTTCCTTCTTGGCCTTCTCAAGGATGGCCTTCGGAGCGCCGTCGACCATGGCCTTGGCGTCGGCCAGGCCGGCGTTGGTGATGGCCTTGACAGCCTTGATGACCTGGATCTTCTTGTCGCCGACAGCGGTCAGGACGACATCGAACTCGGTCTTCTCCTCTTCCTCGGCAGCAGCGCCGGCGGCCGGAGCAGCGGCGACAGCGGCGACCGGAGCGGCAGCCTTGACGTCGAACTTCTCCTCGAAGGCCTTGACGAACTCGGAGAGCTCGACGAGGGTCATTTCACCGAAAGCTTCCAGCAGCTCTTCGTTGGTGTACTTAGCCATGATGGCTTCCTTTCGTGTTCGGCCGACGTTCACGTTCATGCCGCCAGCCAATGTTTGTTTGTTTTCCGATTATGATTCACGCGGCAAGCCGCATGAGGATCAAGCAGCCTTTTCCTGCTTCTCGCGCAGCGCGTCGACCGTACGGACCAGCTTGGTGGGCAGTGCGGTGAACAGGTACGCAGCCTTCGCCGTGGTGGCCTTGAGGTCGCCGGCGAACTTGGAGAGCAGCTGCGGACGGGACATGAGGTCCGCAAGCTTCTTGGCGCCCTCGGCGTCATAGACGGTGCCATCGGCATAGCCGCCCGTGATCACGAGAGCCTTGTTGGTCTTGGCAAAGTCACGCAGCGTCTTCGCAGCCTCGATGAAGTCGCCCTTCACGAAGGTGATGGCGGTCGGGCCCTTGAGCAGGTCGTCAAGACCCTCAATGCCCGCTTCCTTGGCGGCGATGCGCGCCAGCGTGTTCTTAGCCACAGTGTAGGAAGTATCGCGGCCTAGCTTGTCACGCAGTTCGGAAACCTGCGGAACGGTAAGCCCGCGGTACTCGGTCAGGTAGACAGCGTCGGCGTTACGGAATTGTTCCGTAAGCTCGGCGACCACCGCTTCCTTTTCGGGCCTCTTCATGGCGTTCCTTCCTAGATCGGCCATTGATCGGGAAATCCATTCCGCCTGCCCGGGCAATAAAAAAGCCCTGCGCACAGGCAGAGCAACATAAGGCCGTTTCCGGCAGCCCGATAGCGGGCTTATATCTCTCAACCTGCGCTGGCTTGGCGAACCAAACTTCGTGAGCGCTTGCGCACTCCAACCAACGGTCTGTGGTTTACAAGATTGATAGAGTACGGCTCCCCCGCGACAGCCGCCGCAGGCATCGCCACCCCGGCGTGTCGCGAGGCTATGGGCAACCGGCCCACAACGGACCGTACTCATAGCTCACCTACGGGTACGTTCCGTCAAGAATATGCAACGGACCGTACTCGAACCGGACGCTACGAGTACGGTCCGTCGAACAAACCTGACGTTGATAATGGTTATGCCGGTTAATCCGATCGGCGATAATGGGAGTGGCGGCCTGGCGGTGACCCTGATTCTGACTGACGGCCTCGGTGATCGTGGCCTGTCCTTGTTCCGATTTGTCCCGC
>NZ_WBVT01000060.1 GCF_009193355.1 Bifidobacterium leontopitheci
TTCATTCGTTCTGTTTCTTTTTTTTTTTAATTGCACGGCCCCCCACCGGATTCTCCACGTAGGCGGCCGCCGGGAGGGACGTAGGTGAATAAGGGCCAGCTCCCCGCCGATCTACCGCCCCACCCCGGCAGGGTGGTAGATATCTACCGGTGGTGTTTGCCGTCCGTTACGATAGGCTCATACAATCGTTGGGTGAGAGAGCAAACGGCTGCGCCGGGCCGAAAACCGCCGGGCGTCGCCGTACCTGACATGACCGAGAGAGCCGCGCGCCGAGCGGGTGCGCGCACGAGTAGCAGGGGGATGGATATGAGAGACGATCAGCAGAACACCGCACCGGAGCCGACTCCCGCGCCCAAGCCGCTGCCGGGCAGCGTGTACGTGCGGCCGGGCATTGACGACCGTCCCGACTACGACAAGGCGCTTACGCCCGAGGACAAGGCCGCGGTCGCCCGTCTGGCCGTTCATCAGCCGCGCAAGAAGGTCGAGGCGTCGGTCACGCAGGCCGAAACGCAGGCTGCGCAGATGATCGCCGACGGTTCGCCGGCTGCCGCGGCCGCTTCGGTGGACGCCGCCGTGCCGGACATGGCTTCGGCGTACGTGGACATGCGCGACCCGGTGGTCAGCGCGGACGGCCAGCGGCCCGACGCCCGGCAGGTCACGCGGCTGGCGTGGGGGTTCGCGCTCGCCGCACTGCTGTCGGTCATGGCGTGGGCGTCGCTGAATCTGCTCGCGTTGCCGGCGCTCATCGCCTACATCGGCTGGCGTGGGCCGAGCGGCGAGCATGTGGCGTTGTTCGGTCAAGGTGAGCTTGCGGACCTGCATATCGGCGAGATCGGCGACGGTGGACTGGCGGTCTCGTGGGCGTGGGGCCTGGCGGTCGTGATCATCGTCGGCGTCGTCGTGTCACTGTTCGCCGAAGCCGGCGTGGCCGCGCTGTCCGACCGCACGCGCACCGAGCGGGGCCGGCGCACGCCGTGGATCGCCGCAGGCGGTTTCCTTGCCGCGTTGACCACGCTGCTGCTCGGCCTCAACACCAGCGTGGTCGGCATCGCACTGTTGTGGGGTCTGACGCAGGTCGGCTACGCTATGCTCACCGTACCCATGGCCGCGGCGTTCAGCGAACGCGTGCCCGACAAGTTCCGTCCGCGCGTGGTGCGTGCGCGCGGCATCGGCCAGATGGTCGGCCAGGCGCTCGGCGTGTGGCTCGGCGTCGGCGGACTCGTGACGGGCGGATCCTACCTGCCGTTCATCACGGCCGCGGTCGTGTTCGTGATCGCCGGCATCGTGCCGCTGCTCGTATGGCCCAAGGAGCCGTCAAGCGAGGCGCTCGCCCGCACGCCGATGAGTTCGCGCGCGTTCTTCGACCGGTTCCGCGCGCCGTATCACGCGACCGAATTCTGGAAGGCGTTCGCCTCTCGCACGCTGGTTTCCGCCGGTGTGGGCATTGTGCCGATGTTCCTGTGGTTTGTCGCGGCCGGCCTGATTTTTCGCGGATGGTTCGTGCAAGGCAACTCGACCGCGTTGGTTATGCCGGTCGGCTCGCTGATCGCTTCGATGGCGCTGGCCACGCTGGCCGGCTCCGTGATCGCCGCGTTCATCGCCGGTCCCGCCGGCGAATACGTGGAGGATCCGCGGTATCTGTCGGCCGCGTCCTGTGTGCTGTACGCGGTGGCGGTGGCGCTGCCGATGACGCTGCTGAGCGTGACCAGTATGATCCTGTTTGCGCTGATCGCCGGCTTCGCGTTTGGTCTGATCGACACGTTCGGCCAGCTGCTGGCCATGTCCGCGATGCCCGATCCGCTCAACGCCGGTCACGACCTCGCGTTCTTCAACCTGTCGAACTCGGCGGGCCTGCTGATCGCCGCGCTTGCGGGCGCGATCGGCGTGCAGGCGACCGGCGGATTCGCGGTGCTGTTCCCCATCGCCATCGTCTGTCTGATCGCCTCCGCCCTCATCACCCTCACCATGCGCGCGTGAGCGCAGGCGAGCCGGCGTGCGTGCGTGCGGGTGCGGGTGTGCGCGGTTGCCGTCGCATGGGGAGCGCGTCACGTGGTACGCCCGGCCCGTGTGAAGGTATGTTCCTCAACCCAGTAATCGCAACGGTTTTCGCGCCCTGTGTCACGTGGTCCGCCCGTCCCGCGTGATGCGCACCGTTGCGCAACCGGCGTGTCCACATACTGAACAGGCGCGAGATTATGCGAGACCGCGCGCCTATGGTGACGGTCAGTCGAGCGCACAAGCGCCCGAGAGAAACGTTCGAAACACCGAAAGGAGGCCCGCCATGATGACCGGATACACCGCCCGCACCAACGCTGACGCCACTCGTGTCAACGTTCTGCTGTCCGCGCGAATTATTATCCCGTCGTCGTTGGCGGACTGATTCGGCGTACACGCTGAGCCCGGCCAACGAAGGCAGGGCGCAGATGACAGCCACAAGCAATCGTTGAAGCCCTGCACCGGTCGCAGGGCTTTTTTGATACGCACCCACAAGGTCAACGATCATCAGGCGGCATTCGAGAGAGAACAGAAGAACAGCACCCACAAGGCACGGCAGGCAGCCGGGCCGCACAACGGGAGACAAGAGACATCATGACAGCAGTCGAAGCAACGGCCGGGGCAGCCAACGCGCTGGCCGGCAAGGCGAAGGCGATGGCACGCGATTCGGTCAAGACCGTGATCGCAGCATCCATGGTCGGCACCGCCATCGAATTCTACGACTTCTACGCCTACGGCACCGCCGCGGCGAACTACTTCCCCAGCATCTTCTTCTCCGACAAGGAGAACCCGACGGTCGCGCTGCTCATCAGCCTGCTGACCTTCGCCATCGCGTTCATCGCCCGCCCGCTCGGCTCGCTCGTGTTCGGTCACTTCGGCGACCGCATGGGCCGTAAGACCACGCTGGTCGTCAGCCTGATGACCATGGGCGTCGGTACGTTCCTGATCGGCTGCCTGCCGACCTACGACCAGGTGGGCGTCGGCGCGGTCGCCGTGCTGTGCCTGCTGCGATTCGTGCAGGGCATCGGCCTGGGCGGCGAATGGTCCGGCGCCGCGCTGGTCGCCACTGAGAACGCGCCCGAGGACAAGCGTGCGCTCTACGGCTCGTTCCCGGAGCTGGGCGCGCCGATTGGCTTCTTCCTGTCCAACGGCACCTACTTTGTGCTCGAGTCCTTCAACGACACGGACGCGATGATCGCCTGGGGTTGGCGCGTGCCGTTCCTGCTGAGCGCGGTGCTCGTGGTCGTCGGTCTCGTCGTGCGCGTCCACATGGAGGAGACGCCGATCTTCCGCATGGCCCAGCAGAAGAAGCAGGTCGTCAAGGCCCCGATCGTCGAAGTGTTCCGCAAGTCCTGGAAGCAGGTGCTGCAGGCCACGTTCCTCGTCGCCGTCACGTACACGCTGTTCTACACGCTCGCCACGTGGTCGCTCGCCTGGGGTACCAAGACCGCGGCGAACGGCGGCGGCGACCTCGGCTTCTCCAACCAGGAGTACCTGCTCATGCTGATGATCTCCATCTGCGTGTTCGCCCTGTTCATCGTGCTCTCGTGCCTCTACGCCGACAAGATCGGCCGTCGCCGCGTGCTCATGTTCTCGTCCTGCGCGCTGGTGGTGTTCGCCGCGCTGTTCCCGTTCCTGCTTGACCCGAGCGTGGTCGGCCAGCGCAACTGGGTGGCGAACCTCGTGTTCCTGTGCGTCGGCTTCGCGCTCATGGGCATCGCGTTCGGCCCGATCGGCGCGTTCCTGCCCGAGCTGTTCGACGCGAACGTGCGCTACTCCGGCTCCGGCATCGGCTACAACCTCGCCGCGATCGTCGGCGCCGCGTTCGTACCGACCGTCGCCACGTGGCTGTCGAAGAACTTCGGCGTGCACTCGGTCGGTCTGTACCTGGCTGTGATGGCCGTGTGCTGCCTGGTCGCCGTGGTGACGTGCAGGGAAACCAAGGACGTTGATTTCACGAAGTGACGTCAACGCTCGCCTCGCCCGGCCGGACGTGATCGGACGGGCCGGACCACGCCGGAAATCGGCATCATCAAGCCGAAATCCGAAAACTGAACACTCATAACTGAAAAAATTCACATAATTGAACGCTCGCACAACAAGATTTTCCAAAGCCGGTGTTCGCAACGTGGAATGCGGTTAGGTTACGACTGTGTTTCCGGTAAGATAGGCAACGGTTTAAGGACAAAATCCTCTTGCACGAGCCAACAGGTAACAAACAAGAAAGACCGGCACAAAGCCGGCAAGTGATTTTCCACTAAACATAAAGGAGTGCCATCATGGCAGCAACTATCTGGTATGACAAGGACGCAGATCTCTCCGTGTTCGACGGCAAGAAGGTCGCCATCCTCGGTTACGGTTCCCAGGGCCACGCCCACGCGCTGAACCTGCGCGACTCCGGCGTCGACGTGGTCGTCGGCCTGCGCCCGACCTCCAAGTCCGTCGAGTTCGCCAAGGAGCAGGGCCTCGAGGTCAAGTCCGTCGGCGAGGCCGTCGCCGAGGCCGACGTCGTGATGATCCTGCTGCCGGACCAGTACCAGGCCGCCGTCTACAAGAACGACGTTGAGCCGAACCTGAAGCCGGGCGCCGCCCTGGCCTTCGCCCACGGCTTCAACATCCACTACGGCTACATCAAGCCGTCCGCTGACCACCCGGTCTTCATGGTCGCCCCGAAGGGCCCGGGCCACATCGTGCGTCGTGAGTACGCCGCCGGCCGTGGCGTCCCGGTCGTCGTGGCCGTCGAGCAGGATCCGGATGGCAAGACCTGGGATCTGACCCTGGCCTACGCCAAGGCTCTGGGCGCCCTGCGCGCCGGCGCCATCAAGACCACCTTCACCGAGGAGACCGAGACCGATCTGTTCGGCGAGCAGGACGTCCTCATGGGCGGCATCAACCACCTCACCGAGATGGGCTTCCAGGTGCTGACCGCCGCCGGCTACCAGCCGGAGATCGCCTACTTCGAGGTGTTCCACGAGCTGAAGATGCTGGTCGACCTCGCGAACGAGGGTGGCCTGAACAAGGCCCGTTGGTCCTGCTCCGACACCGCCCAGTACGGTGACTTCACCTCCACCGTCATCGACGAGCACACCCGCAAGAACATGGAGTACCAGCTCAAGCGCATCCAGGACGGCTCCTTCGCCAAGGAGTTCATGGACGACCAGGCTGCTGGCGCCCCGAAGTTCAAGGCCCTGCAGGAGGAGTACTCCCACCCGCAGCTCGAGACCGTTGGCCCGAAGCTTCGCGCCATGTTCTCCTGGAACAACGGCCCGGCCAAGGACGCCGACGAGACCGAGTCCTTCACCGGCAAGATCGCTCGCGCCCAGGTTCAGTGAGCCTGTGTCGGTCGGCTGATTGGTCGCTGACCGCTGGTCCACTGGCCGCTGACTGGCGGTCGCTGACCGCTGATCGGCTGCACTGACATCGCAACAAGCGCCGTCGCCTCGATTCGTTTCGAGACGGCGGCGCTTTGCTGTATGCGCGGGCTGTCTCCTCTGGTCTTGCCTTGGTCTTTGATTTCCTTTGGCAATCTCAATCTCTTTTCTTTCCCATCACAGCGGGTGCCTACCCGCTGTGACAGAACAACGAGAATCCTTATATTCCAAGGGTTTCTGAGAACGTGTCACAGCGGGTCGGTACCCGCTGTGACAATGTGCGGTGCGTGAGGAGGGGACGCGTGTGTCGCCGGCACGCTGTCGCCGGATGCTGACTGTCAGACTTTGATTCCTTCGATTGCTTTCTTTTTCCGGTATTTCCGCTGCCGGGCTCTGGCTTCGGCATCGCGCTCGTCATTGCACAGTGCCATGTGATGCGCGGCAGGTTGCCCGGGAGGTGAGACCCGCAATGCTTGCGCCACTCGGCTTATCAGCGATCTTCTGCCGTCTTCGGTCAGGACGTCATCGGAGAATATCACGATGACGATGTAGCCCATATCCCTGAGCGCCTGCCTTTTCCGCTCGTCCCAGCGGTGTTGCTGTCGGTCGATACGATGCATGTCCCCATCGAATTCGATGATGACCTTGGCTTCGGGATATGCGATATCCACGGTTGCAAGATGCTGCAATGCCGGGATGTAGATGGTCCAATGCACGTTCGGCTCCGGAAGACCGGCTTTCAGAAGCGTGAGGACCGACCTGCACTCCATCGGAGAATCGGTGCGGTAGTCGAGGAAAGCGATTGAGTCCAGGCATTTGCCTTTGCCTCGGAACGGGCCGCATCCATAGAGAAAACGTCGGAATGCGGATTTCGCGTCTCGGTGAGCATCCGAGGAGCGACGGAGTATGGAATCGGCCAGTACGATGGTTTCGATTTGACTGAGATGCCGCGACAATATAGCCCATGTAGTGAGCGGATCCGTGTAGACGATGGTCGTGCCGTCGAAGGTGTGCGACAGATGCGCTCTGCCGGCCAGTGCGTCCGGCAGATGCAGGTATCGTGATCCGTCACGCAGATGACGATGGTTGTCATGCTCATACAGCAGATGGAAAGGGGCATCGTGTAGCTTTGGGCACCATGGCGTTTCGATACCGTTGAGTCGCAAAGCGGTGAACCCTGTATATACGGGACGCCGGGAGATGATTGTGCGCATGGCATGGTCGCGGCATTGCAGCCGGGTCTCCGCTTGCTGCTCAACCAGTGACTGGGCCAGATAACCGTGTGCTTCGGCGGTGTGTGTTGTTTCTACCATGAAACAGAGCGTAGAGAACAATGCCGCGGTCCGCTACCGTACTGCTGATTTCTGTGGATATGTGGATAACGAAGTGGTTATCCACATGGATTGCAGAATTGTGGATAACTCGTTGTTTTGTCACAGCGGGTACCTACCCGCTGTGACAAAACAACGAGAATCCTTATATTCCAAGGGTTTCTGAGAATGCGTCACAGCGGGTAGGTACCCGCTGTGACAAATATGGCGCCAGTGTGACGCGGGGAGTGTGCGTTACCGCGCTTGGGGGAGGAGGGTGAGGGCGAACTCGAATTCGGCGGCGTCGAGGCGGTACTCCTCGCGCAGCTTCGGACCGCAGCTGTTCGAGCCGACGCCGGACTGCATGTAGTCGACGCACACCACGGTCGCGTCGGCCGGCTCAAGCTCGCTCAGATGCGCCTTCGCGGTCATCTCCTCGGCGGTGTACGGCAGCGCCTGGAAGTCGAACGCGTGGTCCGCCCCGCGCAGGATCACCAGCCGCGCGTCGTCACCGGCGACCTCCGCCCAGTCGCAGTCGTGATGGTTGCCGTTCTCCTGCGGCTTGATGTACGGCTCGAACAGCGTCTCCGGCGTGCCCTCGAACACGCCGTGATAGCTGGAACGCTGCTTGTCGACGTAGCTTTCGTTCGGTCCGAGGCCGCAGTAGGTGACCTGCCGCATGGCCTTCGGCAGGAACATCCGCAGACCGAACCGCGGCAGGAACGGGAAGTCGGTGTCGCGAGCCACATCCATGCGCAGCGTGATCGCACCGTCCGGCGTGATCGTCCAGTCGGCGTCGATGTCGGCGATCCGCTGGACGACCGGCGCGACCAGACCCAGCGTCACGTGGATCGTCACCGGACCGCCGACAATCGCTGCGTCGGAGCCAGCGTTGACGTCGCCGACCGCGCCGAACGAGCCGTGCACGCCGGCAGATGTCCCGGCGTCGGCAGTCCCGGCGTCGGCGGTTTCGCCATCGACGATCGCCGCGCCGGAGCCAGCTTCCGCGCCAATACTGAACGCATCGCGCGCGTTGGCTGTCGTTCCAGCGTCGACGTCCGCCGCAAAGTCCTCCGTCGAGCCGCCGAACGAGGCGACCGGCACCGACTCAAGTCCGTCCGCGGCGTCACCGAAACCGGCGCCCGCGTCGGCGTCGCCGAACGCCGTCGCGCCCGCAGCCGGCACCAGCAGATCGTCCTCGTCCACCAGCACGTCGGCCGCGTACGCGCGGGCATACGCGCGGTCGTACTGCGCGCGGACCCACTCGGCCTTGATGTACTGGTCGTTGTCGGTGGGCGCACGCCACACGTTGAGCTCCATCGGACGTTCGAGCAGCGTGCGGTTACGGTACACGAGCGACGAGAACAGGCCCGTGCGACGATCCAGCACGTACCGGAACGTCGCGCCTTCGACGACGATCTCGGCGTCCGTCTGCGTAACGGTCACCGGGTCGACGTCCTGCCGGCGGCCGGCGTCGCCGCGCGGCTCGCCTTCCGCTGCGGCCGTCGTCGTGTCCTCCGGCTCGTCGCCTGCCGCATGACGACCATGATGATGGGCTGCGCCGCCGGCGTTGTGCACGTTGCTGTCGTCCTGGGCATCGCCGCCGGTTCGCGCGCTGCCGTCGGCCTGTCCGGCATCCAGCGCCTCACGCTCACGGCGGACGATCTCGGCGACCTCCGCCGGATCGACGCCTGCCGCTTCGGCGAGCGCGGCCTCGACGACGCTCGCCGCGATATCGCCGTCCGCCGCATCGCCGGTGTCGAGACCGTTGGCCGTATCGCTCGCCTCGTCGCCGTCCGCAACACTCTCGCCATCCGTGCCCGCGATCTCGCCCAGCACGGCGACCACGGTCTGATTGCGCGGATCGGCGGTCGGCACCGCCACCTCGTCGAAGCCCAGCTCGAACGCGGTCGGCAGCACCTCCGTGTCGAACGCCTGATAGTAGCGCACGAGCATCGTCACGCGGCCGGCCTCCGGAATCGCGTCCAGAATCACCTCAGGCACGTCCACGACCGCGTCGCCATGCGGGGCGATCGACGGCATCGACGGCAGATAGTTGTCCGGATGCACCTCGCGCAGCGCCGCACCCGCGGCCGGATCGCTCTCCCACGCGGCCCACGCGGTCTCCACGCCGTCGACCAGCAGCTCGAACGTCATGAACAGCGCGTCCGAAGCGTCCAGGAAATCCAGATAATTATGCAGCGTGACCGTGCCGGCCGCCGGGTCGAAACCGGTCACACGCACCGGACGGTACACGTTCTTGAACTCCAACAACCCCGTGTGCGGCGTGCGATCCGGGTAGACCAGGCCGTCCATGCAGAAGTTGCCGGCGTGCGGGTACTCGCCCGAATCGCCTCCGTACGCGTACTCGCGCCGCCCGGCCGCGTTCGTGCCGCGGTCGATCGCATGGTCGCACCACTCCCAGATGAAGCCGCCGACCAGACCGTCGTAACGCTGGATGCGCGTGAAATAATCCTCCAGGTCGCCCGGGCCGTTGCCCATCGCATGGCAGAACTCGCACAGCACGTACGGTTTGACGCCGTTGTCGCCGTCATCGCCGTTGCTGCCGTCGCGCAGCCCGTCCGGCGTGCGCGGCCCCTCCTCGCTGAAGTACCGGTCGATCTCCTCGACCGACGGGTACATGCGGCTGTGCACATCAAGATAGCTGTAGTCGCACTCCTGGCCGTCGGCCACGTACCGCGCGCTCTCATAGTGCGTCAGACGGCTCGGGTCGAACGTCTGCGTCCACAGCAGCGCCGCCTCGAACGTGCAGCCGTACGCGCACTCGTTGCCCATCGACCAGAAGATGATGCTCGCATGGTTCTTGTCACGTTCCACGCTACGCTGCACGCGGTCGACGGTCGGCGCGATGAACGCCGGATTGTCGGCGATCGGCGCGTTCCAGCGTTCGTCCAGCTTGCGGTCGCTCATGTCGGGGGCGATGCGGCGTTCCGCGCCGTGGCTCTCGTTGTCCGCCTCGGCGACCACGTAGAAGCCGAGCCGGTCGTACAGGTCGTAGAAGTGCGGCGCGTTCGGATAGTGGCTGGTACGGATCGCGTTGACGTTGTGCTCCTTCATCAGCGTCAGGTCACGCATGATCTGCGCCTCGCTGATGACCGGACCGGTCACCGGGTCGGAATCATGCCGGTTGACGCCATGGATCTTGATCGGCCGGCCGTTGACCTTGATGACGTTGCCGTCGACGCTCACCTCGCGGATGCCGACCAGCGCCGTGATCGTCTCGTGCGCGGTCGTGTAGACGATTGTGTACAGGTACGGCGTTTCGGCGGTCCACAGCCGCGGATCCTCGACGACCAGCTTCGCGTGCGCGGTCGGGCGGAACGCGGTGCCGCCGGTGACGGCAGTCGGGTCGAGCGCGCCGTCTTCGCCGACCGCCTGCGGGTTCACGCCGGCCAGGGTGCCGGTCACCGCGGCGATGCGCAGCGCGGCCTCGGCGTCCGTCGAATCGTCGTCGATGGCGGCGATGTCGCTGATCTCCTCGACCACGCCCTCGGAGTCGGCTGCGTCGCCGGTCGCCGCATCGCCGTCGCCGCCGTCAGCCTCGCCCTCGATCGGCTCGGCCACCGACTCGGCCACCAGCTCGCCATCCTCATCGAACAGCTGCACGCGCACCGGCACATCCACGCCGCCGAAAAACGCAAAATCCACGTCCACCGTCGCATGATCGACCGGCGACGCATCATACTCGGCATCGCTCAGCCCAGCCTCAATGGCCGCCGGGTCGACGCTGCGCCAGATCGACGTATGCGCGAACAAATCACGGATCGCATGCGCCGGACGGGCCAGCAGATACACGTCACGGAAAATGCCGCTCACACGGAACTTGTCCTGATCCTCCAGATAACTGCCGTCGCACCACTTGAGCACCAGCACGGCAATCGTGTTCACGCCGTCCGCCAGCGCATCCGTCACATCGAACTCGCTCGTCGAATGCGCGACCTGCGAATAGCCCACGAACACGCCGTTGACCCACACGTAGAACGCCGAATCCACACCCTCGAAATTCAGGAACGCGCGCGGGGCGTCCGGGTCCGCCTCATACTCGAAATCATGCAGGTACACGCCGCACGGGTCGTCCTGCGGCACGAACGGCGGGTCGAACGGGAACGGATAGTCGAAATTCGTGTACTGGTGGGAGTCGAACCCATGGTTCTGCCACACACTCGGCACCGGAATCGTCGTGAAGCCGGCCGCAGCCAGCGCCGGATCGTCGGCCGTGCGCGCCTCGCCGGTGAGTGGCGCGGAGTCGGTCGCGAACCCCGGTTCGTAGAACGCCGGTTCTCCGCTCGCGTGCAGACGGTTCACCTCCGCGTCCAGATCGTAGATGCTGCGGTAGTAGCGGAAGTTCCAATCGCCGTTGAGCAGCGTGAAACGGTCGGATCGCGTGCGGCGCTCGCCGACCGTATCCATGCGGGTCGAGGCGGGGATGTAGTACGCGCGGTTCGGCTGCGTGCCGACGTGCAGATGGTCGAGGTTCTCGTAGTAGCGGGGGATGAACATGGGGTCGGTGGCCTCCTTGGTCGCTCCTTGGGTGGCGGTGCGTCGCGTATGGTGACGATGCCATTTCATTATCGGCCGTGGTATGGTCGGCGCGGGAGCGCGCGGGTCGGGGTGCGGGC
>NZ_WBVT01000061.1 GCF_009193355.1 Bifidobacterium leontopitheci
GAGCGGGGCGTGCGCGACCTGCCCGAACTCGAACAACGCGCCACCCAATGGATCCACTCCATCACCACCCCGACACAACACGCGCAACAGCTTGACAATGTATAGGAGCATCGGAACGTACTCGTAGACCGCCAATTGAGTACGGTCGGTCATGAATGTTTGACGAAACGTACTCTGACAGCCCGGCCGAGTACGGTCGGTCGAAAATCCACAACGGAACGTACTCGAACGGGCACTATGGGTACGGTCGGTCGGTTGTGGGCGTGACACTTTTTCCCAAGAAAAAATGTCACGCATGACGAACCAGCCGGCAGGGCGACGCCGGCATCATATGAAACAGGTGGCGTGCGCGACCATATGATGTCACGCACGCCGCCTGTTGGTCAGCGTCCGACGCTATCCGCCGGCTTGGCTACCGTCAGCCGCGACGTTTGCGGACCTCGACGCCGCAGCCGGCCGCGGCGACCAGCAGCAGGGCCGCCATCGCCGTGAGGCCGGCGACGTCGGCGCCGGTGGACGACAGTCCGCCCTTGCCGTCCGTCTTGCCGTCCGAACCGCTGCCGGTGCCGGAACCCTCGGAGCCGGAACCGGAACCGCCGCCAGGGCCGTCGCTGCGCCGCTGGAGCGCGGCGATGGCCTGGCTGAGCGCCTTGGCGGCCGCCTTCACCTGCGCGTCGGTGGCCTTCTCGTTGACGGACGCCTCACGGGCCTTGGCGAGCGCCGCCTTGAGGTCGTTGACCGTCTTGTCGGTGTACAGGCTCAGGTCGAGCGCCTGCGCCTGAGCGATCAGCTGGTTGAGCTCGGTCTTGTCGACCTTCGCACCCGGATCGGGCTTCGGGTCCGGGTTAGGATCGGGATCCGGCTGCTCGCCGCCGGCCGGCTTGAGCGCCTTGATCGCGTCGTTGAGCGCCGCGGTCAGCCGGTCGATCTGCACCTGCTGCAGCTCGGTGTCCGCGTCGCCGGCCTTGGCCGCGTCGAGCGCCGTGACGAGCGCCTTCCAGCCGTCGGCCTTCCAGTCGGACTCCTTGAGCTCGCCGGCCTTCGCGATGGCGGCGCGCAGCGCGGTGCGGTCGATCAGGCCGTTCGCGTACTCGATGTCGGCGAGCTTGAACTTGGCCTGCTTGATGTAGCAGCGGTCGGTCGTGACCTTGCCGAAGCCCCACTGCTCCGAGAACTCCTTGTCCCAGTGGCCGTAGGAGTCCATGATGAACGTGCCGTCGGCGAGCGTGACCACGCCCGCGTAGCCGGTGTCGCCGGACTTCGCGTTCTGCGCCCAGTCCTCGTCGAGCAGGATGCGGTATTCGCCGTCCTCCTGGTTGATGAGCTGGTCGTAGGTGCCGACCCATGCCACCCAGTCGCCGGCGTTCCAGTCGTTCGCGCCGTCGAAGCGGTTGTTGCCGTTGAGGTCGTAGTTGATCTCACGGAACGTGATGACCAGACGCCCGGAGATCGGGTCGTACGCGGCCTTGTGGCGTTCGCCGGCGAGAGAGCCGGGCAGGTCCATCGGCTTGCTCCACGTCTCGCCCTCGTCATCCGAGTAGATGAGCGTGGCCGGGTTGTTGTGCGACTGGCTGCGCGCCAGTCCGATGATCCGCTTGCCGTCGGGCGAACGGAACATGCCGATCTCGCACATCTGGTACGTGCTTTCGATGTCGCGGTACTGCGCGAGGTACTTCTCCGGCTCGCTCCAGTGCTCCTTGCCGTTCTCGTCGAACGTCAGGTAGGTCTTCCAGTTGACGTAGCCGTAGTCGTGGTACACGCCCATCCACTTCTGGATGTACTTGCCGGACTTGTCCTTGAGCTGGACGAGGCTGGCCATGCCGACGATCGAGTTGTTCTTCGTGCCGTCCGCGTGGTTGGTGTACCAGTGCGTGTACTCGGTCCAGGTCTCGCCGTTGTCGTCGGAGTACGAGGTGTTCCAGCCGGTCGTGCCGTCGCCTACGCCGTCGGTCCAGCCGGGGCATGCGGTGATGAGCATGATCCGTTCGGTGCCGTCGGCGAGCGTGAGCACGTACATGGTGGGCGTCTCCTGCGACTTGGCCCAGGACGCGGGGATGTTGGTCTTCTGCGTCCAGGTCTTGCCTTCGTCGTCGCTGATCTTCATGATCAGCGGGCCCTTGCCGTGGCCTTGCGGGAACGAGGTGATGAGTCGTCCGGTCTTGGTGCGGACCATGTCGGGCTGGCCGAAGTACTGGTTGCTCGTGTCCTCGGACTTGTGCACGTCGCTCAGGTGGTCTTCGCTGAGCTTGTACTGCGGCAGCGTGTTCTTGATGGTCAGCTTGCGGGTCACGGTCACGGTGACGGTTTCGGTGAAGCCGCCGCCCTTGACGGTGATGGTCGCGACGCCCCGGCCGACGCCGGTGACCTCGCCTTCCGCATCCACGGTCGCGACGTCGGGGTCGCTTGAGGTGAACGTGATCTCGTCGTCGCCGTTGCCGCCGACCAGGTTGACGCCGATGGTCGTCGTCTCGCCGATGTACACGTCGGCGGTGGTGGCGGTCAGGTTGAGGCCGGGCGTGAGCATGCCGGCCTGCACTTCGGCGGCGGTGAGCACGCGGTCGTAGACCTTCACCTCGTCAATCAATCCGGTGAAGCCGGTGCCGCCGATCACGTCGATCGGGGCGGTGACGGCGTGCGTCGTCGTCCAGTTGTTCGTGGTGCCGACCTTCGTGCCGTTGACGTACATGGTCAGACCGGCCGACTTGTCCTGCGTCCACGTGACGTAATACCACGTGTTCGGCTGGAAGTCGTACTTGAAAGTGAGCACGTCGCCGTTGCCGGTGCCGACGCGGAAGCCGGAGTCGCGGTCCGCGGCCATCTTGAGGCTGAACGCGAACTTCTTCTCCTTGTCCATCATCACGGACGACTGTCCGGTCAGCGCGGCGGTGGAGTTCACCCAGTAGCCGACCGACCAGTTGTCGCCCACGCCCTGCTCGCCGTCAAGGGTGACGCCCTTGCCGTCGGTGACCTTGAGCGCCTTGCCTGCCTTGCCGTCGGCGAACGAGGCGGCCGAGTCGACCGTGCCGTTGCGCGAACCCCAGGAATCCTTGGCCGTCGAGTCGTCGAAGCTGTAGTAGTGCACGCCCTTCGCCACGGTCTGCGGCGTGACGGTGACCTGCACGGTGGCGGTCTTCGTCTGGTCGGCCACGCTGGTGGCGGTGATGGTGGTCGTGCCGGTCTTCAGCGCGGTGACGACGCCGGATGCCGAGACGCTCGCCACGGCCGGGCGCGAGGAGGTCCACGTGACCGACTTGTTGAGCGCGTTGTCCGGCGTGACGGTGGCGTTCAGCTGCAGCGTGCCGCCGAGGGTGACGTTCTGCTTCGCGTCACCGTCGATCGTGACCTTGCTGATCGTGGTCGTGCCGTTCTTCTTGCGCTCGATGTAGGTCTTGGTCAGCGCCGCGAGGTCGGTCTTGAAGCCGTTCATCTCGCTGGCGAGCTGCTTGACCTGCGCTTCGGTCATGTAGTTCTTGTTGTTGATGCGGGCGGTGGTGCGGATCTTCGCGTACATCTCGGCGACCTGCGACTTGAGGTCGGGGATCTCGCGCAGCATGGCGCGCACCTTGTTGACGTCGCGCACGCCCTCGGCCATGCGCTCGAGGCGCACGGACGACTTGACGGACTTGTCGGCGGCGTTCTTCTCGGCCGGGTAGATCGAGAACGGGTCGCCCGGCTCGAACGCGTTGTGCGTCGCGTCGTTGAGCGGATCGGCCACCCAGGCGTCGTACGCCCAGCGCATGAAACCGTCGGTCTCCTCGCCGGCGTTCACGGCGGTCCAGTAGCTTTCGACCGGCGCGGACAGCGAGAAGTTGCCCGGCTGGTGCTCGGTGCACGAGTAGAGCGCGGTGCGCCAGCCCTTGGCCGCACGGTCGGCGACAAGCTTGGTGAACTCGGCCGGATGCTCGGCGGCCGCGGTGTCGCCGACGTTGAGGTCGGTGACGCGCATCGCCAGGTCATGCTTGTCGATGAACTTGTCCATCGAGCCGGCGGTCTTCAGCGTCTCGTCGTGGATGTTCTTGACCGAGTCGATGAGGTCGAACACGCGGGCGTCGAAGTTGCGTTCGTCGATGCCGATGTAGGCGTCGTCGTACCAGCCCTTGGTCATGAGGTGGTCGGTGAGCGCGGAGAGGAAGTCCTTCCACGTGGAGGTCCACTCGGCCGAACCTACCGTGTAGGCCTTCTTGACCAGTTTGCCGTTCTCGTAGTAGGTGAACGAGTTGGTCCACGGCGCGATGCTGTACAGGATGATCTTGTCGCCGATGCCGAGCGACTTGTTGAACTCGACCCACTTGTCGAAGTTCGTCCAGTCGTAGGTGAACTTGCCGTTCTCCTTCGTCCACTTCACCATGGACGTGTAGTGCACGGCGTTCTTGCTGTATGTCTGGCCGCTCCACGCATCCTCGGAGATGGTCGTGGTGATGGTGCTGCCGCCGATCGACTTGTACAGCTCCATGCTGGACTTGAGGATCTTGAAATGCTCCTCGGAGAACGGGGTGACGTCGTAGTACTCGGCCGAGCTGTACGGGTACTGCCACAGTTCGATGTCGAAGCTGTTCTTGAACTCCGTCGCGTCCGGCAGGGTCGCGTCGAGCACCTCCAGCGTATAGGTGAACGTCAGCGGGGTCTGGCCGGTGGCGGATGCGGTCACGGTGCCGGTGTAGGTGCCGGCCGCCGCGTCCTTGGGCACGCCGAACTGCAGCCACACGTTCTGCACCTTGTTCGGCTCGACCGACATCGCGGTGGCGGCGGACTGGTACAGGATGTCGTTGCTTTCGCTGCGGTTGGAGCCGTCATCGGCGGGGACCTCACGCGTCGTGCTGCCGTAGCCGAGGAACTTACCGTTGTACGCCTTGGTCGACTTGATGAACGTGGCCTTGACGTTGGAGGCGGCGATGGTCTTGCCGTCCGCGGTCTTCAGGTCGCCGGGGGTGACGGTCAGGCCGTCGAGCTTGCTGCCGACGGCGGCGAGCGCGATCTCGGCGTTCACCTTGTCGTTGCGCCACGCGGTGAGCGACGAGACGGCGGTCGTGTTGGCCTTGACCTCGGCGAACCGCTGCTGCGTGTACTGGGTGTCGGTGTCGACGATGCCGCCGCGCAGGACGGGCGCGGTCGCGGAGACGGTCACGGCGACGGTGCCGCTGAACTTGGCGTCCTTGGAGGCCGCGGTGATGGTCGCGGTGCCGATGGCCTTCGCCTCGATCTCGCCGGTGGCGGACACGGTGGCGACGTTCGGTGCGCTGCTCGTGTACGTCAGGTCGGTGAGGTCGACGTAGTCGGGCTTGACGGCGGCGGTGATGGACGCGGTCTCGCCCTTGCCGAGCGTCAGCTTGGTCGTGTTGAGATTGACCGACTGCACGTCGTACGGGCTGTGGTAGACGATGACCTTCGCGCAGTCGATGAGCGTGTTGGTCGCGGCGGCGTCCTTCTCGCCGGTGGCGACGGCCTTGAACGTGTGCTCGCCTTCGCCCAGGCCGGAGTAGGAGGTGATGTACGTCTCGTCGATGTTGCTCGCGTTGTACAGGCTGACCGTGTCACGCTCCACGCCGTCGATGTAGTACTTGACCTTGCCCATCGGCTTGTTCTTGCCGGAATAGATGTCGATGCGGTCGCCGACGAACGTCACCTGATACCAGATGTCGCTCGCGGGCAGGCTCGCGGACGGGGCCTGCGACCACGTGTGCTTGTCGTTGCCGGTGTCCCAGCCGCGGGACGAGAACGTGAACTTGTTGGAGTCGCCGCTGGTCTTGGTGTGCTTGATGATCGTGGCCTGGATCTGCTTGCTCAGCAGCGTGCCCGCCACCTGCTCGGCGACGAACTTGTAGCCGGCGTCGGTGAAGTGGACACCGTCGGCGTCGTACAGGCTGCGGCGGTCCGCGGTGGCCGCGTACATGTCGATGGTCTTCCAGGAGTTGTCCTTGATGAGGGCCTCCTGCGCGGGGTGCAGGCGGTCGTCGATCGTGGACGTGGAGATGTCGCCGGCCGTGGCGGGGGTGGTCACGAAGGCGTGCGGCGAGGTGGCGAAGTAGACGGTCGGGTTGCTGGGGAGGTTCTTGTAGGTGTCTACGAGTTCCTTTGCGTCGGCCTTGTACTTGGCCTCATCCCAGTTGGCATCCTTGGAATCGTTCGTGCCGAGCATCATGACGACGATGTCCGGCTGATAGTTCTTGCTTTCGGTGAACTCGGTGGAGTTCCAGTAGGAGTTGTTGGTGTTCTTGCGCAGGGTGGCACCGGTCTTGCCGTAGTTCTTCACCTCGTAGCCGGAGCCGAGGATCTTCTGCAGCCATGCCGGGTACGCGGTGTCGCTCTTGTTGCCGCCGGACGACTTGTAGCCTTCGGTGAGGCTGTCGCCGACCGTCGCGACCTTGATGGTCTTCGTCGTGGACGTGTACACCTTCGCGTAGCTGACCTGCAGGCCGGTGCCGTTCGTCATCGGCGTCACCTTGACGGTGTGCTTGCCGTAGGTCAGGCCGGTCTTCTTGTACAGGGTCGTGGGGGTGTTCGCCTCGCCGGTGATAGTCGTCTCCTCGACATCGCCGTTGTCAAGCTGGAAGTTGTTCTTGGCGTCGGACTTGACGCCGATGAGCTCGACGCCGGTGCCGGTGAAGGTGAAGTCGTAGGTCCACTTATTGACATTGGCCGTGTTGTTGGTCCAAGCCCAATGCTGCGTCTTCGCGGCGTTGTCCCCTTGGATGGAGGCTTTGGTGTCGGCGACCCAGCCGTCGCCGCCGTTCGTGGTGTCGGTGGCGTTGCCGCCGTTATACGTGAAATAATGCGGCTGGTTGGTGTCCGTCACCGTATCGTCCACGACGGTTCCGGTGTCCTCGGCGGCGTTCACGGTGCTCGCGAACACCGGCGAGATCAGCATGGACAGCATCATGGCCAGCGCGGAGAGCAATCCCACCGCCGCCTTCCATGGGATGCCGCCGCCTCGCATCGCTGCGAATGCACGACGTTTCATTATCGAACCTCACTGTCTTCCACACTCTTGTGGAGTCCCTTGTCCTTTCTTCCTTGGGTTTTCCGGGGTGAACGCGACTTCGCGCTCAGTAACCGTCAAGTCTATCCTCTAATTAGGACACATAGTTAACAAAATAAACGCAAATCCCCGCCCCACGTCACGCGGGCCGCCCGTGCCACGTGACGCACTCACGAAAACGCTGGTATTCCAAGGGTTCCAGCGTACCCGTCACGCGGATCGGGCGGCCCGCGTGACGAGAAACGCGACGTTGCGCCTGTGATGAGTATCGATAATCCGGCCGGCCACGTCGCCGGTAACAGAAGGTCCCCGCCGACGCAACGCCGACGGGGACCGGTCATTAGTCAGCGGCATGCCGCCGCAGCCGCAGGCCGCACGCGCTACTGAAGCACGGCGAGCAGGATGAAGTTGAGGATGAACAGGCCGGCCACAATCCAGATGATCGGGTGCACCTGCTTCGCCTCCTTCTTGCAGGTCTTCACGATGCAGTACGTGATGAAGCCGGCGGCGATGCCGTAGCTGATCGAGTACGCGAGCGCCATGAAGACGGCGGCGAAGAACGCGGGGATCGCCTCGGTGATGTCGTTCCACGCGATCTCCTTGAGGCTGGCGGCCATCATGCAGCCGACGATGACGAGCACGCCGGCGGTCGCGGCGGACGGCACGGCGGAGATCACCGGCGACAGGAAGATCGACAGGGCGAAGCAGACCGACACGACCACGGAGGTCAGGCCGGTGCGGCCGCCCGCCGCGATGCCGGCGGACGACTCCACGTACGTGGTGGTGTTCGACGTGCCGCAGATTGCGCCGATCGAAGTGGCGATGGAGTCGGCGAACAGGGCGCGGTCCAGCTTGGAGGAGAAGCCGGAGCCGTTCTCCATGTGCTGCATGTCGGCGTCGGAGAAGATGCCGGTGCGGCGGCCGGTGCCGATGAACGTGCCGAGCGTGTCGAACGTGTCGGACATCGAGAACGCGAAGATGGTGACCAGCACGAGCGGCAGCTTGGTCACGTCGGAGAACAGCGCGGGGAAGCCGGCGGGCGTGAAGATCACGCCGAAGGTCTGCGGCAGCTGGGCGAACGTGTCGCCCAGGGAGATGGAGTTCGCCATGCTGGTCAGGCCCATCGGGATGCCGATGATCGCGGTGATGACGATGGTGAGCAGCATGCCGCCCTTGACCTTGAGCACGGTGAAGACGATGGCGAGCAGCAGGCCGATGAGGAACAGCCAGATCGTCGGCGTGTTGAGCACGGCGAGGCCCGGGGTGGCGGCGGACGCCAGGCCCTTGCCGGCGGCCTTCGTGTCCTTGGGGGTGAATGTGACGAGGCTGACGTTGAGCATGCCCACATAGGCGACGAAGATGCCGATGCCGCCGCCGATCGCGTTCTGCAGCATGGGCGGGATCGCCTCGATGATCATCTTGCGGATCTTGGTGACCGTGATGATGATGTTGATGACGCCGCACAGGAACACCATGCACAGCGTCTCCTGCCACGTGAACTTCAGGCCGAAGCACACGGTGTACGTGAAGAACGCGTTGAGGCCCATGCCGGCCGCCTGCGCGTACGGGACGTTCGCGAACAGGCCCATGACGAGCGTGCCGATGATGGCCGCGATGATGGTGGCCAGGAACACGCCGCCCCACGGCATGCCGGTCTGGCTCAGGATCTGCGGGTTGACGACGATGATGTAGCTCATCGCGAAGAACGTGGTCAGGCCGGCCATGATCTCGGTGGACACGGTCGTGCCGTTCTCCTTCAAATGGAAGAACTTCTCCATACTTTTCTCTGCTTCCTTGGGTTGTGCGGAGGCGTCTGCGCGACGAACGGATCGCGTTGACGTCCCGACGACGGTACCGCGACGCTGGCGGCGCCACGAACGTGCCCACCATAACATCATCGTGAGTCATGGATGTTATGTGGATAACGTCCGGGTTATGCACATCGCACGCGCAATCCGGGCGAGTTGTCCACATATCCACAATTTTTCGAGGGTCGGTGGCGCACGGATGCGTGTTTCGTTAGCGTGTGCGATATGAACGATTACGCACACGACGAATCTCCGCCCGCCTCCATGTTCCGTTCGCTGAGCGAGCTGAAGGCCGAAACACTGCAACACTGCAAAGACGCGTCCCGAGAAAGCTGCCGTAGGCTGCTCTTCGGCATGGTCACATCACTGATGCTGTACAAGGTGCCGCTCCCCGAAAGCGTCGCCGCGATGGCCGACCGTCTACATACCGTGTCGAAAGAGCATGCCCGAAGACCGCGGTCGACACGCGCCGGGATTGACGCGCATGTGTGGAAGCACTTCGACGCCGGGGACGTCAGGAGGGCCGCGCCGAACGTTCTTGTACTGGATCCGGTTCATGCATGGGCCCAGCTCTCGCCTCACGTGACCCTGATGGACCTGGTCATCGTCGGCGACGGCGTGGTCACCGCGCTGGCCAAGGCCACCAAAACCGATCCGGGGCAGGTGCTCGACAGGATGAAAGCCACTGTGACGTCTTTCTCGAAGTTTCATGGCAAGCGACGCTGCCTGCAGGCGCTACGGCTTATGAGGCCCGGCGTGCTCTCGCCCATGGAGACCGTGCTGCGACTGCGGCTCGCCGCGCACGGCTTGCCGGAGTGCGCGATCAACGCGGTCATCGGCGGCATGTCGTTCGGCAGCGGTGCCGAAATGACCCTTGACATCGCATGGTTGAAATTCAAAGTCGGTGTGGAATACGACGGCGACCATCACCGCACGGACCGTAGGCAATGGCGGCTCGACCGTGAAAAGAGAGGCGTGATGCAGGCGCATGATTGGATGGTGTTCACTGCGACGGCGGCCAATCTCAGGGACGAACATGCAACCGCCGAGTTCGTGTTCCGCGTGGCTCGATGCCTTGCCATGCGTGGCGCCGAGTTCAAGTTCCGGCTTATTGCATCGACTCTGGAGGAGCTTGCCGGTCCGGTGAGATAGCTGGCGGCACGTCTGTCACCTCGTGCATGGTGCCAGGAACGGGGCGGATAGGCCCGCGAACGCTCCCGATTGTGCAGTATCTTCCGTTTTTGTACAATCGGGACGTCCCGAACGCGCAAAACTGGCGTTTACGCACATTCGGGACAAGGCGTCGTCCGGCGAGTCCGCCGAAAACGCCATTTTTCAGCGATTATCTGCGCACAAACGCGCATTATCGGCAATATTGCGCGTTCGGGACATCATGTTTAGCTTCAGCGGATAGTTGACGCATGTGTCAGCGGATGGTTGACGGTATGTCCTGGGGCATGGTTGACGGTCGTGCGTGGTGACAATGGTGTATGGACACTCACGCATCATCACAGGCCGGC
>NZ_WBVT01000062.1 GCF_009193355.1 Bifidobacterium leontopitheci
ACCCCATCGGCGTTCAACCCCCTCGGGCACCCACCACCAAACCGGCGGGCCGCCAATGGACTGGCAATCAAAAAAGCTTGTAAAAAAGCAGTACAAACACGCTCTTGAGTTCTCAAACCACCACCACGTCAACGAGGCGAACCAACCAGAAGAGGAAACCCCGCCGCGCTGAGCAGCAAGAGATAAACATACACGCACCGGCGCCCCAACGCAAGCCAAGGCACACGAAAACCCGGGGAAACCGCACCATCAAGCCGTTCCCTCGGCGTGTCGCAAACAGGGCAAACCAGCCCCACACCAGCATCATAACCACCAAAAACACATAATCAGCAGCAACAAACCCATCTGAGCATGGCGTGTCGCACATCATCGTCAACAATTCCCTTCCAGTTCACCTCCGCACAACCCCGACGCAGCAGACCAGCGCCCACGCACCGCACCGCCGCGCGCCGATAACGCAACGCATTGCATGCCACTGCGCGTTATGCCGCAGCGCGTTGCCTCCGGGCACCGCACGGCCTAATGTGACACTATGCATATGAATACGAACACCATTGATAGCGACGTGATCGAAACGCAACCCGAACGCACCGATCTGCCGCTCGTCGTGGCCCCGGTGATTGTGGAGTCCATGATCGAGCCGTTCGCCGCGAACTTCCCCCTGCTCCATGACATCGCGCGCGTGCGCATGTACCGTGACTTCACACTCGACAAGGCCACCATCATCGAACGAGCCGCACAGGCGGACGCGGTCATCGTGATCGGCTGGCATGTGACCGACGATATGCTTGACGCGCTCACCGTCGACAACCACGTGCGCTGCTTCGCATTCGGCGGCACCGGCGTGGCCAGCTACATCGACATGGCAACGGCACGCGAGCGCGGCATCCGCGTGTGCAACGTCAGGCATTACGGCGACCATGCCGTCGCCGAGCACGCGTGGGCGCTGATATTGGAGCTCGCACGCCGCGTCGGCGAGCTCGACGCTCAGGTCAAAGCCGGCAGCTGGAGCGGCGTGGACGGCATCGGATTGCACGGCAAGACGCTGGGACTGGCCGGGTTCGGCGGCATCGGGCAGACGATGGCGCGCATCGCGAACGGGTTCGGCATGAGGACGCTGGTGTGGAATTCGCATGTGCATGAGGATGTCGCCCGGAAGCTGGGCGTGACGACGGTCGACGACATGGGCGACCTGTTCGAACGGTCGGATGTGGTGAGCCTGCACCTGCCGCTGCTTGACGAGACCGCCGGCATCGTCACCGGCGAGCAGCTGGAGCGGCTGCGGCCGGGCACGCTGTTCGTGAATACGGCGCGCGCGGAGATCATCGAGCCGGGCGCACTGGCGAAACGGCTTGCACGCGGCGACGTGCGCGCCGCGCTGGACGTGTTCGACGAGGAGCCGCTGCCTGCGGACGATCCGCTGCGCGCGGTGCCGGATATCGTGTTCACGCCGCATGTGGCGTGGCGCGACGACGAGGCGTGCGTGAACCTGACCCGTCAGGTGGTTGACGCGCTGGCGTCGTTCTTCACCGGTGGGGATTATAACGTTGTGAAGTGAGCTGTGGCGGGGTGGAGCTGGAGCCTGCAATTCAATGTGTGCGCGGGTGACGCTCCCCCAGTCAGCTTCGCTGACAGCCCCCTCCACCGAGGGGGTCAAGTCCGGGACAGCCGGCTGCGGTTGGCTCGATACCGGCTCGCTGCTGTTTGCTATACGGCTCGGCTCTCTACCGAGGGGGCGAAATCATGGCTAGAGGGAGGCGGCTTGGATGAGCTGGCGCGTGTAGGCGGATCGGGGGGAGCCGAGCACCTGCGCGGTGCCGCCCGTCTCGACCGCGCGTCCCTCATGCAGGACCAGGATGCGGTCGGCGATGTGCTGGACGATGCCGAGATCATGGGAGACCATGATGATCGCCGTGGCCGGACTGTCGCGGCGGATAGCGTCGAACGTCTGCAGGATCTGCAGACGCGACGGCACATCGATGGCGCTCATCGGCTCGTCGGCGAGGATGATACGCGGCTCGGTGACGATGGCGCGGGCGATGGCCACGCGCTGCGCCTGCCCGCCGGACAGCTCCATCGGATACCGGTGCAGGAACGTGAGCGGATCGAGCCCCACACGTGCCAACGATTCACACACCTGGCCGTAGGGTCCCTTGCGTCCCACGGCCAGCCGCCTCAGCGACAACGGTTCGGCGACGATATCGCCGACCGTCCACCGCGGGTCCAACGACTGGTACGGGTCCTGATACACCAATCCTGAGTCGCGACGCAACGCACGGATGACCGCGCCACGTCTGCGCACTTCGCTCCCCTGATACAGGACCGTTCCGCTGTCCGCGGCATCCAGCCCCAGCAGGATCCTGGTCAGCGTCGACTTGCCGGAGCCGGAGCCGCCGATCACGGCGAGGCACTCCCCCTCATGCACCTGCACGTCGACGTCGAACAGCACCTGACGTGCGGCGTGCCCACGGCCGAACGACTTGGTGATGCCGCGGCCTTCCAGCACAATCGGCCGGTCGGGCGAGGCCTCGGCTGAAGCCTGCTTCCCCATCATCGAAGACGCGGTCATCGCTCCTCCTTACGCAACGTCAGCTCCCGTGCCGCCTCGACCAGGGCGGCGGTCTGCGGCGTACCCGGATGCCGCAGCAGATCGGCGGTGCGACCGGAATCGACCATCGTACCGCAGTCCAACACATAGCAGCGGGTGGTGGCGCGCGACAGCACGGCGAAGTCGTGGGTGATGAACAGCATGGCAGCGCCCGCGTCGTCGACCAGCGAGACCAGCAGGTCGACGATCTGCCGCTGCGTGATGGAGTCGAGCGCTGTGGTCGGCTCGTCGGCGATGATGCAACGCGGCGACGTGACCAGCGCGGTCGCGATGCCGACTCGCTGCTGCTGCCCGCCGGACAGCTGATGCGGCCACGCGCGGGCGAGCGCATCATCCAATCCCACCTTGTGCAGCATCGCCATCGCACGCTCGCGACGTTCGCCGGCCGACAGATCATAGTGCAGACGCAACGGCAGCTCGATCTGGTCGATGACGCGCAACACCGGATTGAGCGACGACCCCGGGTTCTGGAACACCGCGCCCACATACCGGCCGCGCAGGTCGGCAAGCGTGCGCTCGTCGGCGCCGATGACCTGAGTATCACCCAGACGAACCGCCCCTTGCGCACGGGCGTCAAGCGGCAGCAGACCGAGCGCCGCCTTGGCGATCATCGACTTGCCGGATCCGGACGCGCCGACCAGGCCGACACGTTCACCATCATCAATATGCAGATCCACATCGTGGACGATCGCCGTGCCGCCGATTGACACGGACAATCCTTGCATGTCAACGCCCATGGTCACCTCGCAGTTCCGGATTCGTCAACGGGTCGGCGGCGTCACGCAGCACGTCGCCGAAGATGTTCAGCGCGACCACGACCACGGTCACCAGAAGGCCCGGCCACAGCACGGTGAGCGGGAACACGTTGATGAACTTCACCGACGTGGCCAACGAATGCCCCCAGCTGGGCACACCGGACGGCACGCCGATGCCCAGGTAGGTCAGGCCGCTTTCGGCCAGCACCGCCGTTCCTGCGGACAAAGACAGCTGCACGAGCAGGACCGGCATGATGTTCGGCACGATGTGGCCGACGAGCACACGCCAGCCGCCAGCCCCGTTCGCACGCGCGGACTCCACATAGGCGGATCTGGCGGCGAGCATCGCCTGCGGGCGTGCGACACGGGCGAGGTTGAGACCGTAACCGAACCCGCAGGCGAGCACGACCACCATGATCGACGCGCCCAACGGCACGGCGAGAATCAGCGCGATAAGCACGGTCGGCACGGAGATCAGCGCGTCCACGGCCACGACGGACACGCTGGCAAGCGCGCTCCTGCGCGACACCATCGCGGCGACGAGCAGCAGACCGAACGCGGCTGTCACCGCCACGACGGCGATGACGATCAGCAGGTTCGTGCGCGAGCCGGCCATCAGCCAGCTGAGCACGTCCGCGCCGGTGCCGTCGGTCCCCAGCCAATGCTGCGCGGACGGACCGTTCCAGACGTGATATCCGTCGGTGACGAGCAGCGGGTACGGCGTCCAGACCAGCGATACGAGCGCCACAATCAGCCAGCAGGCAAGGACAATCAGCGCGAACCTGCCTTCGCCGTGCCGCCACATGCTACGCAGGATGATCGCGATGCGGCGCAGAGGGCGAAGGGAGCGGGGATGGCCGCTGGGGATGGGGGCGTTGTCCGAAGCGGGCTCGGACTGTGCGGCATGGGACCACCCCCACCCGCTGCGCGAGAGCCCCCGCCAGCGGGGGCGGGAGGCGGCGGAATCACCATCCGACGGGAGTCCTTGCGTGCGGGGGCGGGATGTCCGGTCGTCATCCGCGATGCCGCCGTTCACGATGTCATCGTTGGCCATGAGTCACCCCCCTTGTGCGGCGGAATCGCCGGAAGTCTGCAATCGTGGGTCGAGCAGCCGGTGCAGCACATCAACCAGAAACCCGACCGCGAGGAAGAACGCGGCCAGCATCAGCAGTTCGCTCTGCACGGCGATCAGGTCGCGGTTGCCCACGTCGATGACCAGGCCGTTGCCGATGCCCGGCAGCGCAAACAGGTTCTCGATCACCATGACGCCGGTGATCATCTCAGCGAACGTGAGCCCCACCACCGACACCAGCTGCGGCACGGCGAGCCGAAGCCCCACGCGCAGCACAGCCTCGGTGCGCGTCATCCCGCACGCCATGGCCATCGCCACATAGCCGCTCGACGCCAGGTCGCCCAACGCCGCCCGCGTGTACCGCATAAGCCCCGCGGCGACGATAAGCCCCACGGCGAGCGCCGGCAGCACGAGCGAAGCCAACGCTCGCCCCGAATCTGCCCACCCGTCCGGCGCGAAGCCTTGCGATGGGAAGACGCCGATCAGTCCGCTGCCACGCGAGAACAGCAGGATCAGCAGCAGACCGCCCCACAGCGCCGGCACCGAACCGCCGATGATCGACATGATGTGGAACGCGGAACGCAACGCCCGGCTGCGGCACAGCACCGCCGCGCAGCCGAGCGGAATGCCGACCGCCATGGCGACGATGAGTCCCATGACGATCAGCGGAAACGTGACGGACGCCCGCGCCGCCACCAGCGAACCGACCGAACGCCCGGTCAGGATCGACGTGCCGAAGTCACCGCGGCACAGCGCGGCGATCCAGTCGCAGTACTGCGCGACCAGCGGCCGGTTGAGACCCAGCTGCTCGCGTAGCGCGGCGACGCGTTCGGGTGGCGAGTTGAGTCCGGCCATCACCGAGGCGACGTCGCCGGGCAGGATGCGCAACGCGACGAACAGGCACACGGATATGCCGAACAGTGCCGCCATGAACAGCAGCAGACGGCGGATGACGAAACGCATAGGCTCCTCGCTAGGCTTCAGTCGATCATGGTACGGGCATCCGGCCGCGCGTCACGGCCGGTACGCAAGGTCGTACAGCGGCAGCAGCGTCTGGTTGAGGTTGACCGGGAATCCGGTCACGCCCTTGGCCCACGCGGTGGTGACCCGGTAGTTGAACAGCCAATCGGCGGGAGCGTCCTCGGAGACGGTTCTCGCAGCCCTGGCGAGCAGCTCGTCGCGTTCCTTGTCGCTGGTGGCGGCGATGGCCTTGGCGTACAGGTCCTGCACGTCCTTGTTGTCGTAGCCGTAGTAGTAGGTCGGGTCGGCCCACTGGTAGAAGTCGTGGCTTTCGTTGTGGTCCACGAGCGAGATGTCATACTGCTTGTTGGTGTACACGTCCTGCAGCCAGGTGGAGAATTCGACCACGTTGACCTTGAGATCGATGCCGATGGGCTTGAGCTGGCTACGCAGCTGGTCACCGAGCTCGGTGCCGTACGTGTTCGCGTAGGTGAGGGTGAGGGTGAGCGGTTTCGACTCGGAGTAGCCGGCCTCGGCCATCAGCGACTTCGCTTTGGCGACATCGTGCGGGTAAAGCGAGGTGAGGTCCTCGTAGCCGGGGTCGAGGGACGGGATCGGGCCGCCGAGAGCCTTGTCGGCGCCACCGCGCGAGGCGATGATCTGCTCGTGGTCGATGGCGTAGCGGATCGCCTGACGCACGCGCTTGTCGGCGGTCTTCTCGCAGGCGCCGTTGAAGGCGAGCACGTACTTGTCGGTGTCGTCGCCGGCCTTGACGACGTAATGGTCGTCATCGGCGAACGGCTTGGCGAGGTTCTCGCTGATCGGGGCGAGCACTTGCACGTCGTCGGATTTGAGCGCGTTGACGGCGGCGTTGTCGTCGGCGATGTACCGCACGACCACGGTCGGGGTCTTCGCCTTGTGCGTCCCCCAGTACTTCGGGTTGGCTTTGAGCGTGATCGAATCGTTGGCGACGAACTTGGCGACGGTGAACGGGCCGGAGCCGACCGCCTGCGTCTTCGCGTCGTACGTGGCGTCCTCGTCGAAGACGAGGCCGGGGCGGCCGGTCAGCACCCACAGCAGGTTCGAGTTCGCGGTCTTCAGGGTGATGGTGACGGTGTCGTCGCCGTCCGCGGCCACGCTCGAGATCATGCTGACCGATTCGGCGTCGTGGTACTGGTTCTTGATGAGCTGGTTGATGGACCAGACCACGTCGTGGGCGTCGAGCGTGTCGCCGTTCGAGAAGGTCATGCCGTCGTTGAGATGGAACGTGTAGGTCAGGCCGTCCGCGCTCACGTCCCAGCTTTTGGCGAGCGAGGGGACGACGTTGTTGTTCTCGTCGCGGGCGACGAGCCCCTCGTACACATTGCCGATGAGGATCTGGTCGATCGCCGAGCCTGCGGTGTTGCGGATGTCAAGGTTGGTGGGGGCGAGTTTGAGCCCGACGGTCACGGTGTCTGCGGCGCCTGCGGATTGCGAGGCGTTGCCCTGCGTGGTCTGGTCGCCGCCGCGGCCGGAGAAGATCGACAGGCCGAGCACGACCGCCGCGATGACGATGACGGCGACGGCCGCCCATATCCATCGTGCGCCGGACGTGCGGCGGGTCTTCGCGCGGCCTTCCAGCGAGCTGTCGGTGCTGGCGGTATCCGGTCGCGAGTTCGGTGACGTCGTGTCCTGTGACGTCGTATTCGTCTGGTCATCGGTTGCGCCGGCCGTGCCGTGCGCACCATTGTTGTGAACCATGCTTCCTCTTTGATAATGCTGTATTGCGTTGTATTGTCGTTTCGGCTGGCCGCCCGAGGGTCGACCGCCATACGACATTGTACCGTCGGTGCGTACGGGAGCGTCGGCACGCGGCTATGATGGGACGGAACAGACATCAGGACGGGGCTGCAAGCCCGCCAGCGCATTCGGCGTCGGTCCGGCGGCCCGCTCCATCCTGCGGTAGGGAGGTCATCATGCTGGTCGCGGTCGACATCGGCAACACCAATATCGTCATCGGATTCCTGGACGGCGAGCGCATCGTCGGCACGTATCGCATTACGACGAAATCGAACCACACGTCGGACGAATACGGTCTGATGATCACGCAGTTCCTGTCGCTGAGCGGGTTCCGTCCGGACGATGTCGAGGACGTGATCATCGCCTCCGTGGTGCCGAAGGTCATGCATTCGTTCCGATCGAGCATCATCAAGTTCCTCGGACTCAACCCAATGGTCGTGGGGCCGGGCATCCGCACCGGCATCAACATCCGCATCGACGATCCGAAATCGCTCGGCTCCGACTGCCTCGCCGACTGCGTGGGCGCATACTACACGTACGGCGGCCCGGTCCTGGTGGCCGACTTCGGCACGGCGACCACGTTCAACTACGTTGACGCGAAAGGCACGATCACCTGCGGCCTGATCACCACCGGCATCCGCACCGCGGCGGCCGCCCTATGGGGTGAGACCGCACAGCTGCCGGAAGTGGAGATCACCAAGCCGAAATCGATTCTGGCGACCGGCACGAAGACCGCCATGCAGGCGGGACTGTATTACAACTTTCTCGGCGGTATCGAGCGCACGATCCGCCAGTTCCACGACGAGCTGCACGAGCCGTTCAAAGTGGTGGCGACCGGTGGATTGGGCCGCGTGTTCGAGGGCGACACCGATCTGATCGACGTGTACGACCCGGACCTGATCTTCAAAGGCATGTCACTGATCTACGACCGCAACCGGTGATGATGGCGGAATCGCGCTTCGCACGATGCCGTGTTTTCGGCGGCCTGCGGCCGCGGGACGCTCCCCCAGTCAGCCTACGGCTGACAGCCCCCTCCACCGAGGGGGCCAAGAAACGGGTCAGGCCACTTACGGCCGTGCCAGCGTCCTGCAATTCAGGATTGCCTTCGGCCGGCTCAATACTGGATCGCTGTCGCTCGCTCCTCACCTACAAACAGCTCCGCTGTCTGCTTCACGGCTCGGCCCTCCACCGAGGGGGCCAAGAGTCGGATTCGCCAAGCGTGACAGTCATGAGTGACGCTCCGCCGGCAGTTTCTTCAGCGGGGACGAGCGGGGTCAGTCGATGGTGAAGCCTTGGTTGGTGCCGTATTCTTTGAGGTCCTTCTGCCAGGTGGCCAGGCCGCTGGTGAGGGTGACGCGCATGCCGGGCTCTTCGGGCAGGTCGATGGGGGTGCCGTCGTCGTTGGTAACGCCGGCCTCGCGCATCGCCTTGCGCTGCTCGTACGCCTGCTTCTTCGACGCCCAGGCGTAGGCGCCCGACGTCGCCGAGCGGAAGTCGTTGCGGGCGTAGACCTCGAACGGCAGATACTGGTAGCCGACGGACACCGATTCCGCCGCCTCAGCGAGCACCGTGTTGAACTTCTGGCCGCCGAAGTAGCTGACCGCCGTGCCATTGTCGGCGGTGATGGTGGTCTTGTCGAGGAATTCCGCGCTGCCGAGCGTGCTGCCGTCAGCGGGGAACGCGCCGGCGTCGACGCGGATGCGGATGCCCTCCCTGTTGTGACACACGAATTCCACGAACCGGTACGCGGCCTCCGGCTTGCGCGTCGTGTTGAGCACGGCGAGTGCCGAACCGCCGTTCTCGGCGTTCGTCACCGCGCCGGTCTTGGTGGGCATGCGTGCGACGCGCCACAGGCCGGCCGTACCAGGCACGTCGGCGAGCAGCAGCGACGGCATCCACGCTCCGGCGAACATCGAGGCGACCGTGCCGTCACCCATCGCCTGCTTCCACCCGTCCGACCAGGTCCGCAGATGCGTGTTCACGAGGCCTTCGGAGATCATGCGCTGCCAGAAGGCTGTGAACGTCTTCGTGCCCTCATCGGTCATGAGGTTCACCTTGACCGTCTTGCCGTCCGCCGACGTACGGAACGGCCGCCCGCCGGCCAGCCAGATCATCGCGTTGTAGAAGCTGGCGTCGCCGGCGTCGGCAGCAATGTAGATGCCGATCTTCTTCAGCTTCTTCGCGGCCTCGTAATAGTCCTCCCACGTGCGAATCTTCGAGGCGTCGACGCCGGCCTGGCGGAACGCATCGTCATTGTAGAAGAACGCCATCGGTCCGGAGTCCATCGGCAGGCCGTACACGCGGCCGGCGAGCTTGACCGACGCCCACGTGCCGGGGGTGAAGAACCCGTCGTAGCCGGCGGCCTTGCCGGTGAGGTCCATGAGCTGGCCGCTGACCGCGTACTGCGGCAGCGCGAAATATTCGAGCTGGGCGACATCGGGCGTGCCGTATCCGTCTTGGATCGCGCTGTTGAGATGCTCGTAACCGCTCATGTCGTTGAGCTTGACGCGGACGTCCGGGTTCTCCTTCTCGAACGCGGCGATCAACGCCTTCATGCTCGGCTCCCATGACCATACGGTGATCTGGGTGCGGGTGTCCTGCGTGCATGCGGCGAGCGGGAACAGCAATGCGATTACGCCGACAAGACCCAGCAGACGGGCGATGACGGCGCCTGCCCGTCGTTTCAATGCCAGCATCATGAATCAAGCCCTCCGAGAACACCGACGAACGTCGTAATGGAAACGTCGTCATGGACATGGTCGCGGCGATGGCTGCTGCCGCGGCACCGACCAATATGCACGAGTCTACGAAACCAACTGGAAAACGCCGCCTTACGAAGATGGTCTAGACGGCATGACCGGCCTTCGGCCGTAACGCTCCCCCAGTCAGCTACGCTGACAGCCCCCTCCACCTGAACTGCACCCCGATTGTTGGACTGCGATAATGCAGATTCGATGATTGGAGGTGCGGTTTCTCATGTGTGGGGATCGCAGGCGTCATTACGACGACGGTTTCATGAGGAAGGTCGCGGACCTGA
>NZ_WBVT01000063.1 GCF_009193355.1 Bifidobacterium leontopitheci
TTCCTCATGAAACCGTCGTCGTAATGACGCCTGCGATCCCCACACATGAGAAACCGCACCTCCAATCATCGAATCTGCATTATCGCAGTCCAACAATCGGGGTGCAGTTCACACCGAGGGGGCCGAGGGACGGGATGAATCGCTCGGCGACGGTCCCGCTGGCCGCTTCTCGGCTCCCCTTGTGAGGGGAGCTGGCAGCGAAGCTGACTGAGGGGTAGCCAGACGCTACGGACGATCTCAACGCCGGACCGCGTAGCGGGTGACGCTCCCCCACCCGCTACGCGGGAGCCCCCTCCACCGAGGGGGCCGAGGGACGGGATGAATCGCGCGGCGACGGTCCCGCTGGCCGCTTCTCGGCTCCCCTTGTGAGGGGAGCTGGCAGCGAAGCTGACTGAGGGGTAGCCAGACGCTACGGACGATCTCAACGACGAACCGCACAGCGGGTAACGCTCCCCCACCCGCTACGCGGGAGCCCCCTCCACCGAGGGGGCGGGAGGGATGATCCGCGTGGCGACGGTCCCGCTGCCCACCCCGCGACACGGCCCTCCACCGAGGGGGCCAGCCCGCACCCTCACACGTCGTAGCGCCAGGATTTGTCGGTGATCACGCGAGCCATCGCCAGGCCGATCGGCAGGCAGATGATCACCATGAACGCGCGGAACGCCCAGTCGAGCGCGTGCAGCGTATCGAACGACCCCAGGTAGAACATCGCCCGGTACATATACATGCCGGGAACCATGATGACGATCGACGGCACGGTCAGGCAGATACGCGGATATCCAAGATGCGGCGGCAGCACGCCCGCGCGCACCGCGGTCCGCCACGCGGCCGCCAGCAGACCGGCCAGCAGCGCGCCGATGAACGCGCCCGCCTCGGCCGGCACACCCCAGTCGACGATGGTCAGACGCAGCGTGTCGGTGATCATGCCGATCACCGCCGCCACCAGGCACATGCGCTGCGGCGAGTTGAACATCACGGAGAATCCCCACACGCCAAGGAACGCGGTGAGCGCGCGCAGTCCCGTGTTCGCCCACGGGTTCAGCCCGAGCGGCTCGAATCCGGTCGGGTTGAGGTGCACGACCACGGCCGCCATCCATCCGGCGAGCGTCGCCATGAGGATGATGCACAACACGTAGGTGACGCGTTGGATGCCCGACGGGAAGTCGATCTTCGCCATGTCGAGCCCGCCGGTGATGAGCGGGAATCCGGGGATGACGAACAGCATCGCACCGATGTACGCGGTGTCGTGCGTGAGCGCGATCGGGTCGAACAGGCCGATGAGGCGCAGCATCCCCGTGCAGGCGAACGCGGCGAGCGCCACGCACACGAACGTCACGAAGAACTGGTTGAGATGGTGTTTGAACAGGCGTCGGCGCAGCCAGTGGCCGAGTCCGGCGCCGACGAACGCGCCGACCATATCGTACGGGCCGCCGCCGAGCAGGAACACGAAGGACGCGCACGCGACGGCTGAGGCGAAGCCGGCGAATTCGGCGGAGTAGAGCGGCTTGCGGCGTTCGATGAGGTCGAGCCGTTCGTGCGCCTGCCGCACGGTGATCGGCGGCCGCCGTTCGCCGTCGCTGCGGCCGACGTGGTCGAAGTGTTCGGCGTATTCGCCGGTGGGCGGACGGTGGGTGCGCGTGCGGCGCGATTTCGCGGATGACGGCTGGGCGGAGGATTTTGCAGCGGAGGAGGATTGTGCTGCGGACTGCGGGGACGGCTGGGCGGCGGCGGACAGCTGGGCGGAGTCCGCTGTGACGGTGGCGAACTGGGTGGCCTGCTGCGAGGCCGACTGGGCGTCGGCTGACCACCCTCCGGCGCTGCGCGCCACCTCCCGCCAGCGGGAGGGAGTTTCGGCGGCGGCAGCGTCCGCAGCCGCATCGGCGGCGACGGTCGGGCCGCTGGCGGCCTCGCTGGCATGGCCGGCGGCCGCGGCACCGTGCACGACTGCCGCAGCATCCGCAACGACGTGTGCGACGCCGCTGCCGGCCGCGGCACCGTGCGCACTGTCCGCGGCAGCGTCCGCAGACGCAGCGCCACCAGACGCAGCAACTTCCGCAGCCGCACCTCCGTCTGCGCCCTGCATGGCGAGGAGGCGGTCGTGGAGGCGACGGCGGGTGATCTGGTCCTCTTCGAGCGCCTCCTCGGATTCGGAACGCAGCTCGTCGTCGGTGGCGCCCTCGGCAGCGATGTCGGCGGCCGCGGCCCTGACCATCGACACGGGCACGGTCACTTCGGCGGCCTCCATCGCGTCGAGCACCGGATCGTCCGACGCCTCGCCGGATTGCTCACGCGCCTCGGCCGCCTTGCGTTCCTCGCGGATCTGCTTGGCGAGTTCGGCGGAGACCTGCGAGACGTCGCTCTTGTCGAGGTTGCGCACGAGCCCGTCCGACACGTCGCCGGTGCTGTGGTACATGGAATCGAGGCCGAGGTTCACGCTGAACCAGTCGGCGTAGTGCTCCAGCAGCCAGATGCGTTCGGTGTTCACGCCGGTGGTCGGCAGGTCGATGACCTCGGTCATGCGCTCCTTGCCGTCCGTGCACGTGGCCTCGATGTCGGTGAGGTTCACGTCGGCGCGCACGTGCACGCCGAGCGGGTACGCGATGCGATGCATCATCTCGCGCACGCGGAAGCTGCCGGTGCCGGCGCCGAGGTCGAGCGCGCCGACCCTGACGACGATGCTGGTCTTGGCGGCGAGCCCCGCCTCGGTGACCGGCTTGTCCCAGTCGCGGCGGATGTCCTCCATGTCAAGGGGAATCGAATGGGTGTGGTAGTGGCTGACCGCCGTCGCCGCGTCCTCCACGGCGTCGCCCGCAGGCTTGCTGTTGTTGCGCACGTTGCTTCTTCTATCTGTCGTTGGGATGTCGTGATATCCGTCTCGTCCGTACGCCGGTGTCCGATTCCGCACGTCGAGCCGTCCAACCAGACGTCATTATTACTCACCGCGTGAACGAAACTGCACGTGCGCACCCGGCCGCACGCGCGGAACGCAGGCGAAACGCACACGGACTACGTCACGTTCCGGTGAAAATTCTGTGAAGACTCCCGTTACGCTCCCACGAAACGGCGGAAAAACGAAATCCGTAATACAAGTTGCGATTTATCGGCAATACAATAAGCTCACACCACTTTCGGCGACCGGCTGTGGGCTCGCAACGGATGGCCAAAACAACTGCGGAGGAGCCGCAGAGGACCATCAGACCGAGCAACCGGAACCCGGAGACAAAGGAGGTTATGAATGACCGATACCGATCAGCAGATCACGCCAGCCGACGCGACCATCGTGTCGACCGGCACCGGAACCAAAGGCCCGGAAGAGCGTGAACTGCCCGCATCGCTGAAGAACGACATGGACCTGTGCCTGGATATTCTTCGCGACGTGCTGGGCGAATACGATCCCAAGCTGCTCTCCACCTTCGACACCGTGCGCAACTACGCGGTCGAGGCGAGCGCCGAGCACTTCGCCGGCGCGCTCACCGACCCGAACCCGGGCGAGGACGGACTGGCCAAGGCCGTCGAGACCATCGACGCGATGAACCTGCATGACGCGCAGCTGCTCGCCCGCGCGTTCACCACCTACTTCCACCTCGCCAACCTGAGCGAGGAGAACTACCGCGTCTCCGTGCTGCACCAGCGCGAAAACCAGGTGAGCGACGACGCGGCCGTGGATCCGGTGAACGAACTGACCACCGCCTACCACCAGCTGCTCAACGAGCTGGGACCGGCCAAGGCCAAGGCGCTGCTCGAAAAGCTCGAATTCCACCCGGTCTTCACCGCCCACCCGACCGAAGCCCGACGCAAGGCCGTGGAAGGCAAGATCCGCCGCATCGCCGAACTGCTCGAAGAGAACAAGCGTCTCGGCGGCTCCGACAAGAAGGAGAACGTGCGCCGCCTCTACAACGAGATCGACGCACTGTTCCGCACCTCCCCGATCGCGCTGAAGAAGCCGACCCCGGTGGAGGAGGCCGACACCATCCTCGACATCTTCGACAACACGCTGTTCACCACGATCCCGAAGGTGTACCGCCGCTTCGACGACTGGCTGCTGGGCGACCGCGCCGGCCTCGAACCGCCGCAGTGCCCCGCGTTCTTCCACCCGGGCAGCTGGATCGGCTCCGACCGCGACGGCAACCCGAACGTCACCGCCAAGGTGAGCCGTCAGGTGGCCCGCAAGTTCAGCGACCACGTGATCGCCGCGCTGGAGAACGCCACCCGCACCGTCGGCCGCAACCTGACGATGGAATCGGAGACCACGCCCGCCAGCCTCGAGCTCAAGTCGCTGTGGAACCACCAGAAGGAGATGAGCGAGCGGCTCACCGACAAGGCCGCGCTGATCTCCACCAAGGAGCTGCACCGCGCTGTCATGCTCGTGATGGCCGACCGTCTGCACTACACAATCGAGCGCGACGCCGACCTCATGTACCACAGCTGCGACGACTTCATCCACGACCTGCAGGTGGTCCAGCGGTCGCTGGCCGAGGCGGGCGCCAAGCGTTCCGCATACGGCCCGCTGCAGGACCTCATCTGGCAGGCGCAGACCTTCGGCTTCCACATGGTCGAAATGGAGTTCCGCCAGCATTCCGTGGTGCACGCCCGCGCCCTCGAGGACATCCGCGAGCACGGCCTGCACGGCGAACGCGGCGAGCTCAAGCCGATGACGCACGAGGTGCTCGACACGTTCCGCGCGCTCGGCTCCATCCAGAAGCGCAACGGCATCAAGGCCGCGCGCCGCTACATCATCTCGTTCACCAAGAGCGCGCAGAACGTGCGCGACGTGTACGAGCTGAACCGCCTCGCGTTCGCCCACCCGGAGGACGTGCCCACCATCGACGTGATCCCGCTGTTCGAGCAGCTTGAGGATCTGCAGCATTCGGTGAACGTGCTCGAGGAGATCATCAAGATCCCCGAAGTGCAGGCGCGTCTCAAGGCGACCGGCAACAAGATGGAGGTCATGCTCGGCTACTCGGATTCGTCCAAGGACGCCGGCCCGACCACCGCGACGCTCGCGTTGCACGCGGCGGAAGGCCGCATCGTCAAGTGGGCCGAATCGCACGACATCGACCTGACCCTGTTCCATGGCCGCGGCGGCGCCGTCGGTCGTGGCGGCGGTCCGGCCAACCGTGCGGTGCTCGCCCAGCCGAAGGGCTCCGTGAACTGCCGGTTCAAGCTCACCGAGCAGGGCGAGGTCATCTTCGCCCGCTACGGCAACCCGGTGCTGGCGATTCGCCACCTCGAATCGGTCACGGCCGCCACGCTGCTCCAGTCCGCCCCGAGCGTCGAAAAGCGCAACACGGAGATGACCGAGAAGTACGCGGACATGACCAAGGTGCTCGACGACGCCTCGCACGCGCGCTTCCTCGACCTGCTCAACAGCCCGGACTTCGCGCCGTGGTTCTCGATCGTCACGCCGCTGACCGAGATCGGTCTGCTGCCGATCGGCTCCCGCCCGGCCAAGCGCGGCCTGGGCGCGAAGTCGCTCGACGACCTGCGCACGATCCCGTGGGTGTTCTCGTGGGCGCAGGCGCGCATCAACCTGGCCGCATGGTACGGCCTCGGCTCGGCGTGCGAGAAGTTCGGCGACCTCGAGACGCTGCGTGAGGCGTACGAGGAGTGGCCGCTGTTCTCCACGTTCATCGACAACATCGAAATGTCGCTGACCAAGACCGACGAGCGCATCGCCAAGATGTACCTCGCGCTGGGCGACGACGACGAGCTGGCCAAGAAGGTGCTCGACGAGATGGAGCTCACCACCAAGTGGGTGCTCAAGATCGTCGGCGACCAGTGGCCGCTGCAGCATCGTCACGTGCTCGGCCAGGCCATCCGCATCCGCTCCCCGTACGTGGACGCGCTGTCCGTCACCCAGGTGCTGGCGTTGCGTTCGCTGCGTAAGAAGGTGGACAAGGAAGAGCTCTCGCAGAGCCAGCAGGCAGGATTCATCTACCTGATCCTGTGCACCGTTTCAGGTGTCGCCGCCGGCCTGCAGAACACGGGCTGATAGCGTTCGGCTTGCGCGGGTGCGCGCGGGACTGCGCGGGCGCGGGAGGCGCTCCCCCAGTCAGCTTTGCTGACAGCCCCCTCCACCGAGGGGGCCGAGGTCGCGGATGATCAGCGTGCGCACCTTCTGCGCGACAGACCCTCCACCGAGGGGGCCGAGGGTGGGATCGCACGCAACGCTAATCCGCAGCAAGGTCCTTAGAGGGGGCCTCCGTCATCATGGCGGAGGCCCCCTCTGCGTATCTGCGCGACCGACCGTACTCGTAGACATCCATCCGAGTACGGTCCGTCAGCAATCTTCAACGAAACGTACTCCAAACAGTCGTACGAGTACGGTCGGTCAAGAATTATCAACGGACCGTACTCGGAGCGCACGTTAGAGTACGGTTCGTTGTTTTTTCCTGACCGACCGTACTCGGAGACCGCGTTCGAGTACGGTTCGTTATATTTTCCTCAACGAAGCGTACTCATGCGGCGGGTGGATTCGCGTTGGATGAGCTTGTAGCCGACACTGACGGTCTGCGGGTAGAACCCCTCGTCGCCGTCCGCGCTTTCGATGCGCCGCATGAGCAGCGACATCGCCGTGTTGGCCATGCCGCGGAAGTCGGTGGCGACGGTGGTGAGCGTCGGCACGCTGTACTCGCCCTGCTGGATGCCGTCGAAGCCGATGACCATCACGTCGTCGGGCACATGGACGCCGCGGTCGGCAAGGCCGCGTAGCACGCCGACCGCGATTCCGTCGTTGAGGCAGTAGATGCCGTCATAGCCGCTGCTCTTCAGGGACGCCGCGAGTGCGTGCCCCGCCTCGATACCGCCTTCGATCGACCATGCGGAGCGGATGAAGTCGCGCCCGTCGTCGAATTCGAGTCCGGCGGCGAGGATGGCCGCCTTGGCCGCATGCATGCGGATATCACGCGAGCCGGGGATGATGTTCGGGTTCTCGGGGTCGCGGTTGTCGCCGACGATGACGATGCGCGTGCAGCCGCATTCCACAAGATGCTCGATGGCCGCCCGCGAGCCTTCGGCGCTGGGCGCGTTCACCGTGTCGATGCGGATGCTGGTGTCGTAGTTCTCCAGCATGACCGACGGATGCTGTTTGAGGATGCCGACCGCGCGCGGCGCGTTGATGGCGATGATGCCGTCGGCGAACGTGTACGACAGGTCGCCGTTGCCGTTGGAGTCGAGCTTGAGGTAGCGCGACAGCTCGATGAGCATGTGCAGGCCGCGCTGATTGATCTCGTCGGCCATCGCCATGGCGAGATGCGAGAAGTAGTCGCCTTCGATGCCGGACGTGAGGAACGTGATGGTGCCGCTGCGGCCGGATCGCAGCGTGCGGCCCGAGAGGTTGAGCTTATAGCCGAGTTTCTTCGCCGCGTCACGCACTTTCTGCGCGGTCTCCGGCTTGACGTACGACTTTCCCCTGAGCGCGGCGGATGCGGTGGTGGCCGTCACCCCGGCCAGTTCTCCGACGTCCTTGAGCGTTACCATGCTGTTCCTTCCCGGCCGCCGCTCATGGGCCGCGACGGTTCATTGTCGCTGGGGAGCCCACGCGCAGGCGTGCTTTATCGATGAGATTCATATCTCATCGTAACGAAGCGCATGTAACAGACAATCGATTGAGCGTTTCGCGGCCGTCCGGGAGGTTCCGCGGCGACTCCGGCGACGTTCCCGGCGCGATTCCGGCGACGTTTGCCGGGGAAACGGGAGATGTGGGTGTTTCGTTGTGGGAAAATCGCCAAGCCAAAAACACAAAACGGCTTGATTCCAACGTTTTTGCAATTCCAGCACGGGCGTGATCGCCAAACAAAACACCCACATCTCCGGCACGGGCTCAAAAGAGCGCGGCAAGCACCGCCCTGGCCGCCCCGAAAACAGAAGAAACCCCACGGAAGAAGGAATTCCGTGGGGTTTCTTGGGTTATTCTGTTATCTGTTGTCCCGGCGACGGGCGGGGGAGGTTGGGACCCGCCGCATCCGCCGAACGTCTGCGCCGATCAGCCCTTGTGCGTGGCGTTGATCACGTTGTTGTGGCCCCAGCACTTCTCGTACGGCATGCCGGCAAGATCCTCGACGACCTTGCGGGTCTCCTCGGTGACGTCGGCCATCGAGCCGCCGTTGCGCAGGCGGGCGGACTCGGCGACGAGGACGTCGTGCGTGTGCTCGTTGAGGTGCATGCGGTAGGTGAGCAGGATGCCGACGAGGGCGAGCACGACCACGGTGCCGCAGTACATGTAGAGGAGCACCGTGACGACGGTCGGGGACTGGGTGGTGACGTCGGCGCCGGACTTGAAGCCGACGGCCTGCAGGATCACGCCGACCAGGATGGTGACGACCGTGTTGACGATGACCTCGAGCGTGGACTGGATGCCGGCGTACTGGCCTTCACGGCGCTTGCCGGTGACGAGCTCGTCGACGTCCGGCACGAAGGACTGCACGTAGGTCTGCGCGTTCACGATGCCGGAGTTGCCGAGCGTGAACAGGGTGATCAGGATGGTGAAGACCAGAGTGACTGTCGCCTTCGGCAGGCTGGAGACGGTCAGCGCGAGGATGTAGATGCCCACGAACAGCGCGATGGTGAACCAGGAGCCGATTCGGTAGGCGCGCATGCCGCCGAGCTTGGTGATGATGGCGGCCCAGATGACCACGCAGACCATGCCGAACAGGAAGCTGAAGCCGGTGGAGAGGGAGACCTCGGCCGGGGTGAGCAGCAGCACGAACATGATGAAGTAGGCGTTGATCTGGCCGCGGACCGTGCGGAAGGTCATCTGGGAGAGGAAGATGCCCAGGTAGTTGCGGAAGGTCTTGATGCGCAGCACGGAGAGGAAGTTCCAGAAGACGGAGACGAGGCGGCCGAAGAAGCCGACCTTCTCGGCGTCGCCCTTGTCGGCGGAGGAGATGTCGGTGGTCTCGTCGTACGGGCGTTCCTTGATGCACATCGCGCCGATGACGAGCAGCACGGTGCCGGCGACCGCGTAGATCATGGCGATCTTGAAGTACGGCTCCCAGCCGGTGGAACCCCAGACCTTGAACAGGTAGGCGTTGAGCATGGAGAGCGCGAAGCCGCCGACGCCGCCGCCGATCTGCTGGACGGCGACGAGCTGGGCGCGGTCCTTGGAGTCGTCGGTCATTTCGGACGGCAGCGAGTAGACGACCGTGTTGATGCCCGGGTAGACGCCGTAGTAGATGACGTTGATGACCAGGTAGTACCACACCGGCATGCTCGGCACCCACAGCAGCACGTAGAAGATGAGGTTCAGCGGTGCGGCGATGAGCAGCGTTCCCTTGCGGCGGCCGATCTTGCGACCGAAGGAGGTGGAGTACATGCGATCGGAGATGTAGCCCCAGATCGGCGTGATGAAACCGCCGATGGCCTTGCCGACGGCGAGCAGCGTGGTGACGATGCCAATGGAGATGGCGAGCGGCTGGGTGTAGTAGATCATCTGCCAGGTCATCACCATGGTGCTCATGGTGAACGACAACGGCAGCAGCGCGTAGGTGAGCTTCGTCACCCACGAAAGCTTGCGGCCTGCGGCCTGCGTCGATGCGGACATTTCGGATTCTCCTGTTTCTCTTGGAAGCCGGACACGCGGGGTGGAGACGCTCGCCGGTGGGGGTGATGTCGACGTGCGGGGTGGGACGGCTCAGTCCGTTCCCCGCGACCCGCCACGGAACCTTATCGTTAAGATTCTGTGAGCCGGTTTCCTGTATTTGATGTTTGCAGTAGTAACGATATCACAAATCTTAACGATGAGATTATTTTGTGGGTTCGGGCGTGTCGCGCCGCGGAAGGGGGCGGGGG
>NZ_WBVT01000064.1 GCF_009193355.1 Bifidobacterium leontopitheci
GTGCGTGAGCGTCGGTGCGGCGAACTTCGCAGGAACTTCGTAAAGCTTCGTATCATCTTAAGATTGATACGAAGCTTTACGAAGTTGATGCGAAGCTGATATGTGAAGTAATCGAAGTCGGCATGAGGCCGAATCAGGAGTTTTGGAGACGTCGCACTCCGTAACGGCGTCTCGCGGCTTCGGCGGTCACTCCCAGAGCCCGGCCGATGGTGTTCCACGACTGGCCATGACTACGGCTGGCGTCTACGGTACGTTCTATTTCGCGATCCAGTGCATGCCGCTGATAGTTCAAACGTCGTAGTTCACGTGACGGATCATATCGCGGATCGAGTGTCGGATCGCCGGGATCAGGCGCGTTTTTCGCTTCCATCTCAGCTGCTATTTCGTACCCGAACTCAGCAAGTGCTTTCCGCTCGCTCTCGGGAAGATCTTCGAATCTCATTGCAGTCCTTCCTTTCGTAGATACCGCTTACGAGCCTTCATTGCATGCACGATCAGCTCCACGTCATAGCCGGCCCTGGAAGCAGTGCCTATCTCATACCAGACAGCACCGGACACTCCGGGACCCACGTACATGTACGTAGGAGGATCGCGGTCGTAGTTGATGTCCACTGGTCCTCTCGCTTCACGCCACGCATGTAAGATATCGTTCTCCGACACTCCATGTTTGAACGCTGACGGAAGAATCAGCGGCTCATCGACTTCATCTTCAAATCTCACAATACAATATTACTTGACAACCTATGTTGCCGTCAAATGTTGTCACCTTTTGTTTTGATAGTTATGCACAATCGGGAGACTGATGAGCGCAGTAACGGAAGACGTTCTTTTGATTCGGTTCGCGGATAACGTTCTAGTCGCAGATCAAGGGGTTGTCATTAAAATCTGAATCCCCTTCTTCGGCATCAAAATAGCAGTTGCCGGAACTAGGACGCTGCTGTGCGCTGTGGTTCCCGGTTCCGCTGTTATTGGATGTATTACCATTGACGGAAACATTTCCATGCGAGTTCCCGTTACCGCTGTTAGATTGGCTGTGCCACATTTCTGAATACCCGTACCCCGAGTATCCGTTGCCCGTATGCGAGTATCCCGAACCATTCGACCATCGCTTCGCCCGCTCGGCCGCGTCGGCTTTCGTTTTGGCGTTGATCGAATTGTTGACGAGTTTCATCGTCGCGTCCAACTGGCGGCCGCTCTCCCCCATGGCGTACGCATTCTTGCCGGTCTTCACCTTGGCGGCCTGCTGGATGGCTTGGGTGAGTTTGACGCGCGTCGTATTGTCGGCGACCTTCCCGTCGGACGAGTCCAGCAGTTTGCGGGCGGCGGTGATCTTCGTGTTCAGGCCGGTTTGCGCGTCCGTGAGAGTCTTCTCGTCCTTCGCGGCAAGCACCTTGCGGGCCGCCTTGTCGAGCTTGCCGGTCGTGGCTGTGACAGTGGCGAGCGACTGCTTCAACCGTCCGTCGAACGTGGTCACCTGTTCGATACCGGTCGCGTCGCATGCGTTCGCGTCTGTCTTCGGCTTGTCGGTGTCGAGCGTGGCGAGCTTGGCGAGGCCGCTTCGCGTCGTGTCCTCGTCCGGCACCTGCTTGCCGGTCACCTGCAACGCGGCCCTGACGGTCTCCGACTCCAGCTGCTTCCGATAGTCGGCGCGTGCGGATTCAAGTTTCTTCGCCACGGTCCGGCATTCCGCTTGCGCCTGCGCCAGCTCGGCCTGCCGGGTGTTCTCCGCGTACGCATGGTAGCCGAACCCGCCACCCACGGCGATCAGAACAGCGATGCCGACCGCAGCAGCCGTAATCATCAACCGCCTACGGTTCCCGCGCGTCACCGCACGATCGTCATCTCCAGAATCCCCCCCCCGCAGCGGAACCGGCGGCATGTCATGAACATTCATCATGATTCCCTCTCCACTGTTGTTGTTTCTGTGCGATTCACGCGATGCACATTCACCTCACCGCACAACCCACATTCTACCCAACTGGACAACATTAGTGTGTTCTATGGGCATTGGTTTTCTTGCTGGCTGAGAGGCTATGAGGAGAGCGAGTGAATGTGCGGGTACGCTCCCCCAGTCAGCCTACGGCTGACAGCCCCCTCCGCCGAGGGGGCCGAGGCGGCGGGACAGCCTTTATTGCTCGTCCCTCTACCGAGGGGGCGAAGGGTATACAGCGACCGATAGATGTCAGCGGTCACCGCTCATCCTGGGCTGCCTGGGCGGCTTGGGCGGCGGCGAGGTCTTCGTCCCTCCACTTCGCTGCAAGCTCCTTGTTCACCCACGGAGCGACCTCGCGCGGCTTGCCGTGCGGGTTCTTTAGCATGCCTTTCGCATGATTGATGAATTCATCGGGGATGTTCGCCGGATACGCGAGATGCAGGTCGGCGATCTCCGCAATCAGCTGTTCCATGCTGACGGCACGAATATGGCCCGGCCAGTACACATCAGCCATGAGCGGTGTTCCATGCTCGCCGCCGGTCATGCACACCACCCACTCGTCAACAGGTTCAGGCAGGACATTGCATTCGCCTGTGATCAGCCTTCTCATCTCTCCGTACGTACTGCCCTCGCTCTCATTCCAATTGTCTCGCTGCCGGTTCATGTTGTCGGACAGACCGATGACCGGCTTGCCGTCCGGGCCGAGAATGAACGCATGCTGCGTGCGGCTGACGCGCATCAGGCTGTGCTCGTTCTCGTTGATGTACATGGTGTCCGCCCCACCCTTGTAGTTCTTCACGTCAACGAACCAGCGGTGAGTGACGCCCTTCTGGTCGATGCCGATAAGCATGCAGTCGATATCCGCATCGATGAGGAATCCGTATTGGTCGATGCCGTGCAGGCTCCAGAAACTCAACACGTTCAGCTCAGGCATGTTGGCGATGATCCGCGCGAACAGCTGCTCGCCTTTCTGCCCGGGGCGTACGTTCTGCCTGTCGAAGCCACTCGCGTTCAGACCGACGCCGGGGTCACCGAACAGGCGGTACTGATGACTCGCAGCGTTGGTGCTCTTGTCGTGATACTGCTGCCACAGCGGCGACGGGTCTCCGCCGGCATCCTGCATAATCAGTCGGTAACCTCGATAGTTCGGCTGCGTGTCTGGAACCCTGGGGATGTCAAAATCACTCGCCACCTGGCCGATCGAATGGGTGACCTCCGACTGGCGAAGTTCTCGCTCCTGCTGTTCGAGGTACACAGCTTTGGCGCCATCGACTTCCCGGAACATGGCAGCGATGAGATTGATGCCGATGATAATCAGCACCACGCCGCCGCCGAACAGGCCGAAGTAGGCGAGCCCGTTGCTCAGCGAATGCGCGTTTATGTAGATGATCATGTTGAGGCCGAATCCAATCAGCAGGCCGCCAAGTCCAGCGCCGAACGACAGACCGCCGTTGACATGCTTCTGATTGAGTCGCGGTTTCATAATCGTGTATGCCACCGGCAGAACGACAAGGCATATGCTGAGCATCCATGCGCCGAAATCTTCGGGGATGATGGGCAGATGGTTCATGGGCTTCTTCTTTCTTCGCGGTCTGTTGCAACCTTCACCTACTTCAACCGGACAACTCCGTGCGCGACACGCCGAAGAGCGCTTTCCGCTCAGACCGTAACCGGTCAGGTCGGGACACTATCGTGAAGAGCATGACTACAGAGAATCAGAACACTTCATCCGACGTCCGCCCGGCCGTCATCATCGGCTCCGGCCCCGCCGGATACACGGCGGCCATCTACCTTGCGCGTGCCGGCTTCCGTCCACTGGTGCTTGCCGGCGAGCTGACCCCCGGTGGCCAGCTGGTCAACACCACCACCGTCGAGAACTTCCCTGGCTTCCCTGACGGCATCCTCGGTCCTGACCTGATGGACAAGATGCGTGACCAGGCGGAGAAGTTCGGTGCGGAGATCGAATATCTCGATGTCACCAGCGTCGACTTCGACTCCTCCCCCAAGACGGTCACGTGCAGTGACGGCACGACGATCGCCGCGAACGCGGTCATCATCACCACCGGCTCGCAGTACCGTAAGCTCGGCGTGCCCGGCGAGCAGGAGTACTCCGGTCACGGCGTTTCGTACTGTGCGACCTGCGACGGTTTCTTCTTCCGCAACCAGCCGATCGTGGTCGTCGGCGGCGGTGACAGTGCGCTCGAGGAGGCGCTGTTCCTGACGCGATTCGGCTCGTCCGTCACCGTGATCCACCGCCGCGACACGTTCCGCGCATCACAGATCATGGTCGACCGCGCGAAAAGCAATCCGAAGATCAACCTGCTCATGAACTCCGTCGTCACCGAGATTCACGGTTCCGGCGCGACATCCGAGACGACGACCTCCGATACTGCGGCCGGCGACTCCCCCAAGCCAGCGTTGTCGCTGTCGCTGTCCGCCCCGGCTGCCGGACTGTCGGTCGGTAACATTGCCGCTGGGGCCGCCGCCGAAGAGCAGTCGGCCACGTCTGTGTCAGTGCGCAACACGGTCACCGGCGAAGTGACTGAAGTGCCAGCCAACGGCATCTTCATCGCCATCGGCCACGAACCTGCCACCGCGTTCCTCGGCGACGCGGTCGCGAAGGATGCGCAGGGATACATCATCGTTGAAGGCGCCGGGACCGTCACGTCCGCGCCCGGTGTGTTCGCGGCAGGCGACTGCGTCGACCACGTGTATCGCCAGGCGATCAGCGCAGCCGGCATGGGCTGCCGCGCCGCCCTCGACGCTCAGGCCTACCTTGCCTCGTTGCAGTAGGCTGCTCTGCTAAACCGATTGACCATGCCGGTATGTTTCACGTGAAACATACCGGCATTTCTTATATCAATGTACTTCATGATAATAATCGAACCTTCTTCTCAGCTCCAAACCGGAAGCAGCTATTGGAGTTGGAGCGGTCTCAATTGGAGCAGATTCAATAACAGCGACTCTGACTCCCTTTCTCTGCTCTGTCGACATAGCCAATACATCCAGCCGGAAGTTCAGCAGCTATAACAACCGCACAGACCACCGGGAGAGCAACACAAAGTGGAGAAGCGGCAATCACACCTGTGAATATGCTGGAACAACCATCTCCTAAGTTATAAGCACCACCAAGCATTGTATTGGCCGTTATTTGGTTATTCACATTTACATGTAAATCAATCCAAGTATATGCTGTGACAAACATTGGGCTCATAGCAGATCCATACAATATAACAGCCATTATGAGCAGTAATCCTGCATATATCCCGTTTCCGACAAACGGTATTGACAGAAATATCATATTCGAAATGCAGATAGCAACAGAAAGCAACATGTATTTCTTAGCTTGAGTTATTTTTAGATGCATCTTTCCCCAAACCATAGTCGCCAGCACCCCTGAAATACTGATTGCACTTAGCAGGTATCCGCTGAATGCTTCGTTACCCCACAACGATTCTGTTACTTTTGGTAAAAGCAATGTCAATGCGCTGAGTCCAAAACCAACACCATACTGAGGAATCAGTAATGCCCAAGCTCCTCTAAACCAGTATGATCTCTGCCATAGTTTCTGCATACCAACTACAGGCTTCAACATACTCCTACGACTAAATAATTCCCTAACTCTTGAAGTTGATTGAATACCGCATATGACTATAATCGCATTCCCCAATACACCCAGCAAGGCACCTGCCACAACACCGACAACAGGACTCATAAACAGCCACAAAGTCGATGTAATGAATGGTGTTATAGAAAAGACAGCCTCTTCTAGTATCGAATCCAGTGAATGCAAGGTCATATTCTCTGTTTGATCATCAGTGATGGTATTCCATACATCACGAATCACTGCAGAGACGGGAGGCAACGATATACCCGAACCAATAGCACATAGCATTTCCACCGGATACTTAACCATCACATTTTCCGATGGAATAGAATCTATGCCTATTGTCATCAGCGCAGTAACCCCATTCACCGCCGCCATGGCAATTAATGCGATACGTGGACTGTATTGTTCTACAATGCGACCTCGTACCCCTGAAGTAAGAGAACTTGCAATCATCATTACAGCAGATACAATACCGGCTAAAGCGTATTCGTTCTTTGCTATATAATAGACCGTTATTCCATACGGCAACAGCCCAGCTGCGGCACGTGCAATACACGATGCACCTAACAATGGCCCAGATACTGCATTGCGAATGAAGCCCCAGTACGTTCGATTTGACATAGTTCACATCGATTCGCTTTTACATGACTCTGATAAAGCTATGCCGTAAATCGTCAGCTACTCTGACACAGACATGCTCATTTCTCTCAGTGAGTCGTTTTTCTATATGCACACGTTTCGCTTGTTTACAATCAAAAACAGAGACTCCATTTTTCAAGAACAGACAATGTGCCCGAGTCAGTATTCGTGGAAAAACCTTAATCATTATTACCCCCGTTGTTTTACAGTATAGACGTCGTGTGCCAGCCTTTTTTCTTTTCAACGATAAATCACATCGGAAGACCTCTATTACGTCGAACCTTCACAGTATGTGATGGGTTGCACGTTTTGCTTCATTGCAAAGACCTGCCGTATGCGAGCATGAACGGATAACATCTCCTGTTAGATTTGTTTTCGTCAAGAAAAAGAGCCGTGAATACAATAGAACTCCTATGACAACCATGTCAGCCGACGCACTCGAGATCATATATTCGTCTTATTTGTTGACGTCGTTGGCGCACCGCACGTCAAGCACGACCAGTGCAACCTCGTCTATGGTGGTGGCGATAGCGCACTCGAGGAGGTGCTGTTCCTCATGTGCTTCGACTTGTCCGTCACCGCGATTCACCGCCGCGGCATGACTTCCCCTCATCAACAACAAGGCCTTCAATGAACTATGCATTCATTGAAGGCCTTGACCATGCTGAAGGTCAGCTCAATGCTGGATCACACCCACTGGGCGCCGGGCTGCGGAGGCTGCTGGCCGGTGGGGATGAGCATACTGAGGATGCGTTCCATATCTTCAGGCGAGGAGAACACGATCTCGATGCGACCGTGCTGCTGACTGCCTTTGATGGCCACCTTGGTGTCGAAGTGATTCTCCAGGTTGTTGACAATCGGCGAACCGGCCCACGGATTGTTCTTCGCGGCGCGAGGCTTCTTCGGCACATCGCTCGCCGCGTTCTGCATGGCGACGATCTCCTCAGTGCTGCGCACGGACAGTCCTTCGGCGATGATGCGCGTGGCGAGCTTGTCGATTTGCGATTCGTCATTCAAGCCCAGCAGAGCGCGTGCATGACCGGCGGACAGCACGCCCGCGGCGACCTTCTTCTGCACACTCGCCGGCAGGTTGAGCAGTCGCAGCGTATTGGCGATCTGCGGACGGGACTTGGAGACGGACTTCGACAGCTGCGCCTGCGTCAGACCGAACTCGTCGATCATCTGCTGGTACGCAGCCGCCTCTTCGAGCGGATTCAGCGCGACCCTATGCAGGTTCTCCAGCAACGCATCGCGAAGCATCTCGTCATCAGCCGTCGTCTTGACGATGGCCGGAATGGTCTTGAGACCAGCCAGCTGGGACGCGCGCCAACGACGCTCACCCATGATGAGCTCGTACTTGGGCGATGTTTCACGTGAAACAATCTGCTGCTCGGCATCGTGTTTCACGGACTGCGCCGCATACTTCCGTACGACGATGGGCTGCAGAACGCCGACTTCCTTAATCGATGCGGAGAGCTCACTCAGCTCCTCCTCATCGAACACCGTACGCGGCTGCTGCGCGTTCGGCACGATGTCGTTGACGGCGACCTCAATGAGATAGCCGCCGCTCACCGGCTTGAGTTCCAGCTCTTTCTTCTCGGCGTTCTTCTCGCCATCGGCAGCCGGCTTGGAGTCGGTACGCTCCTTGGAAGACGATTCGGACTTCGCTGGAACGGCCACTCCCCCGTTGGCTTCAATCTTCTGGCTGACAGAATCCATCGCGTCGCTGCCGCCGAAGAACATGTCGCTCGGGTGAGCCATGTCGCCGAGGGACGGCATCGCAACGCGCTTACGCTTCGAGCCAGACTCCTTGTGGCCACCGGTTGCGCCTGCCGTGGACGCTGCGGTCGGCGTCGAAAGATCCGGCACCGAATCACGCATGGACGGAATGGCCGGACGGGCGATTTCTCCGGTCTTCGCAGTCACATCGTCGTCGGACTTGACAGCCGCGGTCGTCGTGGCTTCCGGTGCGGCGGACTGCTCCGTGGACTTCGTCTCGGATGTTGTCGGTTCCGGCTTGGCCGCGGTCTCGGATGAAGCTGCCGGCACCGGCTTTGCGTCGGACTTCTCCTTCGCTTTCGGCTTGGCAGCAGACGTCACCGGACTGGTCTCGGCCGGCTTCTTCTTCGGCGTTGGCTTCGACTCGGCCTTCGACTTCGGCTCGGCGATGTCGTCAAGTTCCGGCTGGCTGTGATGCTTGGATTCGCCCGGCAGCGCGGGGAACAGCGCGCCAAGCCCCTTGCCCAAACGTGATTTCGAGGACATGACTAGTCTCCCCTCTTGGAATCGATGGCGGCCAGCACTGAGGCGGAGCGACGTGCGATCTCCAAGGCTGCTTCGCCGTAGGCGATCGCGCCCATGCCGCGCGGATCATAGCTGATGACCGTCTTGCCGAAGCTCGGCGCTTCGGAGATCTTAACGGTCCTGGGAATCGTGGTGTCGAGCACGATGGACGGGTAGTGGCTCTTGACCTCGGTGAACACCTCGCGGCTGAGCAGCGTACGGCGATCGTACATGGTGACCAGCATGGTGGAGACGGTCAGGTTCGGGTTGTAGTGATCCTGCACCAGACCGATGGTGTTGATGAGCTGGCCGAGACCTTCAAGCGCGTAGTATTCGGCCTGAATCGGAATCAGCATTTCGGTGACCGCGCACATCGAGTTGATGACCAGCAGGCCCAGGCTCGGCGGGCAGTCGATGAGCACGTAATCATAGTGCTTCTCGGACTGCTCAAGGAAGCTGTCAAGCGCCTCGCGCAACAGGTCGTTGCGGTTCGGCAGGTCGGCGACCTCCAGCTCCGCTCCGGACAGTTCGATGGATGCGGGCACGACCTCAAGCTGTTCAATATCAGGGCACTGCTGCTTCGCCTGTTCGATGGTGAGACGACCTTCAAGGACGTCATACACGGACGGATCCTTCGTGCCATGAGGAACGCCGAGTGCAGTGGAGGCGTTACCCTGCGGATCCATGTCGATGACGAGCACGTTCGCACCATGCGACGCCAACGCGGCAGACACATTCACCGTGCTCGTGGTCTTGCCGACGCCGCCCTTCTGATTGGCGACGGCGATACGACGGGTACGTGCGGGGCGAGGGAACTCCTGACGGGTGAGCCGTTCATAGCGCGATGTTTCGTCCGCGATTTCGGCGCCCAGCGTGGAACTGTCGTTGCCGAAGATACGTCGGATGGTTTCAGATGTGGATTCCATTCCCGGAATTTCGGTAGACGCTGGTGAACCGTTGGACGACATGGCCCCTCCCTTAAATTTAGAACAATATCAAATTTTCCCCAAGCGTATGGACATGCCCGACCGTGTTTGTTGTTTTGATGGGTGGGTTGATATGACGAGAGGCTTCTAGGCAGAATGGGTGGTGCCTTAAACCTATCCGTTCTAGCGAAGGAGCCTCCATGGTCAAGGGTAGCAGTGCCAGTGT
>NZ_WBVT01000065.1 GCF_009193355.1 Bifidobacterium leontopitheci
GCAAACGCGCCGCACGACGCGCCACATGCTGAAGTCCCCTCCCACGCGTAGGTTTTCAAACAACACCACGCATGGTGCGAGCGTCAGCGTCGCCACTCAACCCATCAGATAAATAAACACGGTGGCGCCGCACGGACGCTGTTTTGTTAACAGTCATAACAATTGCCGGCGTCGATGGTCGGCCTGTGCCGAGGCCGTCGCCGTGACCGGCGCAACGGCACGAAAACGGCGTGCCGGTTATCGGTTTTTCGTATAACCGCGCCGCCGCGGCTTTCCCCGGCTGTGGGTACACTTGCCCCATGGCAAGAAGAATCACTTACGCGCACCTGCTCACCAAGCCGAATCCGAAGCATGTGGACAGCCTGCTGAAGTTCTTCGAGAACGGACGCTCGAAGCGCGGCACCGGCGGTTTCGGCGTGGAGATCGAACATCTGCCGGTGCACAACGGCGACGACACCGCGGTCAGCTACTACGAGCCGAACGGCATCGAAACGCTGCTCAAACGCATCGCACCCTACTATGACGCCGACAAGGAATACTGGGAGAACGGCCATCTCGTCGGCCTCGCACGCAAGGGCATCGCCGTCTCGCTCGAGCCGGGCGGGCAGGTGGAATGCTCGCTGGGCATCCTGAAGACCCCCGAGGAGCTGCTCACCATCTACCGCGCGTTCCGCCGCGACGTGGATCCGGTGCTCGACGAGCTGGGCTTCCGCCTCGTCAACTACGGCTACCAGCCGAAATCAAGCTTCGCCGACGTGCCGGTCAACCCCAAGGACCGGTATGACGCGATGACCCGGTATCTGGGCCGCGTCGGCCAGTTCGGCCCGTGCATGATGCGCTGCTCCGCCTCCACGCAGGTGAGCATCGACTATGTGGACGAGCGTGATTCGATCGACAAGATGCGGCTCGGCACTATCATCGGACCGATCCTCGCCTGGTACTTCCGCAACACGCCGTACTTCGAGGGCGAGCCGAACCCGTGGCCGCTGCTGCGCCAGCGCATGTGGGACTATCTCGACTTCCAGCGCACGAACGTGATCCCCGGCCTGTTCGATGACCGGTTCGGCTGGGAGGACTACGCCTACGACGTGCTCTCCACGCCGCTCATGTTCGCCGACCTCACGCACACGCCGGAAGCCGAGGGGCTGAGCGGCAAGGAGCTGCACCATCCGGCGTTCTACGAGAACGCGGCCGACGTGTATCCGGACCGCGAGCTCAACCCGTACGAGATCAACCACATCATCTCCACGCATTTCAACGACGTGCGGCTCAAGAACTTCATCGAGCTGCGCCATTGGGATTCGCTGCCGATCGCGCGCGCGGAGCGTCTCACCGAGATCATCGCGAGCCTGTTCTACGTGCCGCAGAACCGTGAGCGTTTGGAAAGCTACTTCGAGGGCACCCGCGAGGAGGACGTGTTCGAGGCGAAGGCGATGCTGCAGGCGCGCGGCGCGCAGGCGGCACCGTATGGCCAGCCGCTCGAGTTCTGGAAGGAGTTCCTCGGTCTCGAGGGGCTGCTCGCCGACGAGCCGGGCGACCCGAACCACCCGGACGTGTTCCAGGCGTGACGCCATCGCGCCCGAAGCGCACGTCACCCCCCACATTATCGCCATCAGCGCCGCCCGGGTTGCACCCCGACTGCTGCCCAATCCGTCACAGCGGGTAGCTACCCGCTGTGACAAACCGTGTGCATGCCAATGTTCATGCGCACAAAACTCCTTGCGTCACAGCGGGTAGCTACCCGCTGTGACGGATTGGGCAGCCGGCTGCCGGGCGCACGTATTATCATGGCGGGCATGACTCAGTCACAGCAGCATCGCGGCCTCCGTCCGCTCGCCATCGTCGTCGCGGCGGTCGCCGTCGTCACCATCGTCGTCGCGGTCGCGCTCGTCATGACGCAGCGGAACGCGGCATCCAAGCCGACGACCACGCAGACCACCGCGTTCCCCACGGTGAAGTTCGGCACGACGGTCGTGACCGAAGCCGAGTTCAGGCAGGCGCTGAAAACGCAACGCACGGCGGCCGTCAGCCATTTCAAACAGCAGTATGACGTCGACCTCAACGACGAGGACGCCGACTGGACGAAGACGTACGGCAGCGGCGACGAGCGGACCACGCCGGTTGCATGGCTCGTCAGGCAGACCGTCGAAACGCTGCGCACCCGTCATGCCGCCTACCTGGTCGGCGAGTCAATCGGCGACGTGCCGAACGACTCGTACGACGCCATCGTCGCGCGCATGAACGCGGCGAACAAGGCCAACGCACGGAAACGGTCGGACGGGAAGATCGTGTACGGCCGCAGCACGTACGACATCGACGTGTACCTCGACTACGAGCTGACCGCGCTGAAGAACAGCTACATCGACAACAGCGAGAACCCCGGCATGACGCTCACCGACGCGGACGTGCAGGCGTACTACGACGCGCACGACTGGACGGTCGAGGGCGTGGACGGCAAGGCGCCGCTGGCCGATGTGAAGGCCAACGTCAAGGTGCAGCTGCGCGAGGAACGCTACCGCGAGATCGTCGCGAAGAAGGCGGCGACGATCGACGTGTCCGGACTGCCGTGGAAGCGTCTGACCGCCTACACGCGCGCCTGGCTGGGGTGAGCCGGCTGGGAGCTGGTGCGAGCCGGCTGGTGGCTGGGGCGTGCGACCGACCATAACGTCACGTCCCATAAGGTCGCGTCCCATAACGTCACGCTGCTCGCCCTGTCTCAGTGACGCGCGCTGATGACCCCTTGGAATGACTGAGGTTTCGCAGGTGCGTCACTGTGCAAGGGCGTGCAGCGTGACGCACCTGCGAAAACCGTTGAAAACACTGGGGGTCTACAGTCACCATCACTGTGCAAGGGCGAGCAGAGTGACGGTGAATCAGTCGGCGGAGGTGAGCTGAGCCTCGCTCGGCTTTGCGCTTTCCGCGGTACCCGCTGCCCCGCCCTGAGCGTCGGCCTTCTCACGGTTCTTCTTTGCGGCGGCGATCATGAGCTTGATGCGGTTGAGCTGGTTCGCCTGCGAGGCACCCGGATCATAGTCGATGGAGACGATGTTGGCCTCCGGGTGCAGGCGGCGGATCTTGCCGAACATGCCACGGCCGGTCACATGGTTCGGCAGGCAGGCGAACGGCTGCGCGCAGATCACGTTCGGGCATCCCGTCTCGATCAGCTCGAGGATCTCGGCGGTCAGCAGCCAGCCTTCGCCAGCCTGCACACCCACGGACGTGACTTCGGCGGCCTTCTTGACCAGCTCGGGCATCGGCAGGTCCTGGCTGAACTTGCCGTGCGCCAGGTCGATCGCACGCCGCACCGGGTTGAGATAGCGGTCGAGACCCCAGCGCATGAGCGCGTACAGCTTCTGGTTGCCGCCCATGCCGAGATGCTTCTCGTTCCAGTCGGTGATGTACGGCTTGGTGGTCATGAACTCCATGATGCCGGGCACCACGGCCTCGCAGTCCTGCGATTCGATGACGTCGACCACGTGGTTGTTCGCGTCGGGATGATATTTGACGAGGATCTCGCCGACCACGCCCACGCGCACCTTGCGCGGGATGTCGCGCAACGGCAGCGCGTCGAACGCCTTGACGATCTCCTTGAGCAGCGTGTCGTACGGCAGGTATCCCTTGCCGATGGTCGCCTTCGCGGTCTTGGAGAAGCCGTGGTGCTCGATGGTCTCGCGCACGATCGTGTCCCACGTGCGGTACAGCTCGTTCGCGCTGCCGGGCGTGACCTCGTACGGGCGCACGCGGTTGACGCACTTGAGCAGCAGGTCGCCGATGATGAGCGCCTTGATGGCCCGGTGCAGCAGCGGCACGGTCGGCTTGAAGCCGGGGTTGTCCTCGAGTCCCTGCGTACTGAGCGCGATGACCGGCACCTGCGGGTAGCCGGCGTCGATGAGCGCCTTGCGGATGAGGCCGAAGTAGTTGGTCGCACGGCACATGCCGCCGGTCTGCGTGATGGCGAGCGCCACATGGTCGGGGTCGTACTTGCCTTTGACGATGGCGTCGACGAGCTGGCCGATCACGATGATGGCCGGGTAGCAGGCGTCGTTGTTCACGTATTTGAGGCCGAGCTCGATGTCCTCGCGGCTGGCGGTCTTCAGCAGGTCGAACTTGTAGCCGCCGGAGCGGATGACCGCTTCGACGAGCGACATGTGGATCGGGCTCATCTGGGGGCCGACGATCGTGTAGTCCTTCTTCATCGACTTGCCGAACGGGATCTTGTTCGCGTACTTCGACATGGTCGCCGAGTTGTGCGACTTCTTCTTCGTCTTGCCTGATTTGTCCGCCTGTGCGGCGCCGGCGGTCTTGCCTGTCGCGTTCGCCGCGGCCCTGCGCGAGGCTGCCTTGACCGCTTCGGTGAGCTTCGGATTGGCTTTCATGACCGTGTCGAGCATGACCTGGCGGCCGGGGGTGGGCGCCTGGGAGCCGGTGTGCCGGAATCCGCTGGACTTGGGTGCGGCGGGCTGCGCCGGTTGTGCGGCCGCTGCGGCGTCACGCTGCGCCTTGTCGACGGCAGCTTGGGCGGCGGCGAGCGTGTCCTGCGCCGCCTTGAGCTGCGCCTGCGCGGCGGCAAGTTCGGATTCGGCCTGCCGACGCTTGGCTTCGGAGGCAGCATCCGCCGGCTGGTCCTGCTTGTTCGGCACTGCGGCGGCTGCGGCGAGACGTCGCTTGTTGGCCTCGCGTTCCTCGACGGCGGCCTTGAGCGAGCGCAGGCGGATCTTCGCGGCGCCCAGGTTGGACACTTCGTCGATCTTGAGCAGCGTATACACGTCGGCCTTGTCGGCGAGGATCTCGGAGACCTGGTCGGTGGTGATCGCGTCGAGTCCGCAGCCGAACGAGTTGAGTTGCACGAGCTCAAGCCCCGGGTAGGAGGCGACGAAGTGCGCGGCCGCGTACAGGCGGGAGTGGTACGCCCACTGGTTGGTGACGCGCAGCGGCATGCGGGCGGCGGTCACCTTGCGGTCGCCGACGTGGCGGAATCCGGCCGCGTTCTTCTTGCGCGGATCCTCCTCGCCTTCGGCCAGGAACTCGGTCAGGTCGAGCTTCTCGCCCGGCTGCAGTTCGCAGATCGAATCCTCGGAGAGCACGACCATGCCGAGCGCGCAGATTGTCTCGGGGATGCCGTGGTTGATCTCCGGGTCGATATGGTAGGGGCGGCCGGCGAGCACGATGCCGCGGCAGTTGTGCTCCTTCATGTACGCGAGCGCCTTAAGGCCCTCCATCTGCACGTCGTTCTTGAAGATCTTGTCCTCGGCGTAGGCGGCCTTGACGGCGGTCTCGGCCTCCTCGCGCGTCACGTTCGCCCAAGCGAACTCCTCGACGATGCGGTCGACCATGAGCTCGTGGTTGGCGAGGTTGAAGTAGGGGCGCATGTAGCGGATGCCCTCGGCGCGCAGTTCGGGCATGTTCGCGCCGATCACCACCGGATAGTTGGCGACGACCGGGCAGTTGTAGTGGTTGTCCGTGTTGGGCACGAGGTTCTCCTCGTAGCTGACGCACGGGTAGAAGATCGTCTTGATACCCTTGTTGAGGAGCCACTTGATGTGGCCGTGCACGAGCTTGGCCGGGTAGCAGATGTTCTCGGAGGCGATCGACTCGATGCCCGTTTCGAACAGTTCGTGCGAGCTGCGGCCGGAGATCATCACCTTGAAGCCGAGCGAGGTGAGCAGCGTGAACCAGAACGGGTAGTTCTCGTACATGTTGAGCACGCGCGGGATGCCGATCTCGCCGCGCGTGGCCTTCTTGTCGGTCAGGCGGCGGTAGGCGAAGCAGCGCTTGTACTTGTAGTCGTACAGGTTCGGGCGGTCGGAGCGCTTCTTCTTCGCGTCCCCGCCGCGTTCACAGCGGTTGCCGGTCACATACCGCGATCCGTCGGCGAACGTGGTGATGGTGAGCTTGCAGTGGTTCTGGCACAGCTTGCACACGTCGCGTTCGCTGGTCATGGTCATGTTGTCGAGTTCGTCGCCGCTGAGAATGGAGCTGGCGGTGTGGTGCACGCCGTCGACGACGACCTCGCCCTCGTGCGCGGCCTTGTTCGGCGTGTCGCCTGCCGCGGACGCCTCGGCGGCGGCCGCGCCGGCAGCGGACGTCACGTCGTGGTCGTGGTCGTCGTCGGCGACGTCCACGTAATGCATGCGCGCGGTGAGGGCCGCTCCGAACGCGCCCATGAGACCGGCGATGTTCGGACGCGTCACCTCGCGGCCGGTCAGCAGCTCGAACGCACGCAGCACGGCGTCGTTGAGGAACGTGCCGCCCTGCACGACGACCGTGTCGCCCAGCTCGCCGGAGTCACGCAGCTTGATGACCTTGTACAGGGCGTTGCGCACCACGGAATAGCACAGGCCGGCGGCGATGTTCTCCATCGACGCGCCTTCCTTCTGCGCCTGCTTGACCGACGAGTTCATGAACACGGTGCAGCGCGAGCCGAGGTCGACCGGATGGTCGGATGCGAGCGCCGCCTTGGTGAACTCCTGGATGGTCATGCCCATCGACTGGGCGAAGGTCTGCAGGAACGAGCCGCAGCCGGACGAGCAGGCCTCGTTGACGGCGATCGAGTCGATGACGCCGTCGGTGATGGCCAGGTATTTCATGTCCTGGCCGCCGATGTCGATGACCGCGGTGACGCCGGGGCTGACCATTTCGGCGCCGCGGTAGTGGGCCATGGTCTCCACCACGCCCTCGTCCAGATGAAGGCCGGTGGTGATGAGGCCCTCGCCGTAGCCGGTGGCGCAGCTGCGGGCGATCCACGCGCCCGCCGGCAGTTCGCTCTGGATCTTCTTGACGATGTTGATCGCGGCGGTCAACGGGCTACCCTCGTTGTTCGCGTACGACGACCAGACGATCTCACGGTCGTCGTTGACGAGCGTGGCCTTGATGGTGGTCGAGCCGGCGTCGATGCCGAGGAAGTGCGGGCCGTGCGCGCCGGCGAGCGTGCCGACGTGGATGTGCTCCCTGTGGTGGCGCTCGTCGAACGCCTTGCGGTCGGCTTCGGTGGCAAACAGCGGCGGCATGGTGGGCGTGTCGACCGGCATATTCTTCAGGTCGTCCAGCGCCTGCATGATGTCGGTGCAGGTGCGCGGCTCGAAGTGGGTGCCGTCGACGTCGATGCCGTCCTTCTCGCCGGCGATGAGCGCCGAACCGTAGGCGACGTACAGGTGGGCGTCCTTCGGCACGATGAACTCGTCGACCTTGCCGGCGAGCGCACGGTGGAAGGCTTCGCGCAGCTCGCTCATGAAGAACAGCGGGCCGCCAAGGAAGATGACCGTGCCGTGGATCGGGCGGCCGGAGGCGAGGCCGGCGATGGTCTGCGTGGCGACGGCGGTGAAGATGGACGCGGCGAGGTCCGGCTTGGCGGCGCCGTCGTTGATGAGCGGCTGCAGGTCGGTCTTGGCGAACACGCCGCATCGCGAGGCGATCGGGTACAGGGTCTTGTAGTCCTTCGCGTACTCGTTGAGGCCGGACGCGTCGGTGTCGAGCAGGGTGGCCATCTGGTCGATGAACGCGCCCGTACCGCCGGCGCACGAGCCGTTCATGCGCTGTTCGGGGGTGGGCTTCAGGTACGTGATCTTCGCGTCCTCGCCGCCGAGCTCGATGATGACGTCCGCCTGCGGGTACTCCTCGTCGATGGCGCGCGTCTCGGCGATGACCTCCTGGATGAAGGGGACGTGCAGGTTGTCGGCGAGCGCGAGGCCGCCGGAGCCGGTGATGGCGAGGCGGACCGGCTCGTCGCCGCGGCCGAGGTCGACCAGACGGGCGTGGATGTCCTTGAGGAGCCCGGCGACGGTGGCGCGCACGTTGGCGTGGTGGCGGCGATAGTCGGAGAACAGCGTGTCGGCGAGCGCGTCGGATTGGTCGAGCACCACGGCCTTGACCGTGGTGGAGCCGATGTCGAGTCCCACGCGCAGGGGCTTGCCCGATGCCGCGGCCGCGCCTGCGTCAGGCGCAGTGTTCACGCGCGCGTTCGCAGCGCGGGCGGCGTCCGTGGTCACGTTCGATGCGGTGTCAACCATGTGTTCCTCTTAGTTCCCGACCTCCGGGATGGCGCCTCCCCGCAGGTGCCATGGAGCCGCCTCGGACGGCTGGCAGGCACGCTGCGGACGGCTTCGCCCGGCTACTTCTTCGCGTTAGCTTAGTCCGACCACCTGCCCAAGGCGGTGGGTGTCCGGGTGATTTCGCTCACAGAAAGCATATTTCCCTACGGTTTTCAAGATATTGACGGGGGCTGTCCCTTATACACAATTGACGCTGCCGACGCTCGCATCAATGTAACTCTGCGTG
>NZ_WBVT01000066.1 GCF_009193355.1 Bifidobacterium leontopitheci
ACACTGGCACTGCTACCCTTGACCATGGAGGCTCCTTCGCTAGAACGGATAGGTTTAAGGCACCACCCATTCTGCCTAGAAGCCTCTCGTCATATCAACCCACCCATCAAAACAACAAACACGGTCGTTGATAATCCGCCACTCAATCACGTGGGCAGTCATGCGGTATAATAAGCGATGATTCAGCAGCCTTCGGCGTCGCGATGGACGAGACGCCGGACGGTCCGTCACAATCACCAAACCATAACGAAACCCAACAGAGAAACACCCACCCATCCCCGACGTCGAACGGTGAGGAAGCCGCACGTGCCGAAGAGGACACGGTCACGAGGCCGAGGCAATCAGCCGCGACCCCGCCGACGCAGGAGAGAAGGAACCCGCATGAACCAATCACCCAACCCATCGCCGTGGCGCAAGCTGGGCGCGCTGGCCGCAGCCGCGGCCATGCTCGTCATCCTGCCGGCCGGCGTCGAAACCGCAGCCGCCGCAAACCCCGCGCCGGCAGCGTCCGCCACCACCCCTGCGGCCGACGAGAAGCAGTACCTTGAGCTCACCCTCACCCGCACCGACACGAACGGCACCACGGTTGAAGTCGGCGACCGCCTCACCTGGAGCCTCGGCTACAAGAACGTGACCACCGACACCGCGTTCACCGTCTACCCGAAGGAATCCAACATGGACGGCGTGGTCACCGCGCAATCCAACGGCGCCCCCGTGTGCCGCTGGAGCAGCCTCGGCGCCGGGAAGACCGCCGAATGCAAGGGCACGGCGACCAACAGCTTCACCTACCACGTCGTCACCGCCGACGACGTGAAGAACGGCTTCACGCCCACCGCGACCGTCGCCGCCACGTCCGACATGAACGGCCAGAACGTGCTGCAGACCGTCACCATCACCGGCGACAAGGTCAACGTCAACGAGCCGACCGTGCCCGACGGCACCGAGAAAATCAAGGTGACGATGAAGCGCACCGACAGCCTCGGCAACAACGTCAAGCTCGGCGACAACCTCAAGTACACGTTCACCGTGCAGAACCTCACCGACCAGCAGATCGTCGCCTACCCGAAGTCGTCCAACATCGAACGCGTCGACGCGCCCACCTACCCGAACAACAGCTGCCGGCTCGTGCTCAACGCGAACGCCACCGGCACCTGCGACTTCGCGAACCACACCATCAACGCGCAGGACGTGCTCGACCGCCAGTACACGCCCGACGCCACCTGGCTCGCCACCAAGGACCGCGACGGCAAGCAGGTGCTGCAGACCGACATCGTGCTCACCGGCGACAAGGTGACCGTGGCCGGCCCCGCCGCCGACGCCGCCTCCACGCCGAGCGAACGCAAGGACGGCGCCGAACTGCAGCTCGCCACCAACGGGCAGATCAAGGGCGAGTACTACCGCATCCCGGCGCTCGCCGAAGCGCCCAACGGCTGGATCCTCGCCGCATGGGACCTGCGTCCGGACGGCGGCGACGCGCCCAGCCCGAACTCCATCGTGCAGCGCATCTCCAAGGACGGCGGCAAGTCGTGGACGTCGCCGCGCCTCGTCGCAGCCGGCCGCAACGCCGCCGGCAAGTGGGGCTACTCCGATCCGTCGTACGTGGTCGACCATGAGACCGGCAAGGTGTTCCTGTTCTTCGTCAAGTCCTATGACCAGGGCTACTTCGGCTCCGTGCAGGGCGTCGAGGACGTGCGCAACGTGCTGCAGGCGGTCGTCGTCGAGTCCGACGACAACGGCGAGACGTGGAGCGAGCCGCGCAACATCACCAAGGAGATCACCGCCGGCCACGAGAACGAGTGGAAGTCGCGCTTCGCCTCGTCCGGCGCCGGCATCCAGCTCAAGTACGGCGCGCATAAGGGCCGCCTGATCCAGCAGTACGCGGTGCGCACCACCGGCAACGCGAACATCGCTGTCTCCGTCTACTCCGACGACCACGGCAAGACGTGGAAGTCCGGCAACCCGGTCACCGGCGCGAACATGGACGAGAACAAGGTCGTGGAGCTGTCCGACGGCCGCGTCATGCTCAACTCGCGTCCGGGCGGCGCCGGCTACCGTCGTGTCGCGATCTCCAGCGACGGCGGCGTCAACTACACCGGTCTGCACGACGACAAGAACCTGCCGGACCCGAACAACAACGCGCAGATCACGCGTGCCTACCCGGACGCTCCGGAAGGCTCCGCCAAGGCGAAGATTCTGCTGTATTCGAGCCCCCGCGCCAACAACGAGGGCCGTAACAACGGCGTCGTGCGCATCTCGTTCGACGACGGCGAAACCTGGTCCGCCGGCAAGCTGTTCAAGTCCGGTTACATGGCGTACTCGGTGATCACCGCGCTCAGCGCCGAGGCCGGCGGCGGCTTCGGCCTGTTCTACGAGGGCTCCGGCATGACGTACACGCGCGTCTCGATGGAGTGGCTCGGCTATCTGACCGCCACCGCGACCGGCTCAGCCACGGTGACGGCGACGGAGACGGGAGCGGCGACCGTGAACGTTCCGGTGACCGTGACCAACGACGGCGTGACCGATTACAGCGATGTCGTCGTCACGCCCGAGGGATTCCCCGGCGGTTGGCGCGCCGATCCGGTGACGGTCGGCTCGGTGCCCGCCGGCAAGAGCGTGACAGTGGCCGTTCCGGTGACCGCCGACTACGGTGCGGTGGCCGGAAACGTGGTCGGCGCGACGCTCAAGCTGACCGGCAAGTACGCGCAGTCCGGCGAGACGCTGAAGAGCTTCGACGAGGGCAGCCTGACCGTGACGGTCACGGAGGCCGAGCCTGAGCCGGAGCCCGAGCCAACGATCGAGAGCGTCACCGCTGTGACCACGCAGACCGACGCGAAGGTCGGCGATTCGTTTGACGCCGGTAAGGTGACGGTTACGGCGAAGCTGAGTGACGGTAAGACGCGTGATCTTGCGGCGAATGAGTACCAGTTGACCGCGGTCGACGGTTCCGGTACCGCGGTTGATTTGACCAAGCCGTTCGCCGCGGCCGGAACGGTCACGGTGACCGCCACGGTCGTCGGCGTGGAGCCGCCGATCACCGGCACGTTCAGCATCGCGGTCGCGGCGGTCGAGCCTGAGCCTGAGCCGACGGTGACGATCGAGAGCGTCACGGCTGTGACCACGCAGACCAACGCGAAGGTCGGCGACAAGTTCGATGCCGGTAAGGTGACGGTTACGGCGAAGCTGAGTGACGGCACGACGCGTGATCTTGCGGCGAGCGAGTACCGGCTGACCGCCGTCGATGGTTCCGGTGCCGTGGTCGACCTGACCAAGCCGTTCGCTGCGGCCGGTACGGTCACGGTGACCGCGACCGTGGTGGACACGGATCCGGCGGTGTTCGGTTCGTTCAGCATCGCGGTCGCCGCGAAGCCGGGAGCTGATGACGGAGCGCCGAAGAAGCCTGGACTGTCGAAGACCGGCGCCTCGGTGACCGGCGTCGCCACGGCCGTCGTGCTGCTGACGCTGGCCGGCGGCATCACCGTGATGCTGCGCCGCCGCGCGTAAGCCGAACGGCGGCTCGCGATTGTGTCACGCGGGCCGCCCGACCCATGTGACGCTGTACTCGATTCCCAGTATTTCCAATGGGTTTCGTAGTACCGTCACATGGGCCGGGCGGCCCGCGTGACGTTTTGTCTGCACGATTCCGGCTGGATTTTGTTAACTATGTAGCCTATAATAAACGTGCTTGTGGCGGGTGCGGCTGTTTGGCATCCGTCGGAGGGCATAAGACAACAGGAAACCGGATAACGTCGGGCGGTGATGAAGCCGCACATGCCGAAGACGGCATGACGACGCACAGGCCAAGGTCGGCCAGACCCAGCCTCGCGCGCCCCCGACGTGCAACGAAGAGAAGGAAACCCATATGGCTCAATCACATGCCACGCATGCGTCACGGCCAAATCCGATCAGGCGACTGTACGCGCTGATCGTGGCTGCCGCCATGCTCATCACCTTGCCTGCCGGGGCAATGACCGCCGTCGCGGCGGATCCGATTTCCGGCGTCGGCGAAGTGTCCGGCAGTCATCTGAAGCTGACCCTGACCCGCACCGACGAACTTGGCGATTCCCCGGCGGTCGGCAGCCGACTGACCTATACGCTGAAATACGAAAACCTGACCAGCTCGCAGTTCACCGCGTACCCGACTGCTTCGACGCTGACCAACGTGGCGGAGAATCAGGCGACGAACAAGCCCTATCCAATCTGCCGCTACACGCTGGGCGCCAAGGCAACCGGCGAGTGCAAGACGAACGGCACCAACAACTTCGCTACGCACGTGGTCACTGAAGCCGACAAGACCAACGGTTTCACGCCCTCCGCAACCGTCGTGGCCACCACGAACGCCAACAATGCGACCGGCGACAACGTGCTCGAGACGCTCACCGTCACCGGCGACACCATCTACAAGCCAGCCGAAACCAACAAGAACACGCACCTTAAGCTCACCCTCGAGCGCACTGACAGCCTCGGCGACAGCGTCAGCGTCGGCGCCCGACTGACCTACAAGGTCAAGTACGAGAACCTTACCGACAGCGCGTTCACCGCCTATCCGAAGAGCTCCAACCTCAGCGGCGTGGTTCCCGCCTGCCGTTGGCGCAACCTGGGCGCAAAGGCCACTCAGGAGTGCTCCGGCGACGGCAAGGCATATCATGACGTCACCGAAACCGACAAGGCCAACGGCGGCTTCACGCCGACGGTGACGTTCGTGGCCTCCACTGACGACGATGGAACCCAAGTGCTGGAGACTGTGACGGCCACCGCCCCCAAGGTCACCGTCACCACGCCTGACCCCGACGCCAAGTACATCTCCGTGACGACCGAGCGCGTGGACACGCTCGGCGAGAACCTCGAAGTCGGTCAGAAAGTCCGCTACAAGTTCGACTACAAGAAGCTGACCGACCGTGACGTCACCGTGTTCCCGAAGGAATCCAACCTGACGAATACCGATGTGACTGCGCAGAACAACTGCCGCATCACCTCGTTCGGCAGCTCAGATACGTTCTCCTGCAACAATGAGAACCTCGGCTACCATGTCATCACCGCCGAGGACGTCATCGCCGGATCCTTCACTCCGACCACTCTGTTCCAGGCGACCACCGATCGCAACGGCGGCACCGTGCTGCAGGACAACATCGTTGTCACCGGCACCCCGGTCACCATCAAGACCCCGGCCAAGGACGCCGCGTCCACGCCGACCGAGCGTAAGGACGGCGAGACCGTCGAGCTCGCCGCGGCGCGCAAGTTCGGCTCCGAAAGCTACCGCATCCCGGCGCTCGCCGAAGGCAAGAACGGCCGCATCCTCGCCGCGTGGGACCTCCGTCCGCTCGCCGGTGACGCCCCGCAGCCGAACAGCATCGTGCAGCGCTACTCCGACGACGGCGGCAAGTCGTGGAGCGACATCAAGTACGTCGCCCAAGGCCGCAACGCCACCAACAAGTACGGCTACTCCGATCCGTCCTACGTGGTCGACCGTGAGACCGGCACCATTTTCCTGTTCTTCGTGAAGTCGTACGACGCAGGCTTTGCTGCATCCCAGCTGGGTACCGACCCGGCCGCCCGCGGCGTGCTGCAGGCCGCTGTCACCAAGTCCACCGACAACGGCGAGACGTGGAGCGAGCCGAAGATCATCACCGACCAGGTCACCAAGGGCCACGAGAACGCATGGCGTTCCCGCTTCGCGACCTCCGGCGCCGGCATCCAGCTCAAGTACGGCACCCACAAGGGCCGCCTGATCCAGCAGTTCGCGGTCGCACCCGTCTCCGGCAACAACTACGCGGTGTCCATCTACTCCGACGACCATGGCGAAAGCTGGAAGGTCGGCGGCGTGATCTCCTCCACCAACATGGACGAGAACAAGGTCGTCGAACTGTCCGACGGCAGCGTGATGGTCAACGCGCGACCGGGCGCCGGCAAGTCGTTCCGCAAGGTCGCCATCTCCAAGGACGGCGGCGAGACCTACGGTGACGTGAAGATTGAGACCCAGCTGCCCGATCCGAACAACAACGGCCACATCACGCGCGCCTACCCGAACGCGCCGGAAGGCTCCGCCAAGGCGAAAATCCTGCTCTACTCCGCGCCGAACAACAACAAGAGCCGCGACAACGGCACCGTCCGCATCTCCTTCGATGACGGCCAGACCTGGTCCGGCACCGTGGCCACCGGCGCGGACGGCTATTCGACCGTCGACACCAAGCTGTTCAAGTCCGGCAACACCGGCTACTCGGTCATCGTCGCGCTGAGCGACGAAGCCGGCGGCGGCTACGGCCTGTTCTACGAGTCCGACTGGCAGAACAACGGCGTCGACAGCTACCACATGGTCTACACCCGCCTCTCCCTCGACTGGCTCGGCTACATGACGGCGACCGCAAACGGCAGCGGCACCGTCAAGCAGGGCGTGACCACCACGACCGTTCCGGTGAGCGTCACCAACGACGGCCAGACCGACTACACCGAAGCCACCGTCACGCCGACCGGCCTGCCGGAAGGCTGGAGCGCGCAGCCGGCCACCGTCGGCGCGCTAGCCAAGGGCGAGACCAAGACCGTGAACGTGACCGTCACCGTGCCCGAGACCGCCAAGAGCGGCGACGTGGCCACCGCGACGCTCAAACTGACCGGCAAGTACGCGCAGTCCACCGACACGCTCAAGAGCTTCGACGAAGGCAAGCTCACCGTGACCGTGACCGATCCGGACCCGACCCCCGAGCCGACCATCACCGGTATCACGGCCGCCACCTCGCAGAAGGAGTACACGGTCGGTGACACGTTCAAGCCTGAGACGGTGACCGTGGCCGCGGCGATGTCCGACGGCACGTCGCAGGCGCTCGGCTCTGATGAGTACACGCTGTCCGCGAAGGATGCTGCGGGTAACACGGTCGACCTGACGAAGGCGTTCGCTGCGGCCGGTACGGTGACCGTGACCGCGACCCTGAAGGCGGATACGGCGCTCGCTGCTTCGTTCACCGTGACCGTGAACGAGAAATCCGAGCCGGAGCCCGAGGTGACGATTAAGAGCATCGCGGCTTCCACTTCGCAGACCGAGTTCACTGTCGGCGACACGTTCAAGCCGGAGGCCGTGACCGTGACCGCCACCATGAGCGACGGCACGACGAAGGCGCTGACGGCCGACGAGTACGCGCTGTCCGCGAAGGACGCGGCCGGTACCGTGGTCGACCTGACCAAGCCGTTTGCTGCGGCTGGTACGGTGACCGTGACCGCGACTCTGAAGGCGGACGCGGCGCTCGCTGCTTCGTTCACCGTGACCGTGAACGAGAAGTCCGAGCCCGGTCCCGGCCCGCAGCCGACCGTGACCATCAAGAGCATCGTCGCCACGACCACGCAGACCAAGGCGAAGGTGGGCGACAAGTTCGACGCCGGCGCCGTGACGGTCGTCGCCAACCTGAGCGACGGCACCACGCGCACGCTGAAGGCTGGCGAGTACACGCTGTCCGCGAAGGATGCCGCGGGTAACGTGGTCGACCTGACCAAGCCGTTCGCAGCGGCCGGTACGGTGACCGTGACCGCGACGCTGGCGAACGTGAAGGCCGCGCTCTCCAGCTCGTTCAGCATCGCGGTCTCCGCGAAGGACACTCCGGAATCGCCGAAGCCGGCCCCGACGCCGACGACGCCGAAGCCGACGCCCGGCCTGTCGAAGACCGGCGCCTCGGTGGCTGGCGTGGCCGCCGCGTTCGCGCTGCTGGCCGTGGCCGGCGGTGCCGTGGTGGCGCTGCGCCGTCGCCGCGCGTAAGGCGGTTGCCGTTTCGCGGCCGTCTGACGGCTGACCTGGCTGTCTGACGGCTGGCACTGACAAAGCCCCTGCCGGATTCGTTCCGGTAGGGGCTTTTTGCGTCCGTTTTCGACTAGGAGATTGCCGGTCCTAGTGGGGAACGGCCGCTGGGAAGCGGTTTTGCGTCCGTTTGCGGCTGGGAGGCAGAGTCTTCTGGTAGGGAACGGCCGCTGCTGGCCCGATTTGCGTCCGTTCTTGACTAGGAGGCAGGGGTTCTCGGTGGGAAACGGACGCGCGGGGACGTTTGATACGGCTCCCGCTGGCGGGGTTGGCCCGCGGAGCGGGGTGAGAGAGGGGAGGAAAGCGGAGCGCGAGGGAGGAGAGAGGCGGGCTGCGAAGGAGCAGGAAAGCGGAGTGCGAGGGAGTGGGATGTTCGGTGGTGTTGCGGGTTGGTGTGGCTCCCGCTGGCGGGAGCTGGCCCGCGAAGCGGGATTGAGGGTGGCCGCCCGCGTTCTGCCCCGCGTTCTGCTGG
>NZ_WBVT01000067.1 GCF_009193355.1 Bifidobacterium leontopitheci
GTGGTGGTGGTTTGAGAACTCAAGAGCGTGTTTGTACTGCTTTTTTACAAGCTTTTTTGATTGCCAGTCCATTGGCGGCCCGCCGGTTTGGTGGTGGGTGCCCGAGGGGGTTGAACGCCGATGGGGTTTTTCGTGCGGACTTCTTTTCCTTATTAAGAAGTCGCGTCAATTTTGTTTGGAGTCACTTCGTGGCTCTTCATGAAGGTTTTTTGTGGAGGGTTCGATTCTGGCTCAGGATGAACGCTGGCGGCGTGCTTAACACATGCAAGTCGAACGGGATCCCCAAGCTTGCTTGGGGTGAGAGTGGCGAACGGGTGAGTAATGCGTGACCGACCTGCCCCGTACTGCGGAATAGCTCCTGGAAACGGGTGGTAATGCCGCATGCTCCACTGGACCGCATGGTCTTGTGGGAAAGGTCTTTTCCGGTATGGGATGGGGTCGCGTCCTATCAGCTTGACGGTGGGGTGACGGCCTACCGTGGCTTTGACGGGTAGCCGGCCTGAGAGGGCGACCGGCCACATTGGGACTGAGATACGGCCCAGACTCCTACGGGAGGCAGCAGTGGGGAATATTGCACAATGGGCGCAAGCCTGATGCAGCGACGCCGCGTGAGGGATGGAGGCCTTCGGGTTGTGAACCTCTTTTGTCAGGGAGCAAGCGTTAAGTGAGTTTACCTGTCGAATAAGCACCGGCTAACTACGTGCCAGCAGCCGCGGTAATACGTAGGGTGCAAGCGTTATCCGGATTTATTGGGCGTAAAGGGCTCGTAGGCGGTCCGTCGCGTCTGGTGTGAAAGCCCATCGCTTAACGGTGGGTCTGCGCCGGGTACGGGCGGGCTTGAGTGCGGTAGGGGAGACTGGAATTCCCGGTGTAACGGTGGAATGTGTAGATATCGGGAAGAACACCGATGGCGAAGGCAGGTCTCTGGGCCGTAACTGACGCTGAGGAGCGAAAGCGTGGGGAGCGAACAGGATTAGATACCCTGGTAGTCCACGCCGTAAACGGTGGACGCTGGATGTGGGGCACGTTCCACGTGTTCCGTGTCGGAGCTAACGCGTTAAGCGTCCCGCCTGGGGAGTACGGCCGCAAGGCTAAAACTCAAAGAAATTGACGGGGGCCCGCACAAGCGGCGGAGCATGCGGATTAATTCGATGCAACGCGAAGAACCTTACCTGGGCTTGACATGTTCCCGACGACATCAGAGATGGTGTTTCCCTTCGGGGCGGGTTCACAGGTGGTGCATGGTCGTCGTCAGCTCGTGTCGTGAGATGTTGGGTTAAGTCCCGCAACGAGCGCAACCCTCGCCTTATGTTGCCAGCAATTCGGTTGGGGACTCATAAGGGACCGCCGGGGTTAACTCGGAGGAAGGTGGGGATGACGTCAGATCATCATGCCCCTTACGTCCAGGGCTTCACGCATGCTACAATGGCCGGTACAGCGGGATGCGACATGGCGACATGGAGCGGATCCCTGAAAACCGGTCTCAGTTCGGATCGGAGCCTGCAACCCGGCTCCGTGAAGGCGGAGTCGCTAGTAATCGCGGATCAGCAACGCCGCGGTGAATGCGTTCCCGGGCCTTGTACACACCGCCCGTCAAGTCATGAAAGTGGGCAGCACCCGAAGCCGGTGGCCTAACCCAGCGATGGGGCGGAGCCGTCTAAGGTGAGGCTCGTGATTGGGACTAAGTCGTAACAAGGTAGCCGTACCGGAAGGTGCGGCTGGATCACCTCCTTTCTACGGAGATTTCAGGCCGGTGTCTGCCGGCCGGTGTGTGCCCCGCGAGGCGGACAGTCCGTCTTGCTTGGGGTCGCTGGTGTGGAAGAGATCAGGATTGCTTGTGCGTCTGCCTGTCGTGGGCGGGTCGCGGGTGGTATGGGCATGCTTTTGGGTTCCCGGACCGTCACCCCAGGTGTTTCCTGGTGCGGTCCCGCGCCCCATGGCCGGCTGGCCTTCCCTGTGTGCGGGGGTGGTGGCCTGGTGGTGGGTGCGGTGGTGGTTTGAGAACTGGATAGTGGACGCGAGCGGATCGCACTGGCCCGTCTTCGGGCGTGGCTGGTGTGTTCTGCTGTTTTTTCGCCGGACTTCAGCACTTGTTGCTGTTGTCTGGTTTCGTTTGATCGTTTTGTGATTGATCGTTTGGTGTGATGATCTGTGTTGTCAGCGGATTTGACCGTGTTCTGAAGGACGGCCCGCCTTTTTTGGGGGTGTGGCTGTTTGGAAGGGCGTATGGTGGATGCCTTGGCAGACAGTACCGATGAAGGACGCTACAGGCAGCGATATGCCTCGGGGAGCCGCCAGGTGGGCTTTGATCCGAGGGTTTCCGAATGGGGCAACCCGGCACCCGTCATGGGGTGTCACCGGCTTGTGTCCGGGGGGTACGCAGGGAAGTGAAACATCTCAGTACCTGCAGGAAAGGATGTTCCGTGAGTAGTGGCGAGCGAAAGCGGATGAGGCCAAACCGCATGCGTGTGATAGGCGTCGGGCCGTTGCGTGTGTGGTGTCGTGGGAATTCGTGGCCGGCCGCCCGATGGGGCCGGCGGCAGTGATAAAGACGCGTGCGAGGCGAACCGGATTGGATGCCGGGCCGTGGAGGGTGATGGCCCCGTAGCCGTATGCGCGTGTCCTGCCGATCGTTTCTCCCAAGTAGCGCGGGACTCGTGGAATCCCGTGTGAATCCGCCCCGACCGTGGGGTAAGCCTAGATATACCTGTCTGACCGATAGTGCACTAGTACCGTGAGGGAAAGGTGAAAAGCACCCCGGGAGGGGAGTGAAACAGTCTCTGAAACCGTGCGCCTACGAACCGTCGGAGCCCTGTGGGGTGACGGCGTGCCTATCGAAAAATGAGTCTGCGAGTCAGTGGCATGTGGCGAGCGTAACCCGTGTGGGGTACGCGTAGCGAAGGCGAGTCCTAACAGGGCGTTTTGAGTCGCGTGTCCTGGACCCGAAGCGGGATGATCTAGCCCTGGGCAGGTTGAAGCGCGGGTAAGACCGCGTGGAGGACCGAACCCACCTGGGTTGAAAACCGGGGGGATGACCTGGGGCTAGGGGTGAAAGGCCAATCAAATTCCGTGATAGCTGGTTCTCTCCGAAATGCATTTGGGTGCAGCGTCGGGGGGTGCCTGCGGGGGGTAGAGCTACTGGATGCTTGAGGGCCCGTTACGGGTACCGACAGCAGCCAAACTCCGAATACCCGTCAGGTTGACCCCGGCAGTGAGTCGGCGGGGGATAAGCTCCGTCGTCGAGAGGGAGACAGCCCAGACCGTCGTCTAAGGTCCCCAAGCGCGTGCTAAGTGGGAAAGGATGTGGAGTCGCATAGACAGCCAGGAGGTTGGCTCAGAAGCAGCCATCCTTGAAAGAGTGCGTAACAGCTCACTGGTCTAGTGGTTCCGCGCCGACAATGTAGCGGGGCTCAAGCACGCCACCGAAGACGCGGCAGCCGTTTTTGCGGCTGGGTAGGAGAGCGTCCCCATCGGGTCGAAGCGGGGGTGGAAACGTCCGTGGACTGGTGGGGAGTGAGAATGCAGACATGAGTAGCGAGAGCGGGGTGCGAATCCCCGCCGCTGGATGACCAAGGGTTCCGGGGCCACGCTCGTCGTCCCCGGGTGAGTCGGGTCCTAAGGCGAGGCCGACAGGCGTAGTCGAATGGATGAACGGGTGGATATTCCCGTACCGGCTTTCAGCCGATCAGACCCGAAAGGCCTGTGCTAACCTCCATGCGTTCCTGATCCATCCTTCGGGGTGGTGATGGTTCGTGTGTTGGGATCCCGGGTCCGGTAGGGTAGCGCGTGGAGTGACGCAGAGGGGTAGCCGGCCGCGGAGGTGGTTTTCCGTGGTCAAGCGTTCGAGCCCGTCCCGCAGGCAAATCCGCGGGGCATGGGGGTGAGGCGTGATGATGGGGCCCGTAAGGGGCCGAATCCGGTGATCCCGGCTGCCGAGAAAAGCTTCGGCGCGAGGCTGTTGGCCGCCCGTACCCCAAACCGACACCGGTGGTCAGGTAGAGAATACCAAGGCGATCGAGCGAATCCTGGTCAAGGAACTCGGCAAATTGCTCCCGTGCCTTCGGCATAAGGGAGACCCCCGATGGTGCATAGCTGTTGGGGGTGGCACAGGCCAGGGGGTAGCGACTGTTTACCAAAAACACAGGAGCGTGCGAAGGCGCAAGCCGCTGTATACGCTCTGACGCCTGCCCGGTGCCGGAAGGTTAAGAGGATCCGTCAGCCCCTTGGGGTGAAGCGGTGAATTCAAGCCCCGGTAAACGGCGGTGGTAACTATAACCATCCTAAGGTAGCGAAATTCCTTGTCGGGTAAGTTCCGACCTGCACGAATGGCGTAACGACTTCCCCACTGTCTCGACCAGGAGCTCGGCGAAATTGCAGTACGAGTAAAGATGCTCGTTAAGCGCAGAAGGACGAAAAGACCCCGGGACCTTTACTATACCTTGGTATTGGCATTAGGCGCGGATTGTGTAGCATAGGCGGGAGACCCTGAAGCCGCGGCGCCAGCCGTGGTGGAGTCGCAAGGTGAAATACCGCTCTGTTCTCGTTTGATGTCTAACCGCGAGCAGTGATCCTGCTCCGGGACAGTGCCTGGCGGGTAGTTCAACTGGGGCGGTTGCCTCCCAAAGAGTAACGGAGGCGCTCAAAGGTCCGCTCGGCCCGGTTGGCAATCGGGTGTCGAGTGTAATCGCACAAGCGGGCTTGACTGCGAGATCGACGGATCGAGCAGGGACGAAAGTCGGAGATAGTGATCCGGTGCCGGCGCACGGGCGCGGCATCGCTCAACGGATAAAAGGTACCCCGGGGATAACAGGCTGATCATTCCCAAGAGTCCATATCGACGGGATGGTTTGGCACCTCGATGTCGGCTCGTCGCATCCTGGGGCTGGAGCAGGTCCCAAGGGTTCGGCTGTTCGCCGATCAAAGCGGCACGCGAGCTGGGTTCAGAACGTCGTGAGACAGTTTGGTCTCTATCCTCTGCGCTCGTTGGAATCCTGAGGAGCCCTGCCCATAGTACGAGAGGACCTGGGTGGACGAACCTCTGGTATGCCAGTTATCCTGCCAAGGGTACGGCTGGTTGGCTACGTTCGGAAGGGATAACCGCTGAAAGCATCTAAGCGGGAAGCCTTCTCCAAGATAAGGATTCCTTACAGGCTTGTCCTGTTGTAGACCCCATGCAGAACACGTGGTCGATAGGCCGGAGGTGGAAGCCCCGCGAGGGGTGGAGCCGACCGGTACTAATGGTCGAAAAGCAATCACACGACACCCTTCGGGGTGTCCCGTCCGGGAACAGGGTCTTCCGCGGGCGATACGGGTAGCATCAACACGAAACGTCGCACTGCGCATCAGACGAAAACAGGAAGAACATTCGCGTCCATTGTCCGGTCCCCAAGCCGCCACAAGGCCATCGGCCCTTTGGGGCTGGTGATAATCGAATTCTTGCGGCGGCCATGGCCCAGGTGAGACGCCCGGTCCCTTTCCGAACCCGGAAGCTAAGGCCTGGCACGGCGATGGTACTGCACTTGTGAGGGTGTGGGAGAGTAGCACGCCGCCGCATT
>NZ_WBVT01000068.1 GCF_009193355.1 Bifidobacterium leontopitheci
CTCCTTTTCCCGCCCGCCCTTTCCGCAAGATACACAATGTGCACCTTGGCGAAAATATGTGAAGAAACGGTGGTCAAAACAGCCGGATTGTGCACCTTACGGCGCACAATCTGCGCCCCGGTTTTCCCCAAGATGCACAATGTGCAACTTAGGGAAGGGCCGGGCGGCGGCGTGTCCGGCCGGCGGCCCGGCAGTGTGCCCCACGGGCACGGGGGATGCCATACTATGCAGTAACCGGCGGGGGAGGGGACGCCCGCGACGTACCGCATCCCCGCCCGTGAGCAAGCGGCGACCGATCAGGAGGCAGCAATGGCGCGTATCGAACGATTCACCGGAACTTCAGCGGACGGCACGGCGCTGACCGTCGTCTACGCCGAACAAGGCGAGCTAGGCCGCGCGGCCGTGGCGTTCGCTCTGCTGTTCGCCGCCGACGACCTGCCCAGAATCGTCCACTGGGGACGCCCGGTTCCGCATCCCGAGACGCTGCTCGCCGACTACGACGCCCTGCGTCCGCAGCGTGTCTCCGGCGCGCTCGACGAGACGTCCTGGCCGTCGATCCTCCCCACGCAAAGCGAGTCCTGGATCGGCGCGCCGCGCTTCGTCGTCCGCCGCAACGGCGTCGAACTGTTCTGCCGTTTCCACGTCACCGACATCACGACGACCCTTGACCTGCGCCCGGTGCTCGACGTGACGCAGGCCGCCGACGCCCCCGAATCCACGCCGAGCGAGGCGCGCGTCGCCGTTCCGGCCGTCGACGCCGAAACCCCGGTCGTCACCGTCACCGCCGAAGACGCGGAACAGCACGTGCGGCTCACCTGGACCGCGGAACTGCTGCACGGCGGCCTTGTCCGCCAGCGCGCGACCGTCACCAACGCAGCCGCCAACACCGGCGACCTCGAAATCGGCGTCGTCGAACTCGGCTTCCCCCTGCCCGCCGCGGCCGCCGAAATCCTCACCACCACCGGACATCATCTGCGCGAACGCAGCCCGCAGCGTCAGCCGCTCACCATCGGCCGTTTCGAGAAGGTCGCCGCCACCGGCAAGCCTGACTACGACGCCTCGCTGCTGCTGTCCGCAGGCGTCCCCGGCTTCGGTTTCGGACACGGCGAAGTCTGGTCCGTGCACGTCGGCTGGAGCGGCAACAGCGTGCTCTCCGCCGAACGCACGCCGTACACGCAAGGCCTGATCGGCGGCGGCGAACTGCTGTCCGGCGGCGAAGTCACGTTGCCGCCCGCCGCGACCGACAGCGCAGCCAACGTCGCCGACAGCGCAGCCGCCTCCTACACCACCCCCTGGGTGTACGGCTCGTACGGCGACGGACTCAACGAGGTCGCCGCACGATTCCACACGTACCTGCGCGACCGCCACCCCGAACTCGCCGCCAAGCCGCGACCCGTCATCCTCAACACGTGGGAGGCCGTCTACTTCCGGCACGACTACGACACGCTCGCCGCGCTCGCCGACAAGGCCGCGGCCGCAGGCGTCGAACGGTTCGTCGTCGACGACGGCTGGTTCGGCACCCGACGCGACTCCACGTCAGGACTCGGCGACTGGCAGATCTCGCCCGACGTGTGGCCGGACGGTCCGAAATCGCTCAAGGCGCTCGCCGACTACGTGCACGGCTTGGGGCTCGAGTTCGGCCTGTGGTTCGAGCCGGAGATGGTCAACCCCGATTCCGACACGTTCCGCACGCACCCCGACTGGGTGATGCGCCCCACGCCCGGCCGCCTTCCCATGCAGGGCCGCAGCCAGCAGGTGCTCGACCTCACCAATCCGGCCGCGTACGACTACGTGTACGGCTGTATGGAACGGCTCGTCGGCGAGCTGGGCATCGACTACATCAAGTGGGACCACAACAAGTTCGCCACGGAACTCGTCTCGCCGCGCACCGGGCGTCCGGCCGTGCACTGGCAGACGCTCGCCGTGTACCGGATCTTCCGCGACCTCAAGACCGCGCATCCGGGACTCGAGATCGAAAGCTGCGCGTCCGGCGGCGGTCGCGTCGACCTGGGGATGCTGGAGCTGGCAAGCCGCATCTGGGTGTCCGACTGCGTGGACCCGGTGGAGCGTGCGGACATCCAGCGGTACACGTCGCTGCTGGTGCCGCCGTGCATGATGGGCGAGCATGTGGGCGCGAGCCCCGCGCACTCCACGCATCGCGAGACCAGCCAGGAGCTGCGCATGGCGATGGCGTTCTTCGGACATCTGGGCGTCGAATGGAACCTGCTCAAGGAGCCGGACGCGGCCGCGGAACAGCTCGCCGCGTGGATCGCCGAGTTCAAGAGGCATCGCGCATGGTTCGCCGTGGACACGTGCGTGCACGGCGACGACCCCGATTCGGCAGTGCGGCTCGACGGCATGGTCAAGCCGGACTGTTCCGCCGCGTTCTACCGGTTCACGCAGCTGACCACCGGCCAGACGTATCCGGCCGCGCCCGTGCGGCTGACCGGCCTCGACCCGGACGCCGTGTACCGTGTGCAGCCGCTGGCGCTCGACCTTGACCTGGAGGGATCCGGCATGGGCTGCGGACAGTCGCCGCTCGGCTGGTGGACCCCGGACGGCGTGACGATGACCGGCCGCGCGTTGCTCACCTACGGCCTGCGCCCGCCCGCCCTGCATCCCGCTCAGTCGGTACTGCTCACCGCGGTTCGCGTGTAGCCGCCAGGCCCCTCTCGGCCCCCTCGGTGGAGGGGGCTGTCGCGGCCGGAGGCCGTGACTGGGGGAGCGCCATAGCGGCACCCGCCCCGCGGTTGTTGCGGTATTGCGCTACGCGACCAACATCGTGTCAGTGCAAGATATTACGGAAATCGGCCTTATCATCCGTAAATCCTTGCGCTGAGCATTTCCCAGCGCAAGGATTTACGGACACTGCGGCTGATTTTCGTAATTTCTTGTGCCAGCCGCCGAATTCGCCGATCGCCTCGCCACCCCGCCCTTTCCCCGTCCCCTATCCGGGAAATCACCGTCCCCGCGGCATACCCGGCCGTACAATGACCATCATGGAGCAGAAAGACGTCCTCAAAGCATTGCAACGTGACCACGCGGCCGAGCTGAAGCTCGCCGCCAAGCGGCTGAAGGGCACCGCGCGTCACACCGAGATCATCCCGTCGCCGACGCTGTCCGAGATGACTGGCCATGAGATCCTTCTCAAGCCCGAGAACCTGCAGGTGACCGGCTCCTTCAAGATCCGCGGCGCCTATAACAAGATCGCGTCCCTCTCCGAAGAGCAGCTCGCCCGCGGCATCGTCACCGCATCCGCCGGCAACCATGCGCAGGGCGTCGCCTACGCGGCGCGCGAACGCCACGCGAAGGCGACGATCTGCATGCCGCAGATCACGCCGCCGCTCAAGGTGGACGCCACGAAAGCGTATGGCGCCGACGTCGTCCTGTACGGCGACGTGTTCGACGAGGCGGCCGCGCACGCCGCGCATCTCGCTGAGACGGAAGGCATGATCTATGTGCCGCCGTTCGACGATTACGAGGTCATCTGCGGTCAGGGCACCATCGGCCTGGAGATTCTTGAGGATGTGCCGAACGTCACCGACGTGGTCGTGCCGCTCGGCGGCGGCGGCCTGGGTGCGGGCGTGGCGCTCGCCATCAAGACGTTCAAGCCGGAGGTGCGCGTGATCGGCGCGATTCCGGAAGGTTCCCCCGCGTGGAAGAACTCGTTCGCCGCCGGCCGCGTCACCGAGGCCGACCAGGTGGTCACCTCCGCCGAGGGCGTTGCCGTCAAGCATCCGGGCGACCTGCCGTTCGCGCTGCTCAACGAGTTCATGGACGATCTGGTGACCGTCACCGAGCGCGACATCAACGAGATGATTCTGCTCATGCTTGAGAAGCACAAGCTGGTTGTCGAGGCCGCCGGCGCGGTCTCGCTCGCCGCGCTCGAGCACCTCAACCTGCGTTCGCGCAAGTTCGCGGCGGCTCCTGGTCCGCATGTGGTGGTGCCGATCATGTCCGGCGGCAACATCGACACGGTGACGATGGGCGCGGTCATCCAGAAGGGCATGATCGCCCGTGGCCGCATCATGAACTTCGAGGTGGAGCTGCCGGATACCCCGGGCCAGCTCGTCAAGGTCGCCTCGCTGCTCGCCCGCGAGCGTGCGAACGTCATCGCGCTCGACCACGACCAGTTCAAGGCGTCCGGCCACTACACAAACGCGGTGTCGCTGGGTGTCACGGTCGAGACGAACGGCCCTGACCATATCGACCATATCCTCGCCGCGCTCAAGGCGGAGGGCTTCCAGCCGAAGCGCATCTACTGATTGCCGCCTGATCCGCGGCATGGTAGCGGCACGGTAGCATGAGGGCCGTCGCATCCCAGAGCAGGATGCGACGGCCCTCACTGTTTGTCGTTGGCTGTGCGACTGTGCGGCCGCTTGGTCGTGCTGCCGCAGCCGCTCATGTCAGCTGTTTTCGGCGATCGTCTCGTCGACGAGTTTCGGCAGCGCGACGGCGATGTCCTCGCGGATGAGTCGTGTCGCCAGCCGGTCGTACTGTGTGCGGCCCATGTTCATGATGGTGATCGGCACGCCTGCCTGCGCGGCGACGGGCACGATGCTTGCGGCGGGGAACACTTCCAGTGTGGAGCCGATTACCCACAGTTCGTCGGCTTTCGTCGCGCGTTCGTATGACTTTTCGATGGCGCCGTCGGGCAGCGCCTCGCCGAAGTAGACGACATCCGTTTTGATGAGGCCGTTGCACACTTGGTTGCCGCTGTACGGCAGCCGGCGGTGGCAGTGCGGGTCCGGTTCGTTGTCGAGGTTGGCCATGATGTCGGCGGTGGCGTACTGCTTGTGGCATTTCATGCAGTGCGAGGTGCCGATGGTGCCGTGCAGGTTGACGATGACGTCTGGGCTGTTGCCGGCTTTCTCGTGCAACGCGTCGAAGTTCTGCGTGGCGAGCAGGGTGAGCATGCCGGCCTTCTCGAGTTTGACGAGCGCCTTGTGCGCGGTGCCCGGCTGCGCGTTCCATACCGGCGACTCCTTCTGCCAGCGCCAGGAGTATTCGCGTTCTTCCTTGTCGGTGAGGAACGCGTCGATGTCGTAGACGCTTATTTGTTCGGGGTGCTTGGTCCAGACGCCGTCCGGGCCGCGGAAGTCGGGGATGCCGGCGGACGTGGAGATGCCTGCGCCGGTCAGTACTGCGATTTTCTTGGTCATACCTATAGGTATACCGCGGTTGCGTTTCGTTGGATGTGCGTTGAGCGATATGCCGGGCCGGGTTCGCGGCGAGAGCGTGGGTTTGCCGGACCGTCGGCCGACTGTTGCGTGGTGTCCGCGTGCCGCTGATGGTGAACGGCGGCTGTCCTGTGATTGAAATGTGGCCGACACGCCGTCCGATGGGTGGCGGCTGGTGTTGTTGGTGCCGGTTTTGGTGGTTATGATGCTGGTGTGGGGCTGGTTTGCCCTGTTTGCGACACGCCGAGGGAACGGCTTGATGGTGCGGTTTCCCCGGGTTTTCGTGTGCCTTGGCTTGCGTTGGGGCGCCGGTGCGTG
>NZ_WBVT01000069.1 GCF_009193355.1 Bifidobacterium leontopitheci
AGAACGAGATGTACACCGCATACACCAACGGGATGATGAACACGAACACGAACACCACCGCGAACGGCCACATGAACTTCCAACCACGCCAATCCGGCTTGTGCCTATTCACACGAGCCGACGGCGCGTGCTGCGTCGCCGCAGTCGCCTCGGCCGCAGTCGCTCCGGCCACGGTCGCGGCCGTCTCCGTTGTCTGACCTGACATCATCGTTGTCTCCCTTGTTCCTGAAATCCACCGGCGGCGTCCCGTCTCGCGGACATGCCGGGGCGGGAAGCCTCGGAAGGCCTCCCGCCCCCGTCCGCCCGCAATGCGCAGACGTTTCGACCCCGCCGTCCGGCTACTTGACGGTGACGGTGTAGCCCTGCTGCTTGCCGTATTCGGCCATCGTGTTGGCGTAGGTCGCCATGGCCTCCTTCAGGGTCTTCTTGCCCTGGTATGCGGGGGCCACGTCGTCGCCGTACTTGGTCTGCGCGTACGGGTTGTACGGCAGGTACTGGAACGTGGAGACCTTGCGCTTGGCAGCTGCGACGAGCACCTTGTTGACCTGCTGGCCGCCGAAGTACTCGTTCTTCTGGTTTTGGAAATCCTCATCGTCAAGGATGGACGCCTTCGCCGGGAAGGTGCCGTGGTCGGCCATCACCTGCGCGCCGGCACCATGGGTGAGGAACTCGGCGAACTTGTAGGCGGCAGCCGTGTTCTTGGACTGCTTGGTGACGGCGAGCGCCGAGCCGCCATCCTCGGAGGACGCCTCCGCGCCCTCCTCCCACTGCGGTAGCTGGGCGACGCGCCAGTTGCCCTTAGCGGCGGCGGCGCTGGACTCGAGGTTCGTGGGCATCCACGCGCCGATGGTCAGCGAGGCGATGGTGCCGTCGCCGAGCGAACGGTACCAGTCGTCGGTCCAGTTGCCGATCTTGGTGTTGATCAGGCCTTCGTCGATGAGCTTCTGCTGGAGCTCGACGTAACGCTCCATGCCCTTGTCGTGCATGTTGATGGTGATGTTCTCGCCGTCGACCTTCCACGGGTAGGCGCCCGCCTGCCAGGCCTGCGCGGCGAACGGCTGGAAGCCGTTGGAGCTGCCGTCGTTGTTGGCGATGTAGTAGTTGTCGCCGAGCGCGTGGATCTTCTTGGCGGCCTCATAGTAGTCGTCCCAGGTCTTGATGTTCTCGCCGTCGACGCCGGCCTTGTCGAACACGGCCTTGTTGTAGAAGAAGACCTCCGGGCTGGAGTCGATGGGCAGCGCGTACGGCTTGCCCTCCTGCAGCATCTTGGCCCAGGAGCCGGCGGTGAAGTCGGATTCGAGCTTGTCGGCGCCGAACTGGGAGAGTTCGATGAGGCTGCCGTCGACCACGAACTGCGGAACGGTGGCGTCCTCGAGCATTACGACGTCCGGGGCGCCCTTGCCGGCGGCGATGGCGTTCTGCAGCGAGGTCGCGGTGTCGGAGCCGGTGCCGGTGTTGGAGTACTTGACCTTGATGTTCGGGTTGGCCTTCTCGAAGGCGGCGATGGTCTCCTTGAGGCCGTTGCCCCAGCCCCAGAAGACGATTTGGCCCTTGGCGTTGGCGGTGTCGGTGTCGACGGCGGTGTTGCTGTCGGAGCCGCAGGCGGCCAGACCGACGAGCGTGCCCATGGCCGCGACCGCGGCGATGGCCTTCTTGATGTTGCGCATGATGTTCTCCTTTTGAACCGTTGGGCTTTTCGCCCGGTCCGGCGTGGCTGCCGTGACAGTCGTGGTGGTCATGGCTGTCATGACTGTCGCGGCTGTCTGCCCGTCATGGTGTCGGCATGACGTTGGTATGACGTCCGTGTAGTGCCGGGCCGGTCGACGCCTTCGTGGTCGACTTCCTTGTTCGCTTATCCGGGTGCTTTCCTTTGGTACACCCGTGTACCAACAGCTCTTATGATACATCGGTGTATCAGAATGTCAAAACCCGCGACACGCCCGCGCGCGGCGGCCAACCCACAACAGGCAGCCACACAACGGGTCGCACTCAAACCCTCGCAACGGACCATCCCACAACGGGCCGCACTCCCCCAGCGGGTCACACTCCCCCAACGGGTCACACCCCCAGCGGGTCACACCCCAGCGGGTCACACTCCCCCAGCGGGTCACACTCCCCCAACGGGTCACACCCCCAGCGGGTCACACCCCCAGCGGGTCGCACTCAGACCCCTCCGCAACAGGCCACCCCACAACAAGCCGCACCACAACAAACCGTCCCCGAACCACCCCACTCAAGTACGGTTCGCCAAGAAAAATCGACCGAACGTGCCCAAACCACCATCCCCGAGTACGGTCTGTCAGCAATCCACAACCGAACGTACCCGAACCGCACCCTACGAGTACGCTCCGTTGAGAAACCACGACGGACCGCACTCAGACCACCCCGCCCGGGTACGGTCCGTCCGAACAATCCAGCCGAACGTACTCCAGCAGACTCCGGTAGCCGAGCGTGCGCCTGAACGGCATTCGAGACCGGCGGCCGATTGCGGCTTAGGCCCGGGCATAAGGCCCGACGGATATTTCGACGGGTGGGACGTCATTGGTTGATTAGAGCACCATGGAGGGTTTGTGCCGCGCGTTTTCAGTTCACGATTTGGCACGCCCTGCAAATCATGAACGGAGTTATGTGCGATTGAACATGCAGAAGCGCGGAATTCCGCCGATTGCCTTCAACGACATGTGCGATTCTGTGCGCTTTGGCGTTCACGATTTGCACGGGCGCGCAAATCGTGAACGGTCGGCCGCGCCGCAACGTCCCAAGCAACAAAAAATGTCACAGCGGGTGAACACCCGCTGTGACATTTATGGCGAATCATCGCGAAGGACGCAAGCACAGCCCATGCAGCCGCGAAGGTCGCGCCCCGCAGACCTTACAGGCCGAAGACCTTGACGCGCGCGTCGGCCGGCTGCTTCTCGACCGGGCCGGCGGGCTGCGCGACGGTGCCGAACGGCATCTGGGCCTGCAGCTTCCAGCTGGCCGGCAGACCGAATTCGGCGGTGACGGCCTCATCGATCAGCGGGTTGTAGTGCTGGAGGGAGGCGCCCAGGCCCTTCTCGGCGAGCGCGGTCCACACGGCGAGCTGGAGCATGCCGGCGGCGTCACGCGCGAAGCCGGGGAAGTTGGCGGCGTAGGCGGGGATGTTCTCCTGCAGCTGCTTGGTCACGTCGGTGTCGTCGTAGAACAGGACGGTGCCGTGGCCGGCGGCGAAGGCGTTGATCTTGGCCTCGGTGGACTTGAAGGCCTCCTCGTCGTTGACGACCTTGCGCAGGGTCTCCTTGACGATGTCCCACAGCTTCTGGTTGGCGTCGCCGAACAGGACGACCGCGCGCTGCGGCTGGGAGTTGAAGGCGGACGGCACGGCCACAGTGACGTCCTCGACCAGCTTGACGATCTCCTGGTCGGCGATCGGGGAGTCGCTGGTGAGCGCGTACTGGGAACGGCGCGCCTGCAGGTCTTCGACAAAGTTCGTCATGATATGTCCTTTCGGATGGTTTGGTTCGTTGCTTTCCCGCCCGACTTGATACCTCGAATCGAGCTATTCCATATATCACGATACGAGGGATGTCGGCGCCGACGGCGCGTGTTCGCTCTCAGAGAACACCCTCTGCATCACGCCGCCCGGGCGAGCTGAATGACACGCGTCTACAACCCCAGTGTTTGCAAGGGTTTTCAGGAGCGCGTCACGCTGCAAGGGCGAGCAGCGTGACATTGCTCACGCTCCCGCGTGGGACCGTGCGCGAACCCGCGCGCGAGCCCACGCAAGCCCTGCATGCAATCCGGCAAGCGGGTCCGGCATACGAATCCAGCGACCGCCCCCACGGGCACGCCACCACGCCCTGCCCGCGCCGAACGACATACGTCCACAATCCCAGCATTCGCAATGGTTCTCGGGGGTGCATTACACCGCCAAGGCAAGCAGAGCGGCACGCCCCGCCACTGCCAGAACCCCTGCTCGGACCCGGACGAACACTGCGCGCAATCCCGGCACGCGAGCCCCGCAGCTGGCTCCCACAAGCATGTCACCGCAGCCCCGCACGCACCGATTGGTATACGCCCACCATCCAGCATTCGCAAGGATGTTCAGGAATGCGTCACGCCGCTGATGTTGCCTCCGCGTCAGGGTCCTGCTCGATGTAGAACACGGCCGTCTCGCCATAGTCGCGGCGGTCGGTGACGCTCCAGCCGGCAGGCATCGTCGGGTCGTCGGAGCGCGCGGACCGCTCCAGCACAATCACCGCGCCGGGCGCCGTCAGATCGTTCGCGACGATGCCGTCCAACAGCTCGGAACATGCCTCGGTCTCGAACGCGTACGGCGGATCGATGAAGATCACGTCGAACGGACCGCCAACGCCGCCGGACGAGACGAACTTCTCCGCGCGGGCGCGAATCACGCGGGCGGACGTCGCCGCATCCCACGCGTGATGCCGCTTCAGCGAGGTCAGCGTCTTCGCGATGAGCGCGGCGGCCGGCGCGGCGGATTCGACCGCCACCAGGCTTCGCGCACCACGGCTCAGCGCCTCGATGCCCAATGCTCCCGTGCCGGCGAACAGGTCGAGCACTCGGGCGTCCCCGAGCACACCCCACGAGTCGAGGCGCGAGAAGATCGCCTCCTTGGTCCGGTCGGTGGTCGGCCGGGTGCCCGGCTTCGGCGTGGCGAGCGGCGCGCCCTTGAATCGTCCTGAAATCACGTGCATAGGCTCCACTATAGAGAGCCGTGGGGTCCGACCCATGCGCCAGGGAGCCAACGGATGAACAGGACGCCGACCGCGTGGGCGCGGCGTCCAACCCATGCATCAGGGAACCAGCGTCGTCCAGAACCGTGTGCGCCGTGTCGAGCTGTCTGACCCATGCGACACAGGGAACCAACCACCCGTCCACGGCACTTCATGGCCGGGGAACGTCCGACCCATGCGCCAGGGAGCCAGCGACGCGCACCACGTGATGGCTGTGCATGACGTGGGCCCGCCCGCGAGCAGTCCCACTGGCTCGCCGACGAAGGGATGACGGCCGCGCATGACCTGCCCCGCCCCCCCACACTGAACTGCACCCCGATTGTTGGACTGCGATAATGCAGATTCGATGATTGGAGGTGCGGTTTCTCATGTGTGGGGATCGCAGGCGTCATTACGACGACGGTTTCATGAGGAAGGTCGCGGACCTG
>NZ_WBVT01000007.1 GCF_009193355.1 Bifidobacterium leontopitheci
TCCAGCGAGTGGTCGACGCGCCGCTACCTCGACATGTCCCGACTCGGTGAGAACGTACACGAAGCGAACTGATCATCGTCACAGGGACGGGCGAGAACCAAAGTGCGCAAGAAATCGGGCACTACCGTGCCCCGCCGACCTTTTACGGGGGCCTACTTTCACTTAGGGTTAAGGGATAAAAGGGGAGGAGAGAAACGAAAAGCCCGGAATCGTTCAGATTCCGGGCTAAATCGTCGGACCAGCGGGATTTGAACCCGCGACCCCTTGTTCTTTTGAGAGGTCGCTTCGCTGATTATCGTGAGCTTCGTTAATCTCGTTTTTGTTGCAATGACGCCGTTTTGGTGACGCTCACGAGATTCGTTGATTGCCGCTGATTTCGCTGTTCTCCGCGGTCATTGTGTTCCGGTTGTGTCCACAACGGCACCAGTGTTCCCCAGTCAAATGAGACGGAACGACTGAGGAGCACTGGAACCGGCGACGAGGCGTTCATTCGGACCGCTCATGCGAAACGCAGCCGGTGCGAGGCCCTCCATCGCTGCCCGGTTTGCTCTACGTGTAGCGGGACGCCGAACATCGATTCGAGACGTTCGTCGGTAAGTCCTTCGTCAAGTGGTCCGGTGAACGTGATGGTTCCCGGTGTCGTGTTGCCGTCAAGTGTGGCGTAGATGCACGGATGCGTGTCGAGGTATGTCATGCACTCGTGTTCCATCATTCGGCCCATCATCGCGATATGGTCGAATCCGGCGGGGATGCCCTCCACCCGATGCGTGACGAGTAGCATCGTGCGCTCGTCCCCTCGCGAGGCCAGCGCCGACAGTTCTCGCAACACCGTTTCACGGCCACCCAGATCAAGGCCGGTGGTCGGTTCATCGAAGATCAGGAGATCCGCCGGCGAGACGAGCGCGCGGGAGATCATCACCCTCGTGCGCTCGCCTTCGGACAGGTTGCGCCACTGTTTGCCGGTCAGATATGCGATGCCGAGTCGGCGCATCATCGCGTACGCCTTCTCGTATGCCTCGTCGGCCGAATCCTTCATTCCTCGTGGAATCCCCGAGGCGACGACCGTGAGCGGGTTCATTCCCGACCCGATGTTGTGCCCGAACGCCGCAGAGACGATGGCTATGCGGGTGCGACGGTGCTCCGGGTCCGAGCCCGCGACTGTTCGGTCCCCGAAGACGCGCAGTCCGCCGACGTTGGGGTAGGTGCGCATCGCGATCATTTCCAGCAGTGTGGATTTTCCCACTCCGTTCGGTCCGAACAGCACCCATCGTCCGCCGGTGGCAATGGTGAGGTTCACGTCGGCAAGGATTAGCCGCCGATTGCGATAGTAGCCCACCGACCGGGCTAGTGCCATTGCGTCGTGGGTTGTTTCGCCGAGCATAGTCATCGCCCCACTTCCATATTCCGTCCGATGATGATGCCGATGGCGGTCTGTGCGACGGCCAGTACGGCCAGCATGATGAGCACCGTCCGCCATCCCGAGGTGATGTCGTAGATCGTTCCGGCCAACATGGGACCGACCGCGGCGAGCAGGTATCCGACGCATTGAGCCATGCCCGACAGTTGCGTCGGCTCCTCGGTGGTCGAGGTCTTCAATCCGATCAATGAGAGTGCCACGACCAGAGAGCATCCCGAGCCGATGCTGGTGACGATGATCCACAGCAGATCAAGCCGCGGCGCGAATGCCAGTCCGAGCGCGCCGATGGCCAATGGCACGCTGGCGACGACAACTGCGGCGACCTGGCTGTCGCCCTTCAGCAGCACGGGGATGAGCAGTCCCATGACGATGCCGACGAGCTGGAAGACCGCCAGATGCCAGCCGGTCCGGTCGGCGGGCACGCCGAAGGAGACCTCGATGGTGGGCAGCCAGGTGACGCACACGTAATAGTTCACGGATTGCAGCCCCATGAACAGGGTGACGGCCCATGCCTCCGGCCTTTTCCACATGGAGACTCGGAGTCGGGTCTCCGATGCCGTACTCCGTCGGCTGCGGGGCTGCGCATCGGCGGCGGTCTTCGCAGCCGGGGTCGTCCTTCGCGCATTCGCCCGTGAACGCCACAGCTACAGCAGCGTGACGATTCCGGCGGGAATGGCCCAGATGCCGAGCGTGCCCCGCCACCCGATTGCATCGGACAGGGGCAATGTCACGGCCGAGGCGAACGCGGCCATGCCGGTCATGTATGCGGAGTACATGCCGGTGGCAAGTGATGCGTGACCGGGGTAATCGCGTTTGACTATGGCCGGCACCAGAACGTTGCCCACCGCGATCGAGCAACCGATGACGAACGTGCCGGCCCACAGTCCGATAGTGCCGCATGCCGAACGGATCACAATGCCGAGCGTCAGGAACACCATCGCGGCCAGCACGGTGCGTTCGATGCCGATGCGTCCGGCGGCCCGGTGCGCCATCGGGGAGACGGCGGCGAACGCGAGGATAGGCAACGAGCCGAGCAGACCCTACATCGTCGCGTTGAGATGTCCGGACGCCCCTATCCGTGGCAGCAGCGGGCCGACGGATGTGAGCGGGGCTCGCAGATTCAGCGCGACGACGAAGACCAGCGCGGTCAGTATCGATGCGGCGAATCGCGATGCCGACGAGGGGATGGGATGACGTTCTGTTATCTGTTCCATGATGATCGACTAGGTGATTAAAGAGTATCCGTGTGATGATGCCGTTGATTCGTATAGGGGGTGTTCGTTATCGTCCGTCGGGGATCCGAGCGGCGATGGCGTTGAGGTTTTCGACGACCGCCGCGATGATCTCGTCGTCGCTTTGTCCGCCTTCCAGCTTGAGCAGGCCAAGCGAGTGGAGGGCCCCGGCGATGGAGAAGACGGCGGCGATGCGCTCGCGTTCGTTCGCTGCTCGGGCGGAGTAACGTTCGACGAGCGTCGATTCGATTTTGCGGAACATGGCTTCGGGGCGGCCTGCGAACAGGACGCGCAGATCGTCGATCTGGCTGTCGATGGCCGGTCTCCAGCCATTGAGGAATGCGGGTGGATCGGACAGGATCTTGTCCTTGTCGGGGTAATGCTCCAGCATCGCGTCGATGGTCTCGTCCTCAAGCTTGTCGTTGAGGTCGTATACGTCGAGGTAATGCTTGTAGAACGTGCTCGGGTTGACGAGCGCAAGGTCGCAGATGCCCTTGACCTTGACCTTCGAGACCGGAACTCCTGATGCCCGTAGGCGCAGGAACGCCTCGCGGATTGCTTTGCGGGTTTTGACGATGCGCAGATCGGTCACCATGCTCCTTTCGTTCTATCGGTAGCGTCATTCCCGCTCCGTCCCATAAGCCGTGGGTTGTTCGACGATTCAGGCGAATCGTCGAATAAGCGAGAAATATCGCATATCGGTGGTTGTCATCCGTTACGTTTCGATAATAATTGATGCTCGTTGATTAATCAATAACTATTGTTTATCGGAGTGTTATTGTGAAACTTGGCATCAACAGAAAACAATGGATCATGGTCATTGTGCTGCTCATGGGCACATTGCTGGCCGTGCTCAACATGTCGGTGGTCACGCCGGCGCTGCCGTCCATCATGAAGGACCTCGGGGTGGATTCCACCACCGTTCAGTGGCTGTCCAGCGGCTATTCTCTGGTCGAGGCGATGGTCATCCCGCTCGCCGCGTTCCTCATGGGACGCTTCTCCACCCGCAGGCTGTTCATCGGCTGCATCTCATTGTTCGCGGCCGGCAGCCTCGTCGCCGCGTTCGCACCGACCTTCCCCCTGCTCATGGTCGGCCGTGTGTTGCAAGCCCTGTGCACCGGCGCCATCATGCCGATGGTCACCGCGGTGATCCTGCTCGTGTTCCCCAAGGAAAGCCGAGGAACGGCGATGGGCATCACCGGACTGGTCGTCGGCTTCGCCCCGGCGCTCGGCCCGTCCATCTCCGGCGTGATCATCGACTCGTTCGGCTGGCGCACGCTGTTCGTCATCATGGCGGCAGTCTCGCTGGTCGTCATCGCATTGGCCGCCGTCTACCTGCGCAACTTCGACGGATTCCAACCGGGCGCGTTCGACCCCGTCTCCGTGCTGCTCTCCTCGGTCGGCCTGGCATGCCTGCTGTACGGACTGTCCACGTTCACATCCACCGGCAACATGGCGCTCACCGTCGCGCTGATCGTCATCGGCGTACTGCTCGTCGCCGTGTTCGCACGCCGACAGCTCAAGGCGAAGGAACCGATGCTGCGTGTCGGCATCCTCGACAACCGCACCTACGCGCATTCGGTGATCATCGTGGCGTGCATGCAGGCGGCCCTCATGGGATGCAACGTCATGGTGCCGATGTTCATCCAGACCGTGCTCGGCGCATCCGCCACCGCCAGCGGGCTCGCCATGCTCCCCGGCGCCCTCATCGGCGCATGCTGCGGCATCGTCTCGGGCCGTCTGTTCGACAAATACGGCATTCGCAAGGTCGCCCTGCCCGGCCTGACGGTCATGACCATTGGCGGCGTGCTCATGACGCTGCTCGGCGCCGACGCCTCGGTCGTCGTCACCGCATGCGCCTACACCGTGCTCTACGCGGGACTCATGTTCGCCATGACCCCGGTGAACACCTGGGGCATCAACGCGCTCGACAACGAGAACATCGGACACGCACAGAGCGTCACCAACACCGTCGGACAGATCGCCTCCTCGATGGGCACCGCCCTCATCGTGTCCATCTCCGCGCTGTCCACCACACTCGCGCCCACCGCCACCGAACACGCGCAATCCATACTCGGCTCGACGCTGGCATTCGCCGCCATCGCCGTCATCCTCGCGGCCGCCCTCATCACGGCGCTCCTGACGACGCGGACTCACCGTGACGCGACGAAACGGACCCTCGCCGGACAGTGACCGAACCGACAACGCAACGACAAACACAGAACCAAACGAAACGAGACAAAATGAACACCACGAACAACTCGCTGACCCACAACATCCGCACCTTCCGCCACGGCACCGAACCGCTGGTGGACCCCATCCGGGACACCTTCATCCGCACCGACAAAGCCGGCAACTCATGGTTCTGGGTCGGTCATTTCGAGACGAACGAACACACCCTTGACTTCATGTACCACGTCAGCGTCCTGCAGCTCTCCAAATACCTGCCGGTGCGCATGATCAACAGCGTGCTGTCCATCACCGACGAGACCGGGCACGTCTACCGCCACGAGGACCGTTTTTACAAGGTCAGACGAGGACAGGTCGCAGGCCAGGGACTGCACATCCACACCGACAAGGACGTCATCGAAGGCGACCTCGACAACATGCGCATCGCATCGGCCATGCCGAACGGATCCATCTATCTCGACCTGCACGGCACCGGATACCCGCTCTACAGCCTCGGCACCGGCTACTTCCAGATCGCCGGGGTACCCAACTACCAATACTCGTTCCCGCACATGGCTGCCAAAGGCGTCATCACTCTCGACGGCCAGCGCCACGAGGTGGAGGGAATGGTATGGATGGACCGTCAGTTCGCCGGCATGCCCAAAGGCAGAAGCCTCAAGGACGGCTACAACTGCAAATGGCTGTGGATGAACCTCTGCTTCGACAACGATCCCGACGTGATCAGCCTATGGGGCGTAACCGAACTGGCCACCGGCAGCGAACACTGCTGGGCCAGCGTCCTGCACCAAGACGGCACCCAATCCTTCACCGGCGTCGATCCGATGGTCGACGACTCCTTCAACGTGTGGGAAAGTCCCACGACAGGCATGAAATATCCGACCGGATGGACCGTCTCCATCCCCGAATGGGAAGCGAAACTCACCGTCACGTCCATCATGGACGAACAGGAAATCGCCTCGCCGAACCCCTCAGGACGCAAATACGAAGGCGCAAGCCAAGTGGTCGGCACCTACCGAGGACACTCGGTGACGGGCCACTGCTGCCTCGAACTCGTCGGCGGATGGAACTGACAGCACCAGCCTGCCTTCCTGAATCAACCAGCATCGGACCAACTCCGTCGACCCGCCGAAGAAAAACCGACGATCCTGTGAACAAGGGATTCGGGATGGATACTCAATAACCTTTAGGTTGGTTCCCACACAAGAAAAAGCCCGTCTCGTGCATGGCAACACGAGACGGGCTTAAATCATTGAGTGTATTCGGCTTCATGGTCTTTGCTGAGCTTGCCGCTGAACGCCTGGTTCACGATTGTGTAGACGGCTTGTGCGACGCCGATGACGCCGGTGAGGACGATGCCCCAGCCGTAGCCGTGGAAGCCGTTGGTGGCGGCGATGGCGATGACGCCGAGCGGATGCTCACACCGAGGCTGGTCAGGCCCACGTAGTCGGCGGGGATGTACTTCTTGAACGGCCTGCACCAAGGCGGGCGCGACGAGGGTGAGGATGCCGGCGGTGCCGGTTTCGGCGCGTGGGCTCCTCGACAATCAGGACATCTACTCAGTCAGGCAGCGCGAACGGCATCTCTCGACGAAAACCGTGTGAAGAAACTATGCGGTAGGGTTCGCGTCGGATGAACGCAGACCACGCGGCCTCGGGACGACACGCCCGCCATATGATCGCGTCGGGGCAGGAGCGCGTCCCGTTGTGTCCGTAATTGCAATCGGATAAGAACACGGCATGTCGCAGGATACAGAAAAGCCCGGAACCGTTGGGATTCCGGGCTTGTTTGTCGGACCAGCGGGATTTGAACCCGCGACCCCTTGACCCCCAGTCAAGTGCGCTACCAAACTGCGCTATGGTCCGTCAGTCACACTGAGTGAATGAATTGCTTAAAAGCAACAGAAAGATAAATTAGCACACCCCGCGGAAAAAGCAAAATCGGCGAGTCTTATTGCAATGCTGCACCCCAGCCTGCAGTCGCACGCCGCGCGATGAGGCCCTTCCACCGCATCGCACGCAACCCGAACGCACGGCACGGCCCCTAGTGCAGACGCCCACGGCCCGACCGACTCATGAGATGCAGACGGACTGCACCCGCGCATCGCCGAATCGCGGGGAAGAACGGGTGAGCCGTAACGCCGATAGGGGATAGGTGGCTAGATCACAGCGTGGGACGCAACGCCGAAAACACGGTTTTCAAGCTCGCGTACCAACTGCCTTTGGTACGCGAGCCCCTGCAACCGGTTACATGGTCTCATGTACCAGGATTTCGTGGTACGCAAGGCAATGTCACCGCTCACACGACCCCGCGTCCCAACCTGCCGTGGGACGCGACGCCGAAAAACGTCAATCTCCACCTCCCGTACCATTCGGCCAAGGTCAGACCGGCGTAGAGCAGCGGCCAGCCATGCAATCGCCCCCGGACGACTCGCACATGGCACACCATCCGGCCACGCCGCGCCCCGACCGCGACGAGCGTCATCACATACCCGCATCCGCACCGCCGCAACCCACTCCAACCACACCCCATCCCAGCCACTCCGCGAGCGGTCACATCTCCACCGCACGCCCTTAACCCAATCTTCACCAAGCAACACATCCCCATATCGACCGCCCCCGCATCCATGGGCTACACTGGAATACATTGTTCACGGGGAGCGGCCAGGCAGACCGCCAACGAGAGACAGAAGAGGCGGAACACAACGGATCGGACACCCGAGCCGAAATCCGCATCCGCAAGAAGGACCGAGCGAAAACAGCAAAGGAGATTGCATGAACGACGTGTTCGAGCATTCGGCACGAAAAATGCACGACAAGGGGATGAGCGACGTCGCCATCGCGCAGTTCCGCCATGCCTACAACGTGTGGACCGACGCCAAGGAGAACACCTGGATCCGCGAGGCCGACGTGGAGCCGCTGCAAGGCGTCCCCAGCTTCCACGACGTCTACGAGACCATCGACCATGACAAGGCCGTGCAGGCGTTCGCCAAGACCGCGTTCCTCAAACTCAACGGAGGCCTGGGCACCTCCATGGGCCTGCAGTGCGCGAAATCGCTGCTACCGGTGCGCCGCCACAAGGCCAAGCAGATGCGCTTCATCGACATCATCATCGGCCAGGTGCTCACCGCCCGCACCCGGCTGGACGTGCCGCTGCCGCTGACGTTCATGAACTCGTTCCGCACCTCGGCCGACACGATGAAGGTGCTCAAGCACCAGCGCAAGTTCAAGCAGACCGAAATCCCGCTGGAGATCATCCAGCATCAGGAGCCGAAGATCGACGTCGCGACCGGCGAGCCCGTGTCCTGGCCCGCGAACCCCGGGCTGGAATGGTGCCCGCCCGGCCACGGCGACCTGTTCTCCACGCTGTGGGAGTCCGGCCTGCTCGACGTGCTGCACGAGCACGGCTTCGAATACCTGTTCATCTCGAACTCCGACAACCTGGGCGCCCGCCCGTCGCGTACGCTCGCCCAGTACTTCGAGAACACCGGTGCGCCGTTCATGGTCGAGGTGGCCAACCGCACGTACGCCGACCGCAAGGGCGGTCACATCGTGCGCGACCACGCGACCGGCCGGCTCATACTGCGCGAGATGTCGCAGGTGCACCCGGACGACAAGTCCTGCGCCCAGGACATCCACAAGCACCCGTACTTCAACACGAACAACATCTGGGTGCGCATCGACGCGCTGCGCGACATGCTTGCCGAGCATGACGGCGTGCTGCCGCTGCCGGTCATCATCAACAACAAGACCGTGGACCCCACCGACCCCGACTCAACCAAGGTCGTGCAGCTGGAGACCGCGATGGGCGCGGCGGTGGGCCTGTTCGACGGCGCGATCTGCGTGCAGGTGGACCGCATGCGCTTCCTGCCGGTGAAGACCACGAACGACCTGTTCATCATGCGTTCGGACCGGTTCCATCTGACGGACTCCTACGAGATGGAGGACGGCAACTACATCTTCCCGAACGTCGACCTCGACCCGCGCTACTACAAGAACATCGAGGACTTCAACGAGCACTTCCCGTACAACGTGCCCTCGCTGGCCGCAGCCAACTCGGTGACCATCAAGGGCGACTGGACGTTCGGCCGCGACGTCATCATGTTCGCCGACGCGAAGCTCGACGACCGTGAGGAGCCGAGCTACGTGCCCAACGGCGAATACGTCGGTCCGATGGGCATCGAGCCCGACGACTGGGTGTGACGGAGCGTGTTTTCGTGTCGGTCCGGTCAGCTCCGACTGGCGACAGACGGGCGGGCCGACACGAAAACACGGTTTTTTTGGAGAAATGTAACGCACCTGCGATAAAAGCCTCTATTATGGAGAGAAGGTGCGTGAGAGCGCATAGATATCTGAAATGCTAACGATACGTGAGGACTAATGGCTGAAGGATCGAACGGGAGACGCCGCTTTTCCGACAAATGGGGCAAACATGAGTTGGATGTGCTGGCCGTGCTGTCGTCTGCCTTCCCGCAGTGGCTGACGAGCCGGCAGATCGCCCAGCGCGTCAAGGCATACGCCGATTCGTACGGGGAGCTTGCCGACCAGGCCGCCAAGGCGGCGTTCGCGAAACAATTCCAGCGCGACCGTGCCAAGCTCGCCGCCATGGGCATCGCCATCGAATCACGCCAGCCCGAGTACTCCTCGAAGTCGGAGGGGCAGGACTTCGCCTCCTACCGTCTGCAGCTCGGCGACGAGCCGCGCATCCGCCTGCGCTTCGAGCAGGAGGACCTGCCGGTGCTCGCCGCGGCCAACTATCTGGCGCGCTCCATCTCCGTGTCCGAAACGCAGTCCCAGCCCGCGCCGCAGCATACGTCCCGCACGACGCCGCGCGTGCCGCAGACGCCGATCCCCGGCCTTGGCCTTGATTCCATCGCGCCAGGCCTCGGCACGCAGACCATTCCGCCGGCTTTGGTGAAGGTCGTCGATCAGCGCAGGTTCGCCGCGACCGTGGACGTGGACGGCGAGAACATCAACGTCGCCTACACCGATTCCGACGACCTCGCCATGTTCGTCCTCGAACACCCCGGCGCGGTTATCGTCAGCCCGCAGGAGGCCGTCGACGCGTTCAACCGCCGTCTTCAGGCCGCGTCCCAGATGACCCTCGCGGACAAGACCACCGGACAGTCGGCCTCCACCGTCGTCACCCCGTCCATCAGCGGCAAGGACGCACCGCAGGACGACGACGAGCTGAAGAAGACGCACACCAAGAAGTCCGGTTCGTTCCAGACCGGCAGCGAGGTCGACCGCCGTCTGCGGCTCATGCTGTTCCTCTCCGCCCATCTGGGTGAGGAGTTCTCGCTCGCCGAACTGGCCGAACGGTTCATCGGCCATGCGAAGTCGGAGGACGAGCTCAAGAAGTTCGTCAACGTCATCCACAAGGACATCAACACGCTGACGACCGTCTCCGACGACGGTGAGATGGCGGGCAGCCAGTTCTTCGACATCGACTGGTCGCTGCTTGACGCCGAGGGCATCGTCTCGGCGACGAACTCGCTCGGCCTGGAGCGTCTGGCCGGCATCTCGCCGCAGTATCTGAGCATGCTGACCGCCTCGGTGAGCTATCTGGCCCACTCGCCGCTGCTGCCTGACGAACAGCGCGAGAAGGCCGCGTCCCTGTACCAGCGTCTACGTCAGCTCGTCAAGCCGGGGGAGACCCCGTGGCTGAGCCTGACCGGATATGAGCTCGAACCGCACAGCTTCTCCGTGGTCAAGCGCGCCATCTCCACCGACTCCCTGCTCGACATGGAGTACACGGACGGCGCGGGCCGCACGCGGCGCAAGATCGTCGCGCCCTCGAAGATCTTCGTGGACGAAGGCGTGTATTACGCGGCCGTATGGACCGACGTCATGGACGCCACTCCGGAGGACCGCAAACGCTTCGTCTCCAAGGAGCATCCGATCAACAAGGCGAACGGCAAGCCGCGCACCTGGCAGGTGCTGCGCCTCGCCCGCATCGAACGCGCCGAGGTCGTCGAGCCGACCTGTCACGTCGAGATCCCCGACATGCCCGTCGCCGAACTGCGCAAGTGGAGCTTCGACAACGGCACGCCCGCCGTGTTCGTCACCGACCAGCCGGGACTGCAGTTCATCAAGTCCCTGCCTGGCGCGACGGTCGAACCGTGCAGCCCAGGGGAGAAGGTGCACGTCATCGTCTCCTCGGACTCCTGGTTCGTCGCGTTCTGCGTCGCCCATGCACGCCACATCACCGCGGTCGCTCCCGAGACGCTGCGCACCATGATCGTAGCCCGCGCGCAACGTGAGCTGAGCCTCGGAACGCACGAGGACGACGAGACGACGGAAGGGGAGTGACCCTCATGCCTTGGTGGGTCTGGCTGCTCCTCGCGCTCTTCATGCTTGCCATGATCGTCATCGGCATCGCCTATGCGCTCCTGCACGGCTATCGTGCACTGAAGACGCTCGGCGACATCGGCGAACGCGTGGGACGTCCGCTGGCAGCCCTGTCCGAAGTCTCCAGTGGCGGATCCGATGAGCCTGAACCGCCGCTGTTCACCCAGCCGCTCGAGGTCGCCGCATCCCGCTATGAGGCCACCCAGGCCGAGAAGATGCGTCGCAGCGCGGCGAAACGGGAACGTCACGCACAACGATGGGCGGCTTGGTCGCGGTTCAATCAATAGACCGTTACCGACGGCCGCCAGCCGGTTTCACCCGGACCGTCAACCACTGATTGGGACTGATTGGGGGAGTATCACATGGCCCGTCATCATCGGCAGCAATCCGACGCGCAGAAGTCCATGTCACCGGCTCAACGCTACGCCTCGTTCCAGCGGCGTAGGGAGCATGACCGCAGTCTCGCGGCACGTTTCGCGGGCCTGCTGCCGTTCGACCTTGATGATTTCCAGCAGCAGGCGATCGACGCCCTCGAACGCGGAGACAACGTGCTCGTCGCCGCGCCAACCGGAGCCGGCAAGACCGTCGTGGCCGATTTCGCCATGTTCCTCGCCCAACAGCAGAACACGAAAGCGTTCTACACCACGCCGATCAAGGCGCTCAGCAACCAGAAGTACCATGATCTGGTCAACGCGTACGGCGCGGACCGCGTGGGCCTGCTCACCGGCGACATCTCCATCAACTCGGAAGCGGACATCGTCGTCATGACCACCGAAGTGCTGCGCAACATGCTGTACGAGCACTCGACCACGCTCAACGCGCTGCGGTATGTGGTGCTCGACGAGATCCACTACCTCGCCGACCGGTTCCGCGGACCCGTCTGGGAGGAAGTGATCATCCACCTGCCGTCCAGCGTGCGAATCATCGGCCTGTCCGCCACCGTGTCGAACGTGGAGGACTTCTCAGCCTGGATATCCTCGGTGCGCGGCTCCACGAAACTCGTGGTCTCCGAACGTCGTCCCGTACCGTTGGAACAGCATGTGCTCGTGCAGGCGGACGAACACACCGAGCCGGAGCTGCTGGACCTGTATCAGCGCGATGGCAAAGGAGACCAGACCACCAAGCTCAACGCGCGTCTCGTGGACCGTCTCGACCAGTTGGACCGCAAGGCCGCACGCCGAGCGCGCCCGGACGACGACCGCACGCGCGGAGGCCGCCGTCACGGCCGCGCGCCCCGCCCCGCCGCCATCCAACGGTATACGCCACGCCGTTGGGCAGTGGTCGACGAGCTCAACTATCTCGACATGCTGCCAGGCATCTACTTCATCTTCTCCCGCAACGGCTGCGACCAGGCGGTCGAGCAGTGCATCAACGCGGGGCTTGAGCTGACGACCGAGGACGAGGCGCGACGCATCCGCGACATCGTCGACGAGATGGTCGACGGCCAGCTCAGCCAGGAGGACCTCAAGGCCCTGCAGTTCTCCCGGTTCCGTTTCGCGCTGGAGGAGGGCTTCGCCTCGCATCACGCCGGCATGGTGGCGCTGTTCCGCCAGATTGTCGAGCGCCTGTTCGAGGAGGGCCTGGTGAAGATGGTCTTCGCGACCGAGACGCTCGCCCTCGGCATCAACATGCCCGCGCGCTGCGTCATCGTGGAGAAGCTCGACAAGTTCGACGGCACCGGACATGTGCCGCTGACGCCGGGGGAGTTCACCCAGCTGACCGGACGCGCCGGACGCCGCGGCATCGACACCATCGGCCACGCGATCGTCGTCGACCATCGCGGTTTCGTGCCGGCCACCGCGGCGGCGTTGTCCAGCAAGCGCGTGTACCCGCTGCACTCCAGCTTCCACGCCACGTTCAACATGGCCGTGAACCTGCTCAACACGAGCGACTATGCGACCACACGCGCCACGCTTGACCATTCGTTCGCCCAGTGGGAGGCGAACGAGTCCGCATGGCAGCTGGAATCGCGCATGACGACGCTGCGCCAGGCGCTGGACGGCTACGAGCAGGCGTTCGCCTGCGAACACGGCGACTTCGCGTCGCTGCTGCGCATCCGCATGCAGCTGTCCGATCTGGAGAAGAACGAGCGGCGGCGTCTCAAGCAGACCCCGTTCCGTGACGACGCCGAACGAAAGGCCGCGTTCCGCGACCTCGACAAGCGGATCGCTGCATTGAAGGAGCAGGACCGTTCGCACCCGTGCCGTTCCTGCCCTGACCTGCAGCAGCATCTCAAATGGGGCCACCGTTGGATGCGCGAAGCGCGCGAATACGAGCGACTTCAGCAACGCTACGACTCGCGCACCGGCTCCGTGGCACGGCAGTTCGACCACATCTGCAACATCCTGCTGCAGCTCGGCTATCTGGAACGTCACGACGACGGCCAGGACTCCACACAGGACGTCCGACTCACCGGACGCGGCCAGCTGCTGCGCCACATCTACAGCGAACAGGACCTGGTGCTCGCCGAAGCCATCGGCGCCGGCCTGCTGGACGGGCTCGATGCCGTCGAGCTGGCAGCCGTCCTGTCATCGCTGGTGTTCGAGGCCCGCGGCGGATTCGGCGACGAGCCGCGCTACTGGCCGGGCGGCGTCGACGGTGTGGTGCGGCATACCGCGATCGCCCTGCGCCGTCTGCGCGAGGACATCGGCTACCTGTGCGAGGACGAGGACCTCAGCCAGCCGCCGACGCTGAACTTCGGCATCGTGGACATCATCCATGAATGGGCCGACGGTCGGGGACTGTACGCCGTGCTGCGCGACAAGGACCTGACAGGCGGCGATTTCGTACGCAATGCGAAGCGACTGAGCGACATCCTGCAACAGATCGCGGCGGCACGGCCGTACCTGCCCGAACAGGCGCAACAGCTCGCCGAGACCGCCCACGAGGCGATGGAGCTCGTCAGCCGCGGCATCGTCGCCTACAGCGGCGTCGAATGACCGGACGCCGAACGTTTTCGGACGTTGCGGGAATAACCGCGACGTCCGAACTGTTTTGTACCGTGATACCAGCACATAAGCAAGGAGGAAAGCCAGATGGCGGAACGCAGTCTGAGAGGCATGAGCATCGGCGCGAAGTCGTTGGAATCGGATGATAACGTCGATTTTGCGGCACGCACCGAGGTCGCGTACATCTGTCCGAAGGGGCATCGAACCATCCTGCCGTTTGCCGAAGGCGCGGAGATTCCCGAGGAGTGGGAGTGCCGTTGCGGCACCGTCGCGCACCGTGAGGGCGACGGCGACGAGGAGGCCAACGAAATCACCAAGCCGACGCGCACCCACTGGGACATGCTGCTGGAGCGCCGTTCCGAGGACGAGCTGAAGGCGCTGTTGGAGAAGCGTCTCGAGATGCATCGCAGCGGCTGGATTCCCGACTACGAGTGACATGAAGCGCGTACGGTGCGCGTTGGCGGCCGAACGACGATAGCGACCAAGAGAGCATTGGGGGAGAGACCATGACAGAAGCGAACGGTCAGGGCAAACGTGTCGTGCTGCTGGATCTGGACGGCACGCTGACGCAATCCGATCCCGGCATCATCGCATGCGCCGTCAAGGCGTTCGAGGAGCTGGGACTGCCCGTGCCCGACGATGCCGAGATGCATCGGTTCATCGGCCCGGCCATCATCGAATCGTTCAAGCGCAACCATATGCCTGACGACCTACTGGACGAAGGCGTGCGTATCTACCGTGAGTATTATGCCGACAAGCCCGTGTTCGACGATCCGAACAACCCCGGTCAGAAGGTTCCGGGACGCTTCTACAACCGCGTGTACGACGGCATCCCCGAACAGCTGAACCGGTTGCGTGCTGAGGGCTATTACCTGGCGGTCGCCACCTGCAAGCCGGAGTATCAGGCGAAGCCCGTCTGCGACCATTTCCACCTGACCGAACTGGTCGACGGCGTGTACGGCGCCAGCACCGACAACTCCCGCATCGACAAGGATCAGGTCATCCGATACTGTTTCGAACAGATCGGCTTCGACAAGTCCGCCGGCGACAAGGCGCTGATGGTCGGCGACCGTTGGACCGACGTCGACGGCGCCATCGCCTGCGGACTCGACTGTCTTGGATGCCGCTGGGGCTATGCGGAGCCCGGCGAACTGGAACAGCATGGCGCGTATCGCGTCATCGACCATGTAGATGAGCTCACCGCCGCGGTCGACGAGTATTTCGCCCGATAACGAGATACCGGTAGTCGGCAAACGCCCGTCGTCCGTAAGAAGTATCAGCTTACGGACGACGGGCGTTGTCGTATGCAGCGTGGTCATCCGTGGTATGCATGTTCGCATATCCACTATTATCCGATAATGCACGTTATGTCAGAAAAACACATGTCTCATATCCCCCCCCCCATTAATCCTCCGCATATATGGCCTGTTACCGCATTGCGGAATGTGAGGCAGAATCCTTTCGCCGTGAAACGCCCCGCAGCACACGGTCCATCAACGTGAACTGCGCGCGACGCGCCTGCACATACATGAACACCAGTTCTGCGAACACGAGCACAATCACGATAGCGCACCCGGGCCACACGACCATCTCGTACCACCTGCGGAACGCAGGACTCAACTCATCCTCAATCAGCAGATACGTGATGAACGGGATACCGGCGAACAGCACCGACACCATCTGCGCCTCGACCATGGTCCAGCTGACCAGCTCGACCTGCGGATGGCGTTCGCCGGTACGGAAACGGCAACGTGCGATGGTGATGCCGCATACGGCAAGCATCCAAACGACGGCGAACACCCACAACATCAGCGGAAGCAAATCAGTCATAGCTCATCATCGTACCGCATCGACGGCATCGCGTTCCCGCGCTCTCGCTTCGGCGCGCACTTCACGTTGCAGCGCAAGCTTGCGCCGCATCCTCGCGGCGGTGAGCTCGTCAATGGGACGTATGGGCGTCGACCTCGCGGAAGCCGCGACGGCAGGGCCGGCTTCAAGGTCGACATGCTCCTCATGCTGGAGCATGTCGTGTATCCTATGCCACATCGACCCTACGGACACGGCGAACACCGCCTTGCCGCTCTCCAACAGTTCGACCATCTGATCGCTGGTCGTGCATTCGTGCACCTGCTCGCCGTCGCACATGATGGTCGTGTGCTCCAGCTGGGCGCTGCTGCGCTGCATGAGGAATCCGATGGCCGTGGTGACGTTCTGCAGGTTCACACCAAGGTCGAGCAGCTTCTTGGAGACGGCGAGCACGACCACATCCTTGAACGAGTACAACCGTCTCGACCCGGAACCATGCGAAGGTGTGATGGATGGTTCGACGATCTGCTTGCGCGCCCAATAGTCGAGTTGCCGATAGGTGATGCCCGCGACCTTTGAGGCTACGCTGCCTCGGTATCCCAGTAGCTCTCCCCTGTCGGCGCCGATGTCGAACAACTCGCCTTGCACGGCATGCTCGGCGCTCAGGTCCTCACGTTGTTCCAGCGGTATATGAAGACGCATGGATGCACCTGCCGTCGTGGACGGTCGCTTGTCATCCATGCGTCTCCTCCTACGTCGCTCCCCCGCTCAGACGGCAGCCGGTCAGCCGACGACCGCCGACTTCGTGAAGAACACGAGGCGGAACTTGCCGATCATGATCTCGTCGCCGTTGCGCAGTTCCTGATGGTCCACACGCTTGCGGTTCACGTACGTGCCGTTCAGGCTTCCGGCGTCGTAGACGGTGAACGTGTCCCCGGTCCTGCGGAACACGGCATGGGCGCGCGACACGGTGGAATCGTCAAGCAGGATGTCTGCCCTGGAATCTCGTCCGACGCTCACCTCATCCTCGTCAAGCAGGTACCGTGACCCGGATACCGCGCCTCGCGTCGATACGAGAAGCGCCGTTCCGGGGGAAAGCCGGGCTATCGTTTCGATGTCCTCTTGCGTCAGAGGACGATCCCCTGTCGAAGTAACCGGTATTTGAATCGCGGGAAGGCCGATGATGGTCGTCTCGCCTGCACTTGGAATCGGATCAGTCATAAACGTTATTCTACCGCCCTTGCGTAATTATTGTCGGTGGTCTTGCGGATTTGGTCGATTCTGATGTCGTCCGAAGCCGTGACACTCACTGTTGCACCGTATTTTACCTTAAGGCTGGACCCGACGCCTCCCGCGATGTTGACGGCGTTCTGCAGGTTCTGCGGGTCGCCGATCGCCAGTATCGTGTACGGCGCCTTGAGCGACACGCCGTCGCATTCGAGCCCGTCGGCCGTGTCGCTGACATAGGTGCGTGTCACGATGCGGACGGTGTCCAGCGCCATCACCTCGGCCCCGGCATTGCGCAGTTCCTCGATGAGCTTGAACATGATGGCCGCGTCGATCTTGGTCTTGCTGCCCTGCGAGATGGTGATGGACACGCCTTTGCCCGTGGCCGGCAGGCGGCCGGCGAGGATGCCGTTGGTCTCCTCGTTCTGTTTGGCGATGCGTTCCGCCTCCTTGGTCTTGTCGGCGGCGGCCTTGAGGGATTCCAGCTGGTTGGTGAGCTCGGTTTTGCGCTGTTCCAGACTGGTCACCTGGGAGCCCGTCTCGCTGATGAGACGGGTGAGTTCGTCTTCGCTGAGCGTTTCGTACGTGGCGTCGGAATTGTTGATCTGGATCATGTACCCGTATCCGAGCAGCGCGCACATGATGAGCACCATCACGCTTGTGGCGAGGTGCATCTTCGTGGAGCTGCCGCGTGAGGGTCCCCGACGTTTCGCCTTCTTGCGAACGATTGGGAACGAACCGGTCTCCATGCGGTCGTTCTTCTTGTCCTGCGCATGCTGGGCGTGCAGCTGCGTGAGGATGTCCGGGGTCTTGTTCTCCTGTGCCATGGGTCACCCCTTGAAGATGAACCGTCGTATGGCGGATACGTTGGAGAAGATGCGGATGCCGAGCACGACGATGACCGCGGTCTGCAGCTGTGAGCCGACGCCGAGCTGGTTGCCGAGGAACACGAGCAGCGTCGCGGTGACGACGTTGGAGATGAACGAGATGACGAAGACCTTGTCGGAGAAGCTGCGCTCGAAATAGGCGCGCGCGGCGCCGAGCAGCGCGTCCAACGCGGCGACGACCATGATCGGCAGATACGGCTGCAGGATGATGGGGATGTCCGGTTTGACGAACACGCCCAGCACCACGCCGATGATCAATCCCAGAACAGCTGCCATTTATCTCGTCACTCATCCTTCCTTGCATACGTCAGTTCGCCGGAGGCCGCGGCTTCCAGTGTAATCGAATTCTCCCGGCTCACCTGCGGGTAGATGCCGGCCTGCGCAAACGAATCGTACAGCGCCTTCTGCGTGGACTTGCTGACCGCCGACGCAAGCGCCGAGCTGTCGCCTATGGCGCTGATATGGTATGGGCTGGTCACCGGGGTGACGCCGACGAGGATGTTGGAGCCGGCCTTGCGTACCGAGGTCTGCACGCCGAGACGATTGCCGTTGATGGCGACGGCCTCGGCACCCGCCTGCCACAGGAGCCTGACCAGCAGGCGAAGGTCGGCGTCGGTAACGACTCGGATCTGGCTGCCCGAGCCCTCTCGCGGATTCGAGGCACCGTCCGAACCCGCTGCCATGGGATCGGCGAGGGTGAGCGTGACGCCGGGACCGGTGACGGTGACTATGCCGTTGAGCATCTCGTCGTTCAGCGACGTCGGATCGGTGGTGGTCGCGCCGACCTTTTTCGACTGTTCAGTGACTTGCGTGCGCAGCTGGTTGACCTGATTGGTGAGCGTGTTCGCGCGAGAGGTCGTCTCGCGCAGTTCGCTGGCCAGGGACTGCCGGACGATCTTCCTCGGATCCGAATGCAGCCGTTCGATGAAAAGAAAGCCGTAGAAGCCGACCGCGATGCACATCACGAACACGAGCGCCTTGGTGAGCCAGATCGAAATCCGTGACCGCGGGCGCTGGTCGAGCCGTGAATCGGAAAACAGCGGATCCATCGGCCGGTTGGTCAGATCGTCGATGAGCTTGAGCGAGTCGTCATGAAGACGCCGGCGACGACGACCTGCAGAGGCGTCTGCCCGTGCATGATGGGCATGACGGGATTCGGCTTGGGCCACGGAGGCGGAGAACACCGCCCGCCGTTTGACGGGCCTGTTCTCCGCCTCTACCGGGAACGACACCGGAATCGGCGGCTGATCGGTATCGTCGGCGCCCATACTGTCGGCACCCATGTCGTCAGCGTCCATGCGCACGCTTTTCCTTCATCAACAGGGATATGCCCTGTCGGCTGTAGATGTATCCGGCGAGCCAGTACAGTCCGACGCCCCAGATTCCTGCGGCCAGCGCCGCCAACTGCAGCAGGTCCACGAAGGGGTTGACCCAGATGTCGCAGAATATCAGTGCGACGATGGACACCATCAGCATGAACGTGCCGGCCTTGCCTACGAAATGCACGGGAAGCGGGCCATAGTCGAATTGGGCGAGCAGCAGCACAAGCAACAGCATCCATGCGTCACGCGCGGCGATGATGATGATCATCCACCAGGGGATGATGCCGGCGATGCCGAGTGCGAGCACGCTGCAGATGATGAGCAGCCGGTCCGCGATGGGGTCGAGGATCTGCCCGATTTTGCTCACCTGGTTGAAGGCTCGCGCGATGATGCCGTCAAGGCTGTCCGTCAGCGAGGACACGGCGAGGACGATCAACGCGGGGACCATGCGATGGTCGGCGACAAACCAGGCGATGATCGGGATGGAGATGATGCGCAGCAGGCTGATGAGGTTCGGGATCGTGAAGTAGATGTCACGAGGCTCCGGACTGTAGTCCTGGCTGAACTTTTCCTTGATTTTCTCGCTGTATTCGCGTCCTACGCGCTTGATGCTGCTACCCATGAGGCGTTCGCCGTTCACATGCGGGAGGCTTGCAGCGCGGTAACGATGATGGCGCGCGCACCGACCTCATACAGTTTGTCCATAAGCTGGTTGACCTTTGCCTTGGGCACCATCACGCGCACGGCGTTCCACTGCTTGTCGTGCAGCGGGGAGACCGTCGGGCTTTCGAAGCCCGGCGTGACCGCGACTGCCGCGGCCACCTTGCTGACCGGGATGTCGTAGTCCATGAGCACGTACCGCTGGGCGGTGAGCACGCCCTGCAGTCGCCTGCTGAGCACGGTGAGGCGCTCGTCCTTGGGGTCGAGTCGCGGAGAGCGGATGAGGACCGCCTCGGAGTGCATGATGGGGTCGGCGAAGATGCGCAGTCCCGCGTTGCGCAGCGTGGTGCCGGTGGAGACCACATCGGCGATGAGGTCGGCCACGCCAAGCTGGACGGACGATTCGACGGCGCCGTCAAGGTGGATGGTTTCCGCCTCGATGCCGTGCTCGGTGAGATAGTCGTGGACGAGCTTGTCGAACGAGGTGCCGACACGCTTGCCTTGGATGTCCTCAAGCGTCTGGAAATCCGAGTCGTTGGGGGCCGCGAAGCGGAAGGTGGATGCGCCGAAGCCGAGCTTCATGTGCATTTCGGCTTCCGTCCCCGAGTTGAGCAGCAGGTCGTGGCCGGTGATGCCGACGTCGATCGTGCCGCGTCCCACGTACACGGCGATGTCGAGCGGACGAAGATAGAACAGCTCGATATCGTTGTCGGGATCCTGTACGACCAGCTGGCGCGGATTCGAGCGCAGCCGGTAGCCGGCTTCCTGCAGCATGTTCCAGGCGGGTTCCGACAGCATGCCCTTGTTGGGTACGGCGATTCTCAGCATGGTTTCTCCTTCGGGTGAAGCTGCCGCGCGTCCCTTCGACGCCCGGTCTCTCCTAGTGTTTGTCCGTCGGCGATTCGGCGGCTTAACCGTTTACAGGTACTTGTATACGTCTTCCAGGGTCAGGCCGCGGTCGATCATCATGACCTGCAGGTGGTAGAGCAGCTGGCTCATCTCCTCGGCGGTACGGTCGGCACCCTCGTATTCGGCGGCGATCCAGGTCTCCCCCGCCTCCTCGACGATCTTCTTGCCGATGAAGTGGGTGCCCTTGGCGAGTTCGTCGGCGGTGAGCGACCCGGCCGGCTTGGTGGCGGCTTTCTCGGACAGTTCGGCGAAGAGCGATTCAAAAGTCTTCATGGATGCTTGTTCCTCTCGTGGGTGGCTGGCTGTGCGGTTTCCTGTGGCGTAAGACAGCCGATGATGGTATCTGATGGTCCGTGGCGATCGTGCCGGCCTGCCCTGTGACGAACGCTCGCGTTCGCATGGGCCTGCCGACTCGGATGAGGTCACCGTCGTAGGCGTCGCACGGAGTGGCCGCCCGACGACGGTGACCTCTGAAATCACTGCGGGACTGGGGTCGTCAGGCGCGGAACGCCGCCTCGGCCTTGTCGCGGATGTCGTCGATGGCCTGGGCGGGGTTCTCCGCGCCGTACACGGCGGAGCCGGCGACGAGCACGTCGGCGCCTGCTTCGGCGACGATGTGCGCCGTCTTGGGGCTGACCCCGCCGTCCACCTGAATGCGGGTGGACAGTCCGCGTCGGGTGATCTCGTCACGCAGGCGACGGACCTTGCCCATCTGGTTGTCGAGGAACTTCTGGCCGCCGAAGCCCGGTTCGACGGTCATGATGAGCACCATGTCGAACTCGTCGAGGATGTCGAAGATCGGTTCGACCGGCTCGGCCGGGCGCACGGCGAAGCAGGCCTTGCAGCCCATGTCGCGCAGCTGGCGTGCAAGACGCACCGGAGCGTGGGTGGCTCCCATGTGGAACGACACAGAGGCTGCGCCGAGCTTGGCGTATTCGGGTGCCCAGCGGTCCGGATCCTCGATCATCAGATGGACGTCGACCGGCAGGTCGGTGACCTCGCAGATGCGCTTGACGATCGGCTCGCCGAGGGTCAGGTTCGGGACGAAGTGATGGTCCATCACGTCCACATGAACCAGATCGGCGTTGGCGATGGCCTTGAGGTCGCGCTCGAGGTTGCAGAAATCAGCGGACAGGATGCTGGGTGCGATTTGAATAGTCATGGCTTTCATTCTAGGGTGTCAGAACGACGAGGGTACGTTGCCGCACCGCCATCGTCGGTGGGTTGGATGAATTATCGGTTATCGGAAGGTGCAGTTTCGGGTTCGCCGGTTTCGGGACGCTTCGCTTCGTCGCCGTCGGCCGTCTGCCCGGAGACGTCCGCAACGTCGGCAGCATGGCCGGCAGCATCGTCCGATGCCTCGCCGGATGCGTGTCCGTCGCCCTGATGCTCGAGCCGCGCGGCCTCCTCGGCGGTCACCGCCTGCAGACGCCCCGTCAGGTCGGCGGTGTCCGGCCCCAGCCTCCACAGCACCACGAACAGGATGCAGCCGAGGATGAACACGATGATCGCGGTCCACACGTTGATGCGCAGGCCGAGGACGATGGACGAGTAGTTGATGCGGATGCTTTCGATCCAGGTGCGGCCAAGGCCGTACCACATCATGTACATGGCGAACTGCTGCCCCGCCTTGAGCACGGTGACGAGTTTGTGGCCGAGCCAGACGATGATGGCGGCGCCGACGAGGTTCCAGATCATCTCGTACAGGAACGTGGGGTGGAACAGCGTGCCGCTCGGGCATGGCTGACCGTCATAGCAGATCTCGGTCTTGCCGATGGCGTCGGCGTCGTTGAGCTTGAGGCCCCACGGCAGCGTGGTGGGCATGCCGTAGAGCTCCTGGTTGAACCAGTTGCCGAGGCGGCCGATGGCCTGGGCGACCATGAGCGCGGGTGCGATGCAGTCGGCGAGGAGCGCGAAGGGATAACGGCGGTGACGGCACCAGAGGAACGCGGCGAGCGCGCCGACGCCGATGCCGCCGAAGATGGCCATGCCGCCTTCCCACACCTTGAGGATGTTGATGAGATTGCCGGTGGGCGGGAAGTACGCCTCCGGCGTGGTGATGCAGTGGTAGAGCCTCGCTCCCACCAGGCCGCATGGCACGGCCACGAGCGTCGTGTCAAGCACCTGGTCGAACGTGCCGCCGTCCTTCTTCCAACGCACGCTCAGGATCCACACGGCGAACACGATGCCGATGAGGATGCAGATCGCGTACATGTGGATGGTGACCGGCCCGATGGTGAATTTCGAGAATCCCGGCGAGGGGATATAGGCAAGGTTCAACTCACACCTCCGTCATTCGCCTGCCCGTATCTCGGGACAGGCTGCATGGACAGTCCCGCCGTCGACGGACAGCGTCCGTAAGCGGCGGCGGGACATACGCTATAACGATACATCCTCGGCGATCAGCGTGCACCGTGGATGCCTGCGGCCAGCGATTCCGTCTTGGCGGCAAGGTCGCGCAGCCCTTCGGAGGCGTCCTTCGCCGTGCGGCTGTCATCGTTCAGCAGCGTATGCACGAGCGCGGATCCGACGATCACGCCGTCGGCGTACGAGCCGACCTTGGCGCCCTGCTCGGGGGTGGACACTCCGATGCCGACGCACACATTCGCCGCACCGGCCTTGCGCGTACGCTCGACGAGCACTTCCGGCGAGGCGTCGATCGTGGCGCGTTCGCCCGTGACGCCCATGCGGGCGGCGGCGTAGACGAATCCACGGGCGTTGCGCGACACGACGTCGAGGCGCTCGTCGGCGGAGTCCGGGGACACCAGGAAGATGCGGTCGAGCCCGTGACGGTCGGACGCCTCGATCCACTCCCCCGCCTCATCGGGGATGAGGTCCGGCGTGATGAGGCCGGCGCCACCCGCGTTCTCGAAGTCGGCGGCGAACCGTTCGACGCCGTAATGGTAGATGAGGTTCCAGTAGCTCATGATCAGTGGAACGCCGCCGGCGTTCGCCACGGTTTCGACCGCTTCGAAGACACGCCTGATGGTTTCGCCGTTATGCAGCGCGATCTGGCTTGCCGCCTGGATGACCGGACCGTCCATGACCGGGTCGGAGTACGGTAGTCCGATCTCCACCGCGTCGACGCCGTGCTCGACCATGGTGCGCAGCGCGTCGAGCGACGTGTCGGGGTCGGGGAACCCGTACGGCAGATAGCCGATGAAGGCCGGCTTGTTGTCGGCCTTGAGCTTCGTGAACATGGCTTCGGTCTGGCTGGGCTTGTGGCTGATGCCCAGCGGCTGGCCGGAAGGAGTGGTTGCTTCGTTCGTCATAATGGTCTCCTTGTAGTCCGTGTGTCCGGTTGCGTTCAGGCGACGGCGTTGCCGTGCGCGCCCGTCACGTCGAGCGCGGCGGCCTGGTCGTCGGTCAGGTAGCCGAACCACTTGCCGGCGGTGGCCATGTCCTTGTCGCCTCGGCCGGAGATGTTGACGATCATGACGGCCTTGTCGTATCCCTTGGCCTTGAGGTCTGCGGCGGCCTTGTAGGCGCCGGCGACCGCGTGGGAGCTTTCGATGGCGGGGATGATGCCCTCGGTCTGGCTCAGGTCGCGGAACGCGTTCATGGCCTCCTCGTCGGTGGCCCACGAGTAGTTGACGCGGCCGATGTCCTTGAGCCACGCGTGCTCCGGGCCGACCGACGCGTAGTCGAGGCCGGCGGAGATGGAGTACGTGTCGAGGGTCTGGCCCTCATCGGTCTCGAGCAGGTAGCTCTTGGCTCCCTGGAACATGCCGAGCTGGCCGGTGCCGGGCGCGAAGCGGATGGCGTGGCGGCCGGATTCGGGGCCGTTGCCGCCCGCCTCGTAGCCGTACAGGTTCACGCGCTCGTCGTCGAGGAACGCGTTCATCACGCCGATCGCGTTGGATCCGCCGCCCACACACGCACACACCGCGTCCGGATGGTCGATGCCGTACCAGTCCCGAAGCTGCTGCTTGGCCTCCTCGCCGATGATCTTCTGGAAGTCGCGGACCATCTCGGGGAACGGATGCGGGCCCGCGACGGTGCCGAGCAGGTAATGGGTGTCCTTGACGTTGGTGACCCAGTCTCGCAGCGCCTCGTTGATGGCGTCCTTGAGAATCTTGTCGCCGAGAGTGACCTCGACGACCTCGGCGCCGAGCATGCGCATGCGGGCCACGTTGAGCGCCTGGCGGCGGGCGTCGATCTGGCCCATGTAGATGCGGCACTTGAGGCCGAGCATGGCGCACACGGTGGCGGTGGCCACGCCGTGCTGGCCGGCGCCGGTCTCGGCGATCACTCGGGTCTTGCCCATGCGCTTGACGAGCAGGGCCTGGCCGAGCGCGTTGTTGATCTTGTGGGCGCCGGTGTGGTTGAGGTCCTCGCGCTTGAGGAAGATGCGCGCGTCGAGTCCGGTCTTGTCGGAGACCAGCTTGGAGAAGCGCGGGGCTTCGGTCAGCGGGCTCGGACGGCCCACGTAGCGCTGCTGGAGGGTCATGAACTCCTTGTGGAACTCGGGGTCGGCCTTGGCCTCGTCGTAGACGCGTTCGAGTTCGTCCAGCGCGGTGATCAGCGCCTCGGGCACGTAACGGCCGCCGAACTGTCCCCAGTAGGGTCCGTGGTGTTCGCTCAACGGGGTGGTTTCGGATGCTTTCACTCTTGCTCCTGCCTTCACTAGTCGTTCCACTGCAAGTTCATGGTCGTCGGCGGTGGCCACGCCTTCGCCGACCAGCACGGCGTCCGCGCCGGCGCGCCCATAGTCCTCGACTTCGACGGCGCCGAAGACGCCGGACTCCGCGACGCGAATCACGTCGTCCGGCAGGTTCGCCGCGAGTTCGGCGTACTTGTTGACGTCCACCTTGAGGTTCTTGAGGTTGCGGGCGTTGATGCCGATGACCTTCACGCCCGCGGCGATCGCACGCTCGATCTCCTCGCGCGTATGGGTTTCGACGAGCACCGTCATCTTCAGCTCATGCGCGAGACCGAGCAGGTGCCTGAGCTGCTCATCGTCCAGCGCGGCGACGATGAGCAGCACGAGGTCGGCGCCGTGGGCGCGCGCCTCGAAGATCTGGTAGTCGGTGACGATGAAGTCCTTGCGCAGCACCGGGATGTGCACGGCGGCGCGCACCTTGTCGAGGTCGTCAAGCGACCCCAGGAACCGTCGGCCTTCGGTGAGCACGGAGATGGCGCTTGCGCCGCCGCGTTCGTATTCGCGGGCCAGCGCGGCCGGGTCGGGGATGTCGCTGAGATGCCCTTTGGAGGGGGACGCGCGCTTGATTTCGGCGATCACGGGGATGCCGTCGGCGCGCTTGAGCCATCGGGTCGCGTCGATTGGGGCAGGGGCCGCCAGAGCGGCTTTCCTGACGTCATCCAATGACACGCTCTGCTCGCGGGCGCGCTGGTCCTCCAGGGCCCCCGCCACCAATTCGTCCAGTACCGACATGATGCTCCCTTGTGATTGTGGTCGATCATGGGTCACTGTAAGCCACGATGCACGACATCCGCCCTTCCCGTCCTACATCGTGGGCGGCCCGCCGACTTGTCATCCAAGTCGGCGGGCCGCCCCTGCTGATGTATCCGTGCACGTTCACGTCGCCGGTCACGCTACCGGCGCTTCTTCTCCCTGATGTTCACGGAGATCTGGATCGGCGTGCCTTCGAAGCCGAACTCCTCGCGCAGCGAACGTTCGAGGAACCGTCGGTAGCCGTGCTCGAGGAATCCGGTCGCGAAGATCACGAACCGCGGGGGCCGGGTGGAGGCCTGTGTCGCAAAGAGGATTCGCGGCTGCTTGCCGCCGCGCAGCGGATGCGGGTGGGCGGACTGGACCTGGCCGAGGAAGGCGTTGAGGCGTCCGGTCGGGACGCGCTTGTCCCAGGATTCGAGCGCGCCGCGCATCGCGTCGGCGAGACGGTTCGTATGCCAGCCGGTCTTCGCGGACAGGTTGACGCGCTGGGCCCATGTGACGCGGTTGAACTCGGTCTTCCACAGGCGTTCCAGCCGCTGGCGGCTGAACTCGTCCATGAGGTCCCACTTGTTGAACACGAGCACGACCGCACGGCCTGCGTCGACGGCCTGGCTCATCACCTTGAGGTCCTGGTCGGAGATCGGCTGGGACGAGTCGAACAGCACCAGCGCGAGCTCGGAGCGTTCGATGGCCGCCTGCGTGCGCAGCGACGAGTAGTAGTCGGCGCCGGACACCTTGTGCAGGCGCCGCTTGATGCCTGCGGTGTCGATGAACAGCCAGTCCTCGCCGTCCACATGGATGATTTCGTCGACCGGGTCGCGCGTGGTGCCGGCGAGGTCGTTGACGACCGCACGCTGCTCCCCCGCAAGCTGGTTGAGCAGCGAGGACTTGCCGACGTTCGGGCGGCCGACCAGCGCGATGCGGCGCAGGTGGCCCGGCGTGAGGAACCCGGAGGTCTTGTCGGCCTTCTTCAGAGAGTCGAGCGCGGTGTCGAGCAGGTCGCCTACGCCGCGGCCGTGCATGGCGGAGATGCCGTACGGCTCGCCGAGGCCGAGCTTCCAGAATTCGGCGGTCATGTATTCGCTGGCCGCGTCGTCCACCTTGTTGACGGCGAGGGTGACCGGCTTGCCGCTGGCGCGAAGCATGCGCACGATGCGCTCGTCGGTGTCGGTGAGGCCGACGTGGCCGTCCACGACGAAGATGACGGCGTCCGACAGCTGGACGGCGATCTGCGCCTGCGAGGCGATGGCGGAGGCGATGCCCTCGACGTCGGCCTCCCAGCCGCCGGTGTCGACGAGCTTGAAGTCGGTGCCAGCCCATTCCGCGTCGTAGCTGACACGATCGCGGGTGACGCCGGGCGTGTCCTCCACGACGGCGGCGCGGCGGCCGAGGATACGGTTGACGAGCGTCGACTTGCCGACGTTCGGCCGTCCCACCACGGCGAGCACGCCGACCGGCTTGGCGGCGGGGAGCGCGTCCTGGTCGCCGAGGCGCGAGCCTGCGATGAGCTGCTCGTCGGTCTCGTCCAGATCGTAGTCGGCGAGGTTGGCGGCGAACTGCTCGTACTCCTGCGTTTCGATGGCGTCGTCGACGAGGCCGACCAGCACGTCCAGCGTCTGCTGGAAGTCCATGTCGGAGTTGTCGACGGTGGTGACGCCGTCGGCTGCGGTCAGGAAGCTGGTGACCTTGGAGTCGGCGCGGTCGCGCGCGGCGACGTCTTCGCCGCCGACGGCGGAGACCGCCGCGGACTGGCCGGTGCGGCGCGCCTGACGGACCTCCTCGCGCGCGGTCATGAGCACGCGCACTTCGGCGTCGGGGGCGACCACGGTGGTGATGTCGCGTCCCTCGGCGACGATGCCACGACCCTCGGAGAACGAGTCTGCGGCGTTCTCGCCGAGGATGGTGGCGCGCTGCGCGGCGATCAGCAGGTGGCGTACGGGGATGATGCCCGACACCTTGGAGACGTGCGACGACACTTCGGAGGAGCGGATGGCCTCGCTGATGTCCTCGCCGTCCGCCATCACCTTGGGCGCATCGGGGTCGAGTCCGATGGAGAAATGGTCTCCGGTGAAGAACTCGGCGACGGCCTCGGTCACCTGCTGCTCGTCGATGGAGGGCGCGTCAAGGTCAATGCCCTGGTGCAGGCACCACCACGCGCTGGCGCGGTACATGGCGCCGGTATCGAGATAGGCGTAACGGAAATGGCGGGCAAGCGCCTTGGCGGTCGATGATTTGCCGACTCCCGCAGGGCCGTCGATTGCGACTCGGATCACAGTCCGACCTCCTTCTGCAGGGAGCGCACCTCCACCTGGGAGAGCACGCGGTAGGAGCCGGGCTTGAGGTCGCCGAGCTTGATCGGACCGATCTGGGTGCGCACAAGCCGCTTGACGGGGAAGCCGATCGCGCCGAAGATGCGGCGGACGATGCGATTCTTGCCGGAGTGCAGCACGACCTTGACGATGGTCATGTCGCGGTTCGCGTCGATGATCGCGCAGTGGTCGAGCCTGACCAGGCCGTCCTCGAGCTGCACGCCCTGGGTGACGAGGCGCCGGCAGACGTTGCCGCCGATACGGCCTTCGACGGTGGCGATGTAGGTCTTCTCCACCTCGTATTTGGGGTGCATGACGTGCTGGCTGAGCTCGCCGTCGTTCGTCATGAGGATCAGGCCTTCGGAATCATAGTCGAGCCTGCCCATGTGGAACACGCGCTCGTATTTGTCGCCGATGATGTCGGCGAGCGTGTAGCGGCCCTTCGGATCGTCCATCGCGGAGAGGACCTTCTTGGGCTTGTTGAGCGCGAGCGTGACGTGATTGGGGTTGAGGTGGACGCGCGATCCGTCGACGCGGATGCGCTGTCGCTTGGGGTCGACGCGGGTGCCGAGTTCGGTCACCAGCTCGCCGTCGACTTCGACCCGCCCGTCCGTGATCATCTCTTCGCATTTGCGTCGTGATCCGAACCCGGCTTGCGCCAGGATCTTCTGCAGGCGGATTCCTTCGTTGATGTCGTCATGCGCTTTGAGTGCGCGGGAATATTCGTGTGGCATCGTTCTCCCAACGTGGCCGGAATGTTCTGACAATATAGTGGTGATGGCGCGTAGTCGTCCGTGTCGAACCATGGTTTTCACAGATGAAACGCAGCAAACATACGGTATTGTATCGTATCCCACCTGATAGACTGGGGCGCGTTCGGCGGGTCGAAGACCTGCGCGGACGGATAACCGACGCCCTGACCACAGGGCGTCTCGACCAAGGATAAATGACAAATGACTGAAGAACACAGGAACGAAGACCGTACGACGTTCGCGCTGCCGCTGCGCGTCGCGGCCGAGCTGGCAGGCAGCTTCCTCGTCTGCTTTACGATCTATATGATCTGCACGTTCGGCACCGCCATCTACGGTCTCGATCTGGCTTTCATCGCGGTCGGAACCGCGTTCGCGTATTTCGCCGTCACCGTGGCGCTGGGGGCGATCTCCGGCGGGCAGCTCAATCCTGCGGTGACGGTCGCCGCCATGCTGACCGGCCGCACCAAGGTGCTTGACGGCATCCTGTACGTGGTCGCCCAGGTGCTTGGCGCCATCGCGGCCGGCGGATTGCTCAAGTGGATTCTTCCGACCTCCGACAAGGTGACCATCAAGACGTGGCTGACCCCCGTCGTCAACGGTTTTGACGCGGGTTCCGTCTCGAACGCCACCACCAGCCAGGCGAGCGTGAGCTTCGGCATCAACCTGGCGATCATCGTCGAGGTGATCGCCTCGATCATCATCATCGCCGCCGCGATGCGCACCACGGACCGTTCGGGCCGTCCCGACCACTCGTATGCGCCTGCCGTGGGCGCCGCCTATGGCGTCGGCGTCGCCATGACGTACACGATCACCGGTTCGGCGCTGAACCCCGCGCGCGCGACCGGCATCGCGATCTTCGCGCAGAACCAGAAGCTGTCGGCCGAGCCGCTGCAACAGCTGTGGATCTTCTGGGTGGCGTCCATCCTTGCCGCGGCCATCGTCGCGCTGGTCATGATCATCGCCGACATGTCGTCGAAGCATACGGCGAAGAAGCCCGCCTCGGCTGACTCCGCTGTGGATGCCACCGTCGAGTCGGATGATCAGGCGGCCGATGAGCCGGCTCAGATCGCCGATGCGGAGGCCTCGTCTGAGGAGTCCGAGGATTCCGCCGCCGACTCCTCGCAGGATGCGACGCCGGATGATGACGAGAAGAAGGACTGAGGAACCCTCGGCAGGTCCTGAGGTCAGGCGCTGACCGCAGTGATACTGCCGATATGGTTGTGGCCTCGTGACGAACTCGAGTGGTTCGTCACGAGGCCACAACCATATGCGGGTCTCCCTGCATGCGGTCACTGATCAGTCATGCCCTTGGATTGCCGCGTATCGGCTCATCGCAATGTCAGCGATGCAGCAGCGCGATGATGTTGGGCGCGAAATACAGCATGAGCAGGCCGCATCCCAAGCCGACCCCGATGATCACGTCGAAGGCGACGGAGCGGACCTTCCATGGGCTGCGGTCGCGCAGGACGAGACGCAGCGCCGCGGTGATGATGGACGTCGCCGCGATGATCACCGTCGCGGCCATCGTATTGCCGAGGCAGGCCACGGCCAACGCCACCACCACGACGGCCACGACGATCCATTCGAACCATGGCTTGCCTTCATGGGCTTCCGAGACAAACGGATGATCGTGCATATTCCCTTTCCCATCATGTCTTGCGCCGGCAGCCGTCATGACTGCCGGCACACACCCGGCGGCCGTGCGGGGCTTCCTGCGCCGCGATGGCCGCCGAGGTGCGCCGTCGGCCGCCGATCAGTGGAAGAAGTGGCGGGTCCCGGTCAGGTACATGGTCACGCCGGCCTTCTTCGCCGCCTCGATGACCTCCTCGTCGCGGATGGAGCCGCCAGGCTGGACGATGGCCTTGACGCCGGCGTTGATGAGGATCTCGGCGCCGTCGGCGAACGGGAAGAACGCGTCGGACGCGGCGACCGAACCGGTTGCACGGTCGGCGCCGTCCGCGAGCGTGTTGGCACGTTCGACGGCGAGATGGCAGGAGTCCACTCGGTTGACCTGGCCCATGCCGATGCCGACGGTCGCCTGGTTGTGGGCGAGCAGGATGGCGTTCGACTTGACGCAGCGGATGGCGCGCCATGCGAACAGCAGGTCGTTGAGGGTCTCGGCGTCGACGGGCTCGCCGGAGACGAGCTTCCAGGCGTCCGGATCATCGCCGGGGGCGTCGATGAGATCGGTGTCCTGCACGAGCAGGCCGCCGTCGATCTGGCGGAACTGCGTGCGCGTCATCGGCGGCTCGGCGACCTTGAGGATGCGCAGGTTCTTCTTCTTGGTCTGCAGCAGCTCGAGTGCTTCCGGCTCATAGTCCGGCGCGACGATGACCTCGGTGAAGATCGGCCGCACGCTTTCGGCCATTTCAAGGGTGACGGTCGTGTTGCAGGCGATGACGCCGCCGTATGCGCTCATCGGGTCGCACGCGTGAGCCTTCTTGTGTGCTTCCGCGGCGGTGGCGCCGATGGCGAGGCCGCACGGGTTGTTGTGCTTGACGACGGCGACCGCGATCTGCGGGGCGAAGTCCCAGACCGCACGCCATGCGGCGTCGGCGTCAACGTAGTTGTTGTAGCTCATCGGCTTGCCGCCAAGCTGCTCGGCGTGGGCGAAGCCCTGCTGGTGAAGCGGGTCGATGTACAGTGCGGCCTGCTGGTGCGGGTTCTCGCCGTAGCGCAGCACATGAGAGCGGTCCCAGGTGCGGGTGAAGGCGGCGGGGAACTTGCCGGCGTTCACCTCGTTGCCGTCATCATCGGTGTCGGGGACGTCGATCGATTCGGGCTTCGGCCAGTGCTTGGACGTCCACTCGTCGATGGTCGCGTCGTAGGCGGCCGTGTGGGCGAACGCCTTGCCGGCAAGCCAACGGCGCTCCGCGAGGTCGAATCCGCGGCCGTCGACGATGCGGGAGGCGACGAGCGCATAATCCTTCGGGTCGGTGATGATGGCGACGGTGGCGCTGTTCTTCGCCGCGGCGCGGACCATGGAGGGGCCGCCGATATCGATCTTCTCGATGGTGGCGGCTTCGTCGGCTCCGGAACGAACGGTGTCGGCGAACGGGTACAGGTTGACGACGACCAGATCGAAGGGCTTGATACCGAGCTGCTTGAGCTGCTCGACATGCTCCGGGTTGGTCATGTCGGCGAGGATGCCGGCATGAATGTGGGGGTCAAGCGTCTTGACTCGTCCGTCAAGGCTCTCCGGGAATCCGGTCACTTCGGATACCTCGGTGACGTTGACGCCCAGCGAGGCGAGTTTCTTGGCCGTCGATCCGGTGGATACGACCTCGGTGCCCGCCTTGATGAACGCGTCGGCCAGTACCTCGATGCCCTCTTTATGGAAGACGGATACCAGAGCCCGGCGTATCGGTCGGTTCGTGCTGCTCATCATGCTCCTCCTTGGATGGTTGTTGTTGGTTCTCGTGGAACGATTGTGTGTTGAGACCGCTGACGGTGCGACGCACCGGGCGGCCCTGCTGGTTCGCCTGCGCGGATTGTGTCGCCGTGCCGGCCGTTGTTCGCCCTATCATCCATCGTATCGAGAATGCGATTGCGACGCCAATCAGGACGAGGCCCCATGCCAGGCACAGGCCCATGGCGCTCGGGCGGCCGACGGACTGCGCGGACGTCATGACGTCCACGCCCACCGAGGCGAGCCGTTCTTTGCCAAGCGACCCGTTGGACACGGCGAACAGCATGGACGACAGCAGCGAGATGATGACGCCGGCAAGGCAGAATCCGCCCGCCGGATAGGCCATCTCCAGAATGAGGCCGCGACGTTGCTCCTTGTCCGCGCCCTTGGGCAGCACTACATGGAACCCGTGACGTGCGAGCATCGAGACCACACCGCATATGAATCCTACGGCAAGGGGAATCAGCACGACGAGGAATCGGATCGTCTGGTTATCCACGGGCTGCGGCAGCAGGCCGAAGACAGGCAACGGCGGCAACGACCGGCCTTGGCCGACCCATAACGTGAACGTGCCGAGCTCGCCTATCGAGAACCCTGCGCCGAACAGCCACGACATGGCCCAGATACACAGGTTCGGCAGCCATGCGAGCATGGCGATGGTGGTGAGGATCCTGGATCCGGTCTCCATGCCGCCATAGGCATAGAGCGCGGCCACCGCCGAATGGTTGAGCGCGATCCACACCACGACGGTGATAAGGCCGGCGAGCAGGTACAACAGCATCATGCCGAAACCCAGAAGGATGCCGATGATGACCGTTCGCCCGACCGGAGGCGAGACATGCCCCGCCATGAAGGTCATGAGACGCTGGAACACCGCGGATTTTGGGATGGCCGCCAAGCCGAATCCAATGGTGAACACCGTCGCCGTCTTGAGGATGATGACCGGCATGATGTCGGTGAGGCCGACGTCAAGGCCATTGGCCTCCATCACGGTCAGGACCTCCCACAGCACAAGCCCGCTGATGTATGCCCTGATGTCGGTGCATATGCGGTTCGCCAGCGACCAGATGAGTGCGATGAGCATGACGGTGAGCAGCAGGGGCATGATGGTGAGGCGTACTGTGCCGTTCTCGAATCCGACGCCCTGGCTGAGCAGGATCATGGTCCTGGTCAGGTTCACGGTGGAGGCGGATAGGTTCTGTCCGCCTTCCTCCATGGAGATGACCAGCAGCATGAGGGCGAGGAAGCAGCCAAGCACGATGGAGAACAAGGCCATGGCGCTCGCCGCCACCGCCAGGCCTTTCAGCCATGCTCGTATGCGTTCCGTCATGCCGTCAGGTGACGCTCGCGCAGGACGTCTCGCATAAGGTCGGCAGCCTGACCGGGCGTGCGTCCGACGGGAATGCCGACGGCTTCGAGCGCGGTCTTCTTGTCCTGCGCCGTGCCTTTGCCTCCGGAGACGATGGCTCCCGCGTGTCCCATCTGCTTGCCTTCAGGGGCGGTGAAGCCCGCGATGTACGCCACGACCGGCTTCGTCATATGTTCGGAGGCCCATGCGGCGGCGTCCTGCTCGGCGTTGCCGCCGATCTCGCCGATCATGACGACCGCCTTCGTCGCGTCGTCACGTTCGAACTCCTGCAGCGCCTCGAGCAGCGTGGTGCCGACGATCGGGTCACCGCCGACGCCGACGCAGGCGGTGAATCCGATGTCGCTGAGCTCCCCCATCATCTGGTAGGTCAGCGTGCCGGACTTGGATACCAGTCCCAGCGGACCGCGGCGGACGATGCCGTCGGGGATGATGCCGAGGTTGACGCCATGTTCATGTTGGGGCGCTGGCAGTGTGAGCAGTCCCGGGCAGTTGGGGCCGATGATGCGCACGCCCTTGCTGAGCGCGAGCTCCACGAAGTACGCGCTGTCGGCGACCGGGATGCCTTCGGTGATGACCACGATGGTCGTGATTCCCGCCTCGATGGCTTCGACGACGGCCCCCCTGGCGAATCGCGGGGGGACGAACACCACGCTCGCCACGGCTCCGGTGGCTTCGCGTGCCTCCTGGCACGTGGCGTACACAGGCACGGAGACGTCTTCGCCGTCGCGGGAGGACTCGAACACGACGCTGGTGCCGGCCTTGCGCGGGTTGACGCCGCCGACGATGTTCGTCCCCGCTTTGAGCATCCTTGCGGTATGGGTCATGCCCTGATGGCCGGTCATGCCCTGGACGATGACCGGCGAGCCTTCTTCGATGAATGCGCTCATCGCTTGGCCTCCTTCGATGCGAGGGCGGTGGCGGCGAGCTTTGCTGCCGTTGCCGCAGCCTCCTCCATGGTGTCTTCGACGTGGATGTTCGGGTTGTTCGCCTGCGCGAGGATGCGCAGTCCTTCCGCTGCGGCGTTGCCGTCGAACCGCACCACGAGAGGCTTGGAGCTGTGCAGCTCGTCGAACGCCTGGATGATGCCTTCGGCGACCTGCTCGCACGAGGTGATGCCGCCGTACACGTTGATGAACACGGATTCGACCTGGCTGTCGGACAGGACGATGGCCAGGGAATGCTTCATGACCTCCGCGGACGCGCCGCCGCCGATGTCCAGGAAGTTGGCGGGCTTGACGCCGGTGCCCTGGCTTTCTCCGGCGCCGGAGACGGCGTCGAGCGAGCTCATGACCAGTCCTGCGCCGTTGCCGATAACGCCGACCTGACCATGCAGATGGACGTAATGCAGCCCGTATTCCGCCGCCTCCCGCTCCAACGAATCGGATTGCGTGGGGTCGTCGAAGCGCTTCCACCCGTCGTGGCGGAACGCTGCGTTGCCGTCGAGCGAGATCTTGGCGTCGAGCGCGCACAGCGACTTGCTTGACTCGTCGTCAGGGTCGCCGATCTTCGCCAGCGGGTTGATCTCGACCAGCGTGGCATCGTTGTCCTTGAAGCACTTCCACATCTTCAGCAGGATGTCGGCCGCCTGCTCGGCGTCGGCATGGTAGAAGCCGATCTGGTCTGCCATGCGCTTCGCGGCCTCTTCGTCGAAGTCGCCGAGCGCGTTGATGTGCAGGCGCTTGACCGATTCGGGATGCTCCTTGGCGATCTCCTCGACTTCGGTGCCGCCGTTGGCGGTGGCGAGGACATCGTAATCGCGCGACGTGCGGTCCACGGAGATGGACACGTAGTATTCGTGGATGATGTTCTTCGCCTCGGCTACGAGCACTCCATTGACCTTGTGCCCGTGGATGGTCATGGGCAGGATGGATTCGGAGAGCAGGATGGCCTCGTCACGGTTGTGCGCGAGTTTGACGCCTCCGGCCTGGCCTCGGTGGCCGATCTTGACCTGCGCCTTGATGACGCACGGGTATCCGATGCTGTCGGCGGCTTCGGCCACCTCATGCGAGTTCTGGGCGAAGATGGCCCGTGGCGCGGGGATCTGCTGCTCTTCCAGCAGCTCCCTCGCCTGATATTCATAAAGATCCATATGCGTTCGCCTCGCTATGTGACGGTTGTTGGATGGTGTGCCATGCTCCATGCCGGCATGGCGTTCGGCTTGCAGGGCCGGCCAGTCAGGTCTCCCCTCACGTCAGGCGGTCAGGCCGGCATGGACACCAGCGTGCTCGTCGGCCGTCCGTCAAGCTTGTCGAGTCCGTCAAGGCCATCCAGGCCCATGACGAAGCTGAAGCCGACGACTGTGCCGCCTGCTGCCTGTACCAGGTCCATGGCGGCCTTGGCGGTGCCTCCGGTGGCGATGAGGTCGTCCACGATGAGCACGCGTTGGCCGGATTCGATGGCGTTGGTCTCGATCTCTACCTTTTCGGTGCCGTATTCGAGGTCGTATTCCTCGCCGATCGTTTCGGGCGGCAACTTGCCGGCCTTGCGGATGGCGATGAACCCCTTGCCGAGGTATACGGCAAGGGCGGGCCCGAAGAGGAAGCCGCGGGCTTCGAGGCCTGCGATGGAATCGAATGAGTCGGCCGGCACGGGCAGTGCCGCCTCAAGCGCCTTCATGAGGATGCGCAGCGCTTTGGCGTCGGCGAGGACCGGCATGAAGTCGCGGAATTTGATTCCCTCCTTGGGGAATCCCGGAATCGTTCTGATCAGCGAGACCAGGTATTCGGCATCCTCCTGGCCGACTTTGCTGAGATCTTCGATGGTGATATCGGACTGTGTCATCTTGTGCCGCCTGTCGATTCGACTGGATACGGATTTGCGGCGCGGCCGTGAGGCCATCGCCTTTCTTTCCTGCAAGCCGGGCGGGTGAACAGTTTCGATCAGTCCCTGAGCGGTTCGCCCGCCGGCTCGTGTGGTTCGTTACTTGGCTTCGGAGTCGGAAGCGTTCGCGCCCTCGGACACGGTTGCGGTCTCGACCGGAACCTGCGCCTTGTCGGCGTCGTCGTCCTTCGGCAGCGGGTTGCCGTTCTCGTCGACCTCATCGTCATGGATGAACGCGGGACGCGTGTACTGCTTGCTGATGGAGCGGAAGGAGAAACGCAGCTTGGAGCCTTCGGAATCGATGACGATCTCCTCGTACTCGGTGTCGACGGAGACGACCTTGCCGATGACGCCGCCGATGGTGATCACTTCGGTTCCCGGCTGCAGGGATGCGCGGAAGTCCTTCATCTCCTTCTGCTGCTGCTTGGCCTTGCGCGACTGCCACCACATCATGCCCGCCATAAGCACGATGAAGATGATCATGATGAAATATGAGGATGAACCTTGCGGCATGTTAGCTCCTTGCGGTTTGTCGTTGTGAGTTCAATAGCCAGATTCCCCGAAGACGGTACCCGGTCACGTCAATCAACAAATACTTCATGTTAGAAGAGATTGCTGACATCATCGGCCGTCTGACCATCCTGTGGCTGAAGTCCGAGATGCTTCCACGCCTTCGGCGTGGCGACACGGCCTTTCGGCGTCCTGATCAGGAATCCTTCGCGCACGAGATACGGCTCGCAGACCGTCTCTACCGTCTCGGACTCCTCCCCCACCATGGCGGCGAGGTTGTTGAGCCCGACAGGACCGCCGTTGAAGTTTCGCACGATGGCGTTGAGCACGGCGATGTCCAGACGGTCGAGGCCTTCCGAATCGATCTGGTAAAGCGCCAGCGCCTCGCGTACGTCGCCTACGTTGACCTCGTCAAGGTCGTGCACGATCGCCCAGTCGCGTACGCGGCGCAGCAGGCGGTTGGCGATACGAGGTGTGCCACGCGAACGCAGCGCCAGTTCGGCGGCGGATCCTGCGCCGAGCACGACGCCGAGCACGCCGGCCGAACGTTCGATCAGCTTCTCCAGCTCGTCATGTGGATAGAAATCCAGATGGGCGGTGAATCCGAACCTCGCCCGGAGCGGAGACGGCAGCATGCCTTCACGTGTCGTGGCGCCGACCACGGTGAACCGTGGCAGGGTCAGCGGGATGGACGACGCGCCGGGCCCTTTGCCGACCATGACGTCGACGCGGAAGTCCTCCATCGCGATGTATAGCAGTTCCTCGGCAGCCCGGGGAAGACGGTGTATCTCGTCGATGAACAGCACTTCGCCGGCGTCCAACGAGCTCAGGATGGATGCGAGGTCGCCGGCGTGCTGGATGGCCGGGCCGGATGTGATGCGGATTGGCACGCCCAGTTCGTTGGCGACGATCATGGCGAGCGTGGTCTTGCCCAGTCCGGGAGGGCCGGCAAGCAGAATGTGGTCAGGTGCCGTGTCTCGCTTGCGCGCCGCATCAAGGAACAGCTGGAGCTGCGCCTTGAGGCGCGGCTGACCGATGAACCCGTCGAGCGCGTGCGGACGCAGCTCCTCGTCGCTGACCGGTTCGTCGTTGATCGCCGTGGCGGACACCATGCGCAGCGAATCCTCCGCCACCCCGGTGTTACGCTGTTCGGAGCCTGATTCGTCTCTCAAGTTCGCCATATACCGTCACCTCCCCCGGTCCAAGGACGACAAAGCCAGTTTGAGTACGCGCGGCACGTCGTCGCCGGTGATCGGCGGCGTGATGCCCTGTTCGCGGCATACCTGACGTACCGCATCCTGCGCGGTCTGCTGCCGCCAGCCCAGCGACACCAGGCCTTCGACGACCTGCGCGGCCCCGTCGTCGCGGTCAAGCTCACCAGACGGCTCCGCCCCGGTATCAAGCTGGTCAAGGTCGATGCGCCCGGCAAGCTCGAGGATGATCTTCTGCGCGCCTTTCTTGCCAAGGCCGGGAGCCTTGGCAAGCGCCGCAGCGTCACCTTGCGTCACGGCCTGGGCGAGCCGGTCGGCCGGCAGCGTGGAGAGCAGCGACAACGCGACTTTGGGGCCGATGCCGCTGACCTTCTGCAATTGAAGGAACATGCGTTTCGACGCGAGCGACAGGAACCCGAACAGGGTGATGGCGTCCTGGCTGACCGTCATCGACGTGTGCACATGGGCCTCCTGGCCGGTATGCAACGCGGCCAGGTCCGCCATAGGCATACGAACCTCATAGCCGACGTCATGCACCTCGATGACCGCATATCCGGTCTCGATGGACTCGACCCGTCCACGCAATGTGCCGATCATCACCCCATCCTTTCATGCCGTCCGTCATGGCGCCGCCGAACCGTCGGCATCGGCGTGCCGTCGGCGCCATGACGTCATCGCAGCCGGCAACGGCGTCTTGCAACCGACACTATCCAAAAGAATAATACATGTGTTCGATTCATGCTACATGCCGGCGCGGACCCCGGCGCGTCGCGCGGCCTTCTGCGCGGCCTGCGCCCATTGTCGCTGCGCCGCCGTGAGATGCTGTTCCCGTTCTCCGCCCTGCAGGGCGCCCTGCGGCCTGAGCGCATGGCATATCGCCAACGACAGGGCGTCTGCCGCGTCTGCCGGGGTAGGCAGCGTATTGAGGCCCAACACCTTGGTGACCATGCGCTCGATCTGGATCTTCTGGGCCTTGCCGTTGCCGGTCAACGCAAGCTTCGCCTCGGTGGGCGTGTGCAGCGCAACGGGAATGCCGCGCTGCGCCGCGGCAAGCATGGCGACGCCGGCGGCCTGCGCGGTGCCTAGCACCGTGTTCCGGTTCTCCTGCGCGAACACACGCTCGATGGAGACGGCGTCGGGGATGAAACGGTCCATCTTCTCGCACAGGCCCTGGTAGATGGTCAGCAGTCGCAGGTCCTGTGAGGTATGAGGGTCAGATCGTACGACGTCGACGTGGATAAACGAAAGCCGGCGGTTCGCGCCGGCTTCGATCACGCCGACCCCGCAGCGTGTGAGCCCGGGGTCGACGCCTAGGATGATCACGCGGATTACTCCTCGTCCGCGAGCTGGGCCATCACCTCGTCGGATGCGGTCCAGTTGGAATAGATGTTCTGCACATCATCGAGGTCATCAAGGTTGTCGATGAGCTTGGACACCTTCTGGGCGTCTTCGAGGCTCAGCGAGACCTCGTTCTTCGGACGCATGACCATATCGGCGGAGTCGTAGTCGAAACCGGCGTCCTGCAGGGCCTTGCGGATGGTGTGCAGGTCGGAGGGGTCGGTGACCACGGTGTAGACGTCGCCGTCATCGATGACGTCCTCGGCGCCGGCGTCGCCGGCCTTCTCGAACAGGTCGTCGAAGTCGACGCCTTCGCTCGGGACCTCGATCTGGCCCTTGCGCTCGAAGTTGAAGCTCACGGAGCCGCTGGTCGCCAGCGAGCCGTTGCCCTTGGTCAGGGTGGAACGCACCTCGGCGGCGGCGCGGTTGCGGTTGTCGGTCAGGCACTCGATGATCAGGCCGACACCGGCGGGCGCATAGCCCTCGTACACGATGTCCTCGTAGCTGGCGCCACCGGCTTCCTCACCAGAGCCGCGCTTGACGGCGCGCTTGATGTTGTCGGCGGGCATGGACGCCTTCTTGGCCTTGTAGATGGCGTCGTACAGGGACGGGTTGCCGTCCGGGTCGCCGCCGCCCATCTTGGCAGCGATCTCGATGTTCTTGATGAGCTTGGCGAAGAGCTTGCCGCGCTTGGCGTCAATGGCGGCCTTCTTGTGCTTGGTGGTCGCCCACTTGGAATGCCCTGACATAATGCTCCTACAAAATATGCGGATACTGACAAACGGAACCATTCTAAAGCGGTAAGCAGACAACTTTCGGGCGACGGCTCGCATCAGGGGCTCGCCGCGTCGGCGCAGGGCATGAAAAACGTTGAACCCCACCGTCATTGGTGGGGTTCAACGGGGTGACGGGCCGGAGGAGGTGATACGACCCGCCACACGGCTATCGGCGACCCGCCTTGCGCGCGCCGGCTATCAGCGGCATGCGCAAGGCGGCGTCATGCGCTCAGCCGAGCCAGCGTCGGCGCTGCATGATCAGCACGACGGCGCCGCCTGCGGTCAGTATCGCCGCGAACACGAGCGCGAGCACGTCGGCTCCGGTCGTGGCGATCTGCGCGCCGGGCTTGCGCGGCGTGTCCGGCTTGGCGGTCACGGTCATCTCGAACGTGTCCGACACGGCGCTGTGCCCCTTGACGTACACCTTGACCGTCACCGTGCCTGCCTTCGGGAAGCCCTTGGCCGGCTCGACCACGGTGCCGTCCGCGTACGCCACGTCGGCGCCGAAGTCGGCGGACTCGAGCCTGACCGTGCTGCCGTCGCTCTTCGTGGCCACGACCGTCACCTTCGAGCCGTCGAACAGGTCGCCCACCTGCGGCTTCTGCGACGACGACGCCGTGATCGACACGATCGTCGGCGCCGGCTCAGGATCCGGCTTGGGGTTCGGATCAGGATCCGGCTCGGGATCCGTCTTCTCGGCGAGTCCGCTGCGGGCGTTGGTCAGGGTCTTGAGCGCGTCGTCGACCTGCTGCTGCGTGGCCGTGGCATCGGCAACGACCTTCTTCGCGTTAGACAGCGCGTCCTCGAGCACAGACCAAGATTCCTCCGTGTACTTGGCCTCGTCGAGGTTTTCGGTCTCGATGTCCTTGATCTTGGCTTCGAGGTCGGCTTTGTTCACTTCGACGGGCTTGGCCGTGACTGTCATCTGGAACGTGTCCGACACGGCGCTGTTGCCCTTGACGTACACCTTCACCGTCACCGTGCCTGCCTTCGGGAAGCCCTTGGCCGGCTCGACCACGGTGCCGTCCGCGTACGCCACGTCGGCGCCGAAGTCGGCGGACTCGAGCCTGACCGTGCTGCCGTCGCTCTTCGTGGCCACGACCGTCACCTTCGAGACGTCGAACAGGTCGCCCACCTGCGGCTTCTGCGACGACGACGCCTTGATCGACGTGATCACCGGCGCCGGCTCGGGATCGGTGGTCGGACGTTCGCCGGTCCACGCCTGCACGACCTTGCCGCCCTTGAACGCGATGCCCATGGAGGACGTCACGCCAAGCGCATAACTGTCGGACTTGACCGTCACGTCGATGGTGCCGGTCCTCTCCGTTGCCGAGGCGAGCTCGTCGGCCGGCAGCGTGGCGGTCACGTCGACGACCGAGTTCATGTGCGCGCTGTTGACGACAAGCTTGCCGGCGCTGTCCTTGCTCTGCTGGCCGAACGCGGTCTTCATGGACAGTTCGACCGGCAGCTCGCTGACGGTTCCGTCGGCCGCCGTGTAGGTGGCGGTGACGTGCAGACCGTCGGTGGAGGTCAGTCCGGGCTCGGCATAACGGCCGATGAGGACCTTGCCGTTCTCGAGCTTCTGCGCGGCAGAGTCGACCGCAGCGTAGGAGCCTTCCCAGTTGATCTCGCTGGCCTTGTGGAAGTTGGCTCCGCGGTTCATCAGGCTGATGCCGATGGTGGCGGCGCGCTTGCTCCAGTCGCCGTAGTTCTTGAGGTTCTGCTGGGTCCAGCCGACTTCGGCGGTGGCCATGAGTCGGGTGTTCATGAGCAGTTCGGCGTCGTTGAGGGAGCGCAGGTGCTCGCTCCACAGCGCGTTCTCCACGCCCAGGACCTTGTCTTCGGTGGTGTTTGCCGAGGCAGTGGGGTTCCAGTTGTAGAAGTTGCTGGTGGTGCAGGCGCCGCCGCACGCCCAGCTGACGCCGGTCAGTTCGTTGCCGGGCTTCTGCGGGAAGTACGTGTTGGCTGCGGGCGACATGACGATCTTGCCGTTGCGCTCGTTGAGCAGCTTCTGCATTTCGGAGACGTGCGAGCCGTCCCAGTTCTGCACGACGGAGCCTTCGGGGATCGTGTCGACTGCGGCGAGGCCGTCGTTCCATACGACTGCGGTCTTGCTGCGGTCGGTGATGAGCTTGCCGGTGCGGCCGAGGTAGGTCTGCAGGCGCTGGGCCTTGTCGGTCCCGCCGCCGCCGAGGAACAGCTCGTCGCCGCCCATGTGGAAGTACGTGCTCTTGACTTCCGAGGCGGGCACCGAGGATGCGGCGATGCCCTTGTCGATCATGGTGTCAAGCTGGTCCATGATGTGGGCCAGGACCGTGTACGTGATGTCCGCGTCGGTGGCGAGGCTGCTCTTGCTCTGCGTGTCCTTGGTGAGGTCGGGCGTGTCCTTGCCGGCTTCCGGCTTAGGGTTCGAGTTGCCGGTGTTGAGCTCCTTGAGACCGTGGAGCAGACCGAGCGAGTGGCCGGGTCCGTCGATTTCGGGGATGATGGCGACGCCTCGGTTGGCCGCATAGGTCACCAGGTCGATGAACTGGGCCTGCGTGTAGTAGCCGTGGCGGCCGTCGACCGCCGGGGACCATGCGTTGTTGGGGAAGGCCGAGGGGAAGCCGAGCTGGCTGGACTTCTCGGCGAGCTTCGTGTAGTCGGTGGTGTCGCCGTCGGCCCGGCCTTCGTTGGTGATTTCGATGCGCGCGCCTTCGTCGTCGGTCAGGTGCAGGTGCAGCGTGTTGATCTTGTAGGCCGACATGGTGTCGATCATCTGCTTGACCTCATCGACCGGGTAGAAGGATCGCGCGGGGTCGACCAGCAGGCCGCGCCACTGGTAGCGTGGCGCGTCGGCGATGGTGGCCGCCGGGATGGATGCGCGCGAGGCGAGCTTCACCGGGGAGCCGGCCCAGGGCCCGACGAGCTGGAGCAGGGTCTGGGCCGCCCAGATGCCGCCGGTGACGGTGCGGGACTTGACCGTCACGCCGTCCTTGTCGGAGTCGATGGTGTAGGACTCGTCGGCTTGGATGGACTGCTCGCCGGATACGTGCGAGCTGACGTCGAGCGTCTTGTCAAGGGTGAACGTGATCGGGCAGTCCTTGCCGTCGGCAAGCTCCAGCCCGTAGGAGCCGGAGAGACTGTCGCGCAGCACGTCGACCGCTGCGTCGAGCTTGCTGTCGCTGACGGAGACGCAGGTCTTGTCGGTCAGTACGAACGCGTCGCCGTCGGACGACTTCGCGTACAGCGGCTTGGGGGTGATGGAGCTCAGCGGATCGGCCTCGTCGGCGGTCACGGTGCCCATGACGCGCATCTCCCAGACGGAGAGCGACCAGGACTGGCTTTTCGCTGTGGCGACCATGCGGATGTGACGGGTCTTGACCGGCGTGTCGAACGTGGTTTCGACCCACTGGCCCTTGTCGGTGGCCTTGAGGCCCGTCTTCACGTCCTTCCATGTCGTGCCGTCGTCGGAGGTCTGGATGGAGTAGTCGGTGGCGTAGGTGTTGCCCCATGCGATGTTCACACTGGAGATGGTGGCTTCTCCGGGGAATTCGTAGGCGAGCCACCATGGGCCGTTCCCGCCGTTCGCGCTCCACCGGGATGCGCCGGCCGCGTTGTGGACGCTTGGATTGGTCGCGTTCTCGGGAAGGTCCTTGTTGTCCGCCGCGAGTTCGGGGCCGAACTGTCCTGCGACCTCACGGCCCGAGGCGGTGACGGTGGCCACCGTAGCCAGGTTGAATGCCGTGGTGGCGGAGCTTTCCGCCGCGGTCGCGGCACCTGCGCCGCTTTGCGCCAGCGCGGAGGTCGCCGGCACCAGCAGCATCGCCGATGCACAGGCAACCGACATGAATCGCGCTAGACCATGTCTCATGCTCATATGGGTTGACTCTTTCTCTGTCTTCTATGATGCGACTCCCTGTTGAATCGCATCCGGCTCTGCGCTGTCGCCCAGGCCGCGGCATTACAGCCCTCATCTGAATATAGCATGAAACAGCGGATTATGTTAATAAAGTGAACAAAATAGGGCGTCGCGTTCCGCAGGGACGATCGTCAGGCTCACGGCTTCGTCCCGCCGATAGAAAAAGGGCTGCCATCCGATAATCGGATGGCAGCCCTTGGCCGTCTCATGACCGCTCCCTGCCGACGTCCCCTATGGACGCATCAGCGGGATTGACGGTCAGGTCAGTCCTCGACCGGCGCGGCGAGCGCTGCGTTGAAGTCGTCGAGGGAGTTGACCTGGGCGCGCTTCTTGATGATGTCAAGGATCTTGGCCTTCGCCTCGTCAACCGGCACGCCGTTGAGCTGGCTGCCGTCGCGGAAGCGGAAGCTGACCGCGTTGTTCTTCATGTCCTCTTCTCCGACGATGAGAATGAACGGCGTCTTGGACTTGGAGGCGTTGCGGATCTTCTTGCCGAAGCGGTCGTCGGAGTAGTCGATTTCGCAACGGACCATCTCGTCCTCGAGGCTCTTGACGAAGCCTGCCAGGTGCGGCGCGAACTCGTCGGCGACCGGGATGCCGAGCACCTGCACGGGGGCGAGCCACACCGGGAAGGCGCCCGCGTAGTGCTCGAGCAGCACGGCGAAGAAGCGTTCGATGGAGCCGAAGAGCGCACGGTGGATCATCACCGGACGCTGATGGGTGCCGTCGGCCGCGATGTACTCGAGCTGGAAGCGCTCGGGCAGATTGAAGTCGAGCTGAATGGTCGACACCTGCCAGGTGCGGCCGATCGCGTCGCGGGCCTGCACGGAGATCTTCGGGCCGTAGAACGCGGCGCCGCCCGGATCGGCCACGAGGTTCAGGCCGGAGTCCTTGGCGACCTCGGCGAGCGTGTTGGTCGCCTCCTCCCAAATCTCGTCGCTGCCGACGTACTTGTGCTCGTCCTTGGTGGACAGCTCCAGATAGAAGTCGTCCAGACCGAAGTCGCGCAGCACCTTGAGCACGAAGGTCAGCAGGTTGGTCAGCTCGCCCTTCATCTGCTCACGGGTGCAGTAGATGTGGGAATCGTCCTGAGTCAGGCCACGCACACGGGTCAGGCCGTGGACCTCGCCGGACTTCTCGTAGCGGTACACGGTGCCGAACTCGAAGAGTCGCAGCGGCAGCTCCTTGTAGGAGCGCTGGCGGGACTTGAAGATGAGGTTGTGCATCGGGCAGTTCATCGGCTTGAGGTAGTAGTCGAAGCCCTGCTTGGTGATGTTGCCGTCGGCGTCGCGCTCCTCATCCAGACGCATCGCCGGGTACATGGAGTCCTTGTACCAGTGCAGGTGGCCGGAGGTCTCGTACAGGCCGCCCTTGGTGATGTGCGGGGTCTGCACGAAGCTGTAGTGGTACTTGCGGTGCATCTCGCGGGAGTAGTCCTCCATCGCGTTGATGACCGCGGCGCCCTTCGGGTGGAACACGGCCAGGCCAGGTCCGATCTCCTCCGGGAAGGAGAACAGGTCCATTTCGGCGCCGAGCTTGCGGTGGTCGCGCTTGGCGGCCTCCTCGAGACGGGTCTGGTAGGCCTTGAGGTCCTCCTTAGTGGCCCACGCGGTGCCGTAGATGCGCTGCATGGTCGGGTTCTTCTCGCTGCCACGCCAGTAGGCAGCGGCGGAGCGCTCGATCTTGAACGCCTTGATGAAGCGGGTGTTGGGCAGGTGGGGCCCGCGGCACAGGTCCTTCCACACGACGTTGCCGTCACGGTCGACGTTGTCGTAGAAGCTGAGCTCCTTGCCGGAGATCTCGGTGGCGGTGGACGGGTCGAGGTGCGCTTCCTTGTCCTCGATCAGCTCGATCTTGAACGGCTGGCCGGCTTCCTCCTTGAGCGCCTCCTCCTCGGTGGTGACGCGGCGGCGGAAGGACTGTGCGGACTTGATGATCCGCTGCATGTGCTTCTCGATGTTCTTCAGATCGTCCGGCGTGAACGGCTGGTCGACCTGGAAGTCGTAGTAGAAGCCGTCCTTGATGATAGGGCCGACGCCGAGCTTGGCGTTCGGGAACAGTTCCTGCACGGCCTGCGCCATGACGTGGGTGGCGGAGTGGCGCATGATGCCGAGGCCGTCCTCGGAGTCGATGGCGACGGATTCGACCGTGTCGCCGTCCGCGAGAGGCGTGTACAGATCGCGCAGTTCGCCGTTGAGGCGGACGGCGATGATGTCCTTGTCGTCCGCGAAGAGTTCGACGCCGGTGGTGGTAGCTTCCACCTCCTTCTGTACGCCGTTGACTGTGATGGAGATGGAGCTTTGCGCCATGATGTGTCCTTTGCTATCGGGGCCCGCGTTACCAATGGGCAGGCCTGGACTGGTAATCAACATGGGCAACGATAGGGTTGCGGGCAGACAAAGCCGCACGACCGCCCGTGCAGGCGGACGTGCGACAAACGGATGGTGAATGGAAGGTTGCGAAACCATGGGACACCGCGTCTGAATCGTTTTCACGGCGACAGCCGATCGCTGCCGTCGCCGGCGCGTCCCGGACCATCCCAGCGCATTCCGCCGCATCACACCCCATCCCGGGCCGCCCCGGCGCATTCCGGAGCATCCCGAACCGTTCCCGGCGCATCCTGGTCCATCCCGGCGCAAGAAATTACGGAAATTCAGCCCAGTGTCCGTAAATCCTTGCGCTGACGGATTCCCAGCGCAACATATCACGGAAAACAGCCCCAGCGTCCGTATTATCTTGCGCTCAGCTGCGGGCAGCGCAAGAAATTACGGAACAGCGCCCCGTTTTCCGTGAACCCCTGCAGCGGGACGGCCGCAGACGGGATCGTCCGCGGTCCGCACAGCCTCATCGCCACGATGACCGCGCCCGTTCGCACCGCCGCGAAGCTCGCCACGCCGCCGATCACAGGACAAGCGCTTGCCGCCATCCAGTGAAATCGTCGAAGACCTCAGGGGACGGCACCACGCCGCTTCACATGCCGGCCAATGGGACGCGGGGACGAAACCACGGTTTCAGGCCGCGTATCCCACGGCACATTGGGACGACAACCCATGCAACCGGTCACACGCCATCCCGGCCCACGGAATCATGGGACGCGAGCACGAGTGACCGGTCACAACATCTCCCGTCCCACAGGCCAATGGGACGCGGGACGAAAACGGGCGGTTCCGCCGCAGCGTCCCACGCGCGGCGCTAGAGGCGCGACACATGCCGCCCGAGCACGGCCATGAGGCGGGAGGACCGCGCCCCTATCGCTTGTCACGCCCGGCCATTGGAGTGCGACGAAAAGGAGCCCGCCGTACAGGAGGGGCCTGAGCCCGGGGCACGGTCAGGCCAGCCGCCCACCGCCGTCATCAGCGCCTATGAAAACGCGCCAACCGTCCGGAAGGGCTGGGCCGGACGCCAGCGCTAGATCCCGACACGCCGACGACACACGCAAAGAAGACCCACGTTTCTTTACTTAACCCCATTAACCCCTTAACCCACGGCGAAACCGGCCCGGATGCGAAGAAAGGCCGCGGCTCCTCGCCGCGGCCCCGTGCCTTCGTCTGTGATCTGGAGCGGACAACGGGACTCGAACCCGCGGTCTCAACCTTGGCAAGGTTGCGCTTTACCAACTAAGCTATGTCCGCAGAGGATTTCGCCGTGAGAAGCGGAATCCAGTGGGTGATGTAGGAATCGAACCTACGACCCCTTCCGTGTGAAGGAAGTGCGCTAGCCGCTGCGCCAATCACCCAAAAGCAACGAGTGAATAACTTACAGGATGTTCCCCGGATGTGCAACCATCGGCGCGTCGCGGCTCATTCCATACGATCCGGCGACTTGAACAAGACCTACGACAGGGGCATAATCGATGGCAACCAATGACGGAGGGGGACGCATGACCGGCTACCAGCAGAACGGGCCGCAGCAGCCCGACGGACAACCGCATCCATACCGGCGCGACCATGGCGACGCGGCACGTGTCCATGACGGCGTTGCGAGCGCGCACTCCCCCGCGACGTCCGGATATCGGAACGGCGGCCCAGCAGCCGGCGGCAACGCACACGGCAACCAATACGGCCCGTACCCTCCGTACGGCGGTCAGGCCCAGCACCGGCCACTGCCACAGAACGGCCCGTGGCGGCAGAACGACCCCCGACAGGCCAACGGACCGTGGCAATCCTCCGGACCGGCCTCGCCATACAGCCGCAGCTATGGCCAGCCGTACGGCGGCGGACCATATTACCGGGCTCAGGTCCCCGTCAGCCCTCATCGCGGACTGAGCGGCGCTGGCATCGCCGCCATCATCACGGCGACGCTGGTCATCCCCGCACTGCTGTTCCTGCTGATCGCCGCAGGCATTTCCGCGCTCTCGCACAACGACAGCTCCACGACCACGAACAGTAGCGGCACCTCCACGCAAACTCCGCGCCGGCAACAGGACGACGACACAGGCGGTAGCGCGGACAACCGCAACAACACCGACGAAGCCGACCCCACGCCCGTCTATCGCATGGACGAGCGGCCCGGCTACGACACCCTCGTCGACTACATCGACGGCAAACTCGCCCAATACAAGGAGGATATCCTCGGCGACCCGACCATGTTCATGATCAGGCATCGCATCCCCGACACGCAGGAGGGCTCGGACTACATGACCGGGTTCGCGGCCGCACTCCTCGGCATCAGCAACGACATCAAGGACAACGCGTCCACAACCAGCGAAGACCCGACGTCCCTGGACGAGAAGATCGAACGGTACCGCACGACCATCGACACGATAGAGGCGCGCTTCAACAAGGGCGAGGCGCTTGGCGTGACGATGGACGTCACCGGCAACGACGGCAAACAGTATGCGGTCGACGGCAGCAAATCGATACAGCTGGCGCCCTCATGGGACGAACGGGAGAAGCAGGTCGCCTCCGCGCCGAACAACCTGGGCAACGGGAACGCCGCCAGCGCGCAGAAACTCGTGGAACGAGCCGGCATGACGCTCAGCTGGAACATCGACGAGGGGTTCCGGCAGTGCCCGGGTTTCGTCGGAACCGACAACGGCAGCAACAAGGCGCTCGCCAAGTCGGAGACGTTCGGCTTCTACTGCCCGTCGACCCCGAACGTGATCTACGGCAACCGCGACATGGCCGATTGGAACATGACGTATGCGCCCGCGGCCGGCGTACGTCATGAGATATCGCATCATGCGATCCACGTGCGCTGCGGGACGATCGAACCGTCAGTGGTCATGCAGAACGGCGTGAACAGAGCCGAAGGCGTGACCAACAGCTATGCGGTGCGGTACATGGGCGCCGACCGCACGCTGATTCAGCAAAGCATCGATTACGCGCGATCCAACGGGCACAACCAGTACGCCATGGATTCCTTTACCGATCACGCCGCCGACCTCATTCACAACGGGCAATGCCAGACGAACTGATACCGACGTGGGAGAAGAGAAATACGGCGATGATCCGCCCAAAACATGAAGGGTGGGCGATACAAGATTCGAACTTGTGACCCCTTCCGTGTCAGGGAAGTGCGCTACCTCTGCGCCAACCGCCCGGGTCATTGTGCACATGACGAATCACCGCAAATCAAAATGGAATGGGATTCGTCATCATGCGAGGTGGGTACGAGAGTCGAACTCGTCTATACGGCTTTGCAGGCCGCTGCCTAACCGCTTGGCTAACCCACCGCAAAGGTCGTCAACTCATCGGACCTTAGAGCGGACAACGGGACTCGAACCCGCGGTCTCAACCTTGGCAAGGTTGCGCTTTACCAACTAAGCTATGTCCGCGTATTGCTTTCAGGCAACGAATAGAAACTATACGGGAGATGAACGGTTTTGCCAAATCCGGCGTGTCGCGCGGTTTTCGGCTGTTCTTCACCCGTGGCTTAAGCGGGCGGGAAGACGGCCGGGAACCGGTAGATTGGTGGGTATGAGTGAAGAAGCGACAGCGCCCGAGCCGTTGATGATAGCGGCGTTCGAGGGATGGAACGACGCGAACCAGGCGGCCACGAACGTGGTCCGCCATCTGGTCTCGCATTACGACTCCCACGAGGTGCGGCACATCCGCTGCGACGGCTACTACGACTATCAGGTCGCCCGGCCGATGTTGTGCAACGTGACGGGACGCAGACGGCTGCTGTGGCCGCAGACCACGTTCTATGAGATCCGGCTCGACGCCACGCATACGGTATTCGCGCAGATCGCCCCCGAGCCGAACTACCGGTGGCGCGACTACTGTCATGAAAGCATGCGCATCGCCGAGGAGCTTGACGTGCGCCATATCGTGACGCTCGGATCCATGTTCGCCGACTGCCCGCATACACGCCCGCTGCCGCTGGACATCAGCAGCGACAAATGCCAGTGCGAGATGGATCGGGAATACAGCGGTCCGGTGGGCATCCCCACGGTCCTCGACTGCATGGCCTGTGACGAAGGATTCGCCACGACATCCATGTGGGCGTCGATTCCGCAATATCTGGGCGGCGACGAGTGCGCCCAGGCGACGATCGAAATGCTGCAGGCGCTCTCGCGGATCATCGGCATCGAGCTTGATTGCGGCGACCTGCTGGAACGGGCGGATGCATGGCGGCGCAAGGCGACCGCGCTCATGCAGTGCAACGACGAGCTGACGGCATACGTACAGCGGCTTGAACACGACTACGACATGAGCGACAAGGCACGCAAGATCGCCCATCTGGGCGCGCCCGCCGCCGAACAGCTGGTGCGCGAGGCCGAGGAGTTCCTCCGCCACGGCGAACTGTAGGCCGTGCCGCTTCTCAGCCAGCCGCACAGTCACAACAACGACGGATACGGATAAGGCCCGTGCGATGAACCGGTTGATTCATCGCACGGGCCTTATCCGTATCTCTCATGCCGCAGTCTCATAAGCCTACGTGTCGCCGCATTGCCGCCGCGGCACGAGCGCGGTCACGCCTGGTCAACGACCATGACCACGCTGACCGGCTCGACGACGCTCGCCGACTTGGCCGACTCGACCTCATACGGCTTGAGCGCGCCGAACAGGAGCAGCACGGCCACCACCGCGGCCAACGCGATGCGGTAGATGGCGAACGCCTTGTAGGAGAACGTCGACACGAACTTCAGGAATCCGATGATGACGATGTAGCCGAGCAGGAAGCTGACGATCGTGGCGACGATGGTCGGCCCCCAGCCGGGGAACATCGCATCGTCCTTGTAGTTCTTGACCGCTTTGACGGCCTCCAGCAGACCGGAGCCGACGACCGCGGGAATGGCCATGAGGAAACTCAGGCGCACGGCTGCCTCGCGGGTGTAGCCGAGAGCGCGGCCGACGGTGATGGTGCCGCCCGAACGGGAGACGCCCGGGATCAGCGCCAGCGACTGGCCGAGGCCGAACAGGAAGGCGTCACGGTTCGTCATATCGTCCATGGTGCGGATCTGACGGGCGCGGGCGTCGACGACCCACAGCAGGATGCCGAACAAGAACAGCACGCTCACCGTGATCCACAGGTTGCGCAGGCTCGTCTCGATCACGTTCTGCAGCGTGAAGCCGAGGATGACGATGGGGATGGAGCCGACGATGATGTTCCAGCCGAGCGTGGCGTACTTGTCGCCACGGCCCATACGGGACTTGAGGTCGGCACCGTTCTTGCCGAACAGGCAGCCGAACCAGTGGGACAGGATGTTGATGATGTCATGCCGGAAATACAGGATGACCGCCAGCTCGGTGCCGATCTGGATGATGGCGGTGAACGCCGCACCCGGATCCGAACCGAGCATCAGGTCGCCGATGATGCGGATGTGGGCGCTGGAGGACACGGGAAGATACTCCGTGAGCGCCTGCACGATGCCGAGAATGATCGCCTGGAAGAAATTCATGATCCCTCTTGATTGGATTGTCGTCTCGTTACCGTGGATAAGGGTACTCAATGCCCTCTAACAAAGCGCAAAGAGACTGATTGTCGTACAGAAAACCCACAATACAAAGGTGAGGGCCCAGGCCGTTGCGCATGGGGCCAAGCCGATGCCGCCGTCTGCCCGCCGTCTGGCTGCAGGCTGGCGGCCCGCATGAGAAGACCACAAGGAGGGCAATCATGGCAAAGTATCGCAAGTCGAGGATGTGGGCGCCGGAAGGTTTCTTCGAATGCGAGGGACGCGGCCTGCAATGGCTTGGCGAGGCGCAGGCCCAAGGCGGACCGCGCGTGGTCGACGTGTACGACTGGGGCAAGGACCATCTCGACATCGAACGCGTGGAATCCTGCTCCCCCACTGCGAAGGCCGCGTACGACTTCGGCGCGGCGCTCGCCCGCATGCATGACGCAGGCGCCGAGTTCTTCGGCTCCGCACCCGCCGGCTATGACGGCACCTGCTATTTCGGGCCGTTGCAGGATCCCGTACCGATGGCGACCGGCGAATGGACCGGTCCGGCGACCTATTTCGCCGAAGGACGTCTGCTGCCGACGGTGGAGCTGGGAATCCGCCGTGGCGAACTCAACACCGATGACATAACGCTCGCCCAGCGAATCGTGGACAAGTTGCCGGAGCTGCTTGGACGGGCGGCAGACGACAAGCCGGCGCGCGTCCATGGCGACCTGTGGAGCGGCAATGTGATGTGGACCGCCGATTCCGGTCACGCGCAGGCCGTGCTCATCGACCCTGCGGCACACGGCGGGCACCGGGAGGAGGACATCGCGATGCTGCACCTGTTCGGCATGAGCTATCTGACGCAGATCATGGACGGATACCAGAGCGTCCACCCGCTGAAGGCCGGCTGGCAGGATCGGCTGACCCTGTGGCAGCTGTACCCGATTGCCGGTCACTGTGTGTTCTTCGGCGGCGGCTATGTGAGCGAGTTCCGCGCGATGTGCCGTTCGTTGCTGTAACCAGACTGCATTGCTCCCGAATATCAGAATTCGGGATCTTCCCTAAATCTCGGAAACGGACCCCATCATCAAAACGGCCGCTCCGCCCTGCTCTCGCAAGGCGAAACGGCCGTTTTCGTCATCACGCTCAGCTCAGCGCATCCTTCAGCTTGGAGAAGAAGCCTTTGCGGCTCGGGGTGGCCGGACGCGAGCTTTGCGACAGATGCGCGGCGGACGAGTCATGGCTCTCGGAGAACTGCTGCATGAGGTCGCGTTCCCGCTCGTCGAGCTTCGTGGGAATATGCACGGCGATATGCGCGACGAGGTCGCCACGCTCCCCCGACTGGCGCAGTTTGCCGACGCCGAGCCCCTTGATGGTGACGGTGTCCTCGGGCTGGCATCCTGCGGGGATGGTGATCGACCGCTTGCCGTCGAACGTCTCGATGTCGATGTCGTGGCCGAGCACGGCCCAGCTCATCGGCACCGAAATCCAGCAGTGAAGGTCGTCGCCCTGACGGGTGAAGCGCTTGTCCGACTTGATGTGCACGTCCACATACAGGTCGCCTGCCGCGCCGCCGCCTTCGCCGACCTCGCCCTGGTTGGCGAGGCGGAGCCGCGAGTCGTCCTTGAGACCTGCGGGGACCGTAATGCCGACCTGACGTGTCGCGCGCACGCGGCCGTGGCCCATGCATGAGGCGCAGGGGTGCTCGATGATGGTGCCGTGGCCTTCGCAACGTTCGCACGGCGAGGAGGTCATCATCTGGCCGAGCATGGTGCGCACGACCTTCTGCCGGAATCCCTGCCCATGGCAGTCGGGGCAGGTGACCGGCTGGGATCCGTGCTCCGCACCGGTGCCGCCGCACACCTGGCACAGGCTGAAGGTGTTGATCTTGACGTGCGCAGTCCCGCCGAACACCGCGGTCTTGAGGTCGATGGTGACGTTGGCCAGCGCGTCGCGGCCGGGCTGCGTACGCGGCACGGGACCCTGCGATCCGCCGCCGAACGATCCGCCGAAGAACTGTCCGAAGATGTCGGACACGTCGCCCATGCCGAAGCTGGCGCCGCCCGGGAAGCCGCCTGCCGAATTGGGGTCGTTGGGATCAACGCCGGAATCGTACATGCGCCGCTTGTCAGGGTCGGACAGCACGGCGTACGCGTTGTTGACCTCCTTGAACTTGTCCTCGAATTCGGGGCCGGCGATATCGGGATGATACTTGCGGCTCATCTTCCGATACGCCTTTTTGATCTCTTCGTCGCTGGCCGATCGTTCGACGCCCAGCACCTCGTAGTAATCTGCCACTGCCTGTTCTTTCTTGTTGGTGTTGCCAAGTCATTGTGCCATAAGGCGTTGTCAGTCCGCCGGGTCTGCCGGGCCCGGCGACCCCGCGAGTATCCGGGTGAGATACCGGGCCACCGCGCGGACCGCCGCGATGGTCGTCACGTAATCCATGTGCGTGGGGCCGATCGACCCGACGAACGCGATCGGCGCGCCCGAGTCCGTATTTGCGACGTCGTCACCAGGCACGTCGTCACCGGGCACACCGACATCGGGCACACCGACATCCGGTACATTGTCATCCGCTACGCCGGCATGGTCGTCATGCGACCGACTGTGACCGATCTGACGCTGGCCGGAACCGGCGTCTTTCGCACCATCGGATTCGGCGTTCGATGGCAGGCCGCCGTACCCCGAGGTCACCACGGAGGCGTGAAGCAGCCCCGGCGTATGCGTCTCCGAGCCGATGGCGACGCCGACACCGTTGGCATCGGCCTCCTCGGACAGCGACGTCATCAGCCGCATCAGCACCACCTGCTCCTCAAGCGCGTCGAAGAGCGGCGCGAGCTGGGCCACGTCCGGCTGATGCGCAAGATGCGAGGCCCCCGCCATGTACAGTTCGCCGGACCGTTCGTTGTCGCCCATGGCGTCGAACACGTTCGCCATGGCCGCATACAGCCCGCGCATGACCGTCTCCGGCGCGGTTGCGACCGCCAGCGAACGCGCCTTGACCGCGCATTTCGCGAACGACAGGCCAACACATGCCGCATTGAGGGATTCCGTCATCTCGCCGACGGTCCGGTCATCGGGCTGGGGGAACACGGTCATCGTGTGCTGCGCGACGCCGCCCGCATCCGTGACGACGACCGCCAGCAGCACGTTCGTGGAGACGGGGACCATCTGTATGCGCCTGACCTTGGCGCGCGCCGGCGAGGGGGACGCCACTACCGCGACCTGCCCGGTGATGCCGGAGAGCAGGCGGGCGGCGCGCTGCAGCGTGTCCTGCAGGCTGACCGAACCGGAGAGGAAGGTCTCGATGCCACGCTTCTGGGCCGCCGACAACGGCACGACGGTGGAAATCCGGTCGACGAAGTACCGGTACCCCTTCTCCGTGGGCACGCGTCCCGCCGACGTGTGCGGCTGGATGAGATAGCCTTCGTCCTCGAGCGCCGCCATGTCGTTGCGGATGGTGGCCGAACTGACGCCGAGGTCGTGCTTGCGCGCCAACGCGGCCGACCCGACGGGCTCCTGCGAGCGAATGTAGTCCTCTACTATGGCTCGCAGCACCATCATCCTTCTGGATTGCACCATGGCATCCTCCTTCCGGCCGTGCTCGTGTCTGGTCATGGTCCACTGTGACATCCATTTTTAGCACTCATCGGCAACGAGTGCTAACGCGTTCGTTCACAGAGGAAGCGCCGAGCGGCCCGCCATGTGCGCCGCTTCAGGTGAACGTCGGATGAACCTCACGCGTACAGCACATCGCCGCACATCTTTGTGAGCGCTACCATAACAAAACTTACCAAAACACGCCAAAATCGAACCGATTCGTCGGTTCGGGCGATTACTATGGTGAGTGCAATGTGAGGGTATGCATGACCCGGCACAAGCCGGGCGCGTGGTGCCCGAAGTATTGGAAGGAAAATTACAGACATGACCGAATTCAAGGAGACCGAACTGGACGAGCGCGCCATCAAGATGGCCAAGGTCCTTTCGGCTGATGCGGTTGAGAAGGCTGGAAGCGGCCACCCCGGTTCCCCTGTCTCCCTGGCGCCCGTCGCCTACACGCTGTACCAGCATTTCATCAAGCACGATCCGAACGATCCCAACTGGGAAGGCCGCGATCGCTTCATCCTTTCCGGCGGCCACGCCTCCCTCACCCAGTACGTCCAGCTGTACTTCTCCGGCTACGGCGTTACCCTCGATGACCTCAAGCACTTCCGCGGCGGCGCGGACACCCGCACCCCGGGCCACCCGGAGTACGGCCTGACCCCTGGCATCGAGATGACCACCGGCCCGCTGGGCCAGGGCTTCGCCTCCGCCATCGGCTTCGCCTACGGCGAGCGTTTCCAGCGCGGCCTGCTCGATCCGGACACCCCGAAGGAAGAATCCCCCTTCTACCACAAGATCTGGGCGATCTGCGGTGAGGGCGACATCGAGGAAGGCATCTCCGGCGAGGCCGCCTCGCTGGCCGCCAACCAGAAGCTCGGCAACCTGACCGTGATCTTCGACGCCAACCGTATCCAGATCGAGGGCGACACCAATCTGGTGCTGGCCGAGGACGTGCTCAAGCGCTTCCAGGCCTACGGCTGGTACACCGACGAGTTCAGCTTCATCCAGCCCGACGGCTCCTACAAGGAGGACGTCGAGGGCCTGGCCGAGGTCATCGCGAAGGCCGAGAAGGCCGCTCCGGACCAGCCGAAGCTCATCAAGATCCACTCCCTCATCGCTTGGCCGACCCCGGGCAAGACCAACGACCCGTCCTCGCACGGCTCCAAGCTGGGCGCCGAGGCCGTCGCCGGCCTGAAGAAGATCCTGGGCTTCGACCCGGAGCAGTCCTTCCAGATCGATGAGGAAGCCCTCGCCCACGCCCGCAAGGTCGCCGAGCGCGGCCTCGAGGCCCACAAGGAATGGGACGAGAAGTACGAGGCCTGGCGCAAGGCCAACCCGGACAAGGCCGCCCTGTACGACCGTCTGAAGGCCGGCGAGCTGCCGGAAGGCTTCGACAAGGCCCTCGACGATCTCGAGGCCACCTTCGAGGTCGGCAAGGGCGTCGCCACCCGTGGCGCCTCCGGCTCCGTCCTCAACGCCATCGCGGCCGTCATGCCGGAACTGTGGGGCGGCTCCGCCGACCTCGGTGGTTCCAACAAGACCGATCTCAAGGGCGCTGCCACCTTCGCCCCGGCCGAGTGCGCCACCAAGCAGTGGCCGGTCTGCAACGAATTCGGCCGCCAGCTGCACTTCGGCGTGCGCGAGTTCGCCATGGGCTGCATCACCAACGGCATCCTGCTCGGCTCCCACACCCGTCCGTTCGGCGGCACCTTCTTCATGTTCTCCGACTACGAGCGCTCCGCCGTTCGTCTGGCCGCCCTCATGAAGATCCCGAACCTCTACGTGTGGACGCACGATTCCGTCGCCGTCGGCGAGGATGGCCCGACCCACCAGCCGATTGAGCACCTCGCGTCCTTCCGCGCGATCCCGCAGCTCGAGGTCGTCCGCCCGGCCGACGCGTTCGAGACCGCCGAGGCCTACCGTTACTTCTTCGAGAAGAAGAACACGCTGCCGACCGCCATGGTCCTGACCCGTCAGGGCGTCCCGACGCTCGCCGAGACCGCCGCCAAGGCTAAGGAAGGCGTTAAGAAGGGCGCCTACGTGCTCGTCGACACCGAGGGCACCCCGGACGTCATCATCATGGCTTCCGGCTCCGAGGTCCAGTGGGCCGTTTCCGCCGCCAAGACCCTCGCCGAGAAGGGCGTCAAGGCACGCGTGGTCTCCTTCCCGTCCATGGAGTGGTTCGAGGAGCAGGACGCCGAGTACAAGGAGGCCGTGCTTCCGGCTTCCGTCAAGGCCCGTGTCTCCGTCGAGGCCGGCGTTGCGATGCCGTGGTACAAGTACCTCGGCTCCTACGGCAAGCCCGTCTCCATCGAGCAGTTCGGCCTGCAGGGCAATGGCGCGCAGAACATGATCGACCTCGGCATCACCGCCGAGCACGTGGTCGAGGCCGCCGAGGCGTCCATCGCCGAGGCCAACGCCTGATTCATTCCCGCAAGGGACGAATACACGCCTAGAGCGTAGGGAGGGGTTGCGGCAACGCCGCCCCTCCCCCAACAAGATTTGATCCAATAAGGTATCAAGGAGAAAACAACAATGACTGAAGCAACTCAGCGCACGTCCGACAACGGCGTCTCCATCTGGCTGGACGACCTGTCCCGCTCCCGCATCGAGTCCGGCTCCCTGCAGGACCTCATCGCCAACAAGAACGTGGTCGGCGTCACCACCAACCCGTCCATCTTCCAGAAGGCCCTGAGCCAGGTCGGTCCGTACGACGCGCAGCTCAAGGAGCTGGGCAAGGTCGACGTCGAGACCGCCGTGCGTGAGCTCACCACCACCGATGTGCGCAACGCCACCGACATCTTCCGCGAGATCGCCGAGAAGACCGATTTCGTTGACGGCCGCGTCTCCATCGAGGTTGACCCGCGTCTCGCTCACGAGACCGAGGCCACCGAGAAGCAGGCTGTCGAACTGTGGGAGAAGGTCAACCGTCCGAACGCGATGATCAAGATCCCGGCGACCCTCGAGGGCCTGCCGGCCATCACCGCCACCCTGGCCAAGGGCATCTCCGTCAACGTCACCCTGATCTTCTCGCTCGAGCGCTACGAGCAGGTCATCGACGCCTACATCGAGGGCATCGCCCAGGCTGCCGCCAACGGCCACGACCTGAAGCACATCGGCTCCGTCGCGTCCTTCTTCGTGTCCCGCGTGGACACCGCCGTCGACAAGCTGCTCGAAGCCAACGGCTCCGACGAGGCCAAGGCCCTCGAGGGCAAGGCCGCCGTCGCCAACGCTCGCCTCGCCTACGAGCTCTTCGAGAAGAAGTTCGCCGAGGATCCGCGCTGGGCTGACCTGGCCGCCAAGGGCGCCAAGGTCCAGCGTCCGCTGTGGGCCTCCACCGGCACCAAGAACCCGGCCTACTCCGACTGCAAGTACGTTGACGAGCTCGTCGCGAAGCACATCGTCAACACCATGCCGGAGAAGACCCTGAACGCTCTGGCCGACCACGGCAACGGCGCTCCGTCCATCGAGGGCACCTACGAGGAGTCCCACGCCATCATCAACAAGCTGGCTGAGCTGGGCATCAACCTCAAGGACGTCACCGACAAGCTGGAGGCCGACGGTGTCGCCGCCTTCATCAAGTCCTGGGATTCCGTGCTCGCCGATGTTCAGTCCGGCATCGACCGCGTGAACGCCTGAGCATGACGCCACTCTGATGCGGCTGGATACCATGGTTTCTAGCCGCATCTCAGACTGGTGAAGCATAAGGGGCGGTGTTACCTGACCAATCAGGTAACACCGCCCCTTGTCATATTCCATATGCTGCGAGGATTCCCGGCCGGGCATTGCACCCCCCCCGCCGACGTTCAGCGTTCCGCAAGCCGCTGCAGCCACGCACGCATGCGTCGCAACCCTTCGGCCGTGTCCTCTGCCGTGCCGACATAGGACAGCCGTACGTAGTCACGGCCACGCTCGCCGAAGCCGGATGCCGGCGTCACCACGACCTTCGCCTCACGTAGCAGCCGAATCGCAAAATCGTGGTCGTCCATGTCCGTCGCCTTGACGTTGATGAGCACATAGAACGCACCGTCCGGCACGTTGCAGCTCACCAACGGCATGTCGGCGACGGCGCTGACGACCATGTCCCGATTGCGACGATATGCGGCGGTCATCGTCGTCAGGATGTCCGCGGAACCATCCAACGCCGCAACCGCCCCGGCCTGCAGTGCGCCCGGCACACAGGAGACCACATTCTCCTGCATGACCATCATCCGGTCGATGACGGCCTTCGGGCCGAGCGCGCATCCGATACGCCATCCGGTCATGGCGAACGTCTTCGAGAACGAGTCGACGACGATGGTCCGCTCCTGCATTCCCTGCATCGCAGCGATCGACAGGCAGCTGACATCCTCGTCATAGACGAACGCGCGATACACTTCGTCGCTGATCACCCACAGATCGTGCCGCTTCGCCACCTGTGCGATCGCCTCCAGCTCATCGGGCGCAATGACCGCTCCGGTCGGGTTCGACGGCGAATTCAGCAGCAGCGCACGAGTGCGTGGCGTGACCGCAGCCTCGACGTCCTCGGCGCGCATGCGGAACCCGTTCCGTTCGTAAAGCGGAACCGGCACGACGTTCGCCTGCACCATCTGCACCTGCCCGAAGTAGTTCGCGTACCCGGGGTCCGGAATGAGGATGTCGTCGCCGGGGTCCAGGGTGGCGATCATCGCCAGATACATGGCTTCCATGCCGCCTGCGGTGATGATGATGTCCGTATCCGGATCATAGACGATGCCGTCCTGCCGCCCGCGGTACCGGCACCAGGCGGACCGCAGTGCCGCGGTGCCACGGTTCGGCGTGTAATGGGTGTCGCCATGGATCGCCGCCTGGTATGCGGCGTCGATCATCGGACGCGGCGTGTCGAATCCCGGCTCCCCGATGGCGAACGACACGGCGTCGGGAACGCCGGCCGCCAGTTCGAACATCTCCCTGACGCTGGGATACAGTGCCTGCTGGGCACGCTGGGATATGACCGGCATAAGAACCTCCTCATGTCACGATGACTGCGCGTATCGACGGTCGGCAGGCGAAACCGCCTGATGGATTACGCATCGTACCGTCATTGTGTGTCGGCTTGTCTGCAACGACCGATACGCGAACCGAATCGTGTCATGTGCGACGGTTTCCCTTGACCAATGCGACGCCCAGCTGATAGGTTCGGCTCGGATAATCACGACAAACGACAGGTATGACCCCGGAGGGCACCAATGCCAAATACCATCACCACAGCGACTGGCCGGCTGGGCGCCCGGCAACGTCTGCTGATGGCGTTCACGTTCTTTTCGATGTTCTTCGGCGCGGGCAACCTGATTTTCCCGCCGTTCGTCGGAGCGCAGGCAGGCGGCGCGTCACTGCCGGCATCGATCGGGTTCATCGTCTCGGCGGTCGGCCTGCCGATCCTCGGCGTGCTCGCCGTCACATTCGCGGGCGGCTTCGACCATCTCGCCTCCCGCGTCTCCCCCAGGTTCGGCTTGGCGCTCGGCATGGCGATCATCCTGACGATCGGCCCGTGCTTCGCCATCCCCCGTACAGCGACGACCTCGTTCGAGATGATGGTCGTCCCCCTCGTCGCCGATGGTCCCGTCTGGCTGTGGCGTCTCGGCTATTCGCTGGTGTTCTTCGCGCTGTCGTTCGTGTTCGCCCAGCATCCCGAACGGCTGTCCAACGTGCTTGGACGGTTCATGGGGCCACTGCTGCTCGTGCTCATCGCCGTGCTGTTCGTCAGCTGTCTCGTCCATGGTGACGGAACCGTTCCACCGCCGTCCGGCAACTACCGGACCAACCAGATGTCACGCGGCTTTCTCGACGGCTACCAGACCATGGATTTGCTGGCCGCACTGTATTTCGGCATCGTGATCTCGGCCAACATCCGCGCCGAACACATCGACGATGAGATGCAGGTACGTCGCGAGACCGCATACGCCGGTCTTGGCACAGGCGTGCTGCTGATTCTCATCTATGCCGCGCTGAGCTATGTCGGTGTCGTCTCCGGCTCGATCAGGACCATCGATCCCGCGACCGATACCGGAGCGACCGTGCTCACCAATCTCACCTCGTCGCTGTTCGGCACCATGGGCACCGTGTTCCTGGGATTGGTGTTCGTCATCGCGTGCCTGAACGTGTGCACCGGTCTCATCTGCACATGCGCGACCTATTTTCATGACACGTTCCCCACGGTGTTCGGCCGTCCGGTGAGCTACCGGGCATGGCAGGTCGCGTTCACCGTGTTCAGCGTCATCGTGTCGAACGCCGGTCTGAGCCTGATCATCGAGGTTTCGGTTCCCGTGCTTGCCGCCTTGTATCCGATCGCCATCGTGCTGGTGCTGCTCGCGTTGACCCATGGTCTGCTCGGCTCGCGTCTGCCGCGCATCTACCAGTGGACTGTGGCGTGCACCGCCGTCCCCGCGTTCCTGTCGTGCGTGGTGTCGCTCGCCGACGTGTTCGGCGGTTCGATTCCATGGCTGGCCGCCATGTTGCGTCTGCTGCCATGGTCACAGTACCAGCTGGGATGGGTGGTTCCGGCATGCGTCGGTCTGCTGGCCGGCATAGTTGATTCGCTATGCCGTCCAGTAGACCGACACTCAGACGACGAGCGTGAAGGCGAGGCCGAACGCCGCTGCTGCGATCAGTGATCCGCTGAGTATGAGGACGGTCGCGGTGCGACGCCTGTTCGTCCAGATGCAGACGCAGGCGAGCACCAGCAACACTCCGGAGACCGCCGGGAGCGTCAGCATCAGCGTTCGCAGCGTATCTAGCGCACCTGAGCCGATGCAGGTTGCCGTCATGCCGATGCCATGCTCCCGGACGCCGGTCGCCGGGCAGAAGTCGGTTGCGGTCAATCCGTGCGAACGGTACGTCCACGTCATCGCCGCAAACCACACCCATGACAATACTGCGACGATGCTGACGATGATACGGTGGACGGTCACACCGCGGGACGCAGGCTCACGGCTTTCATGCAGCGTGGACGGCAGCATCGTCAGGGCGAACGCCATCAATCCCAGACAGAAGGCGGCGTATGCCCCGCCGCTCATGTTGATGTAGTCCGACAATGCGTATTCGGCGACGAACAACGGCATGACGCCTGTCGCCACGGCCAGCAGCACCTGCCGGATGATGGCGGTCGTATGCCCGGTGCCAGACGCACTGTCATCGCTGCCGCCGCGAAGAGATAGGAGCGCATACGCCGCCCACACCGCAGCCGATATCAGCCAGACCACGATGTTTTCCCAGTTGCCGCCCCACACGAGCAAGGCGACCGCCGCGAGCAACGGAACCACCAGCCAAGCCAGCATACGGTACGCCGGCTTTGACCGCCCAGCCTTCCGCATCCGCGCAGACGCCGCGACGAACTGCAGCATGACCACGGTGCCCGTAACGGTCATGACCAGGGCGATCGCTGTGATGGCCGCATACCACGGCAGCGGCGTCAGGCAGTCGCCGTACATGTCCCCCGAGCCGGGGTACGGTCCGCTGGTGTAGTAGGACATCCTGTTGATCACCGGGCATTCCGGATGCATCATCTCGCCGCCCCAGATGTCCACATACAGTGGCGCGAACGACACCGCCGCACCGGTCAATGCGGCGATGGCCGTCATGACGGCATATGCCGTCACCCCTATGCCGGGGCTCTTCGTTGCCGCCGCCGGCTTCATTACCCTGTTCATGAGAGCACCTCCGTGCCTGTCGATGGAGGGGCCGGCCTCCTGTCTTGTCGTGGCGGTCCGCCCTTGCATCCAACACTATCCCGTCAGCGCCGTATCGCAATCCCCGATACAGATTTCATTTACAAATCCGCGTATCTCACTGCAACAATATCGCCAGCGCAACGTCGCCAGCGCAACATCACCGGCGGCCGTCACTGCTGGCTGTCACTGTCGGCTGCGGCACGAATCCGACGATAAGTAAAGAAGAACAGCACGCCGGCCACGATGCCGGACGTCGCGTCGGAGATAGGCTCGGCGAGGAAGATACCGGACACGCCCAGCCAATGCGGCAACGCCAGCGCAAGCGGCACCAGCAGGATGATCTTGCGGAACACGGCGAGGAAGATGGACTGTTTCGCTTGGCCCATGCCGACAAGCGCGCATTGCGCACCCATCTGTATGCCGAATATGCCCCACCCGCTGACGAAGACCGGCATCATCGCGACGACGATGGCCACGACGGACGGGTTCGAGGTGAACCATGAGGCGAAGAACGCGGGGAACGCGGCCAGGAACGACACCATGACCGTGGTCGACACCAGCTGGGTGACGAACGCCATGCGGATGGCCTGCCCGACGCGGTCCATGAGCCGGGCGCCGTAATTGTAGCCGACGATTGGCTGGATGCCCTGCTGGAAGCCGGCGGTGAGCACGCTGACGATCTGCATCAGCGAGGTGATGATGGTGATGGCGGTCACGTAATCGTCGCCGCCGTAGCGTTGCAGTCCGACGTTGAACACCACGTTGATGAGGCATTCGGTGATCTGCATGATGAACGGCGCGAGGCCGAGCGTCAGCACTGGGATGATGACCCGTGTGAAGCGGATGTTCGACGGCCGCAGCCGTATGGCGCTTCGCCCGGACGCGAGGAACGCCACGATCCAGACGGAGGATATCAGTTGGGCGATCACGTTCGCCGCTGCCGCTCCTCGCACGCCCCAGCCGAACACGAAGATGAACAGTGGGTCGAGCAGCAGGCTGACTCCGGTGCCGATGAGCACCGACAGCATGGCGATCGTGGTCTTGCCCTGCGCCGAGATGAAATTGTTGAGGCCGATCGTCAACTGCACGAACACGGTGCCGCACAGGTAGACGGTGAGGAAGTCCGTCGCGTAGCCGATGGTCGTGTCGCTCGCCCCGAACGCGTACAGTACCGGCCGCTTCGCGAGCTGGAGGATGATGGTCAGCGCCGCGGCGATGGCCAGCAGTGCGGCCGTGCTGGTGCCCAATATGCGTTCGGCGCGTTTGAAATTGCCTCGGCCGAGTTCTATGGAGGCCCGTGGGGCGCCGCCCGAACCGATGAGGTAGGCGAACGAGGTGACGGCAAGCAGGATCGGGAAGCAGATGCCGACCGCCGTCATCGCCGCGTCGCCGACACCGGGGATATGGCCGATGAACATGCGGTCGATGATGGTGTAGGAGACGTTGGCGCCTTGGGCGACGATGGTGGGGATCGACATGGACAGCGCAAGCCGCGCCACCGGTTTCGTTCCCATGCCGCCGCCATCGGTGTGCGGCTTCAGGCTCATGACTGCATGGTTCCTTTCCCTACCGCTTGCCGATCAGGTCACGGATGCGAGCGATGACGTCGGGGGCGCGCAGCGACGTGAGCGCCGGGAACGTGCGCAGCAGCATGGTCATCGTTACGGCCGTGTCCCTTCTTCCAATCGGGTTAAGGCGCTTCAGGCGAGCAGACGGCTTTCGATCCACTGGGCGACACCGTCCTCGTCGTTGGCCGGACAGGTCTCGTCGGCGATCGACAATACCTTCGGATTGGCGTTGGCCACGGCCACGCCGATGCCGGACGCCTCCATCATGTCGATGTCGATGAGGTCGTCGCCGAAGCTGACGGTCTGCGCCGCCGGAATGCCCATGTGTTCGCAGAGGGTCAGCATCGCGTGGCGTTTGTTGGCGAGCGGGTTCATGAGCATCCACATGGTGCCTTCGGAGATGGATACGGCGAAATCATCAGGCACCAGAGTGCGCAGCCGGTCCCACTGGTCCTGCTCGGGGAACACGATGAGCTTGTCGGCGATGCCGTCCGGAATGTCGGTGAAGTCGGTGAACCGCCAGGTCTGGGTCTTCCAGTACACGCTCACGTCGAAGTTCGTGTAGCGGACGTCGTCCATGACGATGCCGACCTTGAGGCCGGGCATGGCGTCGAGCAGTTCACGGCAGACCTCGCTGGCACGCTGTGAGGGGAACCCGATCTTCATGAGGTGACCGTCCTGGGGCATGATGCCGGAGGTGAGCATCTCGTAGTCCGATGCCGCGGGGTCGAAGTCGATGAGCGCGCCGTTGAGGTAGATGACCGCATCGACCGGGAGTCTGCGGGCGAACGCGTATCCGGTGCTCACCGGCCGTGCTGTGGCGACGGCGAACCGGTATCCGGCGTCATGCATCCGCGTGACCGTGTCGATGGACCGCTGGGTGATGAACCGACCTTCGAATGTCGGCGCGCCATGCAGCAGTGTGCCGTCAAGATCGGCGACGATGAGCTTGGGTGAGGCTTTGGCGATGGTGGTCGATTCGGTCACAGCAGTCCCTTGCAGTACGAGCGGATCAGTTCGGCCGAATGATGCAGCTTGGCATGCTCCTCATCGGTCAGGTCGAGTTCCACGATCTCGTTGGCGCCATTGGCGCGAAGCTCGGTGGGCACGCCGAGGAACACGTCATGCTCGCCGTATTCGCCGTCAAGCAACGTGGAGACGGGAACGATGCGGCGTTCGTCCCACAGGATCGTCTGCACGATGCCGGCGACCGTGGAGGCGATGCCGAAGTTCGTGCCGTGCTTGGCGGCGACGATCTCGTCGCCGCGCATGCGGGTCTTGCGTTCGATCTCGGCGGTGGAGACGGAGGCGAAACGGCTCTGGTTGTCGGCAAGGAACTTGGCGAACGGCTTGCCGCCCAACGATACAGTGGACCATGCGGCGAACTGGGAGTCGCCGTGCTCGCCCATGACGAAACCGCCGACGTTACGCGGGTCGAGACCGGTCTCCTCTCCGATGATGGTCTTGAGACGGGACGTGTCGAGCGCGGTGCCGGTGCCGAGCACCTGCGTGCGCGGCAGGCCGGAACGCTTCCACGCATACCAGGCCATGACGTCGACCGGGTTGGAGACCATGACGATCACGCCGTTGAATCCCGAGGCCATGACGTTGTCGACGACATCGCCGACGAGTCCGACCGTGAAGCCGAGTTCGGCGAGCCGGTTCGATCCTGCTGGCGGTTTGCGTCCGACCGTGATGACGACGATGTCCGCATCGCGGCAGTCGGAATAATCCCCCTCATGCACTTTGACGTGACGGTCCTGGAATTCGCTGCCGTCGTCAAGGTCGTGAGCCTCTCCGCGTGCCTTGTCGGCGAAATGATCGATGAGTACGAGCTCGTTGCACAGGCCGTGCGTGACGATGGCGAACGCGGCGGTGGAACCGACAGTCCCTGTGCCGACGATGACGACCTTGTTGCGGTTCATGGTGACCATGGTTGATGCTCCTCTGGGGACGCTGACGGGATGCTGGCGAAACGAAGATGAGCCATGACCTTGAGGCCATGGCTCATTGCTGAAAATCTGGTATTGATCAGGCGAGGCTGAACTTGGTCATCAGGCCGAGGCCGATGATGATCGCGACCCACAGCAGGGCGATGATGACGGTCCAGCGGTTCAGGTTCTTCTCGGCGACGCCGGAGGAGCCAGCGTTCTGGGTGAGACCGCCGCCGAACATGTCGGACAGACCGCCGCCCTTACCCTTGTGCATGAGAATAAGCAGGGTGAGCAGCAGGCTGAAGACGACGAGAACGATCTGCAGCACAAGCTTGACGATTGCCCAAGCGGACATGGCGAACCTCCAGTTCATAAAACACTATCGGCCAGTATAACTCAGGGTATTGAAAAACGGTGACGGCGATGTCATATGCCGATGCTGCGACGGCCGAGAAGCCATGCCGAGCTCCGCAACGCTGCCGCGCCGCGGGTCCTGGTCACCGGCCGCGCACGGTCTTGAGCGTGATCCTGGCGATGCGTGCCATCTCGTCCGGGTCGAGCGAGGCACCGCCGATGAGGAAGCCGTCGACGTCGGGCTCCTCGATGAGGTCGAGCGCGTTCTTCGACGACACGGAACCGCCGTAGAGGATGCGCACCGTCTGCGAGACATCGTCGCCGAACATCGCCGCGATGTCGCCGCGGATCGCCTTGGCCGCCTGCTGGGCGGTGTCCGGGGTGGCCACCATGCCTGTGCCGATGGCCCAGACCGGCTCGTAGGCGACGATGAGTTTCGCCGCTTCGGTCGCGGACAGGTCACGGGTCACGTCACGCACCTGCCCCACGGCAAAGTCCAGCTCGATGCCCTGGCGCCGTTCCTCGAAACTCTCCCCCACGCACAGGATGGGCTGCATGCCGGCGGCAAGGACCGCACGCACCTGGTCGACGATGTTCGCGTCGTCCTCGGGATGGTATTTGCGCCGTTCGGAATGGCCGACGATGACATAGGAGCATCCCAGATGCGCGATCATGTCGGCGGACACGTCCCCCGTGAACGCGCCCTGCGTGGTGACCGAGACCGCCTGGGCTCCGTAGTGGATCTTGAGCTTGTCGGCTTCGACAAGCACCTGTACGCTGCGCAGCGACGTGAACGGGGGCATGAGCGCGATCTCGCACTGGCTGTAGTCGAATCGGGCGTCCCTGAGCAGCCATACGAGTTTCTGCACGTAATAGGTGGCTTCGAGATGGTCGAAGTTCATCTTCCAGTTGCCTGCGATGAGCGGAATACGTTTGGCTCGTACGGTCTTGGCCGTCATGGCACTGCTCCCTTTGCTGTGGGACGTCCGCGCCGCGGCGACGTTCCGGCCGCGGCATGGGAATCGATGATATACGGTGACGTGTTGAGTGAGGGGCAGCCGATGACTGTCATCGCCTGCCCCTCACTCAACAAACGTCGGCTCTGCGTATGCGGATGCCGGCGGCGCCTGTCATGGCCGCCGGCAGCCGTATGCTGTGGAGCCGATTACTCCGAGGACTACTCCAGGACCTTCAGGCCCGGCAGCTCCTTGCCCTCGAGGAACTCGAGGGAGGCGCCGCCGCCGGTGGAGATGTGCGAGAAGCCGTCCTCCGGGAAGCCGAGGTTGCGCACCGCGGAGGCGGAGTCGCCGCCGCCGACGATGGTGAACGCGCCGGCCTTGGTGGCGTCGACCAGACCCTGGGCGACGGCCTTGGTGCCGTCGGCGAAGGCGGCGACCTCGAACACACCCATCGGACCGTTCCACACGACCGTCTTGGAGTCGACGATCTTGTCGTGGAAGAGCTTCTGGGACTCCGGGCCGATGTCAAGGCCCATCTTGTCGGCCGGGATGGCGTCCGCGGGGACGACCTCGGGGGCGACGTCGGCATCGGACTTCGGGAAGGTCGGGTTCACGACGATATCGGTCGGGAGCACCAGTTCGACGTCGTTCTTCTCGGCGGTCTCAATGTAGCCCTTGACCTTGTCGAGCTGGTCCTCCTCGAGCAGGGAGGTGCCGACCTCGTAGCCCTTGGCCTTGAGGAAGGTGAAGACCATGCCGCCGCCGATGACGAGACGGTTGGCCTTGTCGAGCAGATTCTCGATGACGCCGAGCTTATCGGAGACCTTGGAGCCGCCGAGCACGACGGTGAACGGACGCTCCGGGTTCTCGGTAGCCTTGGAGAGGGCCTTGACTTCCTTCTCGACGAGCTTGCCGGCGGCGGCCGGCAGATCGGCGGCCACATCGTAGTCGGAGCCCTGGGCGCGGTGGACGACGCCGAAGCCGTCGGAGACGAACACGTCGCCGAGCGCGGCAAGCTTCTTGGCGTACGGGGCGCGCACGGCGGGATCCTTGCTGGTCTCCTCCGGGTTGAAGCGCACGTTCTCGAGCAGCACCACGTCGCCGTCGTTCATCGCGGCGACCTTGGCCTGGGCATCCTCGCCATAGGTGTCCTTCGCCAGCTTGACGTCGACACCGAGCAGCTCGCCAAGACGCTTGGCGACCGGAGCCAGGGACAGTTCGGGAACGACCTTGCCCTTCGGACGGCCGAGGTGCGCCATCAGGATGACCTTCGCGTCGTCGGCGAGGAGTTCCTTGATGGTGGGCAGCGCAGCCTTGATACGACCATCATCGGTGATCGTGGTGCCGTCCAGCGGAACGTTGAAATCGGCGCGCATCAGAACGCGCTTGCCCTTGAGATCCCCAAGGTCCTTGAGTGTCTTCATATGTATCCTTTCCTATCCGCAAATGCGAGGAATGGCCAGTGATAGCCAATTGGAATGATACAAGCGGCATGGAACAAACACAACAGACAGGCCGCGTCCCGCACCATGTGCGCGGGACGCGGCCTGTCTATGGAAATGTCTGGGCATGCGCCTGTCATCGGCGGCGATCCGGGTAGTCACCCGGCATCATGTCGTCGTCATTTGACGGAATCAGCCGCCATATCCTTCTCACGCGCCTTGACGGTCTTGTCGGCGAGCTGCAGCAGGCGGCGGATGCGGCCGGCGATGGCGTCCTTGGTGATCGGCGGGTCGGCGAGACGGCCGAGCTCCTCAAGGCTGGCGTCGCCGTGTTCGAGTCGCAGCTGACCTGCGGCGCGGAGGTTCTCGGGGATGTCGTCACCGAGGATCTCGAACGCCTTGCGCACCTTCTCGCTCGCCTCCGCGGCGGCCTTGGCGCTGCGGCGCATGTTCGCGTCGTCGAAGTTCGCCAGACGGTTGGCCTTGCCCCGTGCCTCGCCGTCCGTGCGCTTTCCGGTCCATTCGCGAGCGGAATGCGGCGCCCCCATGAGCACGAGCATCCGCTCGATGGCGTCGGGATCCTTGAGGGTGATGCGTTCCGAGCTGCGCAGCTGACGCGGTTTGGCGGTGATGCCGAGTCGGCGTGCGGCACCGGACAGCGCCAGCGCGGCCTCGCTGGTCGGGCAGATAATCTCCAGGAAGCTCGCCTTGCCCGGGTCGGACAGCGAGCCGTGGGCGAGGAATGCGCCTCGCCATGCCGCCTTGACCTGGGCGATGTTCCCGCTGATGATGTCCGCGGGCAGTCCACGGACCAGACGCTTGCGACGGTCGAGCAGACCGGTCTGCAACGCCAGCGCCGCACCGCCGCGCTCCACGTGCACAACGTAGCGCTGGACCACCGTCCCGTTAGGCGTAGGACGGGAGATCTGAGTCATCAGGGCTTCGTGCCCATACAGTTCCCTGATGGTGTCCTGCAGCCATTGCGCGGCTTTGAGCGAGTCGAACTGAGCCTGCACAATGATCTGGCGCTGCACCAGCCGCAGCCCGCCGCCGAAACGAATCATGGCGGTAGCTTGCGCTTTTTTCGCCGCCGGAAGTTCGTTGTCGATTGCGGCCAGCTCGCTTTTGACATCATCCAGAAGAGCCAAGAGCCAACCTCCTATGTCCTGTTTCTTCTCAATGTTCCCCGGGCTTGTGTGGCGTTAGGCCCACACTGCCACCGGCTTACTGTGATACCCAATCACTTGGACAAGAATACGCGATGATACCGGATACTGGATAACGGCATTCTGCATTGTGACTACATAGCGTCGGGCTCGCAGACACGCAGAAGGGCGCGAACCCGGCGCTCCTACGAACGCTGCCGGTGCAGCTCGCGCGCCGACACCGTGACCGTGATGCCATGGGCGCGAAGCCGGGAGGCGAGCTCCTCGCTGATGGCGACCGAACGGTGCTGGCCTCCGGTGCACCCGACCGCGATGGTGACGAAATGCTTGTCCTCGTGCGCATAGCCCTCGAGCGCCACCAGCATGGCCTGCTCGTAGGCGTCGAGAAACTGGCTTGCCCCCGGACTGGAGAGAACGTAGTCGCTGACGGGCTTGTCGAGCCCGTTGAGCTCCCTGAGCGCCGGCACCCAGAACGGGTTCGGCAGGAACCTGACGTCCATCACGAAGTCGGCGTCCATGGGCAGACCGTATTTGAATCCGAAGCTGAACACATGGACGGCGACCGTGGAAGGGCCGGAGCCGAGCATCGCCTCATAGAGTTTGGTCGACAGCTGGTGGATGCTCAGCGACGACGTGTCGATGACCATGTCCGCCCGTTCCTTGAGGTTGGCCAGCAGGCTGCGCTCCTCGAGGATGCCGTCGATGAGCCGGTTGCCATGCTGCAGCGGATGCGGCCTGCGCACGGATTCGTAGCGTTTGATGAGCACCTCGTTGCTCGCGTCGAGGAACAGGATGCGGGTCTTGACGCCAAGATCGTCAAGGTGGCTGAGTACTGCGGCAAGATCGTCGAAATACGACCGGGAACGCACGTCGATGACCGCCGCAAGCTGGTGCACGCCTTCACCGCCGCCGCTGGTCATCATGTCGACCAAGGGAATCAGCAGTTTGGGCGGGAGGTTGTCGACGACATACCAGCCCATGTCCTCGAAGCAATCCGCGGCATGGGACCGCCCTGCACCGGACATGCCGGTGATGAGGAGCACCTCGAACCGGTCCGCGGGTGCGGGGCGGCTGTTGCTCGATGGAGACGGGGCTTCCTGACGGCTGCCCGCCGTGTCATGATGTCGGTATGTCATAGGACCTCCTCGAGAGCCTTGCGCATCGGCGGTTCAAGCGTCGCGACGGCGTCGCCGCCCTGGAGCCTGCGCTCCCCCTGCTTCCCCGTCATGAGTTTCACCTGCAGGATGGCCTGGTACAGCAGCATCTCCTCGCCGCCGATGGCGATGCCCCCCTTGGACCGCCACGCCACGATCAGCGCGGAGGGGCGCGGGTCGTACACCACGTCGAGCAACACGCCACGTGGTGTGAACGCGGTGTCGTCCATGATCGCCTCGGCGATGCCGTCGGCCGCCCGTCCGGGGATGGTGCTGACGACGATGTCGCTGCCTGCCAACACGTCGGCCGCGTGGTCGAGGTGAGTTTCGGCGTATCCGATGCCGCCATCGCCTTGGGCCGCCACGATGCCGGCGATGTCGGTGTTGCGGCCCGGGTGGCGGGCGATCACGGTGGCGTTCCTGTCCGTTGCGTCCGAGGCTCCGAACATGGCGCAGATCGCGCTCAGCGCTGATTCGGCGGTGTTGCCGTTGCCGATGACCGCGGCGGTGGCGGCGTGGTCGAGCAGCGTCTGGCGCTGCGTGACGTCGCATGCATGCTGAATGGCGTAGATGATGCCGGGAACGTCGGTGTTGTACAGGTCGATGTGGGGCAGGCCCTCCTGCGATCCCGGCTTGGACCAGTCGAACACCGCCGTGTTGGCGACTTTGAGCTGGTCCGCCCAGTAGTCGGCGGGCGTTCCGTATGGCTGGATGGTCTTCTTGAGCGGCATGGTCAGGCTCAGGCCGCGCCAGGACGGGTCCAGGCCGCGCAGGAATCCGTCAAGGTCGTCCTCCCCGACCTCATGCCGCCCGTAGCTCCAGTCGTCCAGGCCGAGTGCGCGGTATGCCGCCATGTGCAACACCGGCGACAGTGAATGCGCGATCGGCTTGCCCAGCACCGCGCAGCGTTGATTGATCTGGGTCATGACTCTCCTTTATCCGCTCGTACCATCCTATATTCTACCGGGCTACCGGGCATGACGGTTTCGCATCCAGGGCCGCCATGCCGAGCGCGACGCGCGGCCCACGGCCATCCGTACGCTTCCGACCGCAAGTCTCACGCTTGTCCTGATGGCTCGACGCAAGCGGATTTGCAGGGAATGCCTGTATTGTGGGTCTCGTCATCGTGCGTGCCCGTTCCACGCTCCCCGGCGACAGGCCGCGGCGCACTCATGGAACGATGCAATCCAATGTGAAGGGGGCTATGCCATGCCATTGCAACTGGTCCGTCAGGACATCACTCGGATGCGCGTGGACGCGATCGTGAACGCGGCGAACACGCGGCTGCTCATGGGCGGCGGCGTGTGCGGCGCGATCTTCCGCGCGGCAGGAGCCCGTCGGCTGCAGGAGGCGTGTGACCGGGTTTCCCCCATACGTACCGGCGAGGCCGTGGCGACGCCCGGCTTCGATCTGCCTGCACGGTATGTGATTCACACCGCCGGCCCGGTCTGGCAGGGCGGCGGGCACGGCGAAGAGGATCAACTGCGCGCCTGCTACCGCAATGCGCTGGCATTGGCCACGGACCTCGGATGCGAGAGCATCGCGTTCCCGCTGATCTCCAGCGGCATCTACGGATATCCGAAGGCCGAGGCGATGCATGTCGCCACCGATGAGATCCGCGGGTTCCTTGACCGGTACCCGGCCGCCGGCAACGACGACATTGACGCGTACCTGTGCCTGTTCGGCGAATGACCCATGTTCCGCGACAATGGGCGAGATGCCATTGCACATAGTTTGCAGCGCCTCGCCTTGCACGGTTGGCGGCCAGCAAAGTGCATGCAATCGTACGCCGGCGGCAATCTGCTGATCAGTCGTGTGTATGTATGTTGGCTGTTGCGTCCGTTTTCGTATCCGTGTCGTCGTCTTCAGTGTGCAATGCGGCGTAGATGGCTTTGGCTTTGGATGCGCCTACGCCTTTGACCTGCATGAGATCCTCCATGCTGGCCGAGCGCATGGCGCGTACGGAGCCGAATTGTTTGAGCAGCCGTTTCTGGTAGGCTTCGCCGACGCCGGGGATGCCGTCCAATGCGGAGCGCAGCGCTCCTTTGCGGCGGGTCTGGCGATGGTATGTGATGGCGAAGCGGTGGGATTCGTCGCGCACGCGTTGCAGCAGGTACATGCCTTCGGACTGGCGTTTGAGGATGATCGGATAGTCGTCGTCCGGCACCCACACCTCTTCGAGACGTTTGGCGAGGCCGCACAGGGCCACGTCGTCCACGCCGCAGTCGGCCAATGCCTTGGCCGCGGCCATCACCTGAGGTTTGCCGCCGTCGACGACGATGAGGTTCGGCTTATAGGCGAACCTGTGGCGGTCAGTGTTCTGCCGGACGACTTGGTCATGGTCCTTCCGTATGCTCATGGATTCACCTGTCGCGCAGGCGACGGTGGTGCCCGGCTTCATATCGGCGGTCACGGCAGGCGTGCAGGCGGCATCGGTTTGAGCTGAACCCGCCGCGTCCGCTGTCTCGTTGTCGACTGCGGAGGCTTGGGCGTGTTCGGCGCGCCGCTCGTTGTCGATGCTGTCGCCGGTGTCTCCGGCGATGTTGCCGTGTCTGAACCGTCGGGTGAGCGTCTCGTACAGGGCGCTCAGGTCGTCCACCGCGCCTTGGCCGTCCTTGCCGCGGATGGCGAAACGCCGGTATTCGCTTCGCTTGGCGATGGCGTCTTCGAATACGACCATGGAGGCGACCTGGAATGCGCCGCCTATGGTGTTGGAGATGTCGTAGCATTCGATGCGCAGCGGAGCCTGCGCAAGACCCAGTGCCTTGGCTACGTCATTCATGGCGTCGGTGCGCGCGCCCATGTCGCTGATGCGGCTCATCTTGCTGCGTTGGAGCGCCTGGCTGGCGTTTTCCGTGGCACGGTCCATGAGGGCTTTCTTCTCGCCGCGGCTGGCCACGCGGATGGTGACTGATGCGCCGCGCAGTCCGGACAGCCAGCCTTCGAGCTCCTCGCGGCGGGTCGGTTCCACCGGCACGATCACTTCGCGGGGCACGGGGGCGACCGGCGCGAGCAGGTCGGCCCTGCCGGTCTGGTCTTGACGCTCGTGGCGTTCTCGGGTGGCTTGGGCCCGGTCCGTGGCGTTCACGGCGGTCATGCTTTGCGTGGAGCCGATTGCGTCGCGCTGTTCGCGGATCGCCGTGCCCGACGCGGGAAGGTTCGCGTCTTCGCCGCCGGCGGCATTGGACACTGGCCCTTCCGCCATGGTGTCTTCCCTGCGCGGGGCGTTCGGCGTCATGCGTTTGGCTTCGGCGTCAGCGTCCGCATACACCTGCACGATGAGGTCGGCGATGAGCTCGGCGTCGGTGACGTCCTCCACGCGCTCCACGCTCCAGTTGCGTTCGCCTCGGATTGAACCGTCGCGAACGGTGAACGCATGCACGGATGCTTCCAGTTCGTCGGAGGCGAGGCCGAACACGTCGGCGTCCACTCCCTGGTCGAATACGACGGCGTTCTGCTGCATGACGGTCTGCAGCATCTGAATCTCGTCGCGCAGCCGGGCCGCCTTCTCGAATTCGAGTTCGGCGCTGGCCGCCTTCATGTCCCGCGTGAGCTGGGCCACGTAGGATTTGCCGAGTCTGCCGGTCATCACGCCCACGAGCCGCTCGCACATGCGTCGATGTTCGGCTGGCGTGATGCGCCCCACACAGGGGGCCGAGCATTTGCCGATGGATGCGAACAGGCATGGGCGTCCGGTCACCTGAGCCTTGTGGAACACGGATTGGGTGCAGGTCCGCACTGGGAAGGTGCGCAGCAGCCTGTCGAGCGACTGCCGAAGCTCCCACACTTTCGCATAGGGGCCGAAGTACCGGCTGTCGCGGCGTTTGCGGCTGCGGGTCACCCACACGCGCGGGTAGTCATCCCCCGCCGATATGGCCAGATACGGGTAGGTCTTGTCGTCGCGGAACTGCACGTTGAAGCGTGGGTCGAACTCCTTGATCCACGTATATTCGAGCGTCAGGGCCTCCAGCTCGGTGCCTACCACGGTCCATTCGAGGCTGCGCGCGGTGAGCACCATGGTCTGGGTGCGGGGGTGCAGCAGGTACAGCGGCTGGAAGTAGCTGGTAAGCCGGTTGCGAAGGCTTTTCGCCTTGCCCACGTAGATGACGCGCCCCTCGCCGTCGCGCCACTTGTACACGCCGGGTTGGGCGGGAATGTCGCCGGTCTTGGGGCGGAACAGGTCGCGCGTGTCGCCGAGCAGCGGGGCCCCGTTCACGTTCACGCCTGTGGATGAGGCCGTCGGGGCCGCCCCGTCACTGGGCTCATGCCTCTGCCGCAATTCATCTGCGGTCCTGCGCCACACTTCCGGCGCATGTCGTTCGATGTCGTTGGTCATAATGGCTCCCTCAACAAACGTAGGACTATGCCACACGCCGGCGCCTGCCCGAACATACACCAGCTTTCGAGGAAGGCCCCGCCGTCAGCGTGCATCCTTCAGCATCGGGCCGAGGAACCGTCCCGTCCAGGATTCGGCGCATTGCGCCACCTGTTCGGGCGTTCCGGCGGTGACGACCGTGCCGCCGCCGTCACCGCCTTCGGGTCCGAGATCGACGATCCAGTCCGCGGACTTGATCACGTCGAGGTTGTGCTCGATGACGATGACCGTGTTGCCCTTGTCCACTAGCCCCTGCAGCACGAGCAGCAGTTTGCGCACGTCCTCGAAATGCAGGCCGGTGGTCGGCTCGTCGAGGATGTAGACGGTCTTGCCGGTCGATCGCCGCTGCAGCTCGGTGGCGAGCTTCACGCGCTGGGATTCACCGCCGGACAGGGTGGGCGCTGGCTGCCCGAGCCGGATGTATCCGAGCCCGACCTGGACGAGGGTGTCCAGATAGCGCGCGATGGACGGGTACGCCTTGAAGAACTTGGCGGCCTCCTCGATCGGCATGTCGAGCACGTCGGAGACGGTCTTGCCGTTGTACTTCACCTCGAGCGTCTCCCTGTTGTACCGTTTGCCGTGGCACTCCTCGCATTCCACGTACACGTCGGGCAGGAAGTTCATCTCGATCTTGAGCGTGCCGTCGCCATGGCAGGCTTCGCATCGGCCGCCCTTCACGTTGAACGAGAACCGTCCCGGGCCATAGCCGCGCACCTGCGCCTCCGGGGTTTTGGCGAACAGGGTGCGGATCTTGTCCCACACGCCGGTGTAGGTGGCGGGGTTGGAGCGTGGTGTGCGCCCGATCGGGTTCTGGTCGACGTGGATCACCTTGTCGCACAGGTCGACGCCTTCGATCCGCGTGTGCTTGCCGGGCACGATGCGGGCGCCGTTGAGCTTGTCGGCGAGCACCGGGTAGAGAATCGAGTTGACCAGCGTGGATTTGCCCGACCCGGACACGCCAGTGACCACGGTCATGACGCCGAGCGGGAAGTCCACGGTGATGTTCTTGAGGTTGTTCTCGCGTGCGCCGACGACGCGCAGGCGTCTGCCGGCCTGCGTCTTTCGCCGTGCCTGCGGCACTTCGATGGCCCGGCGGCCGGCGATGTAGTCGCCGGTGATGGAGCGTGGAGCCTCGGTCAGACGCTTCGCCGGCCCGGAGTACACGACCTCGCCGCCGTGTTCGCCTGCACCGGGGCCGATGTCGACCACCCAGTCGGCCTTCTCTATGGTCTCCTGGTCGTGTTCGACGACGATCAGCGTGTTGCCGAGGTCACGCAGATGGTGCAGCGTCTCGATCAGACGCTCGTTGTCGCGCTGGTGCAGGCCGATCGACGGCTCGTCGAGCACGTACATGACGCCGACGAGGCCCGAACCGATCTGCGTCGCCAGTCGGATGCGCTGCGCTTCGCCGCCGGACAGCGTCTTGGCGGCGCGCGACAGTGTCAGATAGTTAAGCCCGACGTCGTTGAGGAAGCAGAGACGGGCCCGGATCTCCTTGAGCACTTCGCCGGCGATCTTGGCCGCCGACCCTTCGAGCTCGAGGCCGTTGACCCAGTTCAGCTCGTTCTCCACCGGCATGTCGCACACGTCGGCGATGGATTCGCCGTCGACGGTGACCGCGAGGACCTCCGGCCGCAGTCGCTTGCCGCCGCATGCCTGGCAGGGCACCTCACGCATGTACGACTCGTAGCACTGCTTCATCTGGTCGGAGTCGGTCTCGTGGTACCGCCGCATGAGCGTGCGCACGACGCCTTCGAAGCCGGTGCTGTACTCGCGCAGCCGACCCCAGCGGTTGCGATATGAGACGTTGACCTTGAAGTCATGGCCGTACAGGATGGCGTCACGCACGTCCTTCGGCAGGTCACGCCATGGCGTGCGCATCGAGAATCCCATCTCGTCGGACAGGCCTTGCAGCACGTGACCGTAGTACTCGGTGGCCGTCTTGCCGCCGCCCCATGGCTCGATCACCCCGTCCGCCAGGGACTTCGAGTCGTCGGCGATGACCAGATCCGGGTCGATCTCCAGCTTGTATCCGATGCCGTCGCATTCGGGGCATGCGCCGTACGGCGCGTTGAACGAGAACGTCCTCGGTTCGATCTCGTCGAGCTGCAGCTGGTGTCCGTTCGGGCAGGCACGGTGTTCGGAGAACGGCTGCCTGCGCTCGGGGTCCTTCTCGTCGCGATCCACGAAATCGGCGACCATGACGCCGCCGGACAGGCGCAGCGCTGTCTCCACGGAGTCGGTGAGCCGCTGTCGGATGCCGTCCTTGATGACCAGCCGGTCCACGACGACTTCGATGGTGTGCTTCTTCTGCTTGGTGAGCGTGATGTCGTCGCTCAGCTGCATCATCTGCCCGTCGATGAGCGCTCGGGCGTAGCCGTCGCCGCGCAGCTGTTCGAGCAGTTCCACGAACTCGCCTTTGCGTCCGCGCACCACAGGGGCGAGGATCTGGAAGCGCGTCCGCTCCTCGTTGCGTAGCAGCGTGTCGACCATCTGCTGCGGCGTCTGCGCGCTCACCGGCTCGCCGCACACCGGGCAATGCGGCTTGCCGGTGCGCGCGAACAGCAGTCTGAGGTAGTCGTAGATCTCGGTGATGGTGCCGACCGTGGAGCGCGGGTTGCGGTTCGTGGTCTTCTGGTCGATCGACACCGCCGGGCTGAGGCCTTCGATGAAGTCGACGTCCGGCTTGTCCATCTGGCCGAGGAACTGGCGGGCGTACGCCGACAGCGACTCCACATAGCGTCGCTGCCCTTCGGCGAACAGCGTGTCAAAGGCGAGCGACGACTTGCCCGATCCGGACAGTCCGGTGAACACGACCATGCGGTTGCGTGGAATCGCAAGGTTCACATTCTTCAGGTTGTGTTCGCGCGCCCCTTGGATGGTGATCTTGAGGTCGTTGGGGATGCGGGAGATGTCGGCGACCAATGACGAATCGGAACGCACCATCGGAGCCTTGCGGATCTCGCGCGTGAGGAACGTGTCGCTGCTCATCACACGTTCCACCACGAGGTCGCCACTCCCCCGCCTGTCAGCAGTCTGCCGTGCCATATCCCCGCCTTTCCATGTCGTATGCCCGTCGCACACCTGTAGTCGTCATGACCGCGCCCCCATTCACCCACGATTCTGCGGGTGCGCGGCTCGCCATTGCCCACCACCATACCCAACCGCACGACATTTGTCGAACTCATGTTCGATAGCGTGTCGTGCGTAGGTGACGCGGCAAACGAAAAGGCGGATGCGCCGAAACGCACCCGCCCACCAAAGAAACAAACGGCGGCCGCCGCGACACCGCATCACCTGCGTGACGCGGCAGCCGACAGCGTCACTGCTGGCGCTGCTGCAGCCAGCCGACCATGAGGATGATCACGCCGGCGAGCAGGCCGAGCAGCGAGAAGAAGTTGATCCAGCTGATCGCCGTGTACGCGGAGGAGTAGCCGTAGGTGTTGTCGGAGAACAGGAAGACCAGCCATCCGAGCAGGCGCAGGCCGGCGGCGGCGACCATCGCGATGAACGAGGCCATCCTGAACCATGACGGGCCGTGCTTGACGGCGTTCAGGCCGATGACCCACACGGCCAGCATGGCGGTCAGCTCAAACCAAGGGCCGTTGCCGAACAGCAGGCGGTAGCCGAAGTTGTAATCCGAGTTCTTTGCGGCGCCGACGAGGGCGAGGAACGTCAGGAACGTCTGGATGCCGATGAACACGACCAGCAGGATCGTGGAGACCTTGGTGACCTTGCGCACGTCCATCGTGTCGAGGAAGTTCGGGCCCTGCGGCTGCTGCGGGTAACCCGGCTGCTGCGGGTAACCCGGCTGCTGCGGATAGCCCGGCTGGGGCTGGTATCCGTAGCCCGGCTGAGGCTGGCCCGGCTGAGGCTGCTGAGGGTACCCGTAACCCGGCTGGGACTGCTGCGGCATCTGCGGCGCATACTGGGGCGCGGGCTGGGGCTGACCCGGCTGAGGCTGCTGAGGATATGACATGATTGCTTCTTTCCTGTGTCGTTTCCGATAGCAATGTCTCCAATATACCGCGCCGACGCGCAACGGCATATGTCATACGCTCATTTTCAGCCGTCGATTCCATGCAAGACCCATGGGCGGTTCATGAACGAATCCTGCAAGGACCGGTCTCATGAGGCGTACTCCTCCAACGTCACCCCGGATTCGCGCATGGCTTTCGCCGCCTCCTGCCCGACGTACCGGTAGTGCCACGGCTCGTAGTCGTTGCCGGTGACCGCGGTCGCGTTCTTCGGGTAGCGCAGTATGAACCCGTACCGCCATGCGTTCGCGGCAAGCCACGAGTGCTCGGCCACACTGTCCTGCGTGCTGCGAGCGCCGACCTTGTTGATGTCGACGGCCAGGCCGAGCTCGTGTTCGCTGGTGCCGGGCTGCGCCACCCATTTCTTGGCTTCCTGGGTCGCGGCCGCCGTGCTCATGCCGTCGTTCTCGTACAGGAACCGTTTCTCGTCGAACAGCTGACGCTGCCGTTCGTGCGTCCTGTAGCCGGATGTGACTTCGGGGTGCAGCCCAGCCGCGCGCATGTCGTCGAACATGCGTTGTAGGTCCGGGTAGATGCGCGAGTCGACCTGTTCGCCGTTGGCGAGTTTCACGAGCTCGGGCGTGGGATATGCGTCGGGGATGCGGTGCCACTGGTTCACGACGATGAGGTTCCATCGGTCGGCGGAGTATGCGGCTTCGGGCAATGTCGAGGATGGGGCGAACGGACCCCATCCGGCGAACCGTCCCAGGCCGAGCAGTGTTCCCGCGATGAGCGCGACGACGGCGAGCGCCAGGGCCGTCGCGCGTGTGAGCGTGCGGGTGACGCGTGCGCGTCGGTAGTCGGCGAATCGTCGTATGTCGCCTTGTGTGGGTGTGCCTTGTGTGGAGTGTCTCTGTGCGGTATGGCCTTGTGTGGTATGGTCGCCGATGGCGTGGTTGAGGTTGGCGTAGTCGTGCAGGGGGTGTTCGCGCATGCCGGCGACGGTCGGGTCGTAGGGGTGGTCCGTGATGGTCATCGTCGTGTTCCTTTCCGCATGGTCTTGTGTGGGTCGGACGGTTGTGCCGTGGTGTCTCGCCGGTGGCTGCGGCAGGGTCTCTTATGGTTATGAATCGTATGGTTTTCAGGGGTTTTCGGCTATCGCCCAGCGGTATGACATCGGGTATCGTCCCCGGGGATGAGCTGTCTGTGATGACTGGTGCGCACGTGTGCCTGCGGTATGGTGCTGGGGCGGCGCGGCGTCGGTGCCGTCGACTGGCGTGGTTGCGTGGCCGTTGCGGTCGGTACGGTTCCGCTATGATGGTCGGTTGGACTTCGCATGGCGTGTTTTCGGCCATGCGCCGGCATACGGGATTACGGACGGAAGGACGGACGGGGACATTATGGCTATCGATGCGCAGGGACTTGAGATTCAGATCGGCGCGCGCACGCTCCTGCATCCTACGGACTTCCATGTCGCCAAGGGTGACAAGATCGGTCTGGTGGGCCGTAACGGCGCGGGCAAGACGACGCTCACCCGTGTCATCACCGGTGATATGCTGCCGACGGCCGGCAAGGTGCGTGTTTCGGGCAAGCTGGGGTATCTGCCGCAGGATACGCATGCGGCAGATCAGGAGCAGACGGCGCTTGACCGTATGATGAGCGCGCGTGACATCGCCACGATCATCCGTCGTATCCGCAAGGCGGAGAAGGAGATGACCGATCCGGATCCGGATGTGATGACGAAGGCGATGAACCGGTATGACAAGGCCATGCAGGATTTCGATAAGGCGGGCGGCTATGCGGCGCAGTCGGAGGCGATCGCCATGGCGGACAGCCTGGGTCTGCCGCAGGATGTGATGCAGCGTCAGCTCGGCACGCTGTCGGGTGGTCAGCGTCGTCGTATCGAGCTTGCGCGCATCCTGTTCTCGGATGCGGACACGTTGATTCTGGATGAGCCGACGAACCATTTGGATGCCGATTCGATCGAGTGGCTGCGCGGGTTCCTCAAGCGGTATGAGGGTGGGTTCCTGGTGATCTCCCATTCGACGGAGCTGTTGGATGAGGTGGTCAACAAGGTGTGGCATCTGGATGCGCAGACCGGTCTGATCGACATGTATTCCCTTGGATGGAAGGCGTATCTGCATCAGCGTGTCGTGGATGAGGAGCGTCGCCGTCGCGAGCGCGAGGTGGCGGAGAAGAAGGCGGAGCGGCTGATGAAGCAGGGCATCCGTCTGCATGCGAAGGCCACGAAGGCGGTGGCGGCGCAGAACATGATGCGTCGTGCGGAGAAGCTGTTGGAGAACACGTCGGAGGCGCAGAAGAAGGACAAGGTCGCGGACATCCGCTTCCCGGAGCCTGCGCCGTGCGGCAGGACGCCGATCATGGCGAAGGACATTTCGAAGGCGTATGGGTCGAACATCGTGTTCGCCGGCGTGAACCTGGCCGTCGACAAGGGGTCGCGTGTGGTGATTCTCGGCTATAACGGCGCCGGCAAGACGACGACGCTTCGGCTGCTCGCGCATATCGAGCAGCCGGACACGGGCGAGGTGGTGTACGGGCATGGCTGCAAGATCGGCTATTTCGCGCAGGAGCATGACACGCTCGACTTGGATGCGACCGTGTTGGAGAATCTCACGCATGTCGCCCCGGAGCTCAACGACACGCAGGCGCGTTCCATCCTCGGCTCGTTCCTGTTCTCCGGCGATGACGCGTTCAAGCCGGCGCGCGTGCTGTCCGGCGGCGAGAAGACCCGTCTCGCCCTCGCCACGCTCGTCACGTCTCGCGCCAACGTGCTGCTGCTCGACGAGCCGACCAACAACCTCGATCCGGCCTCGCGTGACGAGATCCTCAAGGCGATCGCCAAATACGAGGGCGCGATCGTGCTCGTCACCCACGATGAGGGTGCGGTCGAGGCGTTGAACCCGGAGCGTGTGCTGCTCATGCCGGACGGCGACGAGGACCTGTGGAACGACTCGTACCTCGATCTGGTAGCCGAGGAGTAACTGAAGCGTACGCCGCCGGCCCGCAGGCCGAAACCGATGGCCCGTCCATGTCGTGCCGCTTTCTAGAATGTGTGGTGTTTCCATACGATTCAGGGGGCGATGGTCATCATGAGTGACACGAAGGGGATATCCACGGATACGGCAGCGCAGGCGTCCGCATCGCCGCAGGCCAAGCATGCGGGCGCCGCCGTCAAGGCGGCCTTGGCGGCGAACATCGGCGTGGCCGTCGCGAAACTGTGCGCGGCGGTCTTCACCGGATCGTCGGCGATGCTGTCGGAGTCCGTGCACTCCATCGCCGACTGCTCGAACGAGATCGTGCTCATGATCGGCGGCAGGTTCTCCCGGCATCGCACGGACGGCGACCATCCGTTCGGCCTGTACCGTGCGAAGTACCTCGCCTCGTTCGTCGTGGCGACGCTGCTGTTCTTCGTCGGCGGCTTCTTCTCCACGTCAGAGGCGGTGAAGAAGATCGTCGCGGTCCTTGAGAATCCGGCGTTGCGTGACGCGAACCAGATGGAGCTGCTGGCCGCGTTCGTCGTCGTGCTCATCAGCGCCTGTCTGGAAGGCTATGGCCTGCATTCGAGCGCCAAGGAGGCGAACGAGCGCATGACCCGCACGCGCACCCCGCATATGGGCCTGTACCGGTTCTGGGGGCGGACGAAGTCGGCGGAGCTGGCGTCGGTGATCATGGAGGACACGCTCGCCCTGATCGGCCTCGCGTTCGCCGGCATCGGCATCGGACTGGCGATCGCGTTGGACGACGAGCTGTGGGATGCGGTCGGCGGCCTGCTGGTCGGTCTGGTGCTGATCGCCGGATCGTTGCTGCTCGCGTTCAAGTCGGGGTCGCTGCTCATCGGCGAGGCGGTCGACAAGGTCACCCGTCAGGAGATCGTCGACGCGGTCACGTCCACGCCGGGCGTGAACCGTCTGCTCAACATGCAGACCGTGCACATGTCCGAGGATGACATCCTGCTGTGCGTGAAGGTCGAGACGTCGAAGCTCGACCGTGACTTCGACGTGCAGACGGTCGACAAGATCGAACAGTCGGTGCGCTCGGCGCTGCCATGGTACCGTTTCGAGATCTATGTGGAGCCCGACATCTTCCGCGCCGACCACCGCTGACTGCCGACATTCTCGGAAACGCGTAAACTGACAAAGCCGGGGTGCGCATGTGATTCGCATGCACACCCCGGCTTTGCGTTTGAGGCTATAGCGACTAGTCGCGGTAGCCGTTCGGGTTCTTGGTCTGCCAGTTCATCGAGGACGCTGCCATGTCGTCGATGCCCAGCTCGGCCTTCCAGCCCAGCTCGCGCTCGGCCTTGGAGGAGTCGGCGTAGCAGGCGGCGATGTCGCCGGCGCGGCGCGGCTTGATCTCGTACGGGATCTCATGGCCGGCGGCCTTCTCGTACGCCTTGATGACCTGCAGCACGGAGTAGCCGTGGCCGGTGCCGAGGTTGTAGGTGAACACGCCGGGCTCGTCGATCTTGTTGATGACGGCGACGTGGCCCTTGGCAAGGTCGACGACGTGGATGTAGTCGCGCACGCCGGTGCCGTCGGGCGTGTCGTAGTCGTCGCCGAACACCTGCACGGCCTTGAGCTCGCCGATGGCGACCTTGGCGACGTACGGGGTGAGGTTGGCCGGGATGCCCTTCGGGTCCTCGCCGATGAGGCCGGATGCATGGGCGCCGACCGGGTTGAAGTAGCGCAGGATGACGACGGTCCAGGAGTCGTCGGCCACGTGCACGTCGCGCAGGATCTGCTCCTCGAACAGCTTCGTGGTGCCGTACGGGTTGGTGGTGCCGCCGGTCGGGCTCTCCTCGGTGAGCGGCAGGCTCTTCGGCGTGCCGTACACGGTCGCGGACGAGGAGAAGATGATCTTCTTCACGTTGTGCTTGCGCATGGCCTTGAGCAGCACGATGGTGCTGTTGAGGTTGTTGTCGTAGTACTCGATCGGCTTGGCGACCGACTCGCCGACGGACTTGAGGGACGCGAAGTGGATGACCCAATCGATGTGGTTCTCGTCGAAGACCTTGTCCATGAAGGCTTCGTCACGCACGTCGCCCTCGTAGCTCTTGATCTTGCGGCCGGTGATCTGCTCGACGCGCTCGAGCGACTTCGGCGAAGAGTTGCAGTAGTTGTCGACGCACACCACGTCATAGCCCTGATTCAGCAGTTCGACGTCAGTGTGGGAACCGATGTACCCGGCACCGCCGGTGACCAGAATGGTCGTCATGATGCTCTCCTTGCATTCATCCGTGGGAGCGCGGGCGGCCGCCGTCGGCAGTGCGCCCGCACTCCCCCATGTACACAATCTCAGTATATCACATATTCACATTACCGACCAGTTTCTCACAAAATCGAACATGTTTTTTCTGTTTCGATCCGTCCGCCAGGTCGGCATGAAAAAACGCCCCGCCGGAGGAACGGCGGGGCGTCAGGTCGGTCACTCGGCCACGAAGCCGTGGTCCTTGAGGAACCCGAGCGTCAGCTGCTTGTCCTTGAAGACGGCGGTGTTGCCGAGGATACGCTCGCATACGCTGCCGAGCTCGTCCTGGACGGCCGCATGGATGGCGTCGCGGTCACGCTCGCCGTCCAGCTTGGCGGTCAGTTCGTCCCATTCGAGGGTGAACTCGCCGACCCCCTCAGGCAGCGGCTCGCCTGCGGCCAGCGCGTCCTCGATGAGGCCGAGCTGGCGGACCAGGCGGCCGGGGAGGATGAACAGGCCCTGCGCCTCGATCAGGCCGATCGGCTCCTGCTTGACGGGCCAGAACTCCGGGTGGGCGTGGAAGATGCCTTCGGGCAGCTCCTCGCTGACGCCGTTGTTGCGGAAGATGAGGCTCATCTCGTAGCCGCGGTCGGTGATGACGACGCTCGGGGAGACGGCGGAGCGCTTGCCGTCCTCGCCTTCGCACACGATGTTCAGCTCGGGGTTGGTGTAGTTGATCCACGCCTCGCGGATCTTGTCGCTCACCTCGACGATCGTGTCGCGCGACTTGGAGACGACTCGCACCGCAGTGCCCGGCCAGTCGAGGATCTCGACGGTCGCGTCCGGGTATTCGGGCAGGCTCAGCGTCGCCCACGCGGCGGCCTTGTGCATCGGCAGGTGCTCACCGCCGCCCTGATAGTGGTCGTGAGCGAGCACCGAGCCGCCGATGCGCGGCAGCGCGGCGTTGCAGCCGAGGAAGTATCCGGGGAACCGGTCCACGAAGTCGAGCAGGTGGCCGAACGTCGAACGGCTGACGTGCATCGGCGTGTGGTCGTCGTTCACGCAGATGCCATGCTGGTAGAAGTAGCCGTACGGCGAGAACTGCCAGAACCACGGGTCGCCGCCGAGCGTGACGGGCACGGTGCGCAGCGTGCGCTTGTTGCGCCCGGCGAAGCCCTCGTTCTCATGGCAGATCGTGCAGGACGGGTATCCGCCGGACACGGCGTTGCCGGCCGCCGCCTTCTTCATGTTCTTGAACTCGGGCTTGGCGAGGTTGATGGTGATGACCAGGCCGTGCGAGTCGAAGCGCGGGTTGCGGTCGAGCACCGCCTTCTTGACGTAGTTATTGGCCACGCAGTAGTCGTAGAACCATCGCATGGCCTCCATGCCGCCGTGCTCGCGCTCGACCTCGACGAAACGGTCCTGGATGGACGACGGCGTGCCGGACAACAGTCCCATGACCACGTCGGCGTACACCGGGCCCTCGTCGGCGTCGAACAGCCCGGCCGCCACGCCGGCCTCGCGGAAGGCGGCCAGCAGGTCGTCGGGCATGGCGTCGTCGCTGGTGGCGCCGGTCGGACGGTACGAGTCGAGCGAGAACAGCTCGAACAGGCGGTTGCGGGTCCAGTCGGCGTCGCGCGGGTCAAGGTCGAGGCGCTTGCCGGCGTAGTCGACCAGCGCGTCGATGGCCGCGTACACGGATTCCAGCGGCGTCTTGCTCTCTTCTGCCATCAGCGGGCGGTCCTTTCCATCACGTCGTCGACGATGCTCTGGATCTCGTCGGCCTTCTGCTCCATCTCCTGCACGAGCTTGATCTGCGTGCGGGCGCGCACGAGGTTGTGCTCGGGGTACTTGGTGGCGAAGTAGGTGTCGCCGGCCAGGTAGTCGGCGAGGAAGCGCATGCCGCACTCCATGGTCATCATGTTGCCGGCGAAGGCGAACAGCTCGGCCTCGCGCGGCGCGATGCTCTCGCGCACGGCGCCGATGAAGCCCTCGGCGTACGCGCGGAAGTACTCGGTGCTGAAGTGCACCTTGTCGAGGTCCTTCTCGTCCTCGAGCGCGGTGGAGGCGCCGAAGCGGATGGAGTCGCCGAAGTCGTAGAGCATGGAGCCCGGCATGATGGTGTCGAGGTCGATGATCGCGCGGGCCTTGCCGGTCTCGGCGTCCATGAGGATGTTGTTCAGCTTGGTGTCGTTGTGGGTCACGCGCAGCGGGATGGAGCCGTCGGCGAGGCCGTCGACGATGCGAGAGTACTGGTCCTCGTGGGCGAGGAAGAAGTCGATCTCCGGCTGGCAGGTGGCGGCGCGGCCCATCTTGTCCTCGGCCAGCGCGGCCTTGAAGTCCTTGAAACGGCTGGGCGTGTCGTGGAAGTGGGCGATGGTCTCGGTCAGCTGCGAGGCGTCGAAGCCGGCGAGGAAGTTCTGGAACTCGCCGAACGCGGCGCCGGACTCGCGGAACACGTCCGCGTTCGGCACGAGGCTGTAGGACTTGGTGCCCTCGATGAAGGTGTAGATCCTCCAGGCGCCGCCCACCTCCTCGTTCTCGATGTAGCTCGCGCCGTCCTTGGTGGGGACGATGGTGAGCGTCTCCTGGCCCTTGGAGCGCAGGTAGGCGGTGACGAGCTCGATGTTGCGCATGAGGTGCACGGTGTCCGGGAAGATGTCGGTGTTCATCCGCTGCAGGATGTAACGTTCCTTGTCGGTGACCACCAGATAGGTGACGTTGATGTGGCCATCGCCGTAGGCGGTGATGCTCTCCACGTCGCCGTCGAGCGCGAAGTGCGCGACAATGCCCGCCAGCTTCGGATCGATGTCAGTCATTGGTACCCTCTTTCTTGTTGCCTCATGGGCGCCGTCGATCGTCATCGTCTCGCCGACCCCCTCTGTTGGAACTACCCCTGCGTCTGTCGACGCAGCCACTTGGCGCACGTTGCACCTGGTATTTGTTAATTATAGTTACATAATTGACAAACCGCTATTCTTCGGCGTTTACAGCGACTCGCCACACGGTTTCATGGGTATAATGGAAACAATGTGGATTTAATGACGAATGCATTTTTCGAAAGCGGATCCGAAAGATTCGAGCAGAAAGAGACGACCACGACATGAACTCGTATGCCAACACCATTTCGTTCCCCCTGCATACCCCGGGCAGGACGGCGAAGGCGAGCCCGGCTGACGTACGCCGCAACAACAGGTCACTCGTCTTCGGCCTGCTGTTCCCGAACGGCCAGCTGTCCCGGGCCGAGCTCGGACGACAGACCGGACTGTCCAGGGTGGCCATCTCCGGCGTGGCGAACGGCATGCTCGAGGAGGGGCTCATCTGCGAAAGCGGATACGACGCCAGCGCTTCGGCCAAAGGCAAGCGCGGCACCCTGCTGAGCATCGACACGACCAGGCTGCACATCATCAGCGTGGACCTCTCCCAGGAGCATCTCGTGCAGGGCGCGGTGACCGACCTGCTCGGCACGCCCCAGCAGCGCATGGAGATGGCGCTGGGGCCCGACAACGACATCAACGCCGACATGATCGTGCAGCTGGTCGACCAGCTGCGCACCGACATCGACTCGGATGCGATCATCGGCATCGGCATCGCCGTGACCGGCGTCGTCGAGGATGGCGTCATCCGCGAGTCCACCGTGCTCGGCTGGCATGACCTCGACCTGCAGTCCATGCTGGAACGCCGCTTCGGCTTCCCCGTGACGGTGAGCAACGACGTGGTCTGCTCGATGCTCGCCGAACGCTTCTTCGGCAAAGGCGACAAGAGCATGATCTTCATCAAGATCGACCGGGGCATCGGCGCGGCCACGCTGATCGACGACGTGACGGTCATCGGCCAGAACCACGCCGGCGGCGAAATCGGGCACATCTCCCTCGATCCGGAACACGGACGGCCCTGCCCGTGCGGCAAGCGCGGATGTCTGGAGACGACGGTCACCTCCCCCGTCATCCGCGACCGCATCCGCCACGCCGGCACCCCCGAGCAGCAGCTGGACGTGATCCGCGCGTCCGGCGAGGAGCTCGCCTCGGCGCTGGCCATGCCGATCGGACTCATGGACATCAACGACGTGTGCGTGTACGGTCCGCCGGACATCGTCAACGAAACGTTCCTCGAAGCGACACAGCGGCGCATCGACAAGGTCACGTCGTCCCAGTTCCATAAGCACACGACGATCCGCCGCTGTCAGGTCGGCTCGGACATCGCGTTGCGCGGTTCGGCCATCGACGTGATCAGGCACTACATCGAGGCGAAGTAGCGACGCCGGTCGAATCGGCCGGACATAACGATTGAAGGGGCTCTCCCGCTTGATTTGCGGGAGAGCCCCTTCACCTTACGTTGTCGGCCTTTTGCCCGACCGACAACCACAGGTCAGGCTTCGGGAGCGGCCCATGCCGCGCCGAGCGCACCGACCGGCTGGTCGAGCTGGGCGAGGCGGATCCGCTCCCCCAGATGCAGGCCGGCAAGGAACGGGCAGGTGCGCTCGCGCACGCGCAGCTCGTCAAGCGTGACGTCAATGAGCGGCTGGCCGGTCTTCGCCATGCCGCCGCCGAAGATGATCAGCCGCGGGTCGTAGGACTGCGCCACGATCTGCACGGCGTCGACGATGGCGTGCGTCACCATGACGAGCACACGCTGCGCATCCGGCTCGCCCTTACGCGCGCGTTCGATGAGATCGGGCATCGGCGGACGGTCCTTCACCGGCCAGTGGCGGCCCACGGATGCGCCGGAGCAGACGGTCTCGAGGCAGCCGCTCTGGCCGCACGGGCAGGGGAAGCGGTTCGGGTCGATCGGGATGTGGCCGATCTCGCCGATGGCGCCGCTGTAGCCGTGCTGCACCTTGCCGTCCGTCACGATGCCGGCGGCGAGTCCGGTGCCGAAGTTGAGGAACACGACGGTGCCTTCGCCGTGCGAGCCGTCGACCATGCGCGCGGCGCCGACTGCGGCAGCGTTCACGTCGTTCTCCACGTAGACGGGGATGCCGAGACGCTCGCCGGCGAGGGAGCCGAGCTCGAGCGTGTCGATGTCGAGGTTGACGACGTGCGCCACGCGGCCGGTGGCGGAGTCGACCTGGCCGGGGATGCCGATGCCGACAGTGGCGACGACGCCGATGCGGTCGCCGGCCACGGCCTTGGTGATGGCGACGACATCGTCGATGACCTGGTCGTTGCCTCGACGTGCGGGGATGCGTTCGGTGGCGAGGATGGCGTCGTCGGGCCCGACGAGCACCGCTTCGATCTTGGTGCCGCCGATGTCGATGCCGACGCGGAGCTTCGCGTCCTGCGCCTGTGATGCTGTCATGATGATGGTTCCTTGTCTCGCAGTATGGGGCAAGCAACGGCTGATGCCATTCCTTGCCCCGGTATTCATGTGGTCATGTGATTGGGTATGGGCGTCCCCTCCGCAGGAAGGAGAACAAGAACGGCGGGACACCCTTACCCAAGTGTTGTCGATGGCTGCTGGCGGTATCCGTCAGATGGTGCGCCACGCGATGCCGCTTGGCTCGAGCGCGATGCGTTCGATGCGGCCGTCCTCGCGCTCCACGTAGGTGGACTGCGCACGATCGGTGTTGTTGACCACGCAGTAGCAGCCGGCCTTCTCGAAGACGGCGACCTCGCACTCCGGGTTGGAGGAGCTGTAGGCCGCGTACTTGTCCTCGTTGTGGCTCGCGTAGAACAGGATGCGCTCGAGCAGTCGCGCGTTGGCGGCCGAGTAGGGCAGGCCGGACACGTACACGCCGCGGCCCTTGCCGTACTCGTTGACCGCCAGCTGCACCTGACCGCCGTCCGCGCGCAGCAACGTCACGTCCTCGTTGACCGGGAACGTGTTGAGGACCGGCTCGCCGAAGTCGATGCCACCGACGACGCCCTTCGCCTGGCCGCCGCCGCAACCGGAGAGCGGCTTGCGGTAGCCGGCGTCGGCGAACTGCTGCAGCACGCCCTCCTTGAGGTGCACGTCCGCGGTGATGAAGTGCTCTGGGGTGACCGGCGGGAAGTACTTGTCGATCGACAGCGTCTGGTAACGCTCCTCGTCGACGCCGAGCACGTCCGCCAGCTGGAAGAACTGGCCCTGGAACCACTGCGAGCTCGGCTCGCCGACGCCGACCAGGGCGCCGCCCGCGTGGACCCATGCGCGCAGGGTGGCCGCAAGCTTCGGGTTCTGCGCCCAGATCGCGCCACCGGAGAACGCGGTGTCGACCGGGCCGCCGGTGACGATCACGTCGATGTCGTCGTCCACGCCATGCTCGAGCACGTCGTCGAAGCTGATGAACCGCACGTTCACGCGCATGCCGGACAGCGCCTCGAGGATGCCGTAGTACGAGTACGTCTGCTTGTTCGGCAGCGCGTGCGCGACAGTGTAGGCCATCCAGGAGCGCATCTTGCCCCAGCTGTTCAGGATGGCCACGTTGAGGATGCCCTTGGCGGCCTCTCCCTGCGTGCGGTCATGGATGTCGCGGAATTCGTCGGCGATGTGCTCCACCGCGTCGACGAACTTCGGGAACTTCGCGGCCAGGGAGAGGTAGCCGCCGTAGCCCATGCGGGCGATCGGGGAACGCAGGATGGCGCGGCGGGCCTTGCGCCAGTTATCCCACGCCTCGATGCTCGGGTCGTTGCCCTCATAGAACGTGTCGGGGAAGAAGTACGGCAGGAAGCGGCCCTCGGTGTAGCGCACGCCGGGGATGTCCGCGATCATGCGCGTCGTGGTGCCGTCGCCGATCGAGCCGACGACCGCGTCAAGGCCGAGGTCCTCGAAGCCGTCCTTGTACGGCTCGGTGCCGATCCACTGGTCGCCGAGGAACATCATCGCCTCCTTGCCGGCCTCGTGCGACATGGCGGCGAGCTTCTTCACGTTCGCCCGCACGAAGCCCGACAGGAAGTCGATCCAGTCGCGCTGCGCCTTGCGCGGCACACGCCACGCGGAGTTGTAGGAGCCGCCGTCCACGAAGTCCTCCGGGCGCAGGCGGTAGCCGTACTCCTTCTCGAAGTCGTCGAGCGCGGCCGGCGAGACCGTGCACGCGCAGCCGAACCAGTCGACCACCTTTTCACGGCGCTTCTCGTCGAACAGCAGCGTGAACTGGTAGAAGAACGTGGTGAAGCGGACCACATCCACCTGCGGGTTGTCCTTGAGCCACTTCGCGAACGTGTCGAACACGAACTGGCGGGTCGCCGGATGGTAGATGTCGAACGGGATCTCATGCTCCTTGTCACCCCAGTCGTTGGTGAGGTGGTTGTACATCTCGACCGGATCCCAGATGATGTACGCGAGGAACGAGACCGTGTACTGGTGCATGGGCTCGATGCCGGTGATGTGCACGGTGTCGGAATCCGGGTCAAGCGACCAGTGCTCGGTCGGCACGACCTCGCCGGTGGAGCGGTCGACGACCTCCCAGTACTTGTGCGGGTCGGCGTCGCGGTTCGGCTTGAGCTGCTCGTCGAAGAAGCCATCCATGAGCGGGACGTCAACGCTGTCGGACTCGGCCAGCACGCGCTTGGACAGCAGGTAGACCTGCGGGGTCTCGTCCATGTGCAGCGTGATCCACTCGTTGTGCGCACGGGTCGGGAAGTAGGCGGTGTACACCTTCATGCCGAGGTCGACGACTTCATCGTCGAGCTGGGTGCCGTCTGAGTTGCGGACCGCATCCGCGCCCCACAGGCGGGACAGCTCCGCGGTCTTCTCCGCGAAGTTCGACTCGCTCGGAATCGTAAAACGACCAGAAGTGGACATCAATGTTCTCCTTGGTTGATGCTGTTGATGGTTGGTTGCGGACCTTCCACTCTGGAGGCCCTCAAGCTATGCAGAACAATAAAAACGGCTTGGGGCGGGGCTGATCCCACCGCCCCAAGCCGGTGTCGGTGATGATCCGCCGGCGACCGCTACGGCGGAAGCAGACGTGCCATCGATTGAATTATTGGCGTTCCAAGACGATCAGCCCTTGACGGCGCCGGCGGCGAGGCCGGCCTGCCAGAAGCGCTGCAGGCACAGGAACAGGATGATGACGGGGAGCACGCCGAGCAGTGCGCCCATCATCAGGGCACCGCGCTCGTTGAAGGTGGCCAGCGAGACCATGCCGTACAGGCCCAATGTCACAGGCTGCAGCGAGGTCTTGGAGAGCATCATCAACGGGAGCAGGAAGTTGTTCCACGTGGCGACGAACAGGAACAGGAAGATGGTCACCATGGCCGGCGCGAGCAGGCGCAGCACGATGGTGAAGAAGATTCTGGCCTCGCTTGCACCGTCGATGCGGGCGGCCTCGAGCAGTTCGTCAGGCACGGAGCTCTGCGCGTACACGCGGCCCAGGAAGAAGCCGAACGGCGAGACGCAGCACGGGATGATGATGGAGATCATCGTGTCCGAGATGCCGAGCATGTGGAAGATCGAGTACTGCGGGATGGTCATCAGCGCGGCGGGCATCAGCATGGAGGCCATGATGATGCCGATGACGACGCCCTTGCCGCGGAACTTGAACTTGGCGGTGGCGTAGCCGGCCATCACGGAGACCAGCGTGCCGATGACGGCGGAGACGCCGGAGTAGATGATGGAGTTGAGCACCCAGCGCCAGAACATGCCCTTCGTGTAGTCGATGAGCACGTTGTAGTTCCTGGCGATGGCGGCCGGAAGATCCTGCAGTCCGACGGCGAACCAGACGCCGTTGCTGGCGGTCATCTGGTGCGGGGTCTTGGTGGACGCGATGAGCGCCCAGTAGATCGGGAACAGGAAGTAGATCAGCGCGAGCACCAGCACGACGATGGTCAGCACCTTGACGGGTGCGGACGGCTGCATCGAACGGGGCAGGTCGTTGGCGTGGCGGTCGCGGATCTTGTCGGCCTTCTTACGGGCACGAATCTGTGCCTTGGTTTCAGCGCTTACAGCAGTCATTACTCGTTCACCTTCTTCTCGGCAAGGGCATAGAGGGCGGCGAGCACGCCGGCGATCAGTGCCATCATGATGGCGACGGCGGACGCAGGACCGTCACCGCCAGGGGTGAGCGTGTTCTGCGACGTGTTGAGGGCCATCATCATCGGTGTGAAGTACTTCGGAATGCCGGGGTCGGCGGTGGCCATGACCTGAGGCTCGTTGAAGAGCTGGATGGTGCCGACGATGGAGAGCAGCATGGCGAGCAGTGCGGCGCCGCGCACGTTCGGCAGCTTGATCCTCATGGCGACCTGGAAGCCGTTGGCGCCGTCGATGCGGGCCGCCTCGTACAGGTCGTGCGGGATGGCCTGCAACGCGGCCATGAAGATGAGCATGTTGTAGCCGGTGAAGGTCCAGGTCGTGATGTTCGACATGGAGCCGATCAGGATGCTGTTGTTGAAGAAGTCGACGTGGATGCCGATGGCGGCGAGGCCCTTGACGATCGGGGAGATCTGACCGTTGTAGAGGAACACCCAGATGATGGAGGCGACGACGCCGGGGATGGCGTACGGCAGGAAGTAGCCGAGGCGGAACACGGTGACGCGCTTGACGATGAAGGAGTCAAGCAGCATGGCCAGTGCAAGGGCGCCGATGATCATGATCGGCACCTGGATGACGGTGTAGAGGAGCACGTGCCCGACACCGGTCCAGAACCTGCTCGATGTGACGACATACTGGAAATTCATCAGGCCGACGAACTGGTTGGTGATCTCGCCGCCGCCGTATGCGCCGCCTCCGGAGGCGACCTGACGGAAGAAACTTGAGTAGATTGCCCAGATGATCGGGATGACGAACACGATGGCGAACAGGATGGCGAACGGCGCCATGAACGCCCAACCGGTGCGGTTCTCCCTCTTGGCGGCACCCGACCGCTTCGGTTTCGCACTGCGCGCGGGCGCAACGGCATGGGTTGTTGTAGTCATTTCAGACTGCCTTTCACTACTGGCCGTGCCCGACGCAGGACACGAGAACAGCTGTAAGGTTCGCAACGAATCCCCCGATCCGCCGCGATAGGGTTGCATGTATTGACGTGGTTAAGATTGCCATGATAAAGGAAGGCCGGAGTTTTATGCCTCCGGCCTTCCTTTATCTTCGAGGCATCCTAGGCCTTGGTCCTATCGGACCTCGGCGAAGGTCACTCCTTGACCGACAGGTTCTTGCTCTTCAGCGAGTCGATCGAGGTGGTCTGGGCGGCGGAGAAGATGTCCGACACCTTGCCGGAACCGTCCGCGGCCTTGGCGGCGGCCTCGTTCATCGCGGTGCCGACAGCCGAGTAACCCGGGATGTAGGTGAAGTCGCCCATGTTGTCGTTGGCGGTGATGAACTCCTTCATGATGTCCTGGCCGCCGAAGTACTCGGACCAGGTGCTCAGGGTCTTGGCCTCATCGCTCTTGGCGGCGACGACCAGGCCCTGGGAGATCAGGCCCTCGACCTGGGTGTTGAACCAGTCGAGGAACTCCATGGCTTCCTTCGGGTGCTTGCTGTTCTTCATGACGACGACGCCGGAGCCACCGTCGGGGCCGGTCTTGCCGCCGTTGTCGAACCAGTCGCCGAGCTGGGCGACCTGCCACTGGCCCTTGCCGGAGTCACCGATGGAGCTCATGATCAGCGGGGCTTCCCAGCCGGCGCCGATGGTGCCGATGAGCTCGCCCTTCTGCAGGGAGGCGTCGAAGGACGGATCCCAGCGCGGGTTGGTGTTCAGCGCCTTGGCGTCGAGCAGCTCCTGGTAGACCTTGGCCACGGCCTTGGAACCCTTGGTGTCGGTGTTGACGACCCACTTGTTGTCCTCGACCTTGTACCAGCCGCCGGCGGCGCCGGACAGGCCGGACAGCATGTTGGCTGCCTCATCGGGCTCGAGGGCCAGGATCTGCTTGCCGGACTCGGCGGCCTTCTTGGCGGTCGCGATGAGCTCGTCCTGCGTGGTCGGTACCTTCAGACCCAGCTTGTCGAACTCGGTCTTGTTGTAGAAGTAGACCAGCGGGCCGGTGTCCTGCGGCAGGCCGTAGTACTTGCCGTTGACCTGCATCAGGCTGAACGGGCCGGAAGCGAAGTCCTTCTCATACTGCTTGGCGTACTGGGTGACGTCCTGCAGCAGGCCGTTGGTGTAGGCCTCGGGGATTTCGGCGTAGCCGAGCTGGGCGAGGTCGGGGTCGTTGCCGGCCTCGACGTCAGTCTGCAGCTTCTTGCTCATCTCAGCGGCCTTGCCGTTGAACTTGGTGGCCTTGACCTGGATGTTCGGGTGGGAGTCGTTCCAGCCCTTGATGATCTCGTCGACCGTGGTCATGCCTTCGGAATCAGGCAGACGGTGCATGTAGGTCAGCGTGATCTTCTCATTGCTGCTGGTCTCTCCGTTGCCCTCGCTGTTGTTCGTGGACGAGCCGCAACCGGCCAGGGCGATGCCCATGACGGCCAGCGACGCCAGACCCGCGAGCAGACGTTTCTTAGCAACCATATTTCTACTCCTCCATTGAATGGATGTTGCCTCTTCCTCGTGGCAACTACAGAAAACTATAAAGGCATGTTCGATAATTGTCAACTTTCTTAACATTTGTGTCGTGTCACCGGTCACACGAGCGGTCGGCTATCCCTCGGAATCCCGCTCGGCAGTAGCGCTTACAGGTTTTTGTAAACTTAATTTACAAATAAACAAAAACATGAACGCCACATACCAATCCGGGCGAGTCGCGGCCTTGGCCGCCCCACCGCCGCCGGGAAAACCGTCCCTCCGGCGTGTCGTGCCCGCAAGCCGCCGTCGTCGGCGACGCCGACAGCACAAGGCCCCGCCACAGTCGTTCCGTGGTGGGGCCTGCATACGTGTGTGCACCGCCGTCTGCGGCGATGCCGGTCGTTCCGCGTCAGCCGTTCTGCCGGCGATCGTCCTGCCCGGCGGTCGCGTCGCGCAACTGCGCCGCAATCTGCACGGCTTCGACGCTCGCCTCGGCCTTGTTGCGCGTCTCCTGCCATTCGGTCGCAGGAACCGAGTCGAGCACGATGCCCGCTCCTGCCTGCACGCTCGCCTCATGGTCGCGCAGGAACGCGGTGCGGATGGCTATGGCCATGTCCATGTTGCCGGAGAAGTCGAAGTAGCCGACGGTGCCGCCGTAGATGCCGCGGTCGGCCGCCTCCAGCTCGTCGATGATCTCCACGGCGCGCGGCTTCGGCGCGCCGGACAGCGTGCCCGCGGGGAAGGCGGACATGAACACGTCGAACGCGGTCAGCTTGGGGTCGACGGTGCCGGTGACGGTCGAGCAGATGTGCATGATGTGGCTGAACCGCTTGATGTCCATGAGCTGGACGACCTCGACGCTGCTCGGCAGGCACACCTTGCTCAGGTCGTTGCGCGACAGGTCGACGAGCATGATGTGCTCGCTGCGCTCTTTCGGATCGGCGAGCAGCTCCTTGGCGAGCCGCTCGTCCTCCTCCGGCGTGGCGCCGCGCGGACGGGAGCCGGCGATCGGGAAGGTCATCGCATGGCCGTCGTCCACCTTGATGAGCGTCTCCGGGCTGGAGCCGATCACGTTGAAGTCACGGCCCTGCGCGTCGGTGAGCGTCATGAAGTACATATAAGGACTCGGGTTGAGCGTGCGCAGCACCCGGTAGACGTCGAACGGGTCGGCCGGCGAGTCCAGGTCGAGCCGCTGCGAGATGACCGTCTGGAAGACGTCGCCGTCAACAATATGTCGCTTGGTCTCCTCCACCCAATGCTCATACTCGGCCTTGGTGGTGCGGAAGCGCAGCTGCGGCTGAGGCATCGAGGGGTCGAGCACGCTGACGCGCGCTTCGCCCTCGGCCGGGGTGGAGGCGTCGCGCTGCATGGCGTCGAGCCGTGCGATGGCCTCGTCATAGGCGGCGTCGGCTCGCGTCGGACGGTCGTCCACGTTGACCGCGTTCGCGATGAGCCACACGGAACCGGAGACATGGTCCACGACGGCGATGTCGGTCGCCAGCGCCAGCGTCATCTCGGGCTGTCCGGTCTCGTCGGGGGCGGTGCCGCGCAGCTTCGGCTCCCAATGGCGGATGGCGTCCCAGCCGACCGACCCCACGAGGCCGCTGGTCAGGTTCGGCAGCCCCTTGACGCGCGGAGCCTTCAGCAGCTTGAGCGTGGCATGGGCCACTTCGACCACATCGCCGTGCGTGGGCACGCCGGCCGGCACCCGCCCGAGCCAGTTCGCCCGGCCGTGGTCGGAGCGCAGCTGGGCCATCGAGTTGACGCCGATGAAGCTGTATCGGCTCCACGAGCCGCCGTATTCTGCGGATTCGAGGATGAAGGTGCCGGACCGGCCGCCGGCAAGACGCTCGTAGAACCCCACGGGGGTGAGCGAGTCGGCGAGCAGGCGGCGCACGATCGGCACCACGCGGAACCCTTCGTCGGCAAGCCGGTGGAACTGCTCGCGGCTCGGCCACGTGCCGCCCCAGTTCACGTCCTTGACGCTGCACCACGAATCGTCGGGCCTGTGCGAGGCCCCTTGGGCCGCGTCGCCGACGCCCTCGCCGTTCACGGTTCCGTCAATACGTTCGTCGTTCGCGCTCATCGTGCATCCTCCCCAAACGTCTGTTCACCCTGTCCGTCTTCCTGCGCGGGACGGTGTCCGACGACCACCGGCAGCGGGCCGCCCTGCTCGAAGCAGGACCGCTTGCCGGTGTGGCAGGCCGCGCCCACCTGGTCGACCTCCACGAGGATCGCGTCGCCGTCGCAGTCCAGCGAGAGCGCTTTGACATACTGCACATGCCCTGACGTGTCGCCCTTGCGCCAGTACTCCTGACGCGAGCGCGACCAGAAGGTCACCCGTCCGGTGGTGAGGGTGCGGCGCAGCGCCTCGTCGTTCATATAGCCGACCATGAGCACCTCGCGGGTGTCGTACTGCTGGATGACAGCGGCCACCAGACCCTTCGCGTCGCGCTTCAGCCGCGCCGCGATGCGGGGGTCGAGCGTCGTCGTGTTGTCATAGGCCATTTCGTCAGTCATGATGTCGTTATTCCTTTATGTCTTTCCCTTGATACCGAACAGAGAACCGCCGGCAACGTTGTTACGGCAACGCCGCGGTCACAGCCTGACCGTGTAGCCGGCCTGCCGCAGCGCCTCCTTGACCTCGCGGATGGAGACCAAACCGTAGTGGAAGATCGAAGCCGCGAGCACGGCGTCGGCGCCGGCCTCGATGGCGGGCGGAAAATCGGACGCCTTGCCTGCGCCACCGGATGCGATGATGGGGATGCTGACCTCCTTGCGCACCGCCCGGATCATCTCGAGGTCGAAGCCGGACTGCGTGCCGTCGGCGTCCATGGAATTGAGGAGAATCTCGCCTGCGCCCAGCTCTTCGGCCCGTTTGACCCACCAGATCGCGTCGATGCCGGTGGACTTGCGCCCGCCCATCGTCGTCACCTCGAAACCGGACTTCGTGTGCCGCTCGCCTTTCTCACGTCGCGCGTCGACGGAGAGGACCAGCACCTGGTTGCCGAAGCGTTCGGCCACGCGGCTGATCAGCGACGGGTCGTTGATGGCCGCGGTGTTGACGCCGACCTTGTCCGCGCCGCAGCGCAGCAGCGAGTCCACGTCCTCGGGCGTGCGCACGCCGCCGCCCACCGTCATCGGGATGAACACCTGTTCGGCGGTGCGGCTGACCACATCGACCATGGTCTGCCGGTGCGAACTGGACGCGGTGACGTCAAGGAACGTGATCTCGTCGGCGCCCTGACGGTAGTACTCCCCCGCCAGTTCGACCGGGTCGCCGGCGTCGCGCAGGTTCTCGAAATGCACGCCTTTGACCACACGGCCCGCGTCGACGTCCAGACAAGGTATGACTCTCACGGCCAGCGACATGTTGCTCCCCTCATGGTTGTGGATGCTTGCAGCAGCTCCTCCAAGGGTAGCGACTGCCCGTTACAGAAGCCGGCGGGCGTATTGCGTTGCGAGATGGCTTGCCTACGCCGACGCGCCCGCTGCCGTCAGCGGCGCGGCCTGCGGCGGGCGTTGCGGATGCGGATCAGGGACACCGCCACGCTCGTCAGCAGCAATGCGGCTGCGAGCGCGGCGACCGTTGCGATCGCCGCGCCGGTCTTCGCCATCGTGCCGTACTGTTCGTAGACCGGCGTCTTGCCCATCGACTGCGCGACCTGCTGTTGCAGTGCGGTGCGCCTGACCGTGCCGGCGCCGCTCCCCTGCTGCAGTGTGGTGGAGCCGGTACTGCCGGTGCCGGATTGGTGGGTGCCGCCGGTGCCGGCGCTGCCATTGTTGCTGCTGTTTTGACCGCCGCCGTTGTCGTTGTTGCCGCCGTTGCCATTATCACCGCTGCCGCCGGACGTGCCGACTTTAGCCCAGCGGGCCGTATAAGTGGCGTCGTGCCGCACGGGGAGCAGACGGTTGAAACGGCTGCCGTCCGCGGCGTACCAGCCGTCGAGACGGTATCCCTTCGGCGGTTCGGGCGAGGGGATCTGGCTGCCGAGCAGCCACATGCCGCGGATCACGGTCGCCGTGCTCCGCTGCGCGCGACCCTGCTCGTCGGTCCACTGGAAAGTGACGGTGACGTGCAGGCCGTCGTCATGATTCGCATCCTGCCGTTCCAGCGTAGCATCAAGATGCATGGTCCAGCCTTCCGCCCTGCCGCCGGCAAGGTCAGGCGCGTATGTGGCGCCGGTGGGGCGGTCGGTCCAGCCGGTGATGCTGTACCCGTGGGGGACCATGAGGTCGATGGCGCCTTTCTTCGCCGCCAATGCATCGGACAGCGGGGAGCCGGCATCGACCCTCTGGGTGACGACCAGCGCGCCGACCGAAAACACGACCAGCGTCTTTGTGGCCTGGATGCTCGGCACCGCGAAGAACGTCGTGTCGAGACGCGCCGTTCCGGCATCGGACAGGTCGGCGCGGTAGGTGTGCAGTCCGGCTCGCCATCCCGTGATGCTGATGTTCGACGGGAGCCGGGATGCGATGTCGTCACGCACCGTCGCATACGCGTCGGCGAAGGTCGTTCCGCGGTCCACACGGGTGGTGACAATCGCGTTGGTGCTCGGTATCACGAAGTTGACGCGCACCTGCCTGCCGACGTGCGGAAGCTGCGGCAGACGCTGCGCCAGTACGGCGGTGAACGTGACATGCGCCTGCCCGCTCAGCGTGGCGCCGATCAGGTCTGCCGAATAGGTGACGCCCAGTGATGACTTCCATGCGACGATGACATAGCCGTCCGGCACATTCAGCTGGGAGTCGTCAGGCACGGTCACCGTGACGGACCGCGTATAGGTCCTGGTGACGGAGACGGCATGGCCGTTCACCATGAAGGTCACGACCGTGGTGTGTGTCCGGGACGCCGCATCGTCATCCTGTGCGGCTGGTGCCGTCGCCGAGGCCGCCTCGCGCTCTTCAGGCGACGTCTCGTCGGCGGCGGCCGAACCGGATGCCAGCATGGTCATGCACAGCGCCGCGGATACGATGGCCGCAAGGATCCGTCCCGGCGTGGTTCGTTTCATCATGATGCCCCTTGTACGCTCTCCGACACGCAATACGACAGCGCGCCTATTTTCATCTCCCTGTGATAGCACTCGGTCAGGTCACTGCGCACACGCCGGTTGGATCATGACACGGGGAACAGCCGAATACGTATGCCATCGTGTCGTTTGTATGGTTTCCTGCATTGCCGGACGAACGCGGCCGATGATGGCACCGTCGCGACGGCATCGGCCTGGTTGAGGAGCACGGCGTACACTGTGTGCCATGAACGGAAGGAAGAACAACACCGTCAAGCGCGATGCCGATGATGACACCGATGATGCCGTCGATATTGACACCGGCGCCTCTGTCGTTGACAGTGACGCCGTGGACCGTTCGAACGCCGCGGACGTTTCGGTCAGCGACATTCAGGCGAAGGATGAGGATGTGGAGCTCAGCGCCGATGCCGTGAGGCAGCTGAGCGCCGTCGCTGTGGTTCTGGGTGTCGTCGGCATCGTGTTGTGCTTCGTGCCGGGGGTTCCGTTGCTGTACGCGCTGATTGCCGGCATCGTGGCGGCGGTCCTGGGATTGGTGAACTGCCTGTCCGCCTCGGTCATCCATGATTCGCATGTGCGCATCGCCGCGGCGGCCGGCGCCATCGCCGGCGCCGTGGCGATTGCCGTGTCATTGATCCTGTAGCCGCAGTGGTGCGGCGCGGCGTCAACGGTCAGGAGGCCGAGCGGAACGCCTCGCGCGTCTTGGCCGCAAGCTGGCCGCAGGCGCCGTCGATGTCGGAGCCTCGCGTGTCGCGCAGCGTGGCGGTGATGCCCGCCCGATGCAGGATGTCGAGGAACCGCTGCTCATCCTCCGGCTTGGACGCGGTCCACCGTGAACCTTCGACCGGATTGAGCGGGATGGGGTTGACGTGCACCCAATCGTCGCCGTAATGGTTGAGTCGCTTGGCGAGCAGCCGCGCGTGTTCGGCCTGGTCGTTGATGCCGCGCATGAGCGCGTACTCGATGCTGACACGGCGCTTCGAGGCGAGGAAGTAGTCGTGCGCGGCGTCCAGCACCTGCGTGGTGTTGAACCGTCGATTCATCGGCACCAGCTCGTCGCGCAGCTCATCGCTCGGCGCATGCAACGAGACCGCCAGACGCACGGGCAGCCCCTCTTCGGCCAGCTTCCTGATGCCGGGGACGACGCCGACGGTCGAGACGGTGATGTTGCGCGCGGAGATGCCGAATCCTTCGGGCGGCATGGCGCTGATCTGCCGGACCGCGGACAGTACGGCGCGGTAGTTGCCCATCGGCTCGCCCATGCCCATGAACACGATGTTGCTCAATCGTCCCGGGCCGCCGGCGACCTCGCCGTCGCGCATCATGCGGGCGGCGACGCGCACCTGTTCGAGGATCTCGCCGGTGGACATGTTGCGGGTGAGGCCGAGCTTGCCGGTGGCGCAGAACGGGCAGCCCATGCCGCAGCCCACCTGACTGGAGATGCACAGCGTGGTGCGGTTCGGGTAGCGCATGAGCACGGATTCGATGTGGGAGCCGTCGAACAGGCACCACAGGGTCTTGATGGTGGTGCCCTGGTCGGCGACCTGCCTGGTGACCTCGGTGATCAGCGAGGGGAAGAACGCGTCGACGATGTCGGCACGGCTGGCGGCCGGCAGGTCGGTGAACGCGTCGGTCTCGGTCTCCAGACGGCCGAAGTAATGGTTGGCGAGCTGCTTGACGCGGAACTTCGGCAGTCCGAGCTCCTTCGCCTTGGCGATGCGCTCGTCCACGCCCATGTCGGAGAACTGCACCGGCGGCTTGCCGCGGCGTGCATGGTCCTTCGACAGCACATCGCGGAACGCGCCCTTGTCGCCGGGGGTGATGCCCGACTCCGGCCGGTCGGCGGCCACCGTCGCGTGCTCCGCACTAATCGTCTTGTCGTCCTGTGTCACGATGTTCTCCTCCTCCATGTCGTGTGCCTCTTGTGTTGCCTTATCCTGCTGCCGTACCCGTTACAGGCCGGTGACCCACAGCAACGTCACCAGGAACGGCGCGCACATGAGGATGGAATCGACGCGGTCCATCACGCCGCCGTGGCCTTTGAGCAGGTGGCCCATGTCCTTGATGCCGATATCTCGCTTGAGCATGGACGCGCACAGGTCGCCGAACGTGCCTGCCACGCCGACCAGCACGCCCGCGACGATCGGCACCCACCAGCGTGACACCCACATCGAGCCGTCATACGTGCAGGCGAACACGGCGAACGCGCCAATCATGGCGAACAGGATGGAGCCAAGCAGGCCTTCGACGGACTTCTTGGGCGAGATGCGCGGGGACAGCTTGTGCTTGCCGAACCACGCGCCGAAGAACAGGCCGCCGGTGTCGCTCAGCGCCGGAAGGAACACGAGCGTGATCGCATGGGCGACCGGATGGCCGTTGAACACGAGCGACAGGATGATGCAGCTGGCCAGCACGGGGATGTACAGCACCGTGAGCACTGAGACGGCGACGTGCGAAAGCCTGCTGTGATGCAGCTCACCGCTGGCATGGTTGAACGACGACTCCTCACGCGCGGAGGCGTCGCTGCTGGACAGTTTCGATGCCACGGCGAGCGATAGGCGGTTGCCGAAGCTGAACCGCGCGGTCGCAAGCACCGTGACGAGCATGAGCGTGGCCATGGTCAGCAATGCCATGGTGCTGAAATGGTAGGGGCTGTAGTAGGTGCCGAGCAGGATGCCCGCCGAGCACAGCCAGAGGGCGACCACCGGGATGTGGAGCCCGACGGTGGCGAAATCCACGCGCAGCTCCCACAGCGCGAGCACCATGAACACGACGATCAGCGCGACGAACACGTCGATGCGTATCAGCAGGCTGGCAAGAATCAGCGCGATGAGCACGACCGCAGTGCCGATGGCCTGAGGCATGTTCCGGCCGGTCTTTTTGTTGATGTTCGCAAGGGCCTCCTCGGCCTCCTCATGAAGCTGGTCGTTGCTGCGTTCCATGAATAACCTCACCGCCTGCCTGCTGTGTCGTGTGCCGTGCTGATCTGCCTGAAGCCGGCGAAAAGCCGGACGGGGCAAGGCTGCGATGCCTAGCACGTCCGGCTTTCCAATGGTTCCTCGTATGCCATGTCGATCCGATTCGGTGGATGCCGAATCAGACCTCCATGATCTCCTTCTGCTTGGTCTCGAGCAGGGAGTCGAGCTGGTCAGTGACCTGCTTGGTGACCTTGTCGAGCTCCTTGAGGAGACGATCGCCCTCGTCCTCGCCCATCTCGCCGTCCTTGACGGCCTTGTCGATGGTCTCCTTGGTCTTGCGGCGGATGTTGCGCACCGCCACCTTGCCGTCCTCGGACTTGCCCTTGGCGAGCTTCACGTACTCCTTGCGGCGTTCGCTCGTCAGCTCCGGCATGGTGATGCGGATGACGTTGCCGTCACGGTTCGGGTTGACGCCGAGGTCGGAGTCGCGTAGCGCCTTCTCGACCTTGCTGGCCTGGGAGACGTCGAACGGGGTGACGGACAGGGTGCGCGGCTCGGGAACGCCGATGGACGCGACGGCCTTCAGCGGCGTCGGGGCGCCGTAGTAGTCGACGACGATGCCGTTGAGCAGCGCCGGGTTGGCACGGCCGGTGCGGATGCCGGCGAAGTTCTCCTTGGTGTTCTCCACCGTCTTCGCCATCTGCTCCTTGGCCTGATCGACAAGGTTTGCCATGATTGTTGCTCCTTTGTGTGATGTTCCTCGTTGAATGGGAGATTCGTTATGGTCCCCGCCGTCAGGCGAGCGTGGAGTCGCCGGCCGAGACGAGCGTTCCGATGGGCTCGCCGACCAGGGCGCGGGTCACGTTGCCCGGCTCCTCAAGGCCGAACACGCGGATGCGCTGCTTGTTGTCGCGGGCCATGGACAGCGCGGAGGCGTCCATGACGGCCAGATTGTCGACCAGCGCCTTGTTGTAGCTCAGCGTGGCAAAGCGCTTGGCCTCGGGATCCTTGCGCGGGTCGGCGGTGTACACGCCGTCGACGCCGTTCTTGCCCATGAGCACCTCATCGCAGTGGATCTCCAGCGAACGCTGGATGGAGACGGTGTCGGTGGAGAAGTACGGCATGCCGGCACCCGCGCCGAAGATGACCACGCGGCCCTTCTCGAGGTGGCGGATGGCCTTGAGCGGAATGTACGGCTCGGCGACCTGGCCCATGGTGATGGCGGTCTGCACACGCGTGGACTGGCCCTCCTGCTCCAGGAAATCCTGCAGCGCAAGGCAGTTCATGACGGTGCCGAGCATGCCCATGTAGTCGCCGCGGGAACGATCGATGCCGGCCTGCTGCAGTTCGGCGCCGCGGAAGAAGTTGCCGCCGCCGGTCACGATGGCCACCTGCACGCCCTGTTCGACCGCGGGAACAATCTCCTCGGCGATACGACGAATGACCTTCGTGTCGATGCCAACCTTGCCGCCGCCGAACGCCTCGCCCGAAAGCTTGAGCAACACCCTGCGGGTCTTGGCCGTCGCTGCTTCGCTTGCCATATTCAGCCTTTCTGATGACGGGTCCCGGACTCCTCATGTCATCCGGAACCTCACAATGCACTGTCTATCAGGTTATCCGTTCATGACGACACTGTTACATGGCGTCGTCAAGCGGCAGCGATGCGGCGAACCTGACGACCTGGCCGGTCACGTCCTCGAGATACGACAACGACGTGCGCCAGTCCCCCGGCACCTCGATGGAGTGGTTGGCGTTCGGGTATTCGTGGATGTCGCCGCTGAGACGACGCGCCCGGGCGGCGGCGTACAGCGGATCGGCGGTTCCCGCGCAAATCAACGGCGCGACCGGCGACACGCCCTTGCGGTACCCGTCGTCGCCGGGGACGGGGATGACCGAACGCGCCGGGTCGAAGTCCGCCGGAGAAAACACCGGGGTCAGCAGGGCCATGGGCACGCCGATCGCGTCGACATGCGGATAGATGAACGTGGACAGCGATTTGCCGACCACCAGCAGCGTCGGATCGCCCTGCGTCGTACGGCGGACGTCCCCGACCCACTCGTCGACGGCATCCTCCAGCATGGCGAAGATCCGGCTCGCGGGCGTCTTCGACAGGTCGGCGTCGACGTCAAGCCGGTCGACGTACCAGCCGTTTTCAATCAGCGCCATCGCCGTGTAGTACAGGAGCGGACGGTCGCAGTTGTAGCCGGTCCCCGGCATGAGCAGCGCACGACGGCCCGCGGTTTCGGGTCGTACGCGGTTGCGCCGCCATGGCCGCCTGCCGCATGTCGGGATGACCGACCCGTCGCCCATCGTCGTGGCGATGTCCTGCGCGGATCCGTTCCTGTTGTCGCCCTCGTCCTTCATCATGTCCCCCTTTCGGATTGGCGTCCCTGTGACGCCGCGGTTTGCACGGACGTTCCGAAACGCGGTGAGGGGCGCCCCGCGCGTCGATGCGCACGGGACGCCCCTCACCGGAACGTCTCACCTCTGACGGGAGTCGAACCCGTCATATGGTTCTCAGTCCTCTTCGCCCTTGCCGACTTCGACACGGGCGAACGCCACGGCCTTGCCGCCGACCTCGTCGAACAGCTTGCCGACGGTCTTGGACGGATCCTTGACGAACGGCTGCTCCAGCAGCACGACTTCCTTGTAGAAGGCGTTGAGACGACCCTCGACGATCTTCGGAACGATCTTCTCGGGCTTGCCTTCGGCCAGGGACTTCTCGGTGGCCACACGACGCTCGGACTCCACGACGTCAGCCGGGACATCCTCGCGGGTCAGCCACTTGGCGCCCATGGCGGAGATCTGCAGGGCGGCCTCGTGGGCGACCTTGGCACCGGCTTCGTCGGTGGCGATCATGGCCACGATGCTCGGCGGCATCTCGGCGGACTTCTTGTGCGCGTAGATCTCGACGTGCGGGCCGGAGATCTTCGCGAACTGGCCGACCTTGACGTGCTCGCCGAACAGGGCGGCGGCCTCTTCGACGGCGACCTTGACGGTGCCGTCCTCGGCCTTGGCCGCGAGCAGTTCCTCGGCGTTGTTCGCACCGGACTCGACGGCGTAGCCGAGCACGGTGTCGGCGAACTCGACGAACTTCGGGGTCTTGGCCACGAAGTCGGTCTCGGAGTTCAGCTCGACCGCGTAGCCGGTCTCGCCTTCGGCGCCCTTGTCGACCTTGGAGGCGATGGTGCCTTCCTGGGCCTTGCGGCCTTCGCGCTTGCCAGCGGCCTGGATGCCCTTGGCGCGGATGATCTCCTTGGCGCGAGCGACGTCGCCCTCGGCCTCGGTCAGGGCCTTCTTGACGTCCAGCATGCCTGCGCCGGTGTCTTCGCGCACCTGCTTGATCAAAGCTGCAGTGATTGCTGCCATTGATGTGTCTCCTCGTGTAGATATGTCCCCCGCAGTACGGGAGACGTGTTGTGCATCTCCCATACTACAGGGTGGACGGTCACTCGGCCTTCTCGGCCTCAGCGGCGGGGGCCTCGGCCTGCTGCTCGGCGTTGCCCTCGGTCAGCAGGTCCTTCTCCCAGGCGGCCATCGGCTGCTCGGCGGCGTCGCCTTCGGCCTTCTCGGCCTTGCCGGAACGCTCCAGCAGGCCATCGGCCACGGCGTCGGCCATGAGCGTGGTCAGCAGCTCGATGCCGCGAATGGCGTCATCGTTGGCCGGAATCGGGTAGTCCACGGCTTCCGGATCGGTGTTGGTGTCGACCAGGGCGACGACCGGGATGCCCAGCTTGTGGGCTTCCTCGACGGCCAGGGCCTCCTTGTTGATGTCGACCACGAACATGGCGGACGGGGTGCGGCCCATGTTGCGGATACCGCCGAGCTGCTTCTCCAGCTTGTCCTTCTCGCGCTCGAGCAGGAGGAGCTCCTTCTTGGTCAGACCGGAGCCGTGCACGTCGGTGAAGTCCATCTCCTCGAGCTCCTTGAGGCGGGAGACTCGCTTGGAGACGGTCTGGAAGTTGGTCAGCATGCCGCCGAGCCAGCGCTCGGAGACATACGGCATGTTCACGCGGGTGGCCTGGTTCTTCACGGCCTCCTGAGCCTGCTTCTTCGTGCCGACGAACAGCACGGTGCCGTTGTGGGCGACGGTGGCCTTGATGAAGTCATAGGCCTTGTCGATCAGGTCCAGGGACTTGAACAGGTTGATGATGTGGATGCCGTTGCGCTCCATCAAGATGTACTGCTTCATCTTGGGGTTCCAACGACGGGTCTGGTGACCGAAGTGGACGCCGGCCTTGAGCATTTCGCTCATCGTGATCTGTGCCATTGCACTTGCCTTTCTTGTCGGTTATTGCCTGGTCATGCGCATCTGCATGCAGCCGAGCTGTAAGCTTGGCCGACCGACACAGACCGTCGCGGGCATGACGCGATGTACATGCGTGCCGGTAGACGATAATCCTTGGCCTCCGCCGCCTGCGACTGCGGCATCGACCGTGTGGCACACACAAATTTTCAGTGTAGCATACCCCGTGAATCAACAAAGGGCCGTGTGGCGACCGTGTTTGTTGTTTTGATGGGTGGGTTGATATGACGAGAGGCTTCTAGGCAGAATGGGTGGTGCCTTAAACCTATCCGTTCTAGCGAAGGAGCCTCCATGGTCAAGGGTAGCAGTGCCAGTGTT
>NZ_WBVT01000070.1 GCF_009193355.1 Bifidobacterium leontopitheci
CCGCAAACGCGCCGCACGACGCGCCACACGCTGAAGTCCCCTCCCACGCGTAGGTTTTCAAACAACACCACGCATGGTGCGAGCGTCAGCGTCGCCACTCAACCCATCAGATAAATAAACACGGTGGGAAAATTTTCGCATTCGCAAGGACCGGCCGCCGCGGCCGCCGGCGTTCCCATACCATCATCTCAGATGCCGGCCCGGCGACAAGGAGTTGCGCAGCTGCAAGTCGCCCGGCCGGTGCCGAAACAAGCGGATGGCATCACTGATTCGATGCGGAAAGGACGGCACGGATGAGCACCAAGGTGACGGTGACCTCGCCCTTCTGGCGCAGGTATCGCGAGAACGTCGCCAAAGAGGTGATCCCCTACCAGTGGGCGGTCATCAACGACGAGCAGAAGATCGACATCCCGCGCGACCCCTCGGGCGCCAAGCAGGACATCGACTACCACTACAGCCGCGCGGTGCGCAACCTGCGCATCGCCGCCGGCGACGAGGACGGCGAGTTCAAAGGCTTCGTCTTCCAGGACTCCGACGTGTACAAGTGGCTCGAGGAGGCCGCCTACGCGCTCGCCTACGAGCCCGACGAGCAGCTCCGCGAGCTCTGCGACAAGCTCGTCGACCTCATCGCCCGCGCCCAGCGCGAGGACGGCTACCTCGACACCCCGTACATCATCAAGTCCGGCGCGTTCAAGGACCGCGAACGCTTCACCCAGATCCAGCAGTCCCACGAAATGTACGTGATGGGCCACTACATCGAGGCTGCCGTCGCGTACTTCGAGGTCACCGGCAACGAGCAGGCCCTCGACGTCGCCAAGAAGATGGCCGAATGCCTCGACGCCAACTTCGGCGACGAGAAGGACGGCAAGATCCCCGGCGCCGACGGCCACCCGGAGATCGAACTCGCGCTCGCCCGCCTCTACGAGGTCACCCACGAGCGCAAGTACCTCGACCTCGCCCGGTTCTTCATCGACGTGCGCGGCAAGGACCCCAGCTTCTACGACAAGCAGAACGCCAAGATCGGCGACGGCTCCACCGACATCTTCCCGCAGATGCGCGGCTGGACCCACGAATACACGCAGACCGCCCGCCCGATCCGCCAGCAGAAGACCGCCGAAGGCCACGCCGTGCGCGTCGGCTACATGCTTACCGGCGTCGCCCACGTGGCCCGGCTGACCGGCGACAAGGAGCTCGAGGAGACCGCCAAGCGGCTGTGGGCCAACATCGTGCGCCGCCGCATGTACATCACCGGCGGCGTCGGCTCCACGCACGTGGGCGAGGCGTTCACCTACGACTACGACCTGCCGAACGACACCATGTACGGCGAGACCTGCGCCTCCGTGGCCATGAGCTTCCTCGCCCGCCAGATGCTCGAGCTCGAAACCAAAGGCGAATACGCCGACGTGCTCGAAAAGGAGCTGTTCAACGGCTCGATCGCCGGCATCGCGCTCGACGGCAAGCACTTCTACTACGTCAACGCCCTCGAAGCCGACCCCGAGGCCACCGAGCACAACCCGGACCGCTACCACGTGCTCATGCACCGCGCCGAATGGTTCGGCTGCGCCTGCTGCCCGGCCAACATCGCGCGCCTCATCGCCTCCGTGGACCGCTACCTGTACACGGTCCACGAGGACAAGCGCCAGATCGTCGCCCACCAGTTCATCGCCAACGACGCGGAGTTCTTCGACGGCGTCAAGGTCTCGCAGAAGTCCAACTTCCCGTGGGACGGCCACATCGAATTCACCGTCACCGTGCCCGACGGCGCCGATCCGGTCGAATTCCTGGTGCGCATCCCGTCATGGTCCGCCAGCCGCCACGAGATGACCGTCAACGGCGAGGACGCCCGCCGTCTGCCCGTCGACAACGGCTTCGTCTCCATCGAAGTCACCGCCGGCACCACCGAGATCACGCTCGACCTCGACATGGCCGTCAAGTTCATGCGCTCGACGACCCTCAACCGCCATGACGCCGGCAAGGTCGCCGTCATGCGCGGCCCGGTCGTGTACTGCGCCGAGGAAGCCGACAACTCCGCCCCGCTGTGGAACTACCGCCTCGACAGCCGCAGCGCCGAGAAGGCGAAGGCCGAATACCACTTCGGCGAGCTCGACGGCGTGGAGGTCATCACGCTGCCGGCCGTCAAACGCACGCACGACGACGCCGACTTCCCGCTGTACGCGGACGTGAGCGAACACCCGGTCGGCGAGAAGTCCTACGACCTCAAGCTCGTGCCGTACTACGCCTGGGCCAACCGCGAGGTGGGCCAGATGCAGGTGTGGTTCGACTCCGACTTCTGACGCCGGCCGCGCCTCGCCGGGCGCTTCGCCGTATAACCGCGTAGCCCACATAACCGAAAGACGTGCTCCCCTTCCCCCGACTGTTTTTTTACCGTTGTCCTTCCGCGGGGGAAAGGGGGCCTTATACCCAAAACCAACAATCCAACCACCAGCCGGCCGCCGACGTGACCGGCCTCAACGAAGAAGGAAAGCAATGAGCACCGCAACTCAGAGCGCTTCGACCGCCGCCAAGGCGATCAAGCTGACCACGAAGGAGAAGATCGCCTACTCCTTCACCGACATGGCAGGCAACCTGCTGTACGTGACGATCTCGTCGTACATCATGTACTTCTACACGAACGTGTTCCACATCCCGGCCGCCGGCGCGATCGGCGCGGGCACCATCCTGCTGGTCGCCCGCTTCGCCGACGCGATCTCCGCCGTCGTGTGGGGCTCCATCGTCGACCACACCAACACCAAGTGGGGCCAGTCCCGCCCGTGGTTCCTCTGGCTGTGCGTGCCGTTCGCGGTGACCGTGTTCATCGCGTTCACCGCCCCGAGCCTGCCTGACGGCGCACCGAAGTTCTGGTACGCGCTGATCACCTACATCCTGGCCGCCGGCGCCGTCTACACGGGCATCCAGACCCCGATCACCGCAATCCTGCCGAACCTCACCGACGACCCGACCGAGCGCAACAACGCGAACTCGTTCCGCATGGCCGGCGGCCAGATCGGCTCCTTCATCACCTCGTCCTTCACCATCCCGCTGGTCGGCTGGTTCGGCGTCCACTTCGGCGGCGGCGACAAGACCGGCTTCATGATCGTCACTGCGATCTGGGGCGTCGTCGCCATCGTGCTGCTCCTGTTCTCCTTCAAGAACCTCACCGAGCACAACTACCACCCCGAACTCAACAAGCCGATTCCGCTGAAGGACTCCTTCAAGGCAGCCAAGGGCAACTGGCCGTGGATCATCCTCGTCGTCGCCTTCCTCATCTACTGGATCGCCCAATCCACCCGTAACGGCGTGTCGACGTATTACGCGCAGTACGTGCTCAACAACCGCGACCTGACCTCGCTGTTCAACGGCGTCCAGGTGCTCGGCCTGCTCGGCACCATCGCCATGCCGATCATCGCCAACAAGACCAAGAACAAGACCCTGACCATGCTCATCGGCCTCGTCATCGGCGGTGTCGGCCAGGCGCTCATGCCGCTCGCCGGCCACAACGTGCCGCTGCTGGTCATCTTCTGGACCGTCGGCGTGCTCGGCGCCGCCATCGCCATCGGCATGCCGTTCGGCATGCTCGCCGACACCGTGGATTACGGCGAGTGGAAGACCGGCATTCACGCGGCAGGCTTCCTGACCGCCGTCGGCTCCGCGTTCTGCATCCAGGTCGGCTCCGGCTTCGGCGCCTTCCTGCCGCTCGAGATCATGGGTGCCGCCGGCTACGACGCCACCAAGGACGTCCAGTCCGCCGCCGCGCAGAACGCGATCAGCTTCTGCTTCATCTGGCTGCCGGTCATCGTCTACGTCATCGTCGGCGTGATCATGCTCTTCTACCGTCGCTTCGAGAAGATGGAGCCGCAGATCAAGGCCGAGCTCGCCGAGCGTCATGCCAAGGCCGCGGCCGAGCTTGAGGAAGCCAGGTGATGCGACGCTGCCGAGTGGTGATTCGGTGATCCGGCTGGTAGCGCGGCCGGCGGCTTGGCCGTGGCGTCGGTAAGGCGTGGGGCCGGAGCCGAAACGGATTCGGATCGCCCGCAGCGCAAGGGCCGTCAGACCGTATGGGGTCTGGCGGCCCTTGTTGCGTTGCGTGGGCTGCGGGAGGGGCTGCGTAGGGATTGCCGTTGCCGGGTTGTTGTTTGGTTGTTCATGTGTCGGTCATGTGGGGTTTCCTGCGTGTAACACTGGCGGCTGTATGCTGGAACCGACGCGTTGGGGTGGTTTTGCGACACGCCGATGGAACGTTGTCGTTTCAACGGTTTTGGCGTGGTCATGTCATGCCGATTTGCGTGTCGGGCTTCGCTTGTGTAGATTATTCATTCGCTGCCGGTCAGCGGTTGGCTCTCTTCCGAGAAGGTTGATGGTTGGCTGAGTGGTGGTGGTTTGAGAACTCAAGAGCGTGTTTGTACTGCTTTTTTACAAGCTTTTTTGATTGCCAGTCCATTGGCGGCCCGCCGGTTTGGTGGTGGGTGCCCGAGGGGGTTGAACGCCGATGGGGT
>NZ_WBVT01000071.1 GCF_009193355.1 Bifidobacterium leontopitheci
GCCAGGCGATCCAGAACCTGGTGATCACGGGTTCGCTGATCACGATCGTCCCTCTGGTGATCGCGTTCCTGTGCCTGCAGAAGTACTGGCAGTCCGGCCTCGCCGCCGGCGCCGTCAAAGAATGACGTGCCGGTAACGGACCATCAATCCGGGGGACGCTCATGAGTGTGCCGGGACGATCGCCTGACCGTTCCGGCACCTTGCATACGTGGATGATGATCCGGCATACCGGTTCTGTCCGGCGGGGCGGCGGCAACCGCAGCCGAACCGGGCAACCCATGAACCACACAATGGAGTATCACCAATGACAAAACGCAGAAAACACAGCTGGCCGCAGCCGCTCAAGGGCGCCGAAGCCCGCATCTGGTACGGCGGCGACTACAACCCCGACCAGTGGCCCGAGTCGGTCTGGGATGAAGACATCGAGCTGATGCTCAAGGCCGGGGTGAACCTGGTCTCGGTCGGCATCTTCTCGTGGGCGAAGATCGAGCCGCGTGAAGGCGAGTACGACTTCGACTGGCTCGACCGCATCATCGACAAGCTCGGCCGCGCCGGCATCGCCGTCGACCTCGCCTCCGCCACCGCCTCGCCGCCGATGTGGCTCACGCAGGCGCACCCGGAGGTCCTGTGGAAGGACGAGCGCGGCGACACCGTCTGGCCGGGCGCCCGCGAGCACTGGCGTCCGACGAGCCCCGTGTTCCGCGACTACGCGCTTGCCCTGTGCCGCGCGATGGCCGAACACTACAAGGACAACCCGTATGTGGTCGCCTGGCATGTGAGCAACGAGTACGGCTGCCACAACCGCTTCGACTATTCGGACGATGCGCTGCGCGCCTTCCAGAAGTGGTGCCGCAAGCGCTACAAGACCATCGACGCGGTCAACGACGCCTGGGGCACCGCGTTCTGGGCGCAGCGGATGAACGACTTCTCCGAGATCATCCCGCCGCGCTACATCGGCGACGGCAACTTCATCAACCCCGGCAAGCTGCTCGACTACAAGCGGTTCAGCTCGGACGCGCTCAAGGAGTTCTACATCGCCGAACGCGACACGCTCGAGGAGATCACGCCGGGACGTCCGCTCACCACGAATTTCATGGTCTCCGCCGGCGGCTCGCTGCTCGATTATGACGACTGGGGCGCCGACGTCGACTTCGTCTCGAACGACCACTACTTCACCCCCGGCGAGGCGCACTTCGACGAGGTCGCCTATTCGGCCTCGCTGGTTGACGGCATCGCCCGCAAGCAGCCGTGGTTCCAGATGGAGCACTCCACGTCCGCGGTGAACTGGCGTCCGATCAACTATCGCGCCGAGCCTGGCTCCGTGGTGCGTGATTCGCTCGCGCAGGTCGCCATGGGCGCCGACGCCATCTGCTACTTCCAGTGGCGCCAGTCCAAGGCGGGCGCCGAGAAGTGGCATTCCTCCATGGTGCCGCACGCGGGCGCCGACTCGCAGATCTTCCGTGACGTGTGCGAGCTGGGCGTCGACCTCGGCCGCCTGTCCGAAGCCGGCGTGTTGGGCACGAAGCTCGACAAGGCCAAGGTCGCCGTCGTGTTCGACTACGAGTCCGAATGGGCCACCGAGCACACCGCCACGCCGAGCCAGCAGGTGCGCCACTGGACCGAGCCGCTCGACTGGTTCCGCGCCCTCGCCGACAATGGCATCACCGCCGACGTGGTGCCCGTGCGTTCCGACTGGGACACCTACAAGGCCGCCGTGCTGCCGTCCGTCTACCTGCTCAGCGAGGCGACGAGCCGCCGGGTGCGCGACTACGTGGCGAACGGCGGCAGGCTGTTCGTGACCTACTACACGGGACTTGCGGACGAGAACGACCACATCTGGCTGGGCGGCTATCCGGGCTCGATTCGTGACGTCGTCGGCGTGCGCGTCGAGGAGTTCTACCCGATGGGCGACGACCTGCCGGGCACGCCCGACCGCCTTGCGCTCGACAACGGCACGACCGCGCACGACTTCGCCGACGTGATCACCTCCACCGCCGACAGCGCCCGCGTGCTCGCGAGCTATCAGAGCGAGCCGTGGATCGGCATGAACGGCGTGCCGGCCATCGTGGTCAACGACTTCGGTGACGGCCGCAGCGCCTACGTGGGCTGCCGTCTGGGCCGCGAAGGCCTGGCCAAGAGCCTGCCTGCCATGCTTGAGGCCCTCGGCCTCGAGGAGTTGAAGGGCGACGGCCGCGTGCTGCGCGTGGAGCGTACGGATGAGGCCGGGGACCGTCACTTCGAGTTCCTGTTCAACCGCACCCATGATCCGGTCACCGTGTCGGCCGAGGGCGAGATCGTCGTCGCGTCGCTCGCCGACGCGCAGGCCGAGGATGGCAACGTGACCATCGCGCCGAACGGCGTGGTGGTAGTGAAACGATAAAACGCTGAATTGTCAGTGTTTTAAGCGCTATGAAGCGGCGTATGTCTGCGCAACACGCGGACATACGCCGCTTTGATTTTGCATTCTTTGGAATGCGTGTATAATACAAGATGTTATCGCAATCATTCATCTAACATCGTTGACGATGACAACCTCGCAGCCGAGGGGCGGCGGACCAAGCACCGGTCCCCGGCTGGATGCGGATGGATGTGAGCAGAACGAAATTGTTTCATCAACCGTCACGACGACGGCTGAAGGAAGGAGAAATGGAACGATGAAGTTCACGATGGGCAAGAAGGCACTGGCTCTCACCGGTGCCGTTGCGATGCTGGTCAGCGTCGCGGCGTGCGGTTCCGACAGCGGCTCCTCGCAGCCGACTCAGGAGAAGGACGTCAAGGAGATCACCGTGTGGGCCTGGGAGCCCACGCTGACCCAGGTCGCCAAGGACTTCACGAAGAAGACCGGCATCAAGGTCAACCTCAAGAACGTCGGCACCAACACCAAGGAATACCAGCAGCTCGACAACGCCATCTCCGCCGGCAAGGGCGCCCCTGACGTCGCCCAGGTCGAGTACTACGCCATCCCGCAGTACGCCATCAAGGACAACCTGCTCGACATCACCGACAAGACCTCCGGCTACGACAGCTTCTACACCCCCGGCCCGTGGTCCTCCGTCCAGGTCGGCGGCAAGGTCTACGGCCTGCCGATGGATTCCGGCCCGATGGCCTTCTTCTACAACAAGGACGTCTTCGACAAGGCCGGCGTCGACGCCACCAAGATCAAGACGTGGGACGACTACTACCAGGCCGCCAAGAAGATCCACGCCCTCGGCGACAACTACTACATCACGTCCGACACCGGCGACGCCGGCTTCTACGACTCGATGACGTGGCTCGCCGGCGGCCAGCCGTTCAAGACCTCCGATGACGGCTCCGAGGTGACCATCAACCTCACCGGCGACAAGAACGTCCAGAAGTTCAACGAGTTCTGGCAGAAGCTGCTCGATGAGGGCCTGCTCGACACCAAGACCACCGGCTGGTCCGAGGACTGGTTCAAGGGCATGGTCGACGGCACCATCGCCTCCCTGCTCACCGGCGCCTGGATGCCCGCCAACCTGGCGAACTCCGCCGCTGACGGTGCCGGCAAGTGGCGTGTCGCCCAGATGCCGACCGCTGACGGCTCCGCGACCAACTCCGAGAACGGCGGTTCCTCGCTCGCCATCCTGAAGTCCTCCACCAAGGCCGACGCCGCGTGGCAGTTCATCGAGTACGCGAACCACGGCGACGGCGTGGCCACCCGTGTGGCCGGCGGCGCATTCCCGGCTGACAAGGCCTCCATGGAGTCCGACTCCTTCAAGAACGCCACCACCGTCAAGAACTCCGAAGGCAAGGACGTGGACTACTTCGGTGGTCAGAAGTACAACGAGGTCCTCGCGCAGGCCGCTGAGAACGTCTCCTCCGACTACCAGTTCCTGCCCTTCGAGGTCAAGGCCCGCACCATCTTCGGCGATTACGTCGGCAAGTCCTACACCGGCAACCAGAAGCTGAGCGATGGCGTGGCCGCTTGGCAGAAGGCCCTGCAGGACTACGGCAAGGATCAGGGCTTCACGGTCAAGTAAGCTGACCTTCCCGGCCGGTGACGGCCGGGGATGATCTTCTCCTCCTATCGACTCCCTCTCCCCGGCAACGGGGAGGGGGAGTTTTTCATATCGGGGCCTTACCTTACTGCAGACGCAAACACGTTTCTCGGTACAGGGGCTGTCCGCGTGCAGGGTAAGGCGGACGGTATGACCGCCCTTGGCCCCCTCGGTTGAACTGCGCCCCAAAAGTTGGACGTGGTTTATTAAAGGGTACCAGACCGGGCTGTGGGGAACGTGTCCCGGAATTCCTCCGGGGTCAGTCCCCCCAGCCGTTCCTGGCGTCGTTTGGTGTTCCAGT
>NZ_WBVT01000072.1 GCF_009193355.1 Bifidobacterium leontopitheci
CGAGCGGGGCGTGCGCGACCTGCCCGAACTCGAACAACGCGCCACCCAATGGATCCACTCCATCACCACCCCGACACAACACGCGCAACAGCTTGACAATGTATAGGAGCATCGGAACGTACTCGTAACCGCTACCCCGAGTACGGGCGGTCAAGCGGGTGACGCTCCCCCAGTCACGGCCTATGACCGCGACAGCCCCCTCCACCGAGGGTGCCAAAACAGGAAACGGAACGTACTCGGAACGGCCCGTTCGAGTACGGTCGGTTGAGTTTTTTCAACGGACCGTATTCGGAACAGTCCGTCCGAGTACGGTCGGTCAAACGGGTGACGCTCCCCCAGTCACGGCCTATGGCCGCGACAGCCCCCTCCACCGAGGGGGCAAAGCAGAAGACGAAACGTACTTGTGGTGGCATACGACGAGGGGCGCCTGACGTTGGTCAGGTGCCCCTCGAAGCAACGGCGGCTATCTACCGTCCGCCGTCAGACTGCCGTCAGGCCTTGGCGACCTTGACGCCGAGCTCCTTGGCGCCGGCGTCGGCCACGATGGTGACGCCGCCTTCGGCGAGCGTCTCGTGGGCGATGAGGTCGCGGAACTGCTCGGCCTTGGGCGCGTCGGCGGCGGGAACGGTGAGTTCCAGCATGATGCGGTCGGCGATGTCGAGTCCGGCGTCCTTGCGGGCGTCCTGCACGGCGCGGATCGCGTCGCGCGCGTAGCCTTCGGCGATCAGGTCGTCGGTGAGGGCGGTGTCGAGGATCACGAAACCGCCGGTCGGAAGCGCAGCGGACACGGACGCCGCAGCCTCGGCCGCGTCGGTCTCCTCAACACGGTTGATGAGCTCGTACTCGCCGGTCTCAAGCGCAATCTCGCCGTTCGGCGTCTCGACGACCGGCGTGCCGGCCGCGTCCACATGCCAGGCGCCGGTCTTGGACGCCTTGATGGCGAACTGGACGTCCTTGCGCAGTCGCTTGCCGGCCACGCGCGCGTTGACGCGCAGCTCGTGCACGATCTTGAGACCCTGCGACGAGGCGTCCTCGAGCGTGCAGAACTCGATGTCCTTCACGTTGAGCTCGGACTTGAGGATCTCGGCGTACGGCTTGACGGCGGCCACGTCCTCGGCGACCACGGTCAGCTTGGCGAGCGGCTGGCGCACGCGGATCTGCTGGGCCTTGCGTAGCGAGAGCGTGCCGGAGACGACTTCGCGCACCTTCTCCATGGCGGCGACGAGCTTGTCGTCGGCCACGAGCACGCGGCCGAGCTCGGTGGTCTCGCCGGTCTTCTCGTCCTTCAGGAACGGCCAGTCGGCCAGATGCACGGACTCGCCGCCGGTCAGGCCTCGCCAGATGGTCTCGGTCTCCATCGGGGCGAGCGGCGCCATCACACGGCACAGCACTTCGAGCGCGGTGTACAGCGTGTTGAACGCGTTCGCGTCCTCGTTCCAGAAGCGGTCGCGCGTGTTGCGGATGTACCAGTTGGTGAGCATGTCGATGAAGTCGCTGACCTCATCGCAGGCGTCGGAGATCGCGAACTCGTCGAGCGACTTCTGCACGCCGGCGACGAGCTTGTTGAGACGCGCCAGCAGGTAGCGGTCCATCTCGGGCAGGCCTGCCACCTCGTCGGCGGTGAGCGGTCGGGCGTCGAAGCCGGCGCCCTCGTGCGCCGCGTTGGCGTACAAAGTGAAGAAGTAGTAGGAGCTCCACAGCGGCAGCATGACCTGGCGGACCGTGTCGCGGATGCCTTCGGAGGTGACGATGAGATTGCCGCCGCGAAGGATCGGGGACGACATGAGGAACCAGCGCATCGCGTCGGAACCGTACTTGTCGAACACGCCGTTGACGTCAGGATAGTTGCGCAGGTGCTTGGACATCTTCTGGCCGTCGGAGCCGAGCACGATGCCGTGGCAGATCACGTTCTTGAACGCCGGACGGTCGAACAGGGCGGTCGCCATGACGTGCAGCAGGTAGAACCAGCCGCGCGTCTGGCCGATGTATTCGACGATATAGTCGGCCGGGAAGTGCTGTTCGAACTTCTCCTTGTTCTCGAACGGGTAGTGGAACTGGGCGAACGACATGGATCCGGACTCGAACCAGCAGTCGAGCACGTCGCTGATGCGGTGCATGTGGCTCTTGCCGGTCGGGTCGTCCGGGTTCACGCGGGTCAGGTTGTCGATCCACGGACGGTGCATGTTGATGTTGCCGTCCTTGTCGCGCGGGTAGTCGCCGAAGTCGCGCTTGAGCTCCTCGAGCGAGCCGTAGACGTCCACGCGCGGGTACTTCGGGTCGTCGGAGACCCACACGGGGATCGGCGAACCCCAGAAGCGGTTGCGCGAGATGGACCAGTCGCGCGCGTTGGCGAGCCACTTGCCGAACTGGCCGTCCTTGACGTTCTCCGGGATCCAGTTGATCTGCTGGTTGAGCTCGAGCAGGCGCGGCTTGATCTTGATGACGGAGACGAACCAGGAGCTCACCGGCTTGTAGATGAGCGGCGTGGCGCAGCGCCAGCAGTGCGGGTAGGAGTGCACGTAGCTCTTCTCCTGGAAGAGGATCGCGCGCTTGTCCTCGTCGATCTGGGCGAGCGGACCGTCGCCGGCGCGCAGGTTGCGCAGGATCGGCAGGTTGGCGTCGAACACGAACTGGCCCTCGTAGTCGGGGCACTGCGCGGTGAAGCGGCAGCCGGCGTCGAGCACGTCGGTGCTCTTGATGCCCTTCGCGTTGAGCGTGTTCATATCGTCCTCGCCGTAGGGAGCCTGATGCACGAGACCGGTACCTTCAACGGTGTCGACGTAATCGGCGGTGAAGATGGTGTAGCCGTTCGGGCCGGGCACGTGGCCTTCGGACTCGGCGGTCTCGCCCGCGAAGTACGGGAAGACCGGCCAGTAGCGGCGGCCGGCCAGCTCGGAGCCCTTGAGCTCGCGCACGACCTTGTAGTCCTCGCCGAGCTCCTTGGTGTAGTGCGGCAGCAGGTCCTTGCCGAGGTAGAACTTCTTGCCGGCGAACTTGCCCTCGGTGGGCTGGACCTCGACATAGTCGATGTCGGCGCCGACGACGATCGCGAAGTTGGTGGGCACGGTCCACGGCGTGGTGGTCCAGAAGACGGCGTACGCGTCCTCGTCGCGCAGCTTGACGGCGACGGAGACGGTGGTGTCCTGACGGTCCTGATACACGTCGGCGTCCATGCGCAGCTCGTGCGCGGACAGCGGCGTGCGGTCCTTCGGGCAGTACGGCAGCACGCGGTAGCCCTGGTAGGCGAGGCCCTTGTCGTAGAGCTGCTTGAACGCCCACATCACGGATTCCATGTACGGGATGTTCAGCGTCTTGTAGCCGTGCTCGAAGTCGACCCAACGGGCCTGACGGTGCACGTAGTCCTGCCATTCGCGCGTGTACTTGAGCACGGAGGCACGGCAGGCGTCGTTGAACTTGTCGATGCCCATCTTCTCGATCTGGTCGACCGAGTCGATGCCAAGCTCCTTCTGCGCCTCGAGCTCGGCGGGCAGGCCGTGCGTGTCCCAGCCGAACACACGGTTGACGCGGCGGCCCTTCATGGTCTGGTAGCGCGGGATCACGTCCTTCGCGTAGCCGGTCAGCAGGTGGCCGTAGTGCGGCAGACCGTTCGCGAAGGGCGGGCCGTCGAAGAACACGAACTCGTTCTGGCTGTGGTCGCCGGACGGGTTGCGTTCGATGGACTTCTGGAAGGTGTCGTCCTTGTCCCAATAGTCGAGGGTCTTCACCTCGAGGTCGGGGAAGCTGGGATTCGGCGTGACGTTCGCGGTCTCGCCGCCCTCGTTCGCCTTGGGATACACATGATTGGTGGTTTCGCTCACCATGTCTCTCCTCGTCGCTGGTTGCTCTGGTCCTGCGGGAGTTCGGTGTGAGCGTTGCGGCGAGCCTCGCGGCCGGCCGCGACGTTCATCGTCGCTTCCGCCTACGAGGACGATGACGGGCGTCATGTTCGGCGCGTGCGTCACCGCGGTACCACCTCGCTTGTCGCCTGTGCGTTCCGGCTGATGCGCCGGGCGCAGTGGCGACCGCTTGAGTCCGGCTGTGTCGGGCCGGCCCCGTCGGTTCTACTGGGCTTGGCGGAGCGTGCGTTCGCGCGGCATGCGGTCGAGCGCGGTTCCGTTGGGCTGTTCTTCCGAAAGACTCCCCGCTGATAACGGATCATCGTCTGACAACGGGGCTTATGGTATCACGGCCGGGGGTCAAGTGAGGTGGGTAGGGCGAGATTTGGTATCGAATTATAAAAGATTATAAA
>NZ_WBVT01000073.1 GCF_009193355.1 Bifidobacterium leontopitheci
AGATGTCTCGTGGGCTCGGCCATGATGGCGCACTCCTCGCGCGACACGATCTGGGCGCGGCGGCGCACGGGCTGGCCGAGACTACACAAAAAGGCATGCGCGCAGCTGGAATCTGCGGCCGGACTGGCATAGGGTTCGATCATGAAGCAGAATCACGGATTGACGAGCGCCACAGGCACGGCCGGCGCTGACGCGGTGAGGGAGGGGCAACCGTCCTCCGGTTTGCAGGCGATGGATGGGGCCGGCCTGCACGGATTCATCGCCGAACGGCAGCTGGCCGAGGCTCAGGCGCAGGAATATGCGCGGTTCCATGATCTGTCGCGTCGGACCGGCTTGCCGCTCGTCGCCAGTCATGTATCGGCGCTCAAGTTGCTCGGCATTGAGGTGCCGGAGCGATTCCGGGCCGGATTCGACGCGGCTGCGATGCATGTGGCAGTCGGGTCGAACGCTCAGCGCAGGGCATTGAAGGGGGTGCGGCTGCACGTGGTGGACGAGGCGTTGCTGATGGAGGAGACGTCGGCTGCGGCTGCGGATTTCGGCGTGGTCTCCCCGGAGCTGGCGCTCGCGCAAATGGCGTCGGTGCTGGACCTCTACGAACTGGTGATTCTCGGCGACTGCATGATGCGGCGTGGCGCCCAGAAGCACACGACCAAGGAGGCGGTCATCGCGTTTGTCGCGTATCACGGCGGTTTCCCCGGCCGCGCCAAGCTGATCGCCGCCATCCCGCTGATGCGTGAGGACACAGATTCATCGTATGAGACCAAACTGCGTTTGCTGGCGGCATGCCGTGGTCTCGGATCGGGGGACGTGAACCGGGAAATCGTCTCGCGCGGGCGTTCGTGGCATGGTGATGTGGTGTATGAGGAGTTGCGGGTGATTCTCGAATACGATGGCATGTTCCATATGACCGATGCGCGGCAGGGCGAGCATGACAAAGAGAAACGCGGCGGTTGGAGAAGCGACGGTTGGGAGGTCATGGAGGTCACCAAAGGCCGGTTGCGCACTCCCGAGTCGCGGGATGCGCTCGCGGATGATATTGCCCGCCTGTTCTCCAAGGCGCTCGATACATCGGTGAGGGCGTTGCCGTGCATTCCCGTGGAGAAGCTTGCCGATTGCCGTCGCCAGTATCGTGCCATCGGGATGGAAAACCGTCAGCTTGACCGGTATTTTCGCAATCAGCCCGTGACCTGGGAGGGGAAACGGCTCTCCAAAGGCTCATGCGTGTCGAACCGGCAGTCGCGTGGACGCGAATCGGCCTGATTTGAGGGCTATTCCGGAGTAGGCGGGCGTCTGATCAAGTATCGACGTGGATTTGCTGATATCGACACCCCAAAAACCGCCATTTTCCAATAGCCGATTAGCGGGAGATGCGCGTGCTACTCCGCCCCATGCCCGTCTACTCCGGAATGGCACTCAAAACAAGCTAAAACCGGGTGAAGGGGTGAGCCGTCGACGGCGATACGCGGTGAGCAGCGGTGAGAAGTCCTGAGCGGCACCGTGACGTTGCCATCCGGCTGTTTGCCACCGGTATGACGCGACGATTGATATCAGACAGCCGCCCTATGAGGCCTGCCGGCACAGACCTTGACTGCCAGGAACCATGATTGATGGCATTCGGCACTCGGACTCGCGCGCTTTTACAGCGTGCTGGCGTCTCACGCACGCTTTCGCGCCTGCGTGAGCTGATAGGCGGCGAGCAGCACCGCCAGCCAGATCACGCCGGCGATCACCGCCACCCGGTATCCGTCCGAGAAGCACATGAGCACCACGACCATCGCCAGAAACGCCAACACCACGTAGGGCATGACGCGTGCGCACGGCAGTTTGAACCGCAGCCGCCCGAGCGCCTCCTCGCCGCGCAGTCCGGCGAGCTCGCCCGGCCCGTCGCCCGCGGCGACCCGCCGACGGAAGTGCACTTCAGTCACCATGATCATCGACCAGTTGATGATGCCCGCGATCGTGGCGATCGACATGAGATAGTTGAACGCGAAATCCGGCCACAGGAACACCACGACCACGGCGGCCGCGGTGACGGCGACCGATACGAGCACCCCCGCGACCGGCACACCATGCCGGTTGAGCCGTCCGAACGCGGCCGGTGCATTGCCTTGGCGGGCCAGCGAGAACAGCATGCGTGAGTTCGCGTACAGGCCGGAATTGTAGACGCTCATCACCGCGGTAAGGCACACGAAGTTGAGGATTCCCGCCGCCGCATGCACGCCTACCGAGTCGAAGATCTGCACGAACGGGCTGGATGTGCCGTCGATGGTATCCCATGGCACGACCGCCATGATCACGCTGAGCGCGCCGATGTAGAACACGAGGATGCGCCAGATGATGCCGTTCGTGGCGCGCGGGATCGTGCGGCGCGGGTCCTCGGTTTCGCCTGCGGTGATGCCGATCAGCTCGGTGCCGCCGAAGCTGAACATCACCACGACGAGCGCCATGAGCAGGCCCGTCCACGTGCCGTCAGCGCCGCGCGTCATCAGCCCGTGCGGCAGCAGCCCGCCGTCCACGGTGAACAGGTTCGCGAAGCTCGCCTTCACTCCGGGCAGCGCCGTCGGCAGTCCCATCGCCACCACGGCCAGCCCGCCGACGATCATGGCTATCACGGCCGCGATCTTGATGATCGCGAACCAGAACTCGAATTCGCCGAACTTGCTCACGCCCAGCAGGTTCGCCGCGCCGATCACCACGAGGAACGCCGCCGCCGACGCCCATCGCGGGATCGCCGGGAACCAGTAGTTGACGAACGTGCCGACTACGCTCAGCTCCACCATCGACACGAGGATGTAGTTGAACCAGTAGTTCCAGCCGCTCACGAATCCGGCGCGCTTCGACCAGTAGCGGCTCGCGTAGTAGCTGAACGCGCCCGCGCGCGGGTCCTCGACCGACATCTCGCCCAGCGCGCGCACGATCATGAAGATCGCCAGCCCGCCGATCAGGTACGCGAGCAGCACGCTGGGTCCGGCGAGCGAGATCGAGTCGCTTGACCCGTAGAACAGTCCGGTGCCGATCGCCCCGCCCAGCGCGATCAGTTGCACGTGGCGGTTTTTCAGCGATTTGCGCAGTGTCGGCTCGGTGGTTGTCGGCTGCTGCGTCATCCGACCGTTCGCTTCGTCCATGCGACGACTCCTTTGATCCTGCGGTTTCATGGCCGGCTTCGTTGATCCGGCCTTGCTGCCCGTGCGTCCGTGCGCCTGCGCGGCCACCGTATCATACTACCGGCTTGCCGACCGCCTTCGCGCGACCGCCCGTACTCGTACGGTCGCGTACGGGTACGTTTTGTTGGGATTTCTTGACGGACCGTACTCGTATGGCGGCTACGGGTACGTTCCGTTGGGATTTTCTAACGGACCGTACTCGTACGGCTGCTACGGGTACGTTTCGTTGGGAATTCTTAACCGACCGTACTGGGAGCGGTTGGTTTGGGTACGTTTTGTTGGGAATTCTTAACCGACCGTACTCGTGCGGCGGCTACGGGTACGGTCCGTTATGCGGGGTTTCCGTCCCTCTTGACAGGCCCTTGACCCCGCCC
>NZ_WBVT01000074.1 GCF_009193355.1 Bifidobacterium leontopitheci
CGCGTACCCCGCGCACCCCCGACCCTCCGTCACCCCCGCCCGGAAATCAGCTGGGAGCGCATTCCCGCGAACTTCACGCGCCCACCACAAGCCGTATGGCAGACTGTTGCCTAGTCCTGCCGTCCGGGCGGGTCTGCGGGTATGCTGTGAGTCCGGAAACGAGATGAGGCGACCGGCCGTGCGAGAGCCGCGGCCGGACCTGCCGACAGCGGCGATGCAGAGAACGTCGCGGCGGCAGCGAGCAGCGAACAGTGAGTAGCGAATAGGAGTATGGGCGATGACCGAATCGAAAGACGGCGTGTTCACCAGTGACGCCGCGAACGACGACGTCCTGCACGTGGTCGGCGGCAAGCCGCTGAACGGCACGATCAAGGTGCGCGGCGCGAAGAACTTCGTCAGCAAGGCGATGGTCGCGGCCCTGCTCGCGCCCGGCCGCTCGGTGCTGAAGAACGTGCCGGAGATCCGTGACGTGCACGTGGTCTCCGACCTGCTGCGCCTGCACGGCGTGGACGTCGAGGTGGACGGCGCGAACGGCATCGTCAACATTGACGCGACCCACGTGCAGCTGGCAGACGTGGCCGACGTGGACACGCTGTCCGGCTCGTCGCGCATCCCGATCCTGTTCTCCGGTCCGCTCGTGCACCGTCTCGGCGAGGCGTTCATCCCCGCGCTCGGCGGCTGCAACATCGGCGGCCGACCGATCGACTTCCACTTGGAGACGCTGCGCAAGCTGGGTGCGACCGTCGACAAGGAACACAAGGACGGCATCCACATCACCGCGCCGAAGGGTCTGCACGGCGCGAAGATCCACCTGCCGTACCCGTCCGTGGGCGCGACCGAGCAGACGCTGCTCGCCGCCGTGCTCGCCGAAGGCAAGACCGAACTGTCCGGCGCGGCCATCGAGCCTGAGATCATGGATTTGGTCGCCGTGCTGCAGAAGATGGGCGCGGTCATTTCCGTTGACGTGGACCGCACGTTCCGCATCGAAGGCGTCAAGCAGCTGAAGGGCTTCACGCACACGGCGCTCACCGACCGCATCGAGGCCGCGAGCTGGGCGTCCGCGGCGCTCGCCACGCACGGCGACATCTTCGTCAAGGGCGCGACCCAGCCGGAGATGATGACGTTCCTCAATGTGTTCCGCAAGGTCGGCGGCGAGTTCGATGTGACCGACCGCGGCATCCGCTTCTGGCATCCGGGCGGCGACCTGCATCCGGTCGCCATCGAAACGGACGTGCACCCCGGCTTTATGACCGACTGGCAGCAGCCGCTCGTCGTGGCCTTGACGCAGGCGAACGGCCTGTCGATCGTGCACGAGACCGTGTATGAGAACCGGTTCGGCTTCACCAAGCCGCTTGTGCAGATGGGCGCGACGATTCAGCTGTATCGCGAGTGCCTCGGCTCGCTGCCCTGCCGCTTCCAGCAGCGCAACTACAAGCATTCGGCCGTCATCTTCGGACCGACGCCGCTTACCGGCCGCGACATCGACGTGCCGGACCTGCGCGGCGGCTTCAGCCACCTGATCGCGGCGCTCGCGGCGAAGGGACCGTCCGACGTGCACGGCATCTCGCTGATCGACCGCGGCTACGCCGACTTCCGCGGCAAGCTCGACGCCCTCGGCGCCGACTTCAGCTGACGCTGGCGAGGCGCAGCGGCGCCCTGCTCTCAGCCCCTCGGTGGAGGTGGAGAGCTACTGTCCCGCTCCTCGGCCCCCTCGGTGGAGGGGGCTGGCTGAGCGTAGCGAAGACTGGGGGAGCGTCACCCGCCATCCGCATCATTGCAACCGACCGTACTCAAGTGGGCCTCTACGAGTACGGTTCGTCAGGATTTCTCAACGGACCGTACTCGTACATGATGTTTCGAGTACGGTCCGTTGTGTTTTTCTGACCGACCGTACTCGTACGTGTTCTACGGGTACGTTCCGTTGGTGGATTGTTGACGAAACGTACTCTAAGCGCTCATACGAGTACGTTTCGTCATGTTCTGTTGACCGACCGTACTCGGGAGGACCCCTTCGAGTACGGTCCGTCACATTTTCCTGACCGACCGTACTCGAATGGGGTGGTACGAGTACGTTCCGTTTAGGATTATCGACCGACCGTACTCGTACGTGTTCTACGGGTACGTTCGGTTGGATATATGTTGACGAAACGTACTCTAATCGGTTGCACGAGTACGTTTCGTCATGTTCTGTTGACCGACCGTACTCGAGCTGGTCCCTACGAGTACGGTCCGTTTGTGATTTTCGACGGAACGTACCCGTACCGGTCCCTATGAGTACGTTGCGTTGCGGCTGGCGCTTGTCCTCGTTTCGCGTCCGTTGGCTGTCGCCGGGTTCCGACTGCGCTCGTCCCGCCGCATCCCGTTCTCCGTCCTTTTGCACTCCGCACCACCATCCCACCCCCACCCCCCCCCCCCCCCACCCCCCTCCCCCCCCCCCCCACCCCACCCCCGCGACCGCCCCACGCATGTGTGCCGTCTACCGCACAAAACACGAACACACAAATAAAACATCTGTTCAAAATCTAAACCAAACACACGACCAA
>NZ_WBVT01000075.1 GCF_009193355.1 Bifidobacterium leontopitheci
GGCCGTTGCTGGGCCTGCAGATTCAGCGTAGGTACGAGCGGAGGCCGGGGAGACGCGGGCGTGGCACTCTGTCGGGCTTCGTATTCATGTTCCTGTCCGAGGAGCCGTCTCAGGCGCCTGAGACGGCCGAGACGGCCACCGGGGATGTTTCTCCGTCCCCGGTGACGCAGTTCAGCGAGAGGGCCGTTCAGCGGGTCATGGAGGCGTTTTCCTGTAATCCGGACGACCCTGAGTCGATGGTGGAGGCCCGTAGGCGGGCGCTGGAGCTGCTGCGTGGGCATGGATCCGTCGACGGGGCCCTGAGGGCGGCACGTCTGGAGTCGCAGGACGGTCAGGGCGCCCTCTTCTAGGGTTTGCCGGGTGGTTTGGGCAGTCCTCCTCCCATGGCGATGATGGCGGTCTGGGCCATGGGCATGCTGAGGCCGGACGCGACGCACTGGTCCCACAGGGTCTGCTGCATCTGCCGACGGAGGTCGTCGAGGTGGGCCTGCCAGGACGCGGTGTCGGGCCATGTGCCGGAGTTCGCCGCCAGGGCGGCCCTGTCGTCCGGGGGCAGCATCACGTCGAGGTCGTGGGGGATGTCCCGGCTCGTGGCCCTCCTTGCCACGAGCCAGACGTGTCCGGCGATGGTGCGGTGGCTGGTCTCGATGTCCCCGCGGGCCTCCAGTGTGCGGGCGGCGCGGCGGGTGGACGCCTCCTCGGCGGGTGTGTAGCGGCCGGGCGGGATGAGCCGCACCCATTTGCCGGGGCTCCGGTCGATCTGGGCCAGGATCATCCGCTGACGGGCCCCGTATCCGTGACTCATGTTTCGCCTTCCTGCTTTAAATGTTCCATGGAACATTATCAGGTGTTTCACGGAACATTCTAGCTGGCGCCGGTTGGCGTTTGGAAGGCGTTCTCAGATATGACGTGCCTGCCCTGGGGTCATGGAAAGCGGCCGATATCGGCCGCACTTTTGCAGATGTTCCTTGAAATCGTTGGAATTCCAACGATTTCAAGGCCCCCGGAGGGGGTGGGTGCAAGAAGTCCATTGATTTCGTTAGGTGCCGGTATCGGTGATTTCTGAGTCTGGGAGGGCGTTCTAGGGGGGTTTGAGATCTCGATCTGTCTTTGGCTGGCCTGGCCTGGATGCAATGGGTGCTGCTCATGGGCTGGCGTCTGGCATATGGGGGGCTGGATGAGGCCTGGTGTTGTGCCATGACGTGATGAGAGGGGCCTCAGTTGATCCTGAGGCCCCTCCCTGCTTCCGTTTATCGCCGGTCGCTCAGCGCCGCCAGGACGACGATAATGGCGAGCACGCCAGCCGAGAGATTCGGCGTGAGCTGCGGCACCAGATTCGGCGCGATCAGGGCAGCGACGATGATCAGATTCTTCCGGTTCATGAGGGACCTCCTAGGTGGATGCGCGGCGCAGCGTCCGCTGCGCTTGCCTGTCCCCTATGCGCGCAGGAAAAGATCGGCTGAGTTAGGTGATATGGGGATGATTTTTTGGGGGTCTGGAACCGGCCCCGTGAGGGGTCTGGTTCCCTTTTTTAATCTTTTAATAATCTTTTTAATATCTTTTAGACGCCCCGGAGGCCTTGGAAACACTGGGATTGCGAGGTATTAAAGAGTACAAAATGGGGGACTAAAGAGTACAAAATGGGGGACTAAAGAGTACAAAATGGGGGACTAAAGAGTACAAAATGGGGGGGAATGAGGATATATAAATATATTTTGTACTTAATTTATGGTACGCTGTCACCATGGTCAATGAGATTGTGAAGTTCAGCAACCAGTTCAACAACGTGGCATTGAGGAAGTTCGACGCCTCAAACCTGGATGTGCTCATGGCCATCGCCGCCAGGGTGAAGGAGCGCGGCACCGAGGAGGTCGTGTTCTCGTTCGAGGAGCTGCGCCGTCTCATGCGCCTCAACCGCAAGATGAGCAACCGGGAGCTGGCTGAGAAGATCGTGCAGACGAACGCCCGGCTCCTAGCGCTGAATTACACGTTCACTGATTCGGAGGGCGGCATTGTGCAGTTCGCCCTGTTTACCGAGTTCCGGACGCTTCCCAGCGCCGCCACGCTCACCGTGTCCGTCAATCAGAAATTCGCGTTCCTGCTCAACGACCTGACCAGCAATTTCACGCGGTTCGAGCTGGCGGAGTTCGCAGGCCTCAGGTCGAGGTACGCCAAGGAGTTCTACCGACGCGCCAAGCAGTACCGTTCCACGGGCCTGTGGATGGTCAGCCGTGAGGAGTTCTGCCGTCTCCTCGACGTGCCCAAGGCCACTGCAGAGTCGGTTTCCAATCTCAACCGCATTGTGTTGAAGCCGATTTTGGATGAGTGCGGGCCGTTGCTGGGCCTGCAGATTCAGCGTAGGTACGAGCGGAGGCCGGGGAGACGCGGGCGTGGCACTCTGTCGGGCTTCGTATTCATGTTCCTGTCCGAGGAGCCGTCTCAGGCGCCTGAGACGGC
>NZ_WBVT01000076.1 GCF_009193355.1 Bifidobacterium leontopitheci
GCGCCGTCGGCTCGTGTGAATAGGCACAAGCCGGATTGGCGTGGTTGGAAGTTCATGTGGCCGTTCGCGGTGGTGTTCGTGTTCGTGTTCATCATCCCGTTGGTGTATGCGGTGTACATCTCGTTCTATAAGAAGCAGATGATCGGGGGCACCCGGTTCGTGGGGTTGGAGAATTACGGGAAGCTGCTGGCGGACCCGTTGTTCTGGTCGTCGGTGTGGCGTGTGGCCCTGTTCACGGTGGTGCAGGTGCCGATCATGCTGTTTTTGGCGGCGGCGATGGCGTTGTGCATCGATTCGATGAAGCTGCATGGCACGAAGTTCTTCCGTATCTCGACGTTCCTGCCGTACGCGGTGCCGGCGGTGGTGTCGACGCTGATCTGGGGTTTCGTGTACGGCGCGAAGTACGGCCTGGTCGGCTCGCTGAACGACCTGCTGGGCACGCATATCGACATGTTCGACCCGTCGGTGCTGCTCGCGAGCATCGGGAACATCAACACGTGGGAGTTCACGGGCTACAACATGCTGATCTTCTACAGTTCGCTGTCGACGATCCCGCATTCCCTGTACGAGGCGGCGAGCATCGACGGCGCGTCGGAGTGGAAGATCGTCCGGTCGATCAAGCTGCCGGAGTTGAGGGGGTCGCTGGCGATCACGGTGATCTTCAGCATCATCGGCTCGTTCCAGTTGTTCAACGAGCCGAGCATCCTGCAGTCGATGGTGCCGGGCAACGCGATCACGACGTACTACACGCCGAACATGTACGCGTACAACCTGAGCTTCAGCGGTAACCAGGCGAACTACGCGGCGGCATTGGCGATCGTGATGGCCGTGATCACGATGGCGATCGCGTACGCGGTGCAGCTCAAGAGCATGAAGGAGCAGATGAAGTGAGCGCAGCAGCAGTCGAGGGCCGTCTGACGGCCGAGGGGTTGAAGGAGCAGGAGCGGGCCGCCAGGAGGGCGGAGAGGGCGCGCCAGAGGCGGGTCGCCCGCGACGAGAAGGCGGAGCGGCGCAGGGCCGCGAGGAGCGGGTTCGCGAACGTGGCGAACCCGCGCCGGTCCACGCTGATGACCGTCCTGTGCGCGATATTCGCCGTGTACTGCCTGTTCCCGTTCGTGTACCTGCTGATCAACGCGACGAAGACGCAGGCGGACTTCACGTCCACGTTCGGCCTGGGCTTCGGCCGGTCGTTCGCCCTGTGGGACAACATCACGACGGTGTTCACGTACCATGGGGGCGTGTTCGGCCGCTGGCTGGTCAACACGCTCCTGTACGTGGTGGTGGGCGCCGGCGGCGCGACCCTGCTGGCGATCATGGGCGGCTACGCGCTGGCGAAGTTCCGGTTCCCGGGCCGCAGGGCCGTGTTCGCGGTCATCATCGGCTCGATTTCGGTGCCGGGCATCGCGCTGGCGGTCCCCCAGTTCCTCCTGTTCGCCAAGCTCGGTCTGACGGACACGCCGTGGGCGATGATCATCCCGTCGCTCATCTCGCCGTTCGGCCTGTACCTGATGTGGATCTTCAGCGAGCAGGCCGTGCCGACCGAATTGCTGGAGGCGGCGCGCGTGGACGGCGCGAGCGAGTGGCGCACGTTCCGCACGATCAGCCTGCCGCTGTTGGCGCCGGGCATCGTGACGACGGCCTTGTTCACGATCGTGGCGACGTGGAACAACTACTTCCTGCCGATGATCATGCTCAAGGACGAGAACTGGTACCCGTTGACGATCGGTCTGAACCAGTGGAAGGACCAAGCCTCGACGGCGGGCGGCCAGGCGATCCAGAACCTGGTGATCACGGGTTCGCTGATCACGATCGTCCCTCTGGTGATCGCGTTCCTGTGCCTGCAGAAGTACTGGCAGTCCGGCCTCGCCGCCGGCGCCGTCAAAGAATGACG
>NZ_WBVT01000077.1 GCF_009193355.1 Bifidobacterium leontopitheci
ACCCCATCGGCGTTCAACCCCCTCGGGCACCCACCACCAAACCGGCGGGCCGCCAATGGACTGGCAATCAAAAAAGCTTGTAAAAAAGCAGTACAAACACGCTCTTGAGTTCTCAAACCACCACCACACGCCAAGCCGGCCCCGGAAAACCCCACCAGGAGGAACCCCGACCGCTCAGCGGCAGCGAATGAATAACTTACACCAACCCCCACCACAACGCAAACCAGGGCACACCCCACACCCCCAAAACCACTGCAAACACTAACAACCACCGGCGTGTCGCAAAACCGGAAAAACACCCCCACAACACCCCACAACCCCCAACACCAGCCACCACACCACCAAACAACAACCCCAAACGGCGTGTCGCACAACCCCGGCCGCTGTCCGAAACCATATCCGTATACCGTGATAGGCGGTATCCATCATCGAATATCCCAAATATCCCAAGAAGGCAGCCATGCGACGCACTCCCATCGATCCCGCGACATTGCCGCTCCCGGCAGCAGTCAGACCGTATATCGCCGACAGCGGCCTGTTCGACAGCAGTTCGTCGCCCGAAGCGCGGGTGTACTACTCGGCAAAGAACGGCGGCTATTTCATCAAAACCGCAGCGGCCGGTACACTACGGCACGAGGCCCGACTCACCGCATACTTCCACGACAAGAAGCTCGCTGCTCCGGTGCTGCACTACGGCACTGACGACAATGGGCACGACTGGCTGGTGACCGCACGCATTCCTGGCGAAGACTGCACCGCGCCACGCTACCTGCGCGAGCCGGAACGACTGGCCGTGCTTCTGGCGCACCGGCTGCGGGCATTGCATGAGCTGAACTTCATGGGTTGTCCCGATCGTGGCCGGCTCGGCGACTATCTTGCGACAGCGCAGCGCAATCATGACGTCGGTCATTGGGATACGTCGTTCTACACCGAGATCTACGGGGACACGACAGTTGACGCAATCTATGCGATCGTGCGCGACCATGGGACGGCCTTGCAGGCGAATGCATTGATTCATGGGGATTATTGCCTGCCGAACGTAATCCTGGACGATTGGCGGTTCAGTGGTTTCGTGGATTTGGATTGCGCGGGCGTGAGCGACCGGCATGTGGATGTGTACTGGGCATTGTGGACGCTGCGATTCAACCTGCACACGGACGCCTACCGTGGACTGTTCGTTGACGCATATGGACGTGACCTCATCGATGAAGACCGACTGCGTACGGTTGCCGCGATTGAAGTATTCGGATGACCAGTTACGCTTGCATCCGATAACGGATATTATGTCGGCAACAATGCCGACGAACGGTTCCTGCGATTCAGGACCATGCAGCTGTGCAGTGTGAAGCCAGAACGCACAAAAAGACCCGCTTGCGCGACACTTTGGAACAATCCTAAGGAAGGTTTGTGCGACCCGAGTACTTGGGTTGTTTGTGCATGTTTGTGGTGTTCTGGGTTTGGATATGGTTGAGGCCTTCCGGGAGCTTTGCTCGACCGGAAGGCCTCAATCCAACGGTGAATGCGGCGGCGTGCTACTCTCCCACACCCTCACAAGTGCAGTACCATCGCCGTGCC
>NZ_WBVT01000078.1 GCF_009193355.1 Bifidobacterium leontopitheci
TGTAATGTCTCGGGGCATGAATGACGCATGTGTCGGGGCATGGTTGACGGTATGTCCTGGGGCATGGTTGACACATGCGTCATGTGCCTGCGTCTCACCCGTCCCCCGGTCCGGCCTTTTGCCGGGGCTGGTAGTCGCGTGAGGCGTCGAGGGGCTGGTCGACCAGCATCCGGCCGGTCTGCGCGTCCCACGCGAGGATCCGTCCCTTCTCGAGCTTGGCGGTGACCTTGCGGCCGTGGTTGGCCTTTCCCGTGTTGACGGTGCGCCTGGCGCCGGCCATGGTCATGGTGAAGCAGCCCCTGCGGTCGATGGAGAGCGTGCGTTCCGGCTCGTCGGCGCCGCACGTCACGGGCGGCCTGCGCGTTTTGCGCGGCCGTGCGCCCCGCGCGGCGCGTTCGCGTTCGCGCTCCTTCTCCTGCCTTTCGCGCCGTTCCGCCTCGGCCATCGCCGCGAGCCGGTGCCGTTCGGCGAGTTCGGGGTCGGGGCCGGCCTTGCCCTTGGCCGCGTACGCCTCGTCGGGCGTGCGCCGGCCGAGCGCGCGGTGGGGGCGTTCGGTGTTGTACACGCGCATGAACTCGGCGAGCTGGGCGTCCAGCTCGTCCAGGCTCGTGGCCTTGGGCTGCTTGCCGAGCCATTTCTTGAGGGTGCGGTGGTAGCGTTCGATCTTGCCCTGGGTCTGCGGGTGGGCCGGCCTGCCGTGCATGAAGCGCACGCCCATCGAGGCGAGCGTGCGCTCGAAGTGGTTGGGGTCGACGCTGACGAGCCGGCTGGTGTACTCGGTGCCGTTGTCGGAGAGCGCGGCCGCGGGGACGCCGTGCTCGGCGCACGTCCTGTGGAACGTGTCCTCGACGACCGTGTTGTTCACGTTCCGGAACGACCTGGCGCTCAGGAGCTTGCGGGAGTGGTCGTCGAGCCACGAGACGATCAGCGCGTCCAGCGTGGCGAGCAGCGGCCAGTGCGTGAAGTCGGACTGCCACAGCTCGTTGGGCATCCCGGCCTGGAACCGGTGCAGGCTGGACTTCGGCCGCTTGCGCGGCTCGGCCACCACGCGGCCGGACGCGACGAGGATGCGGTGGATGGTGGAGTTCGACGGCGGCTCCAGCCCCGAACGCTCCAGCCGCGCGGCGATGGATTCGGCGCCCGCGTCCAGCCCCTGGCCGTCCAGCTCGTCGCGCATCGCGACGATGCGCGCGGCCATGTCCTCGCTGGTCTTGTTGCGGATCGTGTGCGCGGCGCGCGAGCGGGGCAGCAGGCCCGTCTCGCCCTCCTGGCGCCACCTGGTGAACAGCGTGTGCGCCCACTGGCGGGACACGCCGTAGCGTCGCGCGGCGGACGCGACGGGCTCGCCGCCGGCGATGGCGGTCACGAGGGCGCGGTTGCGCAGCACGACGCCGCGTACAGCCGCCGCGGGAACGATGATGGATGCGCCGGCGCGATCGCCGGCCTGTGATGATGCGTGAGTGTCCATACACCATTGTCACCACGCACGACCGTCAACCATGCCCCAGGACATACCGTCAACCATCCGCTGACACATGCGTCAACTATCCGCTGAAGCTAAACA
>NZ_WBVT01000079.1 GCF_009193355.1 Bifidobacterium leontopitheci
CTGACGTTGATAATGGTTATGCCGGTTAATCCGATCGGCGATAATGGGAGTGGCGGCCTGGCGGTGACCCTGATTCTGACTGACGGCCTCGGTGATCGTGGCCTGTCCTTGTTCCGATTTGTCCCGCCCGGCCACCGACCCGGAGGCGCATGGCACATGACCTCATAGGAGCGTGGACGCTCCATCGGATCCCCGCAAGAACCATGGTAGCGTGTCCCGTCAACGTCCTGTCTGGGCCGGAACGCCCCGGAAACGGCAACGAGACGACAAGGAGACGACGATGCAGCCGCCTACCGGATTCATCGCCGGCGTGGACACGCACACCGGCACCCACACCATCGCCCTGCTCGACATGAACGGCAGGGTCCTTTCCACGGACACCTTCGGGGCCGACCCGGACGGGTACGGGCGTCTGGTCGCCATGCTCGGCGACCCGGCCCGCTGCGCCGGGGTCGGCGTGGAGGGCACGAACTCGTTCGGCGCGGCGCTGGCCAGACGGCTCCGCGCCGCGGGGTTCCCCGTGTACGAGGTGCTCAGGCCGAAACGCGCCGTGCGCCGCAGGGACGGCAAGTCCGACCCCATCGACGCGGTCGCCGCCGCGCGCAGCGTGCTCGCCGGCGACGGGACGAGCCTGCCGAAAAGCTCGGACGGGTGGGTCGAGGCGCTGCGCCACCTGAACGCGGAACGCTCCCGGCTGGTCGCGGCGATGACCGCGCTGGCCAATTCCGCCGGGGGCCTGCTGGTCACCGCCCCGGAGCCGGTCAGGGAGCGGTACAGGGGGCTGCGGACCGAGACGCGCATGGACCGTCTGGCCTCGTGCCGCCCGTCCGGCGGCCTCGTCGAGCGCAGCGTGCTCGACGCGCTCAAAGGCGCCGCCAAGGCGTGGAAGACGCTCAGGGAGCAGGCCGGCCTGCTCGAGGAGCGCATGCGGGAGATCCTCGAGGACAACGCGCGCCCCCTGCTCGACATCTACGGGGCCGGCACCGTCACCGCCGCCACGATCGCCATCGTCGCCGGGGACAACCCCGAACGCATCCGCGGCGAGGCCGCGTTCGCCAAGCTCTGCGGCGCGTGCCCCATCCCCGCGTCCAGCGGCAGGACCGACCGCCACCGGCTCAACCGGGGAGGCAACCGGCAGGGCAACGCGGCCTTGCACCGCATCGCCGTCGTCAGGCTCAGGCACCACCAGCCGACCCGCGACTACGTGGCGAGGAAGACGAGCGAAGGCAAAAGCAAGCTCGAGATCATCCGATGCCTCAAACGCTACATCGCCCGCGAGGCGTACAGGGCCCTCGTCGCCACCCGCGACGGCAGCGCGGGACGGCCGGCCCCGCGGGAACGCGGCGCGCGCCTGCGTCTCCTGCGCACGAGCCACGGCATCACGCAACGGCAGGTCGGCGAAGCGCTGGGCGTGCCCTCCAGCAGGATCAGCGAAATCGAGCGGGGCGTGCGCGACCTGCCCGAACTCGAACAACGCGCCACCCAATGGATCCACTCCATCACCACCCCGACACAACACGCGCAACAGCTTGACAATGTATAGGAGCATCGGAACGTAC
>NZ_WBVT01000008.1 GCF_009193355.1 Bifidobacterium leontopitheci
CGCCGGCCTGTGATGATGCGTGAGTGTCCATACACCATTGTCACCACGCACGACCGTCAACCATGCCCCAGGACATACCGTCAACCATCCGCTGACACATGCGTCAACTATCCGCTGAAGCTAAACAGTCTTGCGGCCGGATTGCTTCGATCCTTTAGGCTGTGGCAACGCCCGCCTCGACGGACCGGGAGCGGCAAGCCTAAAAAACGCAGTCTCATGATGGTCTCCTGAGCCCCATGCGATGGCCATGGTGATACCTGCGAGCGCCATCACCGCCAACGTAATCATCACCGCTACGGTGACCGTAAATCGCCTACCGAAGTGAGGTGTACCACGAAATCTTGCATGAGGCTTGTATGCTGAGTGGCTTTGCGGATTGGGAACGGAGGGAATGTCCTTGTTGTTGCTCATATGGTCCATGGTTCTCTGCTCTTTCTCGGGGCGTTGCCCTCGGCCGAAGGGTATTTCACCATCAGTAACCGGACAAAACGCCGAGAGCACCGCTCCGGCGTTTTGTCCGGTTATAGGGTGTGCAGGCATATCCGTCCAAAAGAACGAGGAAGGAATCATGATGGATCAAAGCAGGATCGTATACCGTCTACATGCCGCCGAAGTCGGAGAGCACGAAGCGCACGCGGTCGCATGGCTGCGTGTCTGGTCTTCGCCGAATGGAAAGCTGCATGACCGGGCCATGGCAGATTACGCGTTCGCGTCATCCAATACCTTCGATTTGTGTGCTGAGAGGTATGACCCCCATTCTCCCGTCAACATGTGCGACTACTACGTGCTGACCGAAAGCGAAACCGAAGAGGAGGCTGCCAAGTCAAACGACATTCTGGCTACCGTCTCCGTCGAATTCATCGGATATGCAGAAGACGGGCGCCCGCTGAATGCAATCAGCGTCAAGTATTGGAATCTACTGGACGAGCCCCATGTCAACGGCGTACATCTTGCATTCATGATGATTCGCTCCATGCTGCGCGACATCGAATCAGGAGAGGCAAGAGCGTGCGATTGTTATTGGTACCGGTATTAAGAAGGATGACTGCTATGGTAGCGAATCATACGAGCATGAGAGGAGACGACAAGGATGCCGAACGACTCACTGGGTACATATCAGCAGCCCGTTCATGACTACACTATCGCGAATGAGATTGCACGGCGGAAGGGGCCGGGAGAGAGGACGCTTGCCGTTCTTACCCGAGTGGCGGAACGCATCCTTCGCGAAAACCCCGCTTGGCGAAAGTACTGGTTTGACTCCGCCGACGAGTGCGCACTGCTATTCTGCTACCTATGTGACGGCGACGAGACCATAGAAGGCGGGAGCGGTTTCGTCGGCTTGAATCCGCAATTCGTCATGCTCTATCAGACCGCCCATGATGATGCGGAATTCGAACTATTGGCGAGGAAACCTCTAAAGCACTGGATGCAGGACTATATCGCACGTTCCGATTATGGACGGTTACTTGACCGGCTGCGGGCGCGTTTGAACCGGGATGAGCGATACGAGACAAACAAACTCTGGAATTGGCTGAAGACCATGCCTTCGGCTCCTTCTACGGTGGATGTATCCGTGTTGAAGCAAGCCGCTGACCAATGCCATGTTGACTGGCCTTCTGAGGAAGCGGTCGCCCGAGACCGAGATGAGCGCAGGAAGAAAAAGCATTACCGCAATGAGGAAGGGAAGGTCCGCAAGGCTAAGGGCCATGGCCCCAAACTTGGCAAAAAGAATCAGTTCAATGAGTGGCTTCTCGTCGTCTTCACTACGGCCAAAGGCGCGCTGCAACGCACTTCGGTCGCTGACCTGATATGCGAAAGCTGTCCATACCTCATTGGTGACCATTCCCAGGACAGCCGTTATCATATGGAGAACCTTGACGCAATCAGGGAGAACAAGTATTCCACGATGCGCGAAGGCACCGACGACCCCACTTTTAAAGCTGTCATGATGCAGATGGACAATCTTGAGCATCTCGAACAATATGGTTTCGTGGATCCGGGGGAGTACCTGCACTCAGCAGCATCCGTATGAAAAAGCAATCCGATGAAAGACAAGGACGGATAACGATGTGTGAGCATAATGAAGCAGAGCGGGACCAACGACAGTTGTCGTCTTTGCGGGAACTGAACGAGCGTTTTCCCATACCGGGGGAGGCTCTTGCAGTAAGCCATTCCGATTACGCCATTCAAATGATGCGATCAAGCCCCGATCGTGGCCAAATCTGGCTGCTATGCGACGATGAGAACGCCGAATATGCACTGGTACTCGCAATCGGCGACGATCCTCGTACAGTGGTCGTGACAGCGATGAGCAATGACGTGTCATACCAGACCGATGAATCCATGGTCATCCATGACACTCCGCTGGGCATGCCCATGGTCGTGTGGCCGAAGCTGACGATTGCGGTTCCCATGCGTCTGCTGAAAACACCATGCGGCAAGATATCGGAGGCAGTGCTGCAATCCGCGATTGGCATGACGACCGATGCCGGTCACGCAGTGACCCGGGGCAAGACCCTGCCGGGGGCATGGCGTCGGCCCAAGCAGAATCTTCGCGCCAAAGCGGCACGATTCGTCCAATGGCATCGGATGATCGGGCTGCTGCCTCAATTGCACCAAGCGAACAACCGCTATCAAATCGACACCGATGCTGATGCATATTTTGATGCTCTGATGGAAATCGGCTTGCCGCCGTATGAGATTCTACGCATACGCAACGGCGAAAGGGCCTTGACCGATGGAGAACGCGCCGCGTTGGAATCCGCCGGATACCGCAAGGCGCCGACGCAACGACAGACGGTCCCCGACGAATACCTCATCCAAGCCGAGCGACCGCGATGGCGCGAAATCGCCGACGCCCTGGAACATAGGCAGCTGGGTGGGCGCGCGGAATCCTCGAAACCCGCGGAACCACATGAGGATGTAAGACTGCTGCTTGCGCGGACAGCATTCACGCTCGCAGCGCGAAGCAACGGCCATGATCAGGAATCCCTTGATGGGATGATGGCCATGGCAGCGCAACGACTGCTGTCAGAAAGGGACGCTGACGATGAACAATAATGCCCTTCATGCCCGTAGTGCCGCATATGAGCTTGACATGAACGATCAAGTGCGGGATATGCTGGCGGCTGCCGCAACGAAAGACCCTGATTTCCAAAACTCCTGCATGAGCCATGATCTGAAGAGACGAATCAAATGGAACTGGAGTGACTATGCAACGTTCGATTACCCTAAATCCGTTGATGACTCCATTTTCATACATCATCCCGATGCCGCCGTGGATGTCGGACTCGACGGCGACCACGGACCTTCAGGACTGTTCGTGCAGTCAGGCAAGGACGGTAGACCGCTTATCCTGGTGCGTTCGCCCGATGATGCATTCCTGCCGCGAGTTCATTTCACCTTGCTACATGAAATCGGGCACCTACTTCAACGCGGCGAGTCCACACTCGCCCGGAGGTTATTCCGGCTAGAGGACGACGTCATGCGGAAACGTTTCGAGGAGGACGCCTGCAACCGCTTCGCGTCTCGGTCACTGCTGCCTGACGATTACATGGAATCCATGTTCGAGAATCAAGGTGTTACCGCTCAGAACATTCGGAGCATTTACGATGACGATCTGAACCGCTGGCGCAGCGGAAGCATCAACTATCAACGGGTGTCCCGGCCATGCATCGTGCGCCGAGCCGCAGAAATGATGGATGATCCCGGGTCGGTGACATTACTGAATCCGAAAGGTGAGCTGTCGATTCGCGCCTTTTCAGATGGCCATTGCGAGTACCAGCCTCATGATGGCACATCTGGGGTATCCACAGCCGAGCGCGAAATACTCAGCCTCTTCCCGAAACGGCTGGATCATCGCGAACTCAGTCCCATGCAGTTGGATAATCTGCAGGAGGTCAAGGACGCGATTCACGTGAGTGTGGCCGGTTCGTTCTCGGGGAGAACGTCGATGCACACGCTCATCGTCATACGCCGGCATTGATGCCGATAGCATCTTGCCGGGCGACCGAATTCAGCAGACCGGCGTTTTGTCCGGTTATTCCCTATGTAGGTATTGCTTCTCACAGGAGGGTATGATGACGGTGACTATTCGCCCCTTGACGATGGATCAGCTAGAGGATCTGCTGAACGGGGAATGCCATTATGCAGATGAGTTAGAGAAGACTGAAGGCTTGTTCTCTTCACAAACCGTCGATGCTCCGCTGCTGGCCGATCAGTATTGGCAGTTGATGGATTGCGCTCTGGCGTATGGGGTGAACAAGGATTGTTTCCGCTGCCACCGCCGTTCGCCCGAGTTCGCCATATACATTCGACTGCAATCCGCGCAAACCGATGGGTTGGAGGCCTTTCGTCTTGTGCCGCTTTCGACGTTCGATTACTGCAGGTTGCTCGCCACGGAGTTCAAGCAGTATCTGTGGAGTCACTGCTCGATTCGGCTGCGGACATCCAAGATGATGAACAACACAACGTACCTGTCCAACGGATGCCCGTTCTGTGACGTTATCTGGGGAGACAATTTCGTCATGCGCAACTACCGAGGGCAGGGCGGCATGTTTTCCAATTCTGCATACGATACGACTCCCATCTACATCGAGCCGCTGCCGCTGTTTGCCGATATGATGCCACGGCAGTATCCCAATGCGTTCAACCTGCTGTCCCGGGGTGTCCGACTTGACAGGCTGATGCGAACGCGAAACTGTCCGGCGGCGTCCCGCAATCGGGTCTGGACCAGAATCCTCTCCGGCGACGTGAGTTTCTGACAGTCATGAGTGAAGCTTTGCAGGCCATGGGCCGGCAACGAAAACACGCTCCCCGCAATCCTAATTCACAGGACCATATAAATCGCACTTATGACGACACCCCAATGGTTCTGATGACCCGTCAGCCGCGGTTTTTTGGTAGGCTAGGCGGGTCACAGCCGTAACTATGGGAGGATTCATGCCTGCTCTTACATCCGTCTCGGGGTTCCCTCGCATCGGACAGAATCGTGAACTGAAGAAGGTCATCGAAGCGTATTGGAAGGGCGCCGCCTCGCTCAACGACGTTCGCGCCACCGCGAAGGAGCTTCGCGCCAAGCACTGGAAGCTGCAGGCGCAGGCGGGTGTGGACCTCATCCCCAGCAACGACTTCAGCTATTACGATCAGATGCTGGATACGGCCATCCTGCTGAACGTAATCCCGCAGCGCTACCAGCGTCTCGCCTTCGCGAACCCGGAGGAGACGCTGTTCGCCATGGCCCGCGGCTACCAGGGCGACAAGGGCGACGTGACCGCGCTGCCGATGAAGAAGTGGTTCACCACCAACTACCACTACCTCGTCCCCGAAATCGAGCCGTCCACCGAGATCAAGATCAACGGCACCAAGCCGTTCGACGAGTTCAACGAGGCGAAGGCGCTCGGCATCACCACCAAGCCGGTGCTCATCGGCCCGTACACGTTCCTCAAGCTCGCCCGCAACGACCAGGCCGAGGAGATCGACTACGACAAGGGCCTGGTGAACGCGGTCGCCGCCGTGTACGCCGAAGTGCTGCGCCGTTTCGCCGGTCTCGGCGCCGAATGGGTGCAGATCGACGAGCCGTACCTCGTGCTCGACAAGGAGGACGGCGACGTCTCCCTGTTCAAGAGCCTGTACGCGAAGATCCTGCCCGCCCGCGACGGCAAGGTCAAGGTGCTGCTCAACACCTACTTCGGCCACATCGCCGACGTGTACGAGACCGTCAACCTGCTCGGTTTCGACGGCATCGGCCTCGACCTCAACGAAGGCCGCGAGGAGAACCTGGCCGCCGTCGAACAGTACGGCGTGAACTCCGCCACCACGATCTTCGCCGGCGTGGTCAACGGCCGCAACATCTGGCGCAACAACTACGCCGTCAGCCTCGGCCTGGTCGACGCGCTGAAGACCAAGACCGACAACGTGGCCGTCTCCACCGCCTCCTCGCTGCTCCACGTGCCGTTCAGCACCGAAGGCGAGACCGCCCTCGACCCGGCCGTGCTCAAGCATTTCGCGTTCGCCGTCGAGAAGCTCGGCGAACTCAAGGAGATCGCCACGCTCGCCGACGCCACCGACGACGAGCGTAAGGCCGACGCCGCCCTCGCCGCTAACCAGGCGCTGTTCGACGGCACGCGCGTCGCCGCCGACCCGGCCGTCGCCGAACGCCTCAGCAAGCTCACCGACGCCGATTTCGTCCGCCAGCCCGCCCGCGCCGAACGCCAGAAGCTCCAGCGCGAGGCCCTCGGCCTGCCGCTGCTGCCGACCACCACGATCGGCTCGTTCCCGCAAACCAAGGAGATCCGCGCCGAACGCGCCAAGCTGCGCAAGGGCGAGATCACCAAGGAAGCGTACGACGAGTTCATGAAGGCCCAGATTGACGCCTGCATCAAGCACCAGGAAGAGATCGGCCTCGACGTGCTCGTCCACGGCGAATTCGAACGCAACGACATGGTCGAATACTTCGGCCAGAACCTCAACGGCTTCCTGTTCACCAAGAACGCGTGGGTCCAGTCCTACGGCACCCGCTGCGTCAAGCCCCCGATCGTGTGGGGCGATGTCTCCCGCGCCAAGCCGATCACCGTGGAATGGTCCGCGTACGCGCAGAGCCGCACCAACCACGTGATGAAGGGCATGCTCACCGGTCCGGTCACCATCCTCAACTGGTCCTGGCCGCGCGAGGACATCACCCACGAGCAGCAGACCCAGCAGCTCGCCCTCGCCATCCGCGACGAAGTGCTCGACCTCGAAGCCGCCGGCATCAAAGTCATCCAGATCGACGAGGCCGCGCTGCGCGAAAAGCTGCCGCTGCGCAAGACCGACTGGCACAAGAAGTACCTCGACTGGGCCGTCCCCGCGTTCCGTCTCGTGCACTCCGCCGTCAAGCCGACCACGCAGATCCACACGCACATGTGCTACTCGGAGTTCAACGACATCATCCGCGACATCGACGCGATGGACGCCGACGTGATCTCCTTCGAAGCCTCCCGTGGCGACCTCGTGGTACTCGACGCCATCCACGACGCGCACTTCGAGACTGAAGCCGGCCCCGGCGTCTACGACATCCACTCGCCGCGCATCCCCTCCGAGCAGGAAATCGAAGAGCGCATCTACGAGATTCTCAAGAAGATGGACGTGCAGAAGGTCTGGATCAACCCGGACTGCGGTCTGAAGACGCGCGGCAACGCGGAGACATGGCCGAGCCTCGAGCATCTCGTGGCAGCCGCGAGGGCCGTGCGCGCGAAGCTCGCGTGAGCGGGTTCGGCGTTGGCAGATAGATAGTTCCAGCGTGTGGGGCTGGGTGACAGGTGTGGTTCGCGACACACTCAAGGCCGTTCGGCCAAGCTTACGGTCGCGAACCACACCTGTCACCCAGCCCTGTCCGTACACATTGTCGCGGAATGCCGGCTTATCTCGTGGATATAGCCAGGATAATCGACACGACCTCGCGCGGAGGGGAAAAGGGGATAGATATGCATAAGCCGATGTTTTCGTTGGAGGTGTTTCCGCCTAAGAGGGATGCGCCGGTCGGCACCATTTATGACACGCTCGACGGGCTCGAAGGGCTCAAGCCCGATTTCATTTCGGTCACCTACGGGCACGGCACCCACTCGGACCGGACCGCGACCGCGCGCATCGCGGCCACCATCCGCAAGGAGTACAGGATTCCGACGGTCGCGCACCTGACCGCGCTATACTCCGACAAGGAACGCATCGACCAGGCGCTCGACCTGTTCGAATCCGCCGGAGTGAGCGCGGTGCTCGCACTACGCGGCGACCATCTCGAAGGCGAAACGCCGGTCGGCGAATTCGAGCACGCCAGCGACCTCGTCCGCTACATCCGCCAGCGCAAGCCCGAACTGAAGGTGTTCGGCGCCTGCTATCCGGAAGGCCACATCGAAGCCGCATCGCTGGACGCCGACATCGACAACCTCAAGGTCAAGGTCGACGCGGGCGCCAGCCATCTCATCTCCCAGCTGTTCTACAGCAACGACGACTTCTACCGGTTCCTCGACAAGGCCCGTGCGGCCGGCATCGACGTGCCGATCGAGGCGGGCATCATGCCGGTCACCTCGGCGAAATCCGTGCGCTCCATGGCACAGCGTAACAAGTCGGCGATCCCCGCGCCCGTCGAGGCGATGCTGGAACGTTGGGGCGACGACCGCGAGTCGCTGCGCGTCGCCGGCATCAACTACGCGTCCGAGCAGATCACCGATCTGGTCGCGCACGGCGTCGACGGCGTCCACCTGTACACGATGAACCGGCCGGCCACCACGCGGCGCATCTGGCGCAACGTGGAGCCGCTGTTCACCGTCGAATAAGCCGACGATCCGGCGCTCGTATCGCGACACGAATGCCGGATTGTCGTCGGTCTCGCCGGAATCACTGTACATTGGAACGTATGAGTGTTCCGGGAGACAATGCGATCAGCGCCCGCGATCTGATTCACGCGGGATTGCAGGACATCGACGAGGCGAGGGGCATGTTCGCCCGTTTGGAGGCGAATGGCTTCGACGCCAAACGCAACGCGCTCATGCTTGACGCGATGCAGCGCGTGTGCGATCCCGACGTCGCGTTGCGCAACCTCGTCGACATCGTCAATGCGCAGGTCAGCCAAGGCCTCGACCTTGACGAGATCATGCCCGACGACCGTGCGTTCCGGCGGCTCGTCACCGTGCTCGGCGTCTCCGACGCGCTCGGCAAGCTCATGCGGTTCCGGCCCGAACTCGTGCGCGCGGCAGCCACCGACCCATGTGACAGCCACCTGTTCAATCCGGCGCAACGCCGCGCCCACGTATTGCGCTCCGTCGGCGCGGATCCCGACGCCGCAGCCCCCACGTCAACGCTCGCCCTCGCGGACGCGGCGACCGCATTGCGCCGCACCTACCGCAACCAGTTGGCCGCCATCGTCGCACAGGACATGACCGCGGACGATCCGGTCGTCATCCAGCCGCGCATCAGCCGCGAACTGTCCGACCTGGCCGACGCGGCGCTCGAAGGCGCACTCGCCATCGCCCGGCATGAGGTGCCGGGCGCCGAGCATTGCCGGTTCGCCATCATCGGCATGGGCAAGCTGGGCGCGCAGGAACTCAACTACGTGTCCGACGTGGACCTCATCTACGTGGTCGAACCGGCCGACAAGGAGACCGACCGGCCGTTGCTCTACCGCATCGGCACCAAGATGGGCACGCTGCTGCAACGCGTCTGCCAGTCGGTCATCATGGGAGTCGCCGAACCGGCGTTGTGGCAGATCGACGGCGGTCTGCGACCGGAAGGCAAGGACGGCCCGCTCGTGCGCACGCTCGAATCACATCAGGCGTACTACGAGAACTGGGCGGAGAACTGGGAGTTCCAGGCGCTGCTCAAGGCGCGCGCGGTCGCAGGCGACCCACGGCTCGGCGCCGACTACATCGCCATGACCAGGCCGTTCGTGTGGAGCGCGTCGAAACGCAAGAACTTCGTCTACGACTGCCAGCAGATGCGCAAACGCGTCGAGGACCTCATCCCCGCCGCGCTCAAGGACCGCGAAATCAAGCTCGGCCGCGGCGGCCTGCGCGACGTCGAATTCACCGTGCAGATGCTGCAGCTCGTCCACGGACGCACCGACGAAACGCTGCGCACCAGCTCCACGCTCGAATCGCTGGACCGGCTGTCCGAAGGCGGCTACGTGTCCCGCCAGCAGGCGTCCCGGCTCGCCGCCGACTACCGGTTCGAGCGAGTCATGGAGCACCGCCAGCAGATGTGGGCGCTCAAACGCACCCACCTGTTCCCCGACCTCGGCTCTCCGGAGGCGAACGCGGGCGGTCTGGAACGCAAACGCGACGTCAACCTCGAGCAGCTCAACCAGACGCCGGAACTGCGCCGTCTCGCCCGCGCGTTCGGCCTGCACCCCGAACAGCTGGTCGCCAAATACGACGAGACGCGCCGCGAAGTGCGCCGCCTGCACATGGACATCTACTACCGGCCCATGCTGCCGATCGCCGCCCTCACCGACGGCGACGACATCTCGCTCACCCCGCAGGCCGCACACGAACGGTTCGCGTCCATCGGTTTCGCCGACCCCGAAGCGGCCATGCGGCACGTGCAGGCGCTGACCGCAGGCGTGTCGCGCGCGGCGAAGATCAACCGAATCATCCTGCCGGCCGTGCTGCAATGGCTCGGCCAAGGCCAGAACCCGGACATGGGGCTGCTCAACTGGCGCAAGCTGGAGGAGCGGTTCGGCACCGACAGCGAGTACCTCGGCTTCCTGCGCGACTCGAACTCCGCGGCGCAGCGACTGTGCCACGTGCTGTCGAACTCGCGGTTCCTCGGCGACGCGCTCAACAAGTCCGTCGAATCGGTCACCTGGCTCGGCCACGACGAGCTGCTCGTGGCGCGCAGCCGCGAAAGCCTGGACGTGCAATGCGCGTCGTCGCTGGCGCGCAACGCGGGCAACATCAACGATTTCGCCACGTCGATGCGTGCGATGCGCCGTCATGAGATCGAGCGGATCGGTTTGGCGTGGCTGAGCGGCGTCATGGACGACGACGCCTGCCTGGCTGGTATGACGGACGTGTACGACGCGATCATCGAGGCGGCGCTCACCTGGTCGATCCGCTACCAGACTGCGCAGATGGGGCTTGACGCCGCGCCGGCATCCATCGCGGCGATCGCGATGGGCCGGTACGGCGGGCGTGAGGTGAACTTCAGTTCGGACGCCGACATGATCATCATCTACCGTCCGGTCGAGGACGCGGAACGTGCGGACGGCTCTGCCGGCGCCAACGACGCGCCGGCCAACCAGTTCGCGCGCAAGGTGACGGAAAGCCTGCGGCAGGTGCTGCAGGGGCCGACCACGCTGGAGCCGAAAATCGAGATGGACCTGGACCTGCGGCCGGAGGGAAAGAACGGCCCGCTGGTGCGCTCGTTCGCCTCATGCCGCGAATACTATGCGTCGTGGGCGAGCACATGGGAGCATCAGGCGCTGCTGCGCGCCCGGTATGCGGCGGGCGACCGCACGCTGGCCGAGGACTTCCTGCATGACATCGCCGACCCGTTGCGCTACCCGATCATGCAGCTGAGCGACGCCGAGCTGGGCGAGATCCGCAAGCTCAAGGCGCGTATGGAGGCGGAGCGACTGCCGCGAGGCGTGCGCCGCGACCGGCACCTGAAGCTCGGCAAGGGCGGACTGTCCGACGTGGAGTGGACCGTGCAGCTGCTGCAATTGCAGCACGCCGGCGACAACGCCGACCTGAGGCTCAACTCGACGATGGAGGCGCTGGACGAGCTGGAACGCCGCAAGTTCCTCGACAAGGGGGATGCGGTCGTGCTGCGGCGCGCATGGAAGATGTGCACGGCGGCGCGCAACGGCAACTATCTGTGGAGCGGCCGCGCCGCGCAGGCGGACATCCTGCCCGACGACATGTATTCGCTGGGCGGCATCGCCGTGTATCTCGGATATGACGCGCATCGCGGCCAGCATTTCGAGAACGATCTGATGGGCGCGATGCGCAAGTGCCGCGACATCGTGGAGCGGCTGTTCTACGGGCGCTGATGGGGCGGGCGGGGCCGGGGTACTGCTCTCTGCTCTCGGCCGGCAGGTAGTGTCCGGTGAACGCGTGGAGACCACCCTCAGTCTCGCTCCGCTCGACAGCTCCCGCCAGCGGGAGCAAGGTGCTATGTTACCCATTTCGCGTTTGCTCCCGCTGGCGGAGCAAGGTGCGATACCCGCCAGCGGGATTCCCTTCTTTCCGCGCTCTTTGGCGGGGCTCCCGCAACGGGATTCTGTTCTGTTCGCCCCCGCTGGCGGGGGCTCCCGCGAAGCGGGTGGGGGTGGTCAGGCCGGGTGATTCAACCGGCGCACCCGCTGGCGCGCCTAGCCGGCAACCATCCCACCCCTTCTCAGGCCTCTTCGTGCCAGTGCGGGTCCTGGGCGAAGGAGCGGCCTTCCGGATTGTCCATGGCGGCGATGTCCTTCATGTCCTGCTCGTCGAGCGTGAAGCCGGCCAGGTCGATGTTGGCGCGCTGGCGTTCGCGGTTCATGGACTTCGGGATCGCCACGTCGCCGAGCTGGATGTGCCAGCGCAGGATGGCGGCGACGGGGGAGACGCCGTGCTTGTCGGCGATGCGCAGGATGGTCGGGTCCTTGAGCATCTGGTTGGCGCGGCCAAGCGGGCTCCACGCTTCGGTGATGATGCCGTGCGCGTCGTCGTAGGCGCGCTGCTCCACCTGCTGGAAGTACGGGTGCAGCTCGATCTGGTTGACCGCCGGCGTGACGCCGGTGGCGCGGGTGAGCAGGTCGATGTGGCCGGGCAGGAAGTTGCTGACGCCGATGTGCTTGACGACGCCCTGCTGCTGCGCGTCGACGAGCGCCTGCCACGCCTCCACGAACTGGCCCTGCGACGGGTTCGGCCAGTGGATGAGGTACAGGTCGATGTAGTCGAGTCCCATGCGGGCCACGGACTCTTCGATGGTGGTGCGCGCCTGGTCGTACTGGTGGTGGCGTCCCGGCAGCTTGGACGTGACGATGATCCGGTCGCGCGGCACGCCGGATTCGCGGATCGCCTTGCCGACTACGCCCTCGTTCTCGTAGTTGAACGCCGAGTCGACGAGCCGGTATCCGACCTCGAGCGCCGACTTGATGGCGTCGACGCCGGTGAAGCCGTTGACCTTGTAGGTGCCGAAGCCGATGGCCGGCAGTTCCAGCCCGTCATGGGCGCGGCGCACGGGGATCGCGGGCGGTTCCAGCATGGTCATGATGCATTCCTTTCTTGGGGCATAGGGTTGCGTCTCCATCGTAGTCATCGCCGTTCACGATTCGGCCCGCCGCGTAAATCGTGAACGGCAGGCATGTGCATGTGAACATACATATGCCTGCAATCAGGCCGTTCCCGCATAATCGCCTGTGCGGGTTTGTGCGCTTCTGCGTTCACGATTTGCCGGCGGCGGCAAATCGTGAACGACGCCGGCCGCCGCCGAGTACACTGAATCCCATGGGCAAGCCAAACAAGCGTCTTCGCATGTTCATCATGCTGCTGGTGTTGGTCTGGATTCCGCCGCTCATCATGCTGGGCGTCGCGGTGTCAGGCTATCTGCGCTCGGGCGGCTCTGCGCCGGGCCAATCCCTGCAATCCGGCGCCGAGGCGAGTAAGCCCGGCGTCGAGTCATCGCACACCCCCAGAAAGGTCGACCGCAGCAAGATCACCGTGGCGCTGCATGACGTGACCACCGTCCCCGCGGATGCCGGCGACGCGGCATCATCCGCCGCCAGACCCTGCAAGTCCGATGGATTGGAGGCCGTCGCCGAATATCCAATGGTCGCCATGGGCCATGCGATCGTCTATGTGAGGATCATGAACACGTCGTCGGTCAGCGCCTGCTCGCTGCCGGCGGACGTGCCGCAGCTGACCATGACCAGGGCCGGCGAGGACCAGAAGTTCCACATCATCCATGAGAACGAGCAGACCGGCGTGACGGAGGCCGGCATCGGCGGCAAGGTGACGCTGCCGCCGTTATGGTCGACCACCGTCGCCGTGCAATGGGCGGTCAGCCAGCAGGTCGACACCGACGCGAAGGCCACGCTCACGTTGACGATGGGCGGGGCCAGGGTGAAGGTGAAGCCCGGCGCAACAGTGAAGACCATCGGCGAGGTCATCGTCACCGATCCTGGGCTCGACATCAAGCTGAGCGGCCTGGGCACGCCGACGCTCGGCTCTGCGATCGGACCGGATCAGGGCGTTTCCGTGTGGGGCACGGACCGCAGCGAACCGTGCAGGCTGTCCGTGGCGGCGGCAGGCAGGTCGGCCGGCACCCGTTCGGTGACGTTGACGAATATCGGCCTGCTGCCATGCCACGCACCGCGGTTCATCACGGCAGGCGCGGCACGGCCCAGCGGCACGAAGCTGCCGCCTGCCGACACGCTGTTCGCCACGGACGGCGCGTCGGACAGCACGCTCGGCGCGTCGGGCTACGGTACGGGGATGCCGCTGCTGCGCCCGGGCAACGCGTTCACGTACACCACGGGTCTCGCCGACGAATGGCTTGCCGTGACGGCCGCGTCCGGCGATCCCGTGGACGTCACGTTCGTCAAGGTCGACTGGGACAAGGTTGCGGGCGGCAGATAGGCACGAAGGGGCGAGGACGTGCGCGACGTGCCCACTTTTCGCTGCCGTGCCTCCATCAAGATGCAGATTGTGCATCTTGACGCTCAGATGTGACGGAACAGTGAAGAAACGACCCGGATTGTGCATCTTAAAGCGCACAATCCGAAGTGTTTACGCCCCAAGATACACAATGTGCATCCTCGGGAGTCGTTCCGGCGGTGGTACCATGCGAACTGTACGAAGCGGTGCCATGGAACGCGTGAAGGAGCGGGGATGAACGGCTATGACGATTCCGATTACGCTGGCGAATCCTATGACGAAGCATACGATCAGGAGATTCACGGCGACATGTCGCTGGATTTCGGCGCGCAGGCCTACACGGATGCGATGAACACGAAGGATCCGGGGGAGCGCAACCGGCTGTTCCAGCAGGCGGCGCACTGGTATGAGAAGAGCGCCGGGTTCGGCAACGCCCAAGCCGCCACGAACCTCGGCTACGTATACCTGTACGGCCGCATCGGTATGGTCGACGACAGCAAGGCGTTCTCATGGTTCACGCGAGGCGCCGAGCTCGGCAATGAGGAGAGCTGCTACAAGCTGGGCGACCTGTACCGTGCGGGCAGGGGCTGTGCGCGCGACTATGACGCCGCGTTCAGGCTGTACTGCAAGGCGGAGCGCATCGCCGCACAGACCTGCGACCCGTATGAGCCACAGAATCAGGCGGTGCTGGCGAGCATCGACCTGCGACTGGCCGGTCACTGGGAGCATGTGGCGGGCGACGATGCACGCCGGACGGCGCACCGGTATTATGCGAGCGCCGTAGAACGGTTCGCCGACGCGGTCGACGGCGGGCTGCACTGGTACGCCAAGACCCTCGACAGTGCGAAGGCCGGCGCCGACCGCACCGCGGAAGCTCGTTGACCGCCGTCTGCCGGCACGGCATGCAAACCGACGCGCCAATGCGACGGCAAGGCGCACGGCCCTGATCGCGTGCGTCATTCACCGCCTTGCACGGTTTTTGATTCTTTTGATTCTTTTGATTTTTTTGATTTCTTTGATTTGAGAGAATCACCGGAATCATCGCAGGAGATGACAACGCGGACCGCCACACCGCTTACAGCGCGAAGGCGAGCTCGTCGCGCAGGGCCTTGCGGTTCGGGTATCGGGAGACGATGCCACGGGCGACTTCGATCATGCGTTCCTCGCCGAAGATCGTGCCGTACCGGCGCAGCTGCTTCGCCACCTGCCGGTATGTCGAGCGACTCGCGGCAAGAGTGCGGCCGCCGTGCGTACCATGCCGCCGACCTCCGGCCGCGCCGCCGCCAGCGCCGCCGACAGTACCGCCGTCCAACGCGCCTGCAGGCATGGCGTCGAAGATCACCTGCTCGGCACGGTCGGGATGGCCGATCGCCATGGTGCGCAGCAGATCGAGCGGCGGGTAGGAGAGCATCATGCAGTAGGCGAGCGCGTCGTCGGTCAGCTGTGCGCTGACGATGAGGCTCTCATACGCGGGGTTGCGCCAGGCGCCGCGACCGGCATCCTCAGTCAGATCGACCCCGCGACGCCCGTTGATGCGTTTCGCGATGTCGCCGGCGCACCGGTGGGCGAGCGAAACGGCCTGATCACGCCACTGGTCCGCGTCCACCCCCGCGATCTTCAGCAGACGCCGCAGCCTGGTCACATACGGCTTGTCCGCACGGTCGCTCGCATGGACGATGATGTGCCGGTACACGCCGGCGAGACGGCTGACACTATCCATCTGCTCGGCGCACACCTCGAGCACACTGTGCCACCCATGCGGCAGCAGACCGTACAGCAGGCCGTTGGTGACGATCTCCTGATCCGCGTCGTCGGCATGCACGCTGCGCTGCAGATGGTCGTCAACCAGATCGTACGCCTCACGGAATCTGCGCCGCTGCATGAGCGTGACCGCATGCATGAGCAGCAGCGCGGGGGAGTCGGCATGGTCGCGCCACAGGCGCTCACAGCCGGCGGCGTCGCCGGCGCGGCGGTACAGGTCGTAGGCGACCATGCGCGTGTAGCGGCGTAGCACTTCACGCGAGACGAACAGCGACTGATGCGGCAAGTCGCGGTCGTGGTCTTCAGCGAAGCGTTCCATGGCGGTTTCGATCATGTCGTAGGCCCACATCGACTTGTCGGGGCTGTCGGCGAAGGCCAAGGCGGAGGCGATGAGCATCGAGCAGTTCGTCGGGTCGAAGAACCTGACGACCGGGGAATAGGCGGCCTTGCCGATCATGCTCAGCGCCTTGCCGGCGGTCTGCGAGTCGGCATGCTGCGCGACGAGCTCCATATAACAGCGGATCTTGCCGACGAGCAGGTCGTTCTCGTCGCTGACCATGCCGAAGTCGTCCAGCGGGTCGTAGCCGTCGCCGCCGCCGAAGTCATCGTCGTAGCCGTCCGCAGGTTCGTCGAGGCCGGAGAACGCGTTGAGGAACAGCGCCAGCGCCTCCACGCACATGGCGAGGTTGCGGCATGCGGCCACATAATCGTCGGAGCACAGGGCGTTGTCCGCCACGAACCGCACGCCGGCGAGCGCGTTCTCGACGTTTCCAGGATCTCCGGCCGTCCGCCTGCCGGCCTTGCCGACGCCGTCGTTGCCGCCGGCGCGTCCCGCATCGCCGCCGTCATTGAAGAACGCGTCCGTCCAGTCGACGCCTTCATCAGAGGAGTGCGCGGAGATGTCGTGCGCAAGCTCGTACGCGCGGATCGGCCCGAGCATGATGTCGATGGCCTCATCCCTGCCGACCAGCGTCGAAACGGGCTTGCCGCGGCGCATGTGCCGCGCGTGGTCGCGAAGGCCGTGCGACCAGAAGAACAGGACGTCGCCGTCGCCCTCCAGCTCCTGTTCGCGGATGCGGTCGAGGATGGCGTCCGACACGTATTTCGGCACGCTGACCGGCGGGTCATCGTCCTCACGGCGCGTCCTTCGCGAGCCGTCGACGCGTCGTCCGTCAGCAGAGCCGCCCAGTTGGTCGCGCAGCGCGAGCAGCACCGCGCCCACATGCTTGCAGTACGGCGTCGCCTGGTACGGGCACGTGCAGGCGGTGGACAGCACATGATGACTGTCGTCGAGCCGCACGTCGACGTCGTAGACGGCGTCGCCGCTGCCGCGCACCTGCGCATGGTAGAGCGACGCGGTCACCTGTTCGAGGTCTCCGACGCGGCCGTCGTCCCAGTAGTTCCAGGCGCGTTCGAGTATCTGCGGGACATCGTCGAACATGGTCTCGCATTCGTCAAGCAGGGGTTTCGGCGGAAGGCTCATGACTCCAGTGTAACGGCGGGAGGGCGGCCGGCGCCGCGTGACCCGCCGTCAGGGGCGTGCCGTACGGCCCTGAGCGCCGCGAATGCGAGGTGAACACGCGGTGACGCGCAGATGTCGGCAAAATCGCGGGATTGGATTATAGTCGGATAGGTCACATTGGTGGCCACCTTATCCGCTTCACGCAAGAAAGGTGAGCCGTGTCAGTCACAGCCGAGACAGCCGCAGTCGAGCCGACGGAGACGCCGATGCTCGGCAAGAGCGTCATTTCCCTGGATGATCTTTCCCTCCGACAGATTCGTGAACTACTGCACAAAGCGCAGTACATCGACGCGAACCGCAAGCGCGTGGCGCACACCTGCGACGGCAGGGTGCTGGCCACGCTTTTTTATGAGCCGTCGACTCGCACCCGTCTGAGCTTCGAGACCGCCATGCTGCGTCTCGGCGGCAAGGTGATCGGCTTCGCCGGCGCGCAGCTCGCCTCCGTCTCGAAGGGCGAGTCCATCGCCGACACGCTCAAGACCGTCTCCAACTATGTGGACGTGGTCGCGATCCGCCATCCGAAGGAGGGCGCCGCGCTGGTCGCCTCCCGCGCCGCGTCCGTGCCCGTCATCAACGCGGGCGACGGCGGCCACATGCACCCGACGCAGACGCTCGCCGACCTGGCCACGCTGCAGTCGCGCTTCGGCCGCGTCACCAACCTGACCGTCGGCCTGTGCGGCGACCTCATGTTCGGCCGCACCGTGCACAGCCTCATCGAGACGCTCTGCCGCTTCGGCAACGTGAACTTCGTGCTCATCAGCCCCGACGAGCTGAAGACCCCGCAGTACGTGCTCGACCGCATCGACGCGACCCCGTCCTGCTCCTACACGGAGGTCAAGGATCTGGTCTCCGTGATCGGCGACCTCGACGTGCTGTACATGACCCGCGTGCAGCAGGAGCGCTTCTTCAACGAGGACGACTACCTGCGCCTGCGCGACACGTACATCCTCGACGAGGACAAGCTCTCGCACGCCAAGCCGGACATGGCCGTGCTGCACCCGCTGCCGCGCATCAACGAGATCGCCGTCGAGGTCGACGACGACCCGCGTGCCGCCTACTTCGAACAGGTGAAGAACGGCATGCTCATGCGCATGGCGTTGGAAAGCTCCGTTGTGGGCGACGACCTGCCCGGATACGAACCGCTCGAAACCAAGGAGGTCCAGGCCTGATGGAAGTCACCAGCATCCAAAACGGCATCATCATCGACCATGTGCCGGCAGGCACCGCGCTCAAAGTGCTCGACTATCTGAAGATCGACCCGGCGAAGACCAAGCTCGCCCTCATCATGAACACCGACAGCCACCTGTACGGCTCGAAGGACATCATCAAGATCGAGGACCGCGACGGCGAGGACAACCCGCACATCGACCTTGACGTGCTCGGCCTGGTGGCCCGCACCGCCACGGTCGGCATCGTGCGCGGCGGCACCATCGTCGAGAAGAAGACGCCGACGCTGCCCGAGCATGTGGTGAACATCCTCACGTGCAAGAACCCGCGCTGCGTGACCACCACCGAACGCGGCATCGACCAGATGTTCCACCTGACGCATTCGGAACGTCAGGAATACCGCTGCGACTACTGCGACGAGGAAGCCAAGCTGTAGCCGGGCGCGGACGGTCGGGCCGGACGTCGTGACCGCACGGCCCGACCGTCCTGCGGCGGCCATCGGCTGCCGCGACAACACTTCATAGTCACTGCAAGGAGGGGCAATGCTCACGCTGCGCAACATCAGGGTGTGGGACACGGATGAGATCATCGACGTGAAGGTCGACGCGACAGGCGCACTGTTCGAGGCCGGCGCCGCGAACGTCAACGCCGCGCATGGCGACGCCGACATCGACGCGACCGGGCTGACGCTTGCGCCCGGATTCGCCGACCCGCACGTGCACTTCCGCGACCCCGGCCAGACCTACAAGGAGTCCATGACCTCCGGCTGCGCGGCCGCGGCGTCCGGCGGATACACCGACGTGCTCATCATGCCGAACACCGTGCCCGCGATGGACGGCGAGCCGGTCAGCGACCCGGACGCCCCCGGCGCGGCCGAAGTGCTGGCGACTGGACGGACCGACGTCATCGACTTTCTGCAGCATTACGCCGCCGACCATGACGTGCCCCTGCCGGTGCGCTACGATCTGTGCGTGTGCGCGTCAAAGGGGCGCGCCGGTCAGGAGGCGACCGAACTGGAGCATTGGCGCCGCCACATGTCCGGCGTCGGCGACGAGGCGAAGGACGCCGACCAGCTGGCGCATCCGGTCACGTCGATCAGCGACGACGGCTCGGCCGTCACGCCGCAGACGCTGGACGCCGTGTTCGCGCTCGCCAAGGAGTCCGGATTGCCGCTCATCGAGCATTGCGAGCATCACGACACGGGCGCGGTGAACGAGGGCCCGGTCTCGCGCGAGCTCGGCGTTCCCGGTATCCCGGAGGACACGGAGCTGCGGATCGTCGAACGAGACATCGCCAAGGCCCGCGAGACCGGCGTGCACGTGCACTTCCAGCATGTGAGCACCGCCATCAGCTTCGACGCGATCCGCAAGGCAAAGGCCGAAGGCCTGCCGATCACCTGCGAGACCGCGCCGCACTACCTGTCGTTGAGCGACGAGGCGCTGCTCAAGTACGGCACGCTCGCCAAGATGAACCCGCCGCTCAGGAGCGAGGCGGACCGCAAGGCCACGTGCGAGGCGGTCGCCGACGGCACGGTGGACCTGCTCGCCACCGACCATGCGCCGCACACCATGGAGGAGAAGGAGCGCGGCTTCCTTGACGCGCCCAACGGCATCATCGGCCTGGAATGCGCGTACGGCGTCTGTCACAGGACGCTCGTCGACGGCGGCTACATCAGCGACCGGCGGCTCATCGAGCTCATGAGCGTCAACCCGATGAATCTTATGGGCCATGAGGCCACTGACATCACCGCGCTGCTCGACCGTGAGACCGACGCCTCGCGTGAGCCCGGCGCCAAGCGGCTGCTTGACCTCACCGCAGTGCAGGACGCGGACGGCATCGGCCTCGTCGTGCTCGCCACGGACGCCGCCTGGGCCGTCGACCCTGAGCGCTTCCATTCCAAGGCGCGCAACACGCCGTTCGGCGGTTGGAACGTGACCGGCCGGCCGCTCGCCACCATCATCGGACGCACGCTCGCGTTCAGCCGACTGTAGACCGTACGGCCCCGCCGAACGCGGGGCGGCTTCGCAAGAAAGGACCATCATGGATCGTTTGATCGACGCCATCGAGGCGACGCAGAACCCGAGCGTCGTCGGGCTCGACCCCACCGAGGCGCTCGTGCCGCCGCAGGTCGTGGCGAGCTTCGCCGAAGAGGTGCGTGACTCGGTCGACTCGCCCGACGAAGTGCCGGCGGCGCAGCTCGCCGTCGCGTTCTACGAGTTCAACCGGACCGTCATCGATGCGGTCGCCGGCATCGTGCCCGCGGTCAAACCGCAGATCGCCATGTACGAGGCGCTCGGCCCTGCCGGCGTCGACGTGTACACGATGACCTGCGAGTACGCGGCACAGCAGGGCCTGTACGTGCTCGCCGACGTCAAGCGCGGCGACATCGGCTCGACCGCTGCAGCCTACGCGCGCATGCTCACCGGCGTCGAAGGCCACGACCCGTGGAACGTGGACGCGGTCACCGTCAACCCGTATCTCGGCACCGACGGCATCACCCCGTTCGTCGACGCCGCCAAACAGGCCGACAAGGACCTGTTCGTCCTCGTGCGCACCTCGAACCCGTCCTCCAGCGAGCTGCAGATGCTCGACCTCGCGGACGGCACGAAGGTGTACGAGCATGTCGCCGACCTGGTGGAAGGCTGGGGCGCCGACACGATCGGCGATCATGGTTATTCGCGCGTCGGCGCGGTCGTCGGCGCCACGCACCCCGAGGAAGGCAAGGCGCTACGCGCGCGCATGCCGCACACGTTCTTCCTCGTGCCCGGTTACGGCGCGCAGGGCGGCACCGCCGCCGACGTGCGCGGCATGTTCGACGCGGACGGCTCCGGCGCCATCGTCAACTCCTCGCGCGGCATCATCGGCGCGTGGAAGAAGAACGGCGGCTACAAGGAGTCCATGTCCGCCGACGACGCGCTCGGCCTCGTGTTCGAGACGTCGCGTGCGGCAGCTGAACGCATGCGCGACGACCTCACGGCCGTGCTCTGATCCGCACCCTGCGTTTTGCGCGCACCCACTCATTCATCATCCGACAGCATCATCTGACGTAAGGAGCATGATGACCGCCACTTTCACCCCGACGTATGACGTGGTGGACGAGGCCGTCGCGGCAGGCTACTTCCCGCCGCGCCACCCCGTCGACATCACCGCCGTCGAAACGCTCGCCGACCGCGTGGTACGGCTGACCTTCCGCGACCCGTACATCGCGAAGCACGCCCGTCCGGCCCAGTTCGTCAACCTGTTCACCAACGATCCGCTGATGCCGATGCCCCGTCCGTTCGGCGTAAGCGAAGTGCACGGCGACGAGGTGAGCGTCATCTTCGCCGTCGTCGGCAAGGGCACCGCCGAATTCGCAGAACTCGCCGCCGGCGACACGCTGCAGGTGCTCGGCCCGCTGGGCCGGCCGTTCAAGACCAAGCAGGCCGCGCACTACGTGCTCGTGGCAGGCGGCCTCGGCGTGCCGCCGCTCATCTACGCCGCGCAGCATCTCGCCGCCGATCCGGCGACCCGCACCACCGCCGTGTTCGGCTACCGCAACGAGCATTTCGCCGACCGGTACGTCGAACCGTTCGCCGACGCGACCGCCAGCATCGACGAGTCGGAAGGCAACGTCATCACGTTGCTCGACCGACTGGAGGCGGCCGGTTCGCTGCACGCGGATGGGCTCGAGACCGTGGTCCTCTCCTGCGGCCCGCTGCCGATGATGAAGGCGGTCGCCTCATGGACCGCCAAGCGCGGCCTCGCCTGCCAGCTGAGCATGGAGCAGCGCATGGGTTGCGGCTACGGCACGTGCGTGCTGTGCACCGTTGACACCGTGGACGGGCGTCTCAAGGTGTGCTCCGACGGCCCGGTGTTCACCCGCGAACAGCTCGGATGGGGGGAGTGAGACCGATGACCGTCGAAACCACAGCGAACCGCATCAACCTGTACGAGCCGCACGAGTGGAAGCACCCCACCAAGGTGGCGGGCGTCACGTGGAAGAACCCGGTCGGCACCGCGTCCGGCACGTTCCAGTACGCGGCCGTCCGCTGGTTCTACGACGTCAGCCAGCTGGGCGCCGTCTCCACGAAAGGCGTCTCCCCGGTGCCGTGGGAGGGTAATCCCAGCCCGCGCACCGCGGAGGGCCCGGCCTCGAACATCAACGCTGTCGGCCTGCAAAACCCCGGCGTCGACCACTATCTCGTCGACGACCTGCCCAAGCTCAAGGAGGCCGGCGCCACGGTCGTCGCGAACGTGGCCGGCCACAGCGACGACGACTACGCGGCCGTCGTGGCCAAGCTCGCCGACTCAGCGGCCGACATGCTCGAGATCAACGTGAGCTGCCCGAACGTGACGCACGGCGGCATGAGCGTGGGCACCGATCCGGTCGCCCTCGCCAAGCTCATGGACCGGCTGCGCCCGATGACCGACAAGCCGATGATCATCAAGCTCACGCCGAACGTCACCGACATCACCGTGCCCGCTCGAGCCGCCGTCGAGCACGGCGCCGACGCGTTGAGCATGATCAACACCGTGCTGGGCATGCGCATCGACATCCGCACCGGCAAGCCGATCATCGCGCACGTCACCGGCGGCGTGTCCGGTCCGGCCGTGCTGCCCATCGGACTCGTGGCCGTCTACCGCACGCGCACCGTGCTGCCTGACATCCCGATCATCGGCATCGGCGGCGTCGACTCCGGCGAGAAGGCGCTCGAATACCTGTATGCGGGCGCGAACGCCGTCGAAGTGGGCGCGGCCGCACTGTTCGATCCGGTCGCTCCGCTGCGCGTCGCCCGCGAACTCGACGACCTGCTTGACGAACGGCCGGAGCTCGCCGCCAAGCTCGCCGCAGGCAAGACCTGGCGCTGACCTGAATCGCATCCATGCACGGCCCCCGCTGGCGGGGGCTGTCGGCGGAAGCCGACTGGGGGTGGACCACCCTCCGTCACTTCGTGACACCTCCCGCCAGCGGGAGGGGAATAGGATTGATATGACCAACACCACACCGCTCGACATCCGGTTCACCCGGTTCCTGCTCGAATCGCAGGCGCTCAAGTTCGGCGAGTTCACGCTCAAGTCGGGCCGCAAGTCCCCGTACTTCATCAACGCGGGCGCGTTCAACGACGGCGCGAAGATCGCCACGCTCGGCGCGTTCTACGCGGAGAAGATCGCCGCGGAGACCGCCGCCGGCCGTCTGCCGCAGGGCATCGACACCGTGTTCGGACCGGCGTACAAGGGCATTCCGCTGGCCGTCTCCACGGCGATCGCGCTCACTGCGGCACACGGCATGCAGATCGGCTACACGTTCGATCGCAAGGAGAAGAAGGACCACGGCGACGGCGGCATGATGGTCGGCACGCAGCTCAAGGACGGCATGAAGGTGCTGCTCGTCGACGACGTGATGACCGCCGGCACCGCGGTGCGCGAGGTCGTCCCCAAGCTCAAGGCCGAGGCGGACGTGGAGATCGTCGGCCTCGTGCTGTCCGTCGACCGCATGGAGAAGACGAAGGATTCCGACACGTCAGCGGTCAAGGCCGTCGAGGCCGAGTTCGGCTTCCCCGTGTTCGCCATCGCCAACGTGCGCGAGATCTTCGAGGCGGGCCGCAAGATCGAGACCGCCGACGGCGAGCCGTACGTGACCGACGCCATCAAGGACGCCGCGGACGCCTACCTTGCGCAGTACGGCGCGTGAGGTGCCTCATAGCCGGCATAGAACATGAAAACGTCTTGGCGGTGTGGAGCACGGCGCCAAGACGTTTTCATGTTCTATGCCGGCCTGTTCAAGAGAGATGGTTTTCCGCAGTGCCTTGTTCTGCGTATCGACAGTCTGCTCAGTCATGCTCAATATGCGTTCAGGGAACGTCGCATCGACCCTTTTGAACGCCGCCATATCCTCGGGAGAGGGCACAGCGCCCTCCCAGTAGGAGGCGCGGGCGATCAGTGCGCGTTGACCATCCTCCGGGTCGATTCCGCCATCGCTAATTTGACTTGTTCCGCTGCCGACTTCTGCGTTCGCTGTCATGATGCTGCGACGTATGCGCTGGAACTCGCCGTGGGGATCCGGATTCGTCGCGATGCCCAGTCCGCGCCTGATCCCCCGAGAAACCGCTTTGCTCATTGTCTTCATGGGCCATCAGCCCTTCAATCTACACGTTTGCTATCCGAATCATAGCAAATGAGCTTGGCTATCAGCGAAAGTGAACAAGCACGAGTGAATTCATTTGGCATGTCCATACCTGCCATGAGAATCGATTTCCAATCGTCTCCGCATGACGATGGAGCCGCCAAGGAGGGTTGACATGAGGAAAGCAGATATTGCGTCGGAGACGTTACTTGACTGCGGCGGCTTCCGCTTCTACGACAATCACATCGAGATAGACAAGCATGGCTTTTTCGGCGGGTTCAAGGGCGTGGACGTTATCTACTACAGTGACATCGCCGGGATTTCCGTTCGAGGCAGCATCATGGATGTCAAGAAGGCCGCCATGAAAAACGTCATCATGTTGCGCTTCAGAAACAGAAAACAGGCGCAGGAGGGGCTGAGCATCATCAACACGCACAAAGCATGAGTCATCGCGCTATGCGCACGTATGCGAAAAACGAACCCAGCCGGCACCATGGTTTTGGTGCTGGTCGAGGGCGTTGTCGTAGGCGTCTTATTTTGAACGGGTTTTAGGGGATAATCCGAGCTTTTTCATGGTAGCGCGGACCACCTGGCCAGCCTTGCGGGCGATGGCCTGCGGGCCCTTCGCGATGACCTGCTGGGTGATCGCGTCGAAGTCACGGCGGAACTGGTTGCTAAACGGCAGGATCACTGCGATGGTGTACGGCACCATGTCCTTCTTGTCGAAGCCGACGCCGCTCTTGGACTTCTCCGCGCCCTCGGCGACCCAGTCGGCCTCGGGGTCGCCGGTGATGATCGGCACGCGCACGCCCTTGCCCGGCAGCGGGATCTACGGGACGAGCTGCATGAACACCATCTGGTAGACGGCGTTCTGCCAGATGGTGTTCTGGGTCTCTGGGGTCAGGTCAAGACCGCCGGACTGTCGTGTCATGGTCGGATCTGCCATGATGATGCTCCTTTCGAGCTATGGGGTTGCTGATGTGATGGTGCTCGGAGGGTTTTTCAGAAGTTGATGAGGCCGAACGCGTGGCGGAAATCGTCGGCGAGCGTGGAGCGCGGGTTCTCCGGCTGGACGGTCCCGTTCGTCTGCGCGGGGATGCCGGTCTTCGGGAGCCTGGATTCCACGTACTCGTTGACGGCCTTCGCGTGCGCCTGCATCGCCTCGAGGCTGTCGCCCACGATCAGCGACGCGGGCAGGCCATTCTCCTCGGCGACCTGCGCACGCCATTCGGCAGTCTGCTTCTCGGCCTTGAGCGCGTCGAGCTCCTTCTGGAGCTTCGCTGTGCGCGCCTCGGCCTTCTGCGCTTCGCTCATCTGCGACTCCTTGAGCTTTTCCAGCTCGTCGGCCGCGGTCTTGTTGTCCTTGGCGCGTTTCTCCCACTCGCGCGAGTGGCGGATCGCGTCCTGGTACTTGGCCTGCCAGTCCACGGCGTCAGCCGTGTCCTCGCCGTCGTCGCCGGTCCCGGATGCGTCCGAGCCGCCCTCCGCGCCCGAGTCCACGAGACGCAGGCGCTTCGGCAAGCAATGCCACGGCAGGTTGAATCCATGCATGATGGTCCTCCTTGAATTGGTTGATGGGCCCGTTCCGGGCATAAAAAAACCACCCGTGCGGGTGGTCATAAACATGAAAAATGGTTATGGCGTCAGGTCAGAGCCTGCCGGAAGCCTTCAGCCGGTCATATTCATCGGCCAAGTCATCCGTTGAGAACAGCAATCCGGCACGGAAACGCTTCTTGGCTTCTGCTGAGACCCAAGCCTGTTTGACTTCCGGATAGGGATAAAGGCCGGTTTTCTTGCATACAGAAGCGATCTCCTCGGGGTCAGTCACCTCGATCAGGTCACCGGGGTGGAATACGAAGCGGTCGTATTCCTCATCGTCGAAAGGATTGTCGCTCATAATGTCCAGTCTACCAGTCGAACGAACACCATGACGCCGTTGCCGGTATTCGCGACGCTTTCTACCCGGAGACGGCTGTTTCTTGCGATCAGAACTTCCTCCTGACGCTTCTTGGACTTGCTGATTGGTTGGAGATAGACGGCGTTGAATCCTGACGGGACAAGGATTCTGACGGCGATTCGGTCAAGGCTCTTGTCGGCGAGCACGCCACCATCAAGCAATGATGTGGCCATGTATCCGGGATGGTCGTAGAACTTTCCGGGCACGAGGCCAAAGACGTCTTCGACGGAAGACAACCCAAATGTACTCAGCGGCATAAGGCGGTCGACGGTGAACTGTTTCTGCGTCCAATGGTCGCTCATGGCCTCATCTATCATGTCGATGAGTTCCCGGGTGATGTCGTCCATCGGGGATTGCCCGTACAGCGCCATGTTGATTTGCTTGAACGTGCCGTCGGTCCATCCGCGCAGCGCCTTCCGCTTCTGTTCGGGAGTGTATTTGTCCCACGGCATACGCACGGTGAAATCGGACAGGCGAGAGAGCTCGTCATCTGTTGGTTTGATGGCGTTGTGGCTCCAGCGGATGTTCGGGGTCGGCGTCACGCCGTCGCTGAGTCTGTCAGCGTAGATGCGGCGCATGGCGGCGAGGTCAGCGTTGCGTGGCGCGGCCTTGCCGGCCGCGGCCTTGCCGGCCTCGTACATGGTCTTGGCTTCGCGTTGCGAAGTGGTGAGGACATCGTTCTTCCATCCGGGGATTGCGGTGCAATGACAGTGACCGTCGTGGAAGCTGCCGCCGAACTTGGCGGTGTCCTTGCTGTGGTAGACGAAACCGCGTCCTGCGAGCATGACGCAGAACGCACAAGGCCTGATGCCTCCTGTGACGCGCGCCCAGCGCGGTCCGGTGGGGTCCTTGGCGATGTTGTCCTGCATGGTGTAGCGGGCGGAGGCGCGCACCATGTCTGCCGCCCACTGCATCGCGTCGTCCACGTTCGTCAGACTCGGCCACAGGTCGTCTATGGTCACTCCAGCGCGGCTTCGCCGGTTGATGGTCTGCTCGTAGGTCAGGCCGTTGTAGTCCGTGTCGTTGAAGCCGCCGGCCATGCGGTAGAGCGTGCGGTCGGGATCGTATATGCCGCCGGCGTCGAAGTCCTCCATTGTGACGCCGTACGCCTGCTCGTAAGCGTGGCGCACGTCGTTGTAGTAGTCGTTCGCCCGCTGGGACGCATCGCGCGCGTAGTCGCGCATGATGCCGGTCAGGTCGGCGTCAGAGCGGCCATGTTCGGCCTCGATGGCTGCAGCAGCCTCATCGGCCAGCGTCTCGAGCCCGCTCTGGTACCTCTTGGTCAGTTGTTCCAGCGTCGCTTCCAGCTGCCGGCGCTTGTCGTCCGATATCGGAGGAAGGTTCGGACTGGCCATCGGAACCTCCCTGTCTGTTCGCGGCTACCTGCTCCCGGATCTGGTCTATGTGCTCCTGTGCGCGCACTCGCTGCTGGTATGCGCGGAACGAGGCGAGCTCCTCGGCGGTCAGGCCGAGCTTGGCGAGGCCCACGTCGCTGTCGCCCCACGCGCTGTTGACGCCGGCGACCTTCGCGTAGTAGTCGGCGCGGGCCGCGTCGCTCACCTCGCGGGTGGGCGCCCACAGGGGGCGTATGCCGGTCAGGTCGGGCGGCTCGGCGGTGTTGTCGCGCAACTGCACGGCCATGCCCAGGGCGTTCATGAGCTGCCGGCCGAAGGCGCGGTTCTGCCGGTTCGCGGTGCGGGTCAATTGGTTCTCGCTGGCGGCCAACGCCTCGGCGCTGGTCGGGTTGCTCAACCGTATGCCCAACTGTTCGGCGGGGATGTCGGTCTCGGCGGCGGCGAGCATGGCGATGGTCTCGAGCATGTCGCCGTGGGGCTGCATCGACGCCTGGCTGACCTGTTGGAGCGTGGGGATGTCGCCGTTCGCGTCGCGGGACACGGCGTTGATGTTGGACACGAGCGCGGTCCACGTGTCCGCGCTGAAGCTTTCGCGGTTCAGGCCGAGGAACCAGATCTTGGGCACCGAGTAGAACTCGGCGGACGCCTCCATGCGCACCATGGTGCGCATGGCCATGTCGGTCAGGTTCATGAGCGCGCGGTTGATGCGGCTGCGGCCGAAGGGCCGGTCCATCTGCCGGTCGTAGACGATGGGCACCACGGCGGTGCGGCCGAGCCGGTTGTCCTGCCGTTCGGCCTCCCACCTGCCGCCGGATTTCCGGCACGCGTAGTTGCGGCCGGGCATCCATATGTTGAACGCGGTGAGGTTGCCGTACTTGTCGTTGACGGTGACAGTCAGCTCACGGCCATGAACGCTCCCGAACGGAACGTGCACACGCTGCTTCCGTCGCAGCTGAACGTCTCGCCGCCGGACTCGTGCGGCGCGGGCTTTCTCGTTCCCCCATTACCCTGTTGAGTAGGTTCCGATGGTCGGGACTGGGTCGCCATATCACAACTCTCAATACCGTGTGCCGGACGGCAGGAGCCGGGGCAGCGCGGCCAGCAGCATCGGCTCACCGGCATTGCGGCTCCTTGTTTTGTTGGTGTGTCTCGGTGGCACGGCTTGCATACCTATCATTATTTTGTTATGACACTTATGTAAGCCAAGGAAATAGAGATGATGCAGGCTGCAGGCCAGCTGCTTATGGGAGATGGCACAGCGCTTGCCCATCGTGCCGCTGGTCATCAATCTGCGTGGCGGCAAGACGTCTCGACCGCAAAAGCCCCGCAAGCGCATCCGGTTCCACAGACGCGGCAAGCGGCGGTGATGTGGCGCGCAGGCCCCGAGCAACCTCACTGTCCAGAGTCTGCGACGTCTCTCCCCGAACTACACTATGACTACCATGAACAGCAAGATATTAGGACAATTCGCAGTATTGTTCGGCGCGATATCACTGAGCGCTGCGATTTTCGACGAGCCAATCGTAGCAGGCGTCTTCGGACTGTGCGCCGGGCCCCTCGGATACATGGCGGGGAACACGCAATGACCATACACTACCTGAGCCTGACGGAGGTCGCCAAAAAACTCGGCATCACCAAAGGCGCGCTCGCCCAATACAAGCTCCCCGAACCCGACGTGACCGTCGGCCGCGCCCGCGGCTGGCTGCCGGAGACCATCGATGAATGGAACGCGAGCCGTCCCAGTCGCGGCGTCGGCGGCGGCCGGCCCCGCAAGCACAAGGGCGACGACTAGATGGAACAGTGCCCGTGGCATCGCAACCACAGGCGTTGTCTGTTCCGGACCGTACAGCCGGTCCGCGCCCGGGCCTATACCGAAGTCAAAGGCGGAAGGAGCGCATATGCTCGGCATCGTCATGACCATAGGGCTCATCATCGTTACGGCGTTGTGTGCCATCTTCGGCGTTCAGCATCATCTGGACGACAAGGCGAACCGACTCTCGCACGGCAACACGGTCGACCGTGCATACTCCAAGGATCTGCGTGACATCTCACGTAAGATGGATCACGGCAAGTACTATCCGTACTGCTGACCGTCCGAGCAGCACACGAAACCAGTGCGGCAGATGGTCGCAGCGTCCCGACAGCCGGACGGTGACGCCACGCGCAGCCGCCGACGCGTGTACAGTGACGGTACGTGGTTCAGGTGCATGCAATCAGACGCGCGTCGGCGGACGCGAAGTATCACGAGATGACGGAGAGGCCCGTGAAGCCGCTTATCCTGCGGCTTTGCGTGCCGGCGGTCGTGTCGAATCTGGTGACGACCGCGTACAACCTGACCGATACGTTTTTCATCGGACAGCTGGGCACCTCGCAGTCGGGCGCGATCGGCATCGCGTTCTCCATCATGACGGTCATGCAGGCCATTGGCTTCTTCTTCGGCCAGGGTGCCGGCAATTCGATGAGCCGCGAACTCGGCAAACGCAACAACGAGCGTGCCGCGCGGCTTCTGGCCGTCGGTTTCGCCGGTGCGTTCCTGTGCGGTCTGACGCTCGCCGTCATCGGCTTGGCGACCCTGCATCCGCTGGTGGTGATGCTCGGGTCGACGCCGACCATCGCGCCGTACGCCATCGTGTATCTCACGCCGATCCTCATCGCCGCGCCCTGCGTGTGCGGCTCGTTCGCGCTCAACGGCCTGCTGCGTTACCAAGGCCAGTCCGCGTACGGCATGATCGGCCTGGTGACCGGCGCGCTGCTGAACTTCCTGCTGGCGCCGTTGTTCATTTTCGTGCTGCACATGGGCATTTTCGGCGCTGGGCTGGCAACCGGCATCTGCCAGACGGTCAGCTTCCTGATCCTGACGTTCATGAGCCGCCGGTTCGGCGTGATGAAGCTGTCGCTGCGCAACTGCCGTCCGGACACGTTGCTCATGCGCGAGGTGTGCGGGGGAGGGCTGCCGTCGCTGCTTCGGCAGGGTGCCGGTTCGATCGCGACGACGTGCGTGAACATCGCGGCAAACCCGTTCGGCGACGCGGCGATCGCCGGCATGGCGATCGTCATGCGCATCATGCTGGCGGCGAACTCGGTAATCATCGGCTTGGGCCAAGGGTTCCAGCCGGTGTGCGGCTACAATTACGGGGCCGGCCTGTACCGGCGCGTCAAGGAGGCGTACTGGTTCTGCATGACCCTCTCCACCTGCGTGCTGCTGTGCCTGGGAGCTGCGATCTGGCTGTCCGCCCCGCAGCTGGTGGAGGTGTTCCGCTCCGACCCGGCGGTGGTGTCGGTCGGCGTGGCCGCGTTGCACATCCAATGCTGCACGGTCATGCTCAACGGCGTGAACATGATGGGCAACATGCTCAGCCAGACCATGGGCAAGACGGTCATCGCCTCGTTCCTCGCCGTGTGCCGCATGGGCCTGTTCCTGGCGCCCGTGGTGCTGATCCTGCCGCATGTTCTGGGCGTGCTGGGCGTGGAGATGGCGCAGTCCGTGTCGGATGTGCTGTCGTTCGCTGTGACGCTGCCGTTCACCGCGCGGCTGCTGCGCGGACTGCGCTAGCCGCCCGCGGTTCGTGGTGCGTTTTGCCCGGTTCGCACCCCTGAAACCGGGCGGAACGCACCATGAACCGCGGAGGACGGGTCTTTCGGCGGGCTTTTCAACAGGCTTCCCGGCGTGTCGCGATTTGCACTTCAAGCGCTTCAGGCTCGTAGCGTTGACATCGTTGGAATCCGTACCGTCGGGGCCCGCCCGGCCGGAGTGCCGGCTGCGGCGGGAACCTGGCGGCGTCTGATGGAATGGAGTTGACATGACTGAGACGATGAAGGCCGCAATCTTCGTCAAACCCGGCGAGATGACCGTGCGCGAGGTGCCGAAGGCGCGGGTCGAGCAGCCCGGTGACGCGCTGGTGCGTGTGGTGCGCGCCTGCGTGTGCGGCTCCGACCTGTGGTATTTCCGTGGGGTTTCGCCGCATCCGCAAAACAGCCAGATTGGCCATGAGTCGATCGGCGTGGTCGAGCAGGTGGGCGATGAGGTCACGTCCGTGCAGCCCGGCGATTTCGTGGTGCTGCCGTTCCCGTACAGCTGTGGCAAGTGCCCGGTGTGCGAGGCCGGCTTCGAGTCCGTGTGCCCGCACGGCGGCTATTTCGGCGCCAGCCAGGCCGAGTATGTGCGTGTGCCGGAGGCGGACGGCACGTGCGTGAAGGTGCCGGGAAGCCCGGAGGATTATGATGACGAGACGCTCGCCTCGCTGCTGACCATCGCCGACGTGATGAGCACCGGCTACCATGCGGCTGTCTCCGCCGAGGTGAGGCCCGGCTATACGGCGGTGGTGATGGGTGACGGCGCGGTCGGCCTGTGCGGCGTGCTGTCGGCGAAGATGCTGGGTGCGAGCCGCATCATCGCGATGAGCCGTCATGAGGACCGTGCGGCTGTGGCCCGCGAGTTCGGCGCGACCGACATCGTGCCCGAACGCGATCAGGCGGCGATCGACCGTGTGCTGGGGATGACCGGCGGCTATGGCGCGGACGCGGTGCTCGAATGCGTCGGGTCGAGGCAGTCGTTCGACACGGCGTTGGGTCTGATCCGTCGTGGCGGCGTCATCGGCCGTGTCGGCCTGCCGCATGATGTGGAGATCAGCGCCGAAGGCACGTTCTATGGCAACATCGGCATCAAGGGCGGCCCCGCGCCGGTGCGCCACTATGACCTCAAGGCCGGTCTGCTGGACGCGGTGGTGAACCATGAGATCGATCCCGGCCGCGTGTTCACGGGCGTGTACGACCTCGACCACATTCAGGAGGCTTATGAGGCGATGGACCAGCGTAAGGTCATCAAGTCGCTGATCCGGTTCTGACGTTGGCCGGCCGGATGCGGCCGTGACGCTCCCCCGTCAGCTTCGCTGACAGCCACCTCCACCGAGGGGGCCAAGGGCACCATTGTCCGGCGCATCCACAGCGCTAGGTGACAGCCACCTCCACCGAGGGGGCCAAGGCTGGGCGTCTTATGTGCTGGCGTCGCGTGGGACAGCTCCTCCACGGAGCGCGCAAGGGTGCTATCGTCCGGCGGATCCACGGTGATAGGTGACCAGCCCCACCTCCACGGATGGTCTGCGGCGGCTGATTACAGTCCGAGTATCTGCCGTTTCTTCGCGTCGAACTCCTCGGCGGTGAGGATGCCGGCGTCGAGCAGCTCCTTGAGCTTTTTCAACGCGGCCATCTGCTCGTCGAGCGTCATGGTGGATGCGGCCGGAGACGGCGTTGCGGTGGTCGCCGCCGGCTGCACGGCCGGTGCAACATCCTGCACCAGGGGAGCGGCGTTCATCGGGTTGATGGACTGGGCCATGGCCATGCCGAGCAGCATGCCGCCTTCGCCGAATCCGTGTTCGCCGATCCCCGCCGCGATGCGCTGCTGCGCCGCCATGTTCCCGGCTGCGGCGGACACGCCTTCATAGGCGGTCACATCCATGCGCTTCGAGGAATACTTGTTCACCAGCTCACGTGATTCGTCCGTGAACTCGATGCTTTCGATGCCTACGTTGGTCACTTCGAAGCCGAACCGCGAGCGCCATGTGCCGGCGTTGGCCGGGTCCTCGCGTACGGTGGCGGCGATTGTGTTCGACTGTCCCGGCAGTTGGGATATCCGGTACTGTTCGGACAGCGAGTTGACGGCGACGCTGAACGACTGGATGAACTCGGAGAGGATCTGCCGTCGCGCCCCGGGGTCGTCGAACGAGTACGATGTCGCGTTCGCCGGCACGAAGTTGCGTACGAAGCGTACGGCGTCGACGACTTTGAGCGAGAGTGCACCGCGCGCGCGAATCTCCAGGTCGGTGTCGTAGAACCGGTCATGGTAGACGAGGGGTGCCGGCGTGCCGAATTTGACGCCGCGGATTTCGCGTAGGTTGATGAACGCCACGTACTTGGTGACGCCGGGTTGCCCGCCGAACTTGAACCGGTCGGCGACCGTGGTGAAGAGCGAGCCGATGCCGTCGCCGGCGAGCACGCTGTTCTCTCCGTCACGGTATTCGTATCCGCCTGGTTCGGTGATCACGTTCTCGATGCCGGACTGGCTGAAGATGAAGGCGGCGGTGTTCTCCGGCACGTAGATGCGCGAGCCGTTGCTGATCACGCCGTCCGAACCGCTGTCGTTGGAGCCGCGTCCGTTGTTCGACCGACGGGGCACGCCGGGCGCGACGACCGTATGTTCGTCGAACGTGTCTGCGGTGATGATGTCTTTCCACAGGTCGGCGAAGGTGCCGCCGATGGCGCCGGAGAATGCTCTGATGATTGCCATGTTCGTCTTTCTTCGTCATACGCGGCTTGCCGCCGCCGGCCGATTGTCCGTCATGCAGTCGACCGGTGGCCGTCGCCGCTGTCGTGCCGTCTGTATGGTCCCTGTTACGGCAGCTGCGTGCGTCGGTCGCAGTAGGGGCATTGCACGGTCTCGTGGCGTGCGCCGGACAGCGGCGCCCCGCAGCCTTCGCACACGCAGGTCGATTGCGCCGGTTTCACGCCAAGTCCGCTGGCGAACGCGCCGACAGTGTCCTTGAGCGTGGTCGCCAGCTGTTCGGTGCCGGGGATGGCGTGCGAGAACGGCTTGCCGTCCCCGCTGTCGGAGTTGAACAATCCCATGTCATGGTCTCCTTTCCATACGCGGACCGGTCCCGTCACGGCAGGCGGCTCATTGCGCCATGGTGGCGAGCTTCTGGTTGATGCGGGTCTGCGCGTCGATGTAGTACTGCTGTTCCTCGGCGGTGAGCTGACGGTCGTCGTCGAGCGCGTCGAACTTCTTGGCCATGTCGTCGTATTGCGACATCCACTTGGTGTAGTCGACCAGCATGCTGGCGGGATGCCCTTCGGACGCGTACTTGTTCATGAAGTCCACGTACTCGTTCATGAACTTCTCGTAGCTGTCGACGGCAGCCTTGAAGTCGCCGTCAGTCGTGGTGCCGGATTGGTTGCCGGACTGGATGTTCTGTCCGCTGGCGTTGCCGTTGCCGGACTGCGTGCCGGACGATTGGCCGTCCGACGACTTGCCTTCCGTGGCGCTGGACGCGCCCGTGCCGTCGGTCTGGGAATCATTGGTCTGGGAATCATCGGTCTGCGGATCGTCGGCCTGTGAGTCGTCGGGCTTGCTGATGGAGATGTCCATGACGTCCGTGTTGTCGTCGTTCACGGAGACTTGCACGCTGTAGCCGTCCTTGTCCTTGCCGGAGAACATCGTGTCGCTCTTGCTGTAGTCGACGGTGAAGCCCTTGGCCTGCACCGCCGAAACGTAGGCGTCGTACTGCGACGCGTCGGTGTCGCACACGGAGATGGAGAACGAGTCGGCGCTCTCATGATTAATCTCGCCGGTGGCGGATTTCGGATGAGGCAGGCGGGCGACGAGGTCGGAGGTCGGCCACGTGTACTCCTTGCAGGTGACCTTGAGCGATTCCTGGAGTTCACGTTCGGCGGCCTTGTCTTTGAGGTCGCCTTGGATGACGGACACGCCGCCGAGAATAAAGCCTGCGGCGGTGATGCCGACCGCCACCCAAGCTAGGATGCGTCCCTGCGCTTTGCCGTCCTTGCGTGTGACGTATACGGCGAATCCGGCGAGCAGCGCGGGCAGGAGCGTGAGGAACACGAGCAGTCCCCAGCTGCCGATGCCGACCTTCATGCTGATGAGGATGAGCAGCAGGAACAGCGCGTCGACGATGACGGCCAGCACGGCGAGCTTCGACGTCTTCTTGTCCTTGGTCGTGGGGCCGGCGGGCGTGACGACGGAAGCCTGCGCGGGGGAGCCTGCCGCCGGGTTCATCGGTGACGCGGACCCCGATCGGTCTGCTTGCACTGGTGCGGCCGGCATGGCGGACACCTGGGCGTCGAGGCCGGCGTAGAATTCGTCACGGCGTTTGCCGCTGTCGTCGCCCGTGCCGTCAAGCCGGGCCTCGGTCCCGTTCGGCGTCGACGTCAGTCGCAGCACGAAGGTCGCGTCATCGTAGTCATGGAAGGCGACGGTGCCGGCAGGCTCGTCCACCGAGTCCAGGGTGAACGTCGCGTTGACGGCGAACAGGTCGCGCACGGCCTGAATCACCTGCCGAGGTTCTGTCGCATAGATGCGGTCGGCGGTGGGCTTGTCGGGCTGCGCCGGTTGTGTGGTGGAATCTGACATGGTGCTTCCTTCGTCTCGGCTTCTCGCAGCTGTGGAAGGGCGGCATGATGTCCGTCGGCCTCATCGTCATACGACCACGCGACCAACCCGGCATCAGGTTCGGCGCAATCATGTTCCCCTGTGTGGTCACAGCCTTGCACGTACATCTACCAACTGTAATCAAGTGTGAAAATGTAATCAAATTAGCGTTGTGTCATCACCGTGTCACCGCGTGGGAGCGTCCGAAAGCCCGTTCCAGACGGTTGATGGTGCGTTTTGCCCGTTTTCGCCGCGGAAAACGGGCAAACCGCACCATCAACCGATGTCACAGGGCATGCAGCCCGGCGATGAGGCGGTTCAGCCCCTCGACCATCTGCGCGCGCGGGCAGGCGACGTTGATGCGCAGGAAGCCGCGTCCGTCGCCGCCATATTGGCGGCCGGGGGAGAACATCACGTAATGCTCGCGTTTGAGCCAAGCGCACAGGCCGTCCGTGTCGGTGAACCGGCGTCGCGGACCGGCCGCGTCCGCGTCCGTCGCATCTGCGGTGACGAATGCGGCGCAGTCGAGCCACAGCAGGTAGGTGGCCGGGCCGCTGACGAGCGCGACCCGGCAATCGGCGGAGACGGTGCCGTTGTATTCGGCGATGATGCGCGCGGCCTCGCGCTTATTGACGGCGAGGTAATCACGCAGCGCGTCGAGCCAGGGGCCGCCCTCTCGGAAGGCTGCGATGGCGGCGTCGACGGCGAACGCGTTCGGTTCGGCCACTTCGTCGGTGTTGAGCCCGCGCCACACCTTGTGCCGCAGGGTCGGGTCGGGGACCATGACGGCCGCCGTGTGCAGTCCGGCGATGTTGAACGCCTTCGTGGGGGCGAGGCAGGTGGCGCTGATGGCGGCGCAGTGCGGTCCGGCGGCGGCGAACGGCACGTAGCCGACGCCGGGGTCGGTCAGGTCGCAGTGAATCTCGTCGCTGATGACCGTCACGTGGTGCGTCCAGCACAGGTCGCCGATGCGCGCGAGCGTCCCGCGGTCCCAGATCATGCCGGTCGGATTGTGCGGGTTGCACAGGATCATCAGCGTGGTCTGCGGGTCGGCGAGCTTCGCCTCCAGGTCCTCCCAGTCGATTTCGTAACGGCCGGCCGGCATGCCGTCGTCGGCGGCGCCGCGCCGGTAGACGAGCGGGCATTGCAGCGCGTTGCGGCCGTTGTTGAGGATCGAGTTGAAGAAGATGTTGTACACGGGCGTCATGATGAGCACGTTCTCCGCGGGCGTGGTGAGCTTGCGCACCATGCTGGAGATGGCGGGGATGACGCCGGTGGTGAAGATCAGCGACTCGGGGTCGATGTCGAGCCCGTGCCGCGTCTTCCACCAGTCGGCGTAGGCGCGGTTCCATTCGCCGGGGATGGTCGAGTATCCGAACACGCCGTTGTCGAGCCGTCGCTGCAGCGCCTCGCGGATCGCGGGCGCGGTCGTGAAGTCCATGTCGGCCACCCACATGGGCAGCGCGCCGCCGGCCTCCTCCCATTTGAGCGCGTGCGTGCCGGCGCGGTCCACCGGCGTATCGAAGTCGAACGCGGATGCGCCCGTACGTTCCGTCATATCCTGCCCCGTCATGCCCGAGTCTCCTTCCGCGAGTCGTCGCCGGTGATGATGGTGGTGCGCGACGGGTCCACCCGTTCGGGCTCCATGACGAGCGTGCCGATCCGGTCGGCGCGGATCAGGCCTCCCGACGGGTTGACCACGCTGTCGATCGTGCCGTGCGCGTCCACGTCCACGGTCGAATACTCGAACGCGCGGGTCGTGTTGACCAGACGGCAGTCCTTCATCACCAGGTTGTCCACGTAGCACAGCCCCTGCAGGCTTTCGATCGTGCAGTCGATGAACGTGAGGTTGCGCGAGTTCCAGCCCAGGTATTCGCCCGAGATGGTCGAATGCTCGACGGTCACGTTCTCGCAGTTCCAGAACGCGTCCTTGGAGACGAGCCGCGAGTCGCGCACGATGACGTCATGCGCGCCGTCGAACGGATAGTTGCCCACAAGCCGCAGTCTCTCCGCGGTCACGTTCTCGCAGTTCATGCCGAAGTAGTCGCCGCGCGCGACGACATCATGCAACGTCACGTCGGAGCAGGCCCACAGCGTCTCCTCGGCGTGCGTGAGGTCCACGCCGCGCAACGTGAGGTCACGGCAGCGGCGGAAGTTCTTCGGCGCCTCGATCGTCGAATCCTCGACCACCATGTGCTCCGTGTACCATACGCCGGCACGCGCCATCTCGAACCACGTGGAGTCGCGCACGTCCACGCCGCTGCAATACCACAGCGGGTACTTCCACTGGAAGGACACGCCACGCAGCGTCACGCCGCGCGCATGCTTGAGCGGCGACTCGCCGTCCGCGAAGATCGTGTCCACATACGTGACGTCGTGCGCGAAGAACTCGGCGCGCTCGCCGGTGAGCCGCTGCTGGCGCACGGTGCGCGCACCGCCGGCGGCAGGCTGCACGACCGTCTGCGCACCGCCGGATCGCGTCACGCCGGTCCGCGCCGCATCCGCACGCGCCGCATCCGACCGTAGTGTCCGCGGCCGCTGCCCCGCCTTCGTCTCCACTGTGGATTCGCCCATGAAACAACCCCCTCTTTCCGTGTCCGGATATCCTTGTCTGCCATCCCGGTCCCGCCGCAGCCGCAACAGGCCGCACGCGCGCAGCGCACGCAACGAACGGCGCGGCCGCGGCGAGAACGCCGTATACGATTGTGGTGACTTGAAGCGCTTGAAGTCAACGTTCAATCGGATAGCGAACATGCGACGCGGCTACAATGGGCCCCATGACCGTGAAGGGACCGACTGCAATCGAAGTGCGCGGGGCGCGCGTGCACAATCTCAAGGACATCGACATCGACGTGCCGCTCGGCGAGATGGTCGGCGTGGCCGGCGTATCCGGCTCGGGCAAAAGCTCGCTCGCGCTCGGCGTGCTCTACGCGGAAGGCTCGCGCCGCTACCTAGAGGCATTGTCCACGTACACGCGCCGCCGCCTCACCCAAGCGGGCCGCGCGCAGGTCGACGACGTGCGCCACGTGCCCGCGGCGCTCGCATTGCACCAGCGTCCTGCGGTGCCGGGCATCCGTTCCACGTTCGGCACGATGAGCGAGCTGCTCAACAGTCTGCGGCTGCTGTTCTCGCGTTGCGGCACGCACGTGTGCCCGCACTGCGGGGCGCGTCACGAGCCGACGCTGGATGTGGCCGCCGAACTGCCCATCACCTGCGGCTCGTGCGGCAAGACGTTCTACGGTCCGGGCGCCGAGTCACTCGCCTTCAACTCGGCCGGTGCCTGCCCCGCCTGCTCGGGCACCGGCGTGGTGCGCGAGGTGAACATGGCGTCGCTGGTGCCGGACGAGTCGAAGAGCATCGACGATGGCGCGGTCCTGCCGTGGGGTTCGCTCATGTGGGACCTGATGAAGGACGTGTGCCGTGCGATGGGCGTGCGCACGGATGTGCCGTTCCGCGAGCTGACCGACAAGGAGCGCGACATCGTTTTCCATGGCCCGGCGGTCAAGAAGCACATCCTGTACCGGTCGAAGAAGAGCGACGACTTTGCAGAACTTGATTTCACGTACTACAACGCCGTCTACACGGTGGAGAACGCGCTCGCCAAGGCCAAGGACGAGAAGGGGCTCAAGCGGGTCGCGAGGTTCCTTGAGGAGCGGCCGTGCAAGTCGTGCGGCGGCACGCGGCTGAGCGAGGCCGCGCGTGCGCCGCGGGTGCGGGGCATCGACCTGGCCGAGGCGAGCGCGATGACGTTGGACGATGCGGTCGCGTGGGTGCGAGGCGTGCCGGAGACGCTGTCCGTTGAGATGCGCCGCATGGCGACGAACATCGGCGAGTCGTTCCTCGACGTGGCGAAACGGCTGCTGGAGCTGGGTCTTGGCTACCTGTCGCTCGACCGTGCGGGGGCGACCTTGTCGACCGGCGAGCGCCAGCGCGTCCAGTTGGCGCGCGCGGTGCGCAACCGGACGACGGGCGTGCTGTATGTGCTGGACGAGCCGTCGATCGGCCTGCACCCGTCGAATGTGGACGGTCTGCTCGGCGTGATGCGTGACCTGGTGGCGGACGGCAATTCGGTGGTCGTGGTCGACCATGACGTGCGCGTGCTCAAAGCGTGCGACCATCTCATCGAGATGGGTCCGGTGGCGGGTGCGGGCGGTGGTCGGGTGATCGCGCAGGGCACGGTCTCCGACGTGGAGGCCGCGGTGGGGCATGGCAGCCGGATCGCGCCGTTCCTTGCCGAGGATGCGCCGAGGCGTGTGCGCGGCGTGGTGGAACGTTCGCATATGTTCGATGCCGGCCGCCTGCATATGGAGACGGGCGCGTTGCATACGGTCAGGCCGTTGGCGGTGGACGTGCCGCACGGCCGGCTCACCGTGGTGACAGGCGTGTCGGGTTCCGGCAAGACGACGATGGTGCTGGAGTCGCTGATTCCGGCGTTGCGTGCGGCGGCGGCCGGTGAGCCGCTGCCCACGCACGTGCATGCGATCGAGGCGGACGGCATCGCGCGGGCGAACCTGATCGACGCTACTCCGATCGGCGCGAATGTGCGCTCCACGGTCGCCACGTACGCGGACATCCATGACGACCTGCGCCGCGCGTTCGCACGTACGGACGCGGCGAAGGCAGCCGGCTGGAAGGCGGGGGATTTCTCGTACAACACTGGCCGGCTGCGCTGCCCGACGTGCGACGGGACGGGGCAGATCTCGCTTGACGTGCAGTTCCTGCCGGACGTGGACATCGACTGCCCGGACTGCCGCGGCTCACGCTATGCGGCCGCCGCGTCGGACATTCGCCGACAGTCGAAGGCCGGGCGGGCGTTCTCGCTGCCGCAGCTCATGGCGATGAGCGTGGACGAGGCGTTGGACGCGACAGCCGACATGCGCAAGGTGCATGCGCGGTTGGAGACGCTGCACGACCTGGGATTGGGTTACCTGACGTTGGGGGAGCCGACGCCGGCGTTGTCGGGCGGGGAGGCGCAGCGGCTGAAGCTGGCGAGCGAGATGGGCCGCGCCCAGTCGGACGCCGTGTTCGTGTTCGACGAGCCGACCATCGGCCTGCACCCGTTGGACGTGCGCGTGCTGTTGGGCGTGTTCGACCGGCTGGTGTCCAGCGGCGCGACGGTCGTGGTCATTGAGCATGACCTCGACATAATCGCCAACGCCGACTGGATCATCGACATGGGCCCTGGCGGCGGCGTCAACGGCGGCCGCATCATCGCCGCCGGCACCCCGGAGGACATAGCCGCGAACCCGGACAGCATCACGGGCCGATACCTGCGGTGAGGGACACCGTCCTTGATTGCAGGACGCTGCCAACGGAGCCGGAGCGAGGGCCTCAACCCCTCCTTCGGCGGAGGGTCTGTCAGTGGAACCATCAACAAACCAGTGCGAAAACATCAACCCGGAACCTAGCCCCCTCGGTGGAGGGGGCTGTCTGAGCGCAGCGAAGACTGGGGGAGCGCCACCCGCAACAACGCAATAGGCGACGCCACTGTCGCATGCGTCATTCGCATGTGGGATGATATTGGCGCAGAGAATGACAAGAAGGCTGGTGCATCCGCATGAACGACATGACGAACACGACATCCCCACCCCGCATTCTGGCATCGTTGCCGCCTATCCCGGCCCCGCCGAAGAGGAAGAACCGGAAACGGTGGATTATCATAGGCGCCGCCGTGGCGGCGGTCGTCGTCCTGGCTGGATCCCTGACCACGTGGCGTGTGGTCGAGCATAACCATCTGACGGCGGCTCGATCGGCGTGCGAGAGCTCGCAGACGGCCTTGTCGAAGGCGCGTAAGGCGTATGCGACGGTCGTGGCGTCCGGAGATGTGACCGAGGCCGCGAAGGTGACGTCCAAGCAGGTCGAGGACGCGAAGACGCTGACCGCGTTCCAGAAGACGCTGGACGCGAAGCCGAAGGCTTCCGGCGCGTCGGATTGCTCCGCCTCGAAGCGCGCGGACCTGGACGCGGCGTCCGCGGGCTTGCGCGAGTCGGCCGACTCGTACACGTCGGCCGCCAAGGACCTGAAGGCGCAGGCGAAGGCCGTGCTCGCCTCGCGTGACGCGAAGCTACTGACGGACGCTCGCAAACACCTGTCGGATAAGGCGGCGTCGGCGCGCAAACTCCTGGACTCGTCGAACGGGAAGGTCAAGGACAATGCGACGCGCGTACGGTTGACGCAGCGCATCCAGGAGGCCGACAAGCTCAACACATCCACGGACGTGAAGGCCCTGGACGCGAAAGGCAAGGAATTGGACGCGGCGGTGAAGGCGGTGAACGATTCGATCGCGGCGAAGCGGAAGGCGGACGCGGAGGCGAAGAAGAAGGCGGAGGCTGCGGCGAAGGCCGCGCAGGCGCAACGCTCCTCGTCCGGTTCCACTTCCCGCAGGTACTCGTACAGCGGCTCCGGCTACTCGTATTCGGGCGGTGGCTCGAAGGGGTATTCGGGCAGTCGAGGCTCCGGCTCCTCGTCGACGGGATCGTCCTCCTCGGGCGGCGGGTCGAATGACACGCCACAGTCCCACTCATACGGCTGCGGCCAAGATTGCGGTAAGTATCCTTCTATGCCTCATACAGGGTGCAAGCCCAATGAAGCTTGTCCGATTGGCTGACTTTCTTTAGCCCGTTTGTCCGCGAGGGCCCGCACTTCGATTCGAGGTGCGGGCCTTCTGCTTACTTGAGATAGTTGTTGATCCATGTGCAGGCGGCGGCGACGGCTTCCAGGTCGCTCGTGTCGTCCTTGAGCCGGGGCCATCGAAGCCAGCCGTTCACGTTCCCGTGCCTGTCGGTGAGATTGCCGCGTATGGAACCGTCCTCGGGGTCGGGGGTCAGTGCGAGCATCCATCGCCCGTCGTCCTTGGCGACCATGACCCCGTCATGAGCAACCTTCATGAGCAACCCTCACAATCGACTTAGCTGAGAGAACAATAGACAATCGACGGTTTAGATAATTTTATACTTTTTGAATTCGTTGAATTGTTTTATACTTTGCATAGGGCTAGCAAAGGAAATACCATGCACTATAATCCGTTCAAACCAAGCGCTGGGCACACGCCGCCACTTCTCATCGGACGCGATCATGATATCGAGGACTTCATTGAAGGACTTGACAATGGGCCGGGATCACCCACGCGCCTCATGCGCGTGACTGGCGCACGAGGCATCGGCAAAACCGTCCTGCTTTCCGAGTTCGCCAGAATCGCCCGGGAGCGCAAATGGGAGGTCATCAGAGAGAACGCTTCAAAAGGATTGGCGGCACGCCTTCTCTCCAGACTGCAGCCAGCGCCAAGAGGTCGGCACGAATTCACAGTCAAGCCGACTCTGCAAGTCGGTGAAACCGCTGGGAGCCTTGGCGTCTACCATTACCAATCTGCAGAACAGATGCCGTTGACCCTTTCCGAGGCAATGGATCGCCGGATTCATGAACTGGAGAAAAAGGGCGCGGGATTGCTTATCGCAATCGATGAAGCCCAAGCGGCCGAACGTGACGACATGATCGCCATATCCACTGCCGCGCAGGACATGAACATCAACAACCGTGACTATGCGCTCGTATTTGCCGGGCTCCCCTCGATGTCATCAAAATGGCTGAACGAAGATGCGACCACGTTCATGCGCAGAGCCGACCCGCATATGCTCCAAGACATTCCGCTGGACGAAGTGAAAAGAGCGTTTGAAGACACGTTCCGCGAATCCGGCATGGCAATCTCCGACACGCCCCTGCACATGGCGGTTGAAGCGACATACGGATACCCATTCATGATCCAGCTTGTCGGTTACCACATTTGGAGCAGCGCCCGACGCAACCATCCAGATACGCCGACAATCAGCGTCGAGGACGCAAAACTCGGTATCGGCAAGGCGTTGACCCGATTGGGCGACACGGTACACGGGCCGGAACTGGACAGTCTCTCACCCGTCGACCGTACGTATCTGCTCGCCATGGCTCAGGATGACGGGCCATCCTCCACGTCGATGGTTGCCGAGCGAATGGGCAAGGAGAAGAACTACGCAGGCCAGTATCGCGCCCGTCTGCTGGATGCTCAGGTCATTGAACCCAAGGGATACGGGCTGGTGGATTTCGCCATCCCGTATCTCAGAGAGTATCTGCGCGAACACGCCGCATACTATCGCATGAACGCCGAATCCACTGACTAGCCGAACCCCCGCCCTATAGTCACGATTAACTGACCTGCACAGAGAAACACAGGGGAAAGGACGCACCCTCACTCCACCCCGCCGAGCAAGGCGTGGACAATCTCGTGCAGGCGTCCGCGGGTCAGGGCGTGGCCGCGCACGTAGGACCAGTCGAGCACGAGCAGCATGGTGTTGGCGTAATGGTCAGCGACCAGGTCGGCGGGCAGGCCGAAACGGTCCCGGTCGATGCACGATCGCATGATCTGATGCGCCTGCGATTCGACGTACCGGTGCAGGCTGCCGAATAACGGGCCTTCGGGAGGGTTGTGCCGCATGATGGCTTGCAGTGTGGCCGCGTTGCGTTCGAGCATGTCGGCCATCGCGTCGAGGGCGACGTCCACTCGCCGCTCGGACGGCGTGGCGGCGAGGTCATCGAGGTTGGCCTGTTTGGTCAGGGTCAGCCAGCAGTAGTCGAGCAGGTCGTCGCGGTCGTCGAAGTAGTTGTAGAACGTGGCGCGCGGGTAGCCGGCGCGTTCGCACAGCGCGTTGATGCTGACCGAGCCGAGCGGCTGTTCGGTGAGCAGCGTGAGCATCGCCTTGTGGAAGGCGCCGAGCGTGCGTTGCGCGCCGCGCGTGAGGGGCGCTCCGAGGTCTTTCTTCATAGGGTATCCGTCTCCTTGTCCGCCTGTCGCATCGACCGCCGCGTCATGGCGTGACGCCGGCTGTTCCGTTGCCTTCCCAGCATATTCCATCGTCCATATTTTCCCAATTGTCAAATACTGGCGTATCGCAAAAAATTGACAGCCGCAAAACCATGCAAGACGGTCCGCAAGCCATGCGGCCCGGGTATCGTCGGCCATCGGCGAAAGCTATTGGACTGGCCGCGGCGCGCGCGGTTCAATGGGATGCGTCACTTTTGCACCTACTCGAACGCATGAGAGGAGCGCACATCCATGAGCCTGCGCACCACCACCTGGCATACCATCCGCGAAGCGTCGATGATCTGCGGCCTGCCGGAGTCGACGCTGCGCTATTACGAGCAGATCGGCATCATCCCGCCGATCGCACGCGACCAGTCGGGGCATCGCGCGTATTCGGACGACGACCTGACGCGGCTGTCGTCGGTCGCCTGCCTGTCGGCCACGGGCATGCCGATCGATTCGATGCGCGCGTACCTGCGCAACACGGAAGACGGCGAGGAGGGCGCACGCCGTCAGGTCGAGCTGCTCGACGCGCAGGCGCTACGGCTGGCCGCACGCGCGGAGGCGATCCGCATGCAGCAGGCGTACGTGTCGCTCAAGACCCTGTACTGGCAGGCCGTCGCCGAGGGCCGGGATGCGGACGCGCAGGCGCTGCTGGACGAGCACCGCGACGTCATCGAACAGGTGAAGCGGCTGCCGGACGGGATCAAGGAGTAGCCGCCCGCGAACCGGCCGCCGGGCGCACGCCGATATGGCCGATAGCGAAAACCCGCCGTTCCGGCGGCGATCGGACTGGCCGATACGTCGATTCGAGGTAATCTGGTGCGTATGAGCCTTATCGAGATGATGATCCTCGGATTCCTGTCCGAACGCGCGATGTGCGGGTACGAGCTGCGCAAGAAGATGGAACAGCTGCAGGGAGACATGCGCCGTTTCAGCGACGGGTCCGTATATCCCGCGACCGCGCGTCTCGTCAAGGCGGGGCTGATTTCGGAGCGCACCGAGATGCGCGATGGCCGTCAGCGTCATCTGTTCACGCTCGAGACGGCCGGCCGGGAGCGTCTCATCGCCGAGCTGCGCGGATGCGACGGCCTGATGGTCAGCGATTTCAACAGGTGGCGCATCGTGCTCACGTTCCTGTCGATAGTGCCGGACAAGGACGACCGCGACGCCGTGCTGCGCCGCCGCTACGACCTGCTCAACGGCAAGGACGTGCATTTCTTCTACTGCGAGGCCGGCAATCCGCTCACCCTCGACCATATCGGCGACCCGTACCGGCGCGGCCTGCTGAAGGTGAACGACGCCGCGGTCGCCGCCGAACTCGGCTGGCTGGGCTCGATGCTCGACCTGGCGGACTGACCGCGGCAGGGGGAGCGGCAGACACGGAAACCGCATGGTTACCGCGTGCGTCACCCGGTCCCGGCAACCATAAACGAAGAGGCCCTGTGGCCGGCTGGATCACCATCATAGCCGGCCACAGGGCCTCTTCGTCGTGGGCGGTCCAGCCGCCCACGCCCATGTCTTACTTGACGACCTTGAAGCCGCCGGTCCACGGGGTCTGCTCGGTCACACCGAGGATGATCTGCAGGGCGCCGTAGCCCTCGAGGTACTGCGCACGCTTGAGGGCGCCGGCGTCCACGGTCTTGAGGCCGGCGGCCTCGATGAACGCGGCGACGGACTTCTTGGCCTCATCGTCGTCGGAGGCGAGCTGCACGACGGTCGGGGCGCCGTCGTTCTCGCCGGTGGCGAGCGTCGCGGCGAACGTGGTGTTGAAGCCCTTGACGACCTTGCTCTCCGGCAGCTTGGCGGCCACGTATTCGGCGGCGGACTTGTAGCCTTCCGGCAGGGCGAGGTCGAAGGTGGTGAAGTCGATCGGATTGGCGACGTCGACGACGGTCTTGCCGGCGAGCTGGTCGGCGTAGGCGGCGAGCACTTCGTCGTAGGCGGGGAACGGCAGTGCGAGGACGACGATATCGCCGCTGACGGCGGCCTCGCCGAACTTCGCGCCGGTCACGCCCTGCGCCGCGGCGGCGGCCTTGTCGGGGTTGCGGTCGATGACCTGGACGTTGGCGCCGGCCTTGGTGGCGATGCCTGCCACGGCGGATCCGATGTTGCCTGCGCCGAAGATGGTGATGTTGGTCATGGTGGTGTCCTTTCGGGTTGTGTTGCGCCCCGCCGTGTGCGGGCCGCGTTGCGTCTTCCGGCGAGCGCCGGGCCGGTTCGGCGGGCTGTGTCGTCCGTGATGTCCTTGCCGGCGGCGTTCGCGTTGATGCCAGTATGCACCCCAATTCGAGATATATCAAACTGAGATATATCAGAAAGATTTATAGACCATGCCAAACCGTTGCGGTTCCGGCGTTTGCACGGAGTCGCCGGACGACCTCATACGGCGTGTCGTTCTGAGATATCTCGGATTGAGATATGATGGTGAACATGATGAACACGATAGAACTGATGACCTTGGGCTTCCTGTCGGAGGAGCCGTTGTGCGGCTACCGGCTGCGCAAGAAAATGGAGCAGCTGCAGGGCTACATGCAGGCGGTCTCCGACGGTACGCTGCACACGGTGACGAACCGTTTCGTCAAGGCCGGCTACATCGGCGAGACCTTCACCGTGGTCAACGGCCGGCGCCTGCGCGAGTTCCATCTGGAGCCCGCGGGCCGCGAGAAGCTGATTGAGGAGCTGAAGGGCACGAGCGGCTACATGCTCACCAACATCACCAAATGGGCGGTCGTCATGTCGTTCCTGTCGGTCATCCCCGACGAGGAGGACCGTCGTGCGGTGCTGCGCCGGCGTCTCGACTTGCTTGCCGAGGCCGACGTGCGTTGCCTGTACAGCGACGGCGAGGGGCCGATCGACAACGACGACGTCGCCGACAAGTACCGTCGCGCCATCATCATGGTGCATGACGCCGAGATCAACGCGGAGCGCGCGTGGCTCACGCGCGAGCTCGGCATCGGCGAGTGACGGCCGGCGGCGGACGCCGCAGCGGATTCGGCACGCCGGCCGGACGGTGTCATTCGATGCGTGCCACCCGTTGCACGATACGTGAATGCGGGTAGACGTACACCCAGTACCGGTCTCCGGTGCGCGCTTCCTTGCCGAGGTCGGCGAAGAACTCATCGGGGCCGGTGCGCACGTCCACCTCGCCGCCGCCGTCAAGCCTGAACCGGACGGTCGGGTACGGCGTGTCCGAGCCGAAACTGATCCGGTAGTCCTCATACAGCGACGCGTAATCCGGCCCCTCGTAGGTTGCCTCGTAGACCTGCGCCCCGCCCGTCAGGTCGGTCACGAACCACAGGGATGCCACGGCGAGCAGGACGGCCAACACCAAGGCCACGAGGGTCGCGGCCGAACGCCGGCGTGCGACGCGTAGCACGGCGTCGGCGCCCGGACAGCCCAGCATCGGGCTGGATGCGCAGCCGCGGCGCAGCAATGTCGCGCTTCGCCGCGCCCAATATGCTGCGATGACGCACAGCGCCGCAAGCGACCAGAGCAGCATCAGCCAGTCGGCCACGCCTGCCGGACCGTATTCGCCCATCATGATGAACGCGACGACCGGCATGGTGGCGAGGATGATGGCCGCCGCGCCGAGCAGGCCGTGCGATGCGCGGAACACGTCGCCGTTCACGGCGAGCACCATGCCCTGCGCCCGTTCCATGCCGTTGCGCTCGAACGTGGCGGCCGAGTCGGGGCGCAGCCGGTAGAGGCCCGGCGTCGAGCCGCGTCCGTCGCGCGAGGCCAGCGCGTCGCGTTGCCAGACCGTGCCGCGGAAGGCCCCGGGGATGACGTGGCCGTCAGCGAACACCGCGTCGCCGGCAGCATCGCAGTAGAGGGCGAGCGCCCTGTCGGGCACCTTCGCCTTCACGCCCAGATACGGCCGTCCATCGGCCACGGTGCGACCCTGCATGAGGTCGAAGGCCGTCAGCGTGTGTTTACGGTCGTCGGGGACGAGGCCGACGTACGAGTAGCCGTCGCGCGCGGTGATCCACAGGTCGGCGCCGACGGCATGGTATGGTCCGGTCCTGCCGCCGCCGCGCCATCGTATGGTCGTCCGCCCGCGGCCCCAAAGCCGGGGGTTGCCGGCGAACGCTCCGGTGACGAACGAGCCGCACGCGCCGTCGCCGACGTTGATGTCCATCATGCCCTGATGGCTGAGGTTCCAGATGAGACTTGAGAACGACATGGCCGGTCCCTTCGACGTTCCTGGACGTTGCTGTCGTGACGTTCCTGTTGTGTCGTTTGCGCTGCGACGTTCCTGTTGGGCACCAGTCTAGGACCGTCCGGGCGCGGCCGCAATGCATTCCGCCCGCCGCCTTGCCCTACACGCTGCGGGGCGCGGTGACGGTACTGTGTGAAGGAGGCGTTGCGGCTGGCACCGCGGAAGATTTGTGGCGGCGTGTGGTGACAGCGCGGAAGCACCGTATGTCCCGCGGAAACGGTCGTACTGCAGTGAAGGAGGATGCCATGACGGCGAACGGGAGCGGCCGGAACCCGCGCACGGGGAGGCGTATCGCACGCACGGACGGGTCCGGTGCCGGACGGCCGACGCCGCGGTACATGGAGCGGCTGTACGACGTGTTGGAGCGTGAGCTTGGCCCGACCGACTGGTTGCCGGCCGACACGTTGTTCGAGATCATGGCGGGGGCGGTGCTCACGCAGAACACCGCGTGGGGCAACGTCGACCGGTCGCTCGCCGCGTTGCGCGACGCGGAGGCGCTTGATCCGCGGACTCTCGCCGCGATGGAGCCGGAGCGTCTGCAGACGTTGATCCGCCCATCCGGCTTCTATCGTAACAAGGCGCGCACGCTGCAGGAGCTGAGCCGCTGGTATATAGCGCGTTGCGGCGCCTCGCCCGAGGGTGCCGAGGCGATCGCGGACGACGAGCTGCGCGCCGAACTGCTGTCCCTGTTCGGCGTGGGCGGGGAGACGGCCGACGACCTGGTGTTGTACGTGTTCTCGCGTCGCACGTTCGTGGCGGACACGTACGCCAGGCGACTGTTCGGCTTTCTCGGGTTCTCCGTGCCTGCCGGCTATGCGGCGTTCCATCGGGCGTTCGCCCCGGCTGTGCTCGCCTCGTCGCTGGATGTGGCGCAGCTCAAGGAGTTCCATGGGCTGATCGACGAGTACGGCAAGGCGTATCGCGACGACGACGCGAAGGCGGCATCGTTCCTCGCCGATTGGGATGGCGGACCGTCGTCGGCCGGGCTGCCGTCGTCCTGACCGGCGGCATGACGCCGTGTCAGCGCACGCCGCGCATGTCGGCGGGCCGGTACTGGTCGTCGGCGGTGAAGCAGGTGCGGTAGACCATGGCCATGATGAGGCTGTCGGCGACCAAGGTCAGCGCGGCGATGGCGGCGAACACGACGAACTGGTATTTCGCCGCCTCCAACGGGTCGCCGCCGGCGATGACCTGGCCGGCCATCATGCCGGGGATGGTGACGATGCCGCAGGACGCGAGCGTGGCCATGGTAGGCAGGAGTCCCAGCCGGATCGACGAGACGATGGAGGGGCGGGCCGCCTCCCAGGCGGTCGAGCCCAACGCGAGCATCGTGTCGATCTCGTCGCGCCGCTCGTCCATGCTTTCGTAGAACCGGCTCAGGCCGACGGCGAGCGCGGAGACGGTGTTGCCGAGCAGCATGCCGGTGAGCGGCACGACCAGCTGCGGCGCATACCAGGGGTGGGGGCGTACGACCAGTTCGGTGACCAGCGCGATCATGAGCAGCATGGTGATGGTCAGGCTCAGCAGCACGGGGCCGGCCAGCCCCTTCGGCACGCCTTTGGCGCGTGAGAGGGTGATCTGCACGGCGGCGACGAGCATGACCGCGATGACGGCGAACACGAGCCAGACGTTGTTGGCGCGGATCACGTAGCCGACGACGTACCCCATGGCGCACAGTTGCAGGAGCGCGCGGCAGGCCGACCAGATGAGGGAACGCCCAATGCCCATGCGCATGACCTCGCTGATGCCGGCGGCGACGGCCACCATGGTCAGGGCCACGACGAGGCCCCAGATGTCGATGTCGTATGCGTTGCCGCTCATGCCCGCGCCTCCGTTTCCGTATCGGTCGTCTTCGAGTCGAGCCGGCCGTCCGCCAGTGTGACGATGCGCGTGGCGCGGCCGTCGGGCGGACGGTGGCGGATTCTGACAATCGCCATGCCGTCCGCCGCGGCCTGCGCCATGATGTCGGCGACCTTCTCGGCGTTGTCGTCGTCGAGTCCGGCGTCCACCTCGTCGGCGAGCAGCACGCGCGGCCCGGTCAACAGCGTGCGCGCCAATGACACGCGCGCCGCCTGGCCGCCCGACAGGTCGTGCGGGGCGCGCGCAAGGTCGATGTCCGCGCAGCCCATGGCGTCCAGGGTCTCGCGGATGCGAGAGTCGGGCAGCAGCTGGCGCGCACGCTCCGCATTGCCGCGGAACAGCCGGGCGAGACGGCCGCGACCGTGTCGCGACGGCCGCACGTCCGACGGCTGGCCGTCGGCGCGCACGCCGAGCGTGAACGGCAGCCGGATCGCGTCGGCGACCGTATCGCCCGGCAGGATCGGCTTCTGCGGCAGGTAGGCGACCTCGCGACGCCACTGCTGCGGAGCGAATGACGTCGAATCGCGCCCGTCAAGCGTCAGCGTGCCGTCCGCGTGCGGGTTGAGCCGTGCGAACGCGGTCAGCAGGCTGCTTTTGCCAGAACCGGAAGGGCCTATCAGGTCGACGATCTCGCCGGCGTCGATCGTGAACGACAATCCGGAGAAGATCGTGCGCTCGCCGCTCGGCGACGGCACTGCGCAGCGCACGTCACTGGCGGCGAACAACACCGATGAGGCATCCGACGATAGCATTTCCATAGTCGCGTACGTTACGCCCATCACGGCCGCCCGCCAATTTCCTAGCGTTTCTTAGGGCAGTCTTAGCGTGCGGCGACTGGGATGGACGATGCGGGAACGCCGCACGGCCCGCCGAATCCGACCCCAGCGCATCTGCTATAACAGGAGCATGGGTCGCAGCCGGCCGCGCACAGGCGGGAAGGACCGACGAGACAAAGGGGGAGCATCATGGACCATCCACACGCGAACGATGGGTTCGACCCGTCCCGGCTGCTCCTTCCGGCCATACTGCTGGTCGAGGACGACCCGAGCCTCGGCTCCATGCTCAAGGAGATGCTCGACGCCGACTACCGCACCACCTGGGCGCGCACGCTGCACGAAGCCCACGACGCACTGTCGCGGCACGGCTTCGACGCGCTCGTCGTCGACCGCCGGCTGCCGGACGGCGATGGCCTCGACCTGATCCGCGAACTGCGCGGCGGAGGCATCTCCACGCCCGCGCTCATGCTCACCGCACTCGCCGAAGTCGACGACATCGTAAGCGGCCTCGACGGCGGCGCCAACGACTACCTGACCAAACCGTTCCACATCATCGAACTCCAGGCGCGCCTGCGCTCCCTGCTACGCGGCTTCAGCGCACAAGCCGCCAGCGTCATGATCGGCGACTGGCTGCTCAAACCCGCATCCAACCTCATCGAAGACCCCGACGGACGCACGGTCAGGCTCACCGAAACCGAAAGCCGGCTGCTCGCCACGCTCGCCTCATCACCCGACCACGTGTTCAGCCGGGAAGAGCTGCTCGCCGACGTGTTCTCCGAAGGCAGCGACCTCGGCGCCGTCGACGTCTACGTCTCCTACGTGCGCGGCAAAACCACGCGCCCCATCATCGACACCGTGCGCGGCCGCGGCTACCGGATCGGCAGCCCGCAGGAGTAGGACGCGACACACACGCAAAGGAGCGACCATCATGCGCACGACAGGACACACGACCCCCACCACGAAGACCAAGACCCCCACCACGGCATCGCACGGCCACACGCCAGGCCGGCAGGCGAACACCACCGTCGCCGGGCTGATCAGCCGACGCATGACCATCGCCATGGCCGTCGTCACCATCGTCGGCGGCATCCTCTTCGCCGCAGGCGTGCTCCTCGGCTCACGGCACGAGATCACCGAACGCGGCCTCGACCCCAACGCCATGAGCGTCACCGAACAATTCGGATCCGGCATGATGGTCATCGACACACGCAAAGCCATCGCGTTCACCCTCCTGTTCGTCGCCGGCGTGGTCGCCGCCGTCGCGATCATCGGCCACCACTACTCACGCAAGGAAGTCGCCCCACTCGAACACGCACTCGAACTGCAGAAGAACTTCGTCGCCGACGCCAGCCACGAACTGAAGACCCCGCTCGCCGTCATCGCCACACGCATCGACCTCATCGACTTCCGCCGCACCCACCACCAGCCCATCGACACCGCACTCAACGACCTGCGCAGCGACGTCGACCGCATGAACGCCATCCTCACCGACCTGCTGTCCGCCGCACGCGGCGCCGTAAACACGCAGCCCGTGGCGCTCGGCAACGTCATCGCCCGCTCCGTGGACGCCGTCCGGCCGCTCGCCGAACGCTCCGACGTCACCATCGACACACGCGTGGACGGCGAGGCACAGCAGTTCATCGTCCAAGGCAACGAAACCGGCCTGTCACGCTGCATGGTCGCCGTACTCGACAACGCGATCGCGCACGCGCCGCAAGGCACCGCGGTGACCGTATCACTCGGATTCCTGCACCACGGCGAATCGGCGGCCATCAGGGTGAGCGACCACGGCCCCGGCATCGGCGAAGACCCGGAACGGCTGTTCCGCCGCTTCGCCCGCGATGACGACGGCACCGCCCACCAAGGCTACGGGCTGGGGCTGGCGCTCGCGCGCGACGTGGCGGACCGGTACGGGGGCACGCTCGACGTGGAGTCGACCTCGCCGCAGGGCACGACGATGCGGCTCGTCCTGCCGCTGACGGCGTAGAACGTCGCCGCCCATGTCGCTTCACTGCGCGGGCGTCCGTCACAGCGGGTGTTCGCACGCTGTGACAGAAAGGGTCGGGACAGCAGGGGAGGACGGACGGTTAGCGGCGTCTAAGCGAAGCCATCGTACGGTGGGGTGCATGATCGAGAACATCACCGCATGCCCGGTCTCCACGGGCGGTTTCATCGGAGCCATGACCGACTGGCTCGTCGGTCTCATGTCCGTCATGGGCGGACTCGGCACGGGCGTCGCCGTGCTGCTGGAGAACCTGTTCCCGCCGATCCCCAGCGAGGTCATCCTGCCGCTGGCAGGGTTCACCGCGGCGCAGGGCCATATGACGTTGTTCGAGGCAATCGGCGGCGCGACCGTCGGCTCGGTGGTCGGCGCGCTCATGCTGTACGGCATCGCCTACGCAATCGGCGCGGGCCGCATGCGCCGCCTGTTCGACCGGATGCCGCTGACCGACGCCTCCGACATCGACAAGGCGAACGCCTGGTTCGCCCGGTATGGGCTGGTCTCCGTGTTCGTCGGCCGCGTCATCCCGATCGTCCGCTCGCTGATCTCCATCCCGGCCGGCATCGCGCGCACGAACCTCGCGAAGTTCACGCTGCTCACCGCCATCGGGTCGGCCGTCTGGAACACGATCCTCGTCATGGCAGGCTACCTGCTCGGCGCTCAATGGTGTTCCATCCTCGGCTTCCTCGACAGATTCCAGTACGCGGTCGCCGCAATCGTCGTCGCCCTGGTCGTCTGGTACGTCGTCGTCAAGGTGCACGCACGCCTCGCCGTGAAGAACGCCTGACACAGCATCCACGCACATCATCCGCACCGCGGCGCGGGCCACCGGCAAGGCCCGCGCCGCGGCCGTCGTTTGCCAGCCGCGCACGTCACCGACGTGAACCATAACCCGCCGCATGTGAACCGAATGATGATACTCGTCGCAACACCGCACACCGGCCCCCGCCTACAGTGGTCGACGGAACCTACAGGAAAGCGAGAGGCGGCGCACGGCATGACGACACAGCAGACGACGACACAGCAGACGACGACGGCGACGCGGACGACGGCCCGGCGACAGGATTCGATCCTCAGCCGCGACGTCATCCTCATCATGGCCGCCGCATTCTTCTACATGGGCAGTTCGATGCTCGTCACGCCGATCATCGTCGGCTATGCGCACCGGATCGGCGCCTCCGGCGAGCTGGCAGGCCTAATCGCCGGAGGCATGTACGTCGTCTCCCTGTTCTGCAGGCCCGTCGCCGGCAACCTCTCCGACACCATGCCCAAACGGCGGCTCGTCGGCATCGGAGCCGCATGCCTGATCGCCGCCAACGTCATGTACGCGCTGTCGCCGAACCCGGCCGTGCTGGCCGCCGCACGCGCGATCAACGGCGTCGGCTTCTCCTGCGTGTCCGTATGCCTAGCCACATGGATGGTGTCGCTGATCCCGCTGTCGCACGTCGGCAAGGCCATGGGCGTATACGGCACCGTCAACGCGCTCGCCATGGCCGTCGGCCCCGCGCTCGGCATCAAGGTCGAACAGACGTTCGGCTACCGCGGCTCGTTCATCGCCTCCACGGCGATGATGATCCTCATGGCCGTCTCGGTCATGCTGGTACGCAACGGGGGAGACCCCCGCAAACCGCCCACGCACGGGACGCAGCCGGGCCACGCAGACGCAGGGCGGCTGCGCACGCTCCTCGACCACGTGGTCGCCGTGAACGTCATCCCCGTCGCAGTCGTATTCATGCTGTTCGCGATCCCCTACTGCGCCACGCAATCCTACATCGTCACCTATGTGCGCGTACGGCACCTCGCCGTCGAGGTCAGCCTCTTCTTCCCCCTCTACGCGGCCGCCTTGCTGGTGATGCGCATCGCCATGCGCAACCTGTTCGACCGGCTCTCCTTCGCCTGGTTCCTCACCGTCGGATCGCTCGCCATGGCGGCGACGATGGCGGCGCTCGCTCTCATGCGCGACGATTGGGGGATGCTCCTCGCCGCCATCCTCATGGCGGCCTCATACGGCCTGATGAGCTCGGTGTCACAAGCCGCGGCGGTACGCATCGCAGGCCCCGGCCGCAGCGGACAGGCGAACGCCACCTACTATGTGGGCATCGACCTGGGCATGTCGCTGGGACCGATCATCGGCGGACTGCTATACGCCAGCCTGCCGGCGCAGTGGCTGTTCCCCACGTTGGCGGCATGCGTGCCGCTGGCCGTCGTCGTGTATCTGCTGTTCGGCAGGCGCGCGGAGCGGACGGCCGTCAGCGAGCCGGATTCGCGGCGATAGGGGAGTGCGAACCGGCAGTCGCGGACGATGTGGCGTCGGACTGCGTGAGCGCGCTGTCCGGCGAGGTCGCCGAGCATGAGCAGCGCACGGTTGGCCAGGGGGTTCGTCAACGGCACCAGCTCGACGCGCAGGGGAGGACGGTGCACGGCCATGGCCGGCGCAAGCCTGGGCCACAGGTCCAGCAACCCCATGGCCGGGCGCAGCAGCGAGACGCCGAGCCGGATGCTCGCATCGCCGCCTTCCAGCCGGCGACAAACGGCAATTGCATGAACTTTCGGTTCACACACTATCAACCACAATCATTCATCAACCGCCATTTTCCGCCCGTCACCAAGAATAACATGTCTATAGCAGCAACCGATGCGACACATGATCCAATGTTCACTGGAGCAATATGACCGAATCCACACGCAAGACACCCAACACGACGTCATCCAAAACAACGTCATCCAAAACAACGTCACCCAACACGGCCACGCCAGACCCCACGCATGGCCCCCACGCCGGCCGCCCGTCCGCCCTCCCCGCCACCATCGCGGCGGCGGTCGCCTCGTTTCTCGCCGGTATGGACGTGCTCATCGTCAACGTGGCACTGCCCACCATCGCCGACGAACTCGGGGGAGACATGGCGGTCCAGCAATGGGTGGTCGACGGCTACACACTGCTGTTCGCCGCACTGCTGCTGCTCGCCGGCAGCCTCGCCGACCGGTTCGGCGCCAAACGCATGTTCCTCGCCGGAGCGGCGTTGTTCGGCGCGGCCTCCCTGTTCTGCTCGCTCGCATGGTCGATGACCGCGCTCGTCGCCGGACGCTGCCTGCTCGGCGTCGCATCCGCGCTCATCCTGCCCGCATCGATGTCGCTGATCAACGAGGCGAACCCCGACCCACGCCGACGCGCATGGGCGCTCGCGCTGTGGGGTGCGGGCGGCGCTTCCGCGTCGGCCGTGGGGCCGTTGCTCGGCGGCCTGCTGACGCCGATCCATTGGAGTCTCGTGTTCGCGATCAACGTGCCGTTCTGTCTGCTGATCCTGGTGACGGCGCCGAAGATCGCCGCCTCGCCGTCACGCCCGGTCCGTTTCGACTGGCTGGGGCAGACGCTGGCGCTGGCCGGACTGACGGCATTGGTCGCCGGCATCATCGAGGTGGGGTCGCTCGGCCCGTCGCATCCCGCCACCATCACGCTGATAGGCGTCGGACTGGTGGCGATCGCCGCGTTCGCGTATTCGCAGACGCGCGTCGCCGCCCCGATGATGCCGCTGGGCCTGTTCCGGGTTCGCGGCATGCAGGTGGCGTTGCAGATCGGGTTCATCATGATTTTCAACTGGTATGGCATGGTGTTCATCTGCACGATGTTCCTGCAGAACGAGCTGGGCATGGCGCCCTTCGCCGCCGGGCTCGTGTTCGTGCAGTCCGCGTTCGTCACCATCGTCGGCAATCTGCTGGGCGGCCGGATCATCACCGCTCACGGCTCGAAGTTCTCCATCACGCTTGGACTGTCGATCATGATCGTCGGGTTCATGATCGAGTTCCTTGCGCCGCAGCCGATCCCCGTATGGGTGATTGCCACCGGATTGAGCGTCGTCGGCTTCGGCGCGGCGGTCACCACGCCTGCAGCAGCCGGAGTGGTGCTCGCCAGCGTGGACCCGTCGCAGACGGGCATCGCGTCCGCCATGTTCAATACGTTCCGGCAGGTCGGCGGGGCGATCGGCGTGGCCGCGTTCGGCGTCGTCGCCACGTTCCTGCCGTCGCTCGACGTGACGTTGCGGGTCGTGTTCGCCGCATCGGCGCTGCTGCTCGTCTACGTGCTGGCGTTCGAACTGCTACGCTGGCGCGGGCGCTGACGGCAGCGACGGCTAGGCGCCCTTGCCGTCGACCATCTCCACCAGCCGGCGTGGCGTGGCGCACAGTTCGGGGAAATGGTCGATGAGCCGCTTGTCGGACGTCGCCAGATAGTCGCTGCCCGACCGCAGTGCGGCCGCGACGATAAGGTCGTCCTCGAAGTCATCATGCCGGTTGCGCAGCGAAAAAGCCTGATCACAGGTCTCCTGGTCGATGGCGACGATGTCGCACAGTGCGCGCGTCTGTTCGACGCAATGCCAAGGCATCCGTCGGATGAGGCATCGTATGGTCTCGCGTTCGAGCGGCGAACGCTCCGCACCGTCTCGGGACGACGCATCCGCCTGTTCCGCACGGCCCTTGGCCGCAAGCTCACGGCGCAGGGTCGCCTCGGCGACGTATGCGATGTCCTTGAGCGTCGTGGCGGCGCATCGCAATGGGATGTCGTGACGGACGCAGGTTTTCAACAGCGCCGTCGCCGCTCCGGATTCGCCATCACGCTGCATGAGATGGTCCAACAGCACGTTGGTGTCAAGAAAGACGCTGGTTGGCAGGTTCCGCAACGGATGATGCGCGAGCGGCCGGGATAAGCGTTGCGCCGGGGGAATGGACTGCATCATTCGCTCCGCTCCATGGTGAGATATTCGTCGAGCAACTGGTCATACATGAGTTCTCGCCGCCGCTTCGGCTCCGCATCCTCCACCGACGTCCATGCGTCATCAGGATGTTGCACCAGACCCGATGCGGCGAGCTCGCGCCACACGTAGCCTGCAGAATCCTCAATGACCGCCATGTTGCGCCGTTGCCGATCTTCCCGCTCGCGCTCCTCGATGCCGGTCTCCAGCCTCGGGATCTCCCGGCGGTCAGCGATATACGTCCAGACCGACCGGATCATGTCGCTTGCCGACACTCCATTGCGGCTCAGTATGTCGTCGACGTCGGTCTTCAACTTGGCGTCAATGCGCACGTTCAGCTGCGTCATCGCCGCCGATGCATGCGACGCCTTGTGCACCACGCTCGTCATCATCCCCCCTTTGTCTCAGTGACGATACGGTCTGCTATACAGTATAGCAGACCGTATCGTCGTAGGGCGTGACGCTCACATCATGACAAACACGAGCAGGATAGGGGCGAGGACGAACAGCGATACGGCGCCGAACACGGTCAGCAGCCAGCCGCCGACGCCCGCGCCGGACCGTTTGACCTGAGCGAACGCCCGCCGGGGGTTGGCAGGGTCGTAGAACACGGTCATGGGACTGCTGAGCGGCCATAAACGGCCAGCGCCGGCACGATAGTGGATGATGCGCCCCTTGCCTTTCATGCGGAGCCGGACCGACGGCCATGTCCATGACGTTTCTATGGTACGCTTCCGCATGGCGCCGAAGCGCGCAGGATATCTGCCGATGCAACGCATGGCGTCGAGCAGCGCCGTCAGGACGACACCGGGCCAAGGAACCAGAACAGACAACAAAGGATCGCCTATGCCACAAACCCATCCATCCGCACCATCATCAGTTCAGGACAAAGAACCGCGAGGACGCGGCTGGAAAGGCCGCATCGCACTGCTGCTTGTCGGCCAGGCGTTCTCCCTGCTCGGATCGACCGTCGTCCAATACGCGATCTGGTGGTGGATTGTCATGCAGGAGAAAAGCGGATGGTCCATGCTGCTCGCCACCCTGTTCGGCGTGGTTCCGCAGGCCGTCATGTCGATCTTCGGCGGCCCCATGGCCGACCGGTACAATCGCAAGGCCCTGATCATACTGCCGGATCTCATCATCGCAGTGGCCACCGTGCTGCTGTCCGTCGCCTTCGCGACCGGCTGGGCGAGCCTGTCGCTGATTTTCGTGGCACTGCTCATTCGCTCGGCCGGAGCCGGCGTGCAAGTGCCCGCCGTACAGTCGTTCATCCCAGACATCGCACCGGAGAAGGGGCTTCTGCGGGTCAACTCGATCTACGGCGTCATCGACTCGGCCAACCGCATCGCCGCGCCCGCCATCGCCGCCGTGCTCGTCAACGTGATGCCGTTGTGGTCGATCCTGCTCATCGACGTGATGACCGCGGTGATCGGCGTCGGCTTCGTCATGCCGATCCGCGTGCCGAAAACGACGGCGAGCGGCTCGGTTCAACCGAAAGCAGGCACGGAAACGCGTGGGGGAGCCGGTCCGATCGCGATTCTGCGCCGCACCTTCGTCGACCTCAAGGCCGGATTCGCCTATGCGATGGGAAGCCCGTACCTCAAGGGCGCGATTCTGGGCGACGGCCTGACATGCTTCGTGGCCGTGGCGCCGATGAACCTCACGCTGTTGCTCATGACCCGCGAATACGAGGGCATCGACCTGAACCTCGGCTTCGTGAACCTCACCACCGCGTCCGACAAGCTCGCCGCCAACGAGCTGGGCCTGAGCGTCGGCATGCTGCTCGGCGGCGCGCTCATGACCACGATCGGCGCGAAAGCCCTGCGCGGCCGCCTCGCGCAGATGCGCATGATCGCGTTCGGCATCGCGATGGTGGGCGTCACCGTCGTCGGCATGGGTCTCGCGCCCAATCTGCTCGCGTATCTCATCATCGACGTGCTCAACGGTATGGCGTCGGCGGCCTGCGTCGGTCCGATGCGCACGATCATGCAGTCCGAATCCGACGAGTCGATGACCGGCCGTGTGTTCGGACTCGACACCACGCTGTCCACGTTCGGCATGCCATTGGGCATGCTGATCTTCGCGCCGCTCGCCGATATGATCCCGATCATGTGGGTGTTCGTCGCCGGCGGCCTGCTGACGCTTCCCGTCGCCTGGTATGTGTTTGCGCTGTCGCGAAGCCGTCGTTGATGGAAGGCGCCGGTTTCCCGGTACAGACAGCGGACGATGGCGGCACCTATGCACCGCCGCTGTGATACGCTTCATGCCATGTGTTCATCCTGCATGATGCCGGGCCAATGCCCGCAGACCGGCGGGCTGCCCGGCCGGCGTTAGGCGGCGCCGTACTCCGAAAGGCAAGGCGCCGCCGTCTTCGCGACCATCATGCCACTTCCGTATGCCCCGCACCCGCGAAGGGCCCGGCATAAGCCTGCCCAGCCATCCATACGGACAGCAGAAAGCAAGAACACCGTACATGTCCCAGACCAAACCATCCATATCATCCTTCATCCCCGAACCCGACCCGCGCGAACGCGGCTGGAAACGTCACGTCACGCTCCTGCTCGCCGGGCAGGCGTTCTCCCTGCTCGGCTCCAACATCGTCCAGTACGCGCTGTGGTGGTGGATCGTGCTCCAAGCCAAAAGCGGCTGGTCCATGCTGCTCGCCACCCTCTTCGGAGTCCTGCCGCAATCCGTCGTCTCCATCTTCGGCGGCTCGCTGGCCGACCGTCACAGCCGCAAGCCGCTCATCATGCTGCCCGACCTGATCATCGCCGGCGTGACCGTTATCCTCTCGTTCGCCTTCGCCAACGGCTGGGCGAGCCTGACGATGCTGTTCGTCGTCCTGTTCATCAGGTCCGCCGGCGGCGGCATCCAGACGCCCGCCATCCAATCCTTCATCCCCGACATCACGCCCACCAGCCGGCTGCTGCGCGTCAATTCGATATACGGCATGATCAACTCGGCGAACATGCTCGTCGCCCCCGCCGTCGCCGCCGTGCTCATCAACGTGATGCCATTGTGGTCAATCCTGCTCATCGATGTGACGACCGCAGTGATCGGCGTCGGCTTCGTCGCACTGATCCGGGTGCCGTCGGGCGGGAAACGGAACGTAGCCGCGGACGGCTCCACGGCTCCACGGACCGCCACCGGCCTTGCGTCAGTGTTCCGCCGCGCGTTCGCCGACCTGAAGACCGGACTCGCCTATACGATGCGCATTCCGCGGCTCAAAGGCGTGGTGGTCGGCGACGCGCTGGCGAGCTTCGTGGCCGGAGCGCCGATGAACCTCACGCTGCTGCTCATGACCCGCGAATATGCGGGCATCGACCTCAACCTCGGCTTCGTGAACCTCACCACCGCGTCCGACAAGCTCGCCGCCAACGAGCTGAGCTGGAGCGCCGGCATGCTGTTGGGCGGCCTCGTCATGTCGACAATCGGCGTGCGTCGCGTACATGACAACATGCGTACGGTGGCGTTCGGTTTCGGCGTGTGCGGCCTTACCATCGTCGGGCTCGGCGTGGTCCCCGACCTGCTGGGCTATCTGATCGTCAACCTGCTGTGCGGCATGTCCTGGGGCGTGTGCGCGGGGCCGTTGCGCACCGTGATCCAGACGGAGGCCGACCCGTCGATGGTGGGGCGCGTGTTCGGCCTCGACACGACGTTCGCGACGCTCGGCATGCCGTTGGGCATGCTCGTGTTCGCGCCGCTCGCCGACGTGATGCCGGTGACATGGGTGCTCGTCATCGGCGGTCTGCTCGCCCTGCCGGTCGCCTGGTATGTGTTCGCGCTGTCAAAACGGGAGGTGCAGACGCGATGAGCGATGCCGTGATCCTGCGACCGTTGCGCCGCGGCGACTATCCGACGCTGGTGGAGATGCTGCGGCGCATGTGGTATGCCGACCCGTCGATGAGCGAGACGACCGCCCGACGCTTGGCGACCATCGACCTGCATCACTGCCTGTCCCGCTCGACCATTGCGACCGTGGCGGAGCGGGACGGCAGGGTCGTGGGCGTGATACTCGCCCGCGTCGACGCCGCGATGCCACGCTGGCGTCAGTCGCCGCTCAACCGGCACGTCCGCCGCATGATAGGGGAGTCGCTGGCGTTGCCGTTCTCGGCCGAAGGACGCCGAGGCATCCGCGACGCATTCGACCTGGTCGCCGTCGACAGGCGTCTCATGCGCGGGCTCACACCGCGCTACGACGCCGAAATCGTGCTGTTCCTGGTCGACGAGCGGATGCGGGGCCAAGGGGTCGGCGGCACACTGTTCGACCATGTGCTGGCCCGGTTCCATGCCGCAGGTGCACGCCACTACTTCCTGTTCACCGACACCACCTGCAACGTCGGTTTCTACGACCATCGTGGTCTGTTCAGACGCCGTGAGGAGCGCGGGATCCACCGCGACGGCAGCGAGGATACGTACTATCTGTACGAGGGCACCTGTGTTGCTTCGGCGACGAGGATGCCATAGCAACAGACGATAAAACAGGGCGGCTTCCCCTGCGAAAGGGAAGCCGCCCTGTTCGGTTGATGATGACCGCCTGTTACTTGGCCAGGAACTGCTGGTAGTCCGCCGCCGCCTTGGCGAGCGCCTCGTCGGTGATGCCGAAGGCGCCGAACGTGACGAACGGCTTGACCCACGTGGCGCTGATGTAGTTGGCCGTGCCCTGGAACGGGACGAGCACCTGCTCGATCGTGAACTTGTTCGCACCCTCGGGCTGGTAGTTGGCTTCCGGCGAGCCGGTGGAGACGGCGACGGCGAACTCCTTGCCCTCGAACGCATGGCCTTCGGAACCGTACGCCCAGCCGTGCTCGAGCACCTCGTCCTCCCACGTCTTGAGCAGCGCGGGGGAGGAGAACCACCACAGCGGGAACTGGAACACGATGCGGTCGGCGGCCTCGATGGCGGCCTGCTCGGCCTTGACGTCGATCTTGCCGTCCGGGTAGAGCGCGTACTCGTCGCGCACGGTCACGTCGTCGAGCTCGCCGGCGGCCTTGGCCAGCGTGGCGTTGACGCGAGACTGGCCGTTCAGGGACGGGTGAAACACGAGCACCAGGGTCTTCTTCATGGGTGGTCTCCTCTGCAATCTGAAGGATATGCGCGCGGGCGCGTAGCCTCTGACAGCTGCCGCCACCGCGCGTATACCTCGAAACGATGTATACGAATTCAGCATACGTGACAGGCGCCCGGGGCGGTGTCCGCTTCGCTATGGACGAACAGGCAGGCGAGGGCGGATTCGTCGGACGTCGCATCCGACGGCTTCACACATGTCCGATGACGCGCGCGGGACTGCCGGCAACGATGGCGCCCGCGGGCACGTCGTGCGTGACGACCGCTCCCGCGCCGATGATTGCGCCGTCGCCGACCGTCACGTTCTGCAATACGATCGCACCCGCGCCGATCCACACCCGTCGGCCGATGCTGATCGGCCTGCTGACGGTGATCGCTCGACGTGACGGATCCTTTAAGTGGTTGATGGTGATGAGTTGCACGTTCGGTCCGAGGAACGAGCCATCGCCGATCGTGATGCCGCCACGGTCCATGAGCGTGCACCCCCAGTTGATGAACACGTCGCGGCCGACCGTGATGTTGCGGCCGAAATCCGTGTAGAACGGCGGGTTCAAACGGAACGACGGGTCAACATTGTGCCCGACGATGCGCTCGAACAGCGCGTGGACGTCCCCGGGTTCGCGATATCCTGTGTTCAGCTCGGCGCACAGGCGTTTCGTCTCCCGGATGATGTCGCCGATGTCGGAATAACCCGGCTCGGCGGGGGAGACGGGGATGCCGCCGCGGTCACGGGCAAGGATGTCGGCAGCGGAGCCAGGCGCGGCGGAAACGCCTGCTGTCGCCGGCGCGTTCGCCACAACAGGCGCGGTCACGGTATCGGTCATAAGGTCACGGTCCTTTCCAGAGTCGGCTTTATTGAACCGCAATCGCCGAGCGCCATGCTAATAGTGTCGTTCGATGCTCCGCCATGCCCTCCGGCTATGGGAAGGCCGGAACGCTCATGCACGTGAAGCATGGAGCCGTATGCGCCGACACTATTGGCGGTTCCGCGGCGATAGCCGTGTAATGGGATGCGACATGCAGCGCACGACGCGCACGACGAAAGGACGCATCATCATGGATAATCCGAGCGCATTCCCTCTTGGGCAGCCGAACGACGCGTACGCGCAGTACTTCGAGGGTCAGAGCTATCTCGCGCCGCTCGCCGGCGACGATCAGGTCAGCGTCGCGAACGTGACGTTCGAGCCGGGCTGCACGAACCACTGGCACATCCATCACGGCGTGTGCCAGATCCTGATCGCCGTGGGCGGACGCGGCTACTATCAGATCGCAGGCCAGGAGCCGGTCGAGCTCAAGCCCGGCGACGTGGCCTACATTCCGCCGGAGACCAAACACTGGCATGGCGCCGCGCCCACCGAGGCGTTCGCGCACATCGCCGTCATGCCCAAGAAGGACGACGCGAGCAACGAATGGCTCGAACCCGTGGACGACGGCGAGTACCGCAAGCTCGCGTAGACCCCGCCGCAATTCCTCCTGTGACGCCGCATTCGTCAGCTTCGGCGTCACCAACGCCGAAGCTGACACCTTGCAAGTGAAGCGCAATAGTTCGCGATCATACGAACGGATACATGTCGATATAACAGAAAACAGGTCTATTTGATGGATAATATGAGATAAAAACCGATATAATGGCTGTCGTATGTTCGCCCGCTTCGAGAAAGGCAAAGCATGGACACCGACATCGCCAAACTGCCGTTGCACTCATTGAACCCGTTCATGCCGGGAGCCGGCAAACAGCCTCCCGAACTGGTGGGCCGCTCCCATGACCTCGAGTTGATGGACCGCATGATCGACCGGACCAAGCTTGGCCTGTTGGACCGCGGAATCATCTACAGCGGATTACGCGGCATGGGCAAGACGGTGCTGTTGCTCAAGCTCAACGATATGGCATCCCGCCAAGGCATGGCGACGGTGCAGATCGAGGCGGACGGCGACGCCTCATCCGAATATGACGAATTGATGCATGAGCTGTCGTTGGCCGTCATGCGTATCAGAAAGCCCGATATACGGCAAAGGCTCTCGGAGGTGTTTTCGCGAGTCGAGTCGGTTTCGTTGGATTTCATGCTCGGCTCGGCGACAGTCGATCTGAGAGGTGCCGATGCGGGAAAACAGGCCGTTCGGACGTCCTCATACAAATTGGAATTGCTGGTCGAGGGACTGTCCGAGGAGCTCAAGAAGGACGGTTCGGGCTTGTTTCTGTTCGTGGACGAATTCCAGGATATGTCAGCCGAAGTGATGATGACGCTAATTACGGTGCAGCATAAGCTGGGACAGCGCAACCTGCCGTTCTACATCATCGGGGCCGGCTTGCCGAACCTGCCGGGCGTCCTGACCAAAGCCCGCTCCTATGCCGAACGGCTCTTCGAGTACCGTCAGATCGGACGTCTGGATGACACCGCCGCCGCCGACGGATTCCAGAAGCCGGCGCGAGATCTCGGCTACTCGTTCGATGATAAGGCGTTGACGCGGCTGGTCGATCTGTCGAAAGGATATCCGTACTTCATCCAGGCATACGGCAAGGCAGCTTGGGACGCCTCCGATTCCAATCCGATCACAGTGAACGCGGTGGAGCAGGGCGAGCCCGTCGCACGCGCGGAACTCGATCAGGGTCTGTACGTGTCCCGATGGCAGCGGGCCACTCCACTGGGCCGTGAGTATCTTGCCGCGATGGCGTCGCTGGGTGAGACCTGCACGTCGGCGCAGGTTGCGGAGCATATGCACCGCAACGCCTCCGACCTGTCCTCGATCCGCCTGTCGCTGATTGAACTTGGGTTGATCTATTCGCCGGAACGCGGACGAATCGCGTTCACCGTACCCGGTATGGACGAATTCATCCGCCGGGACATTCCGACCGAAAACCAATCCTATGACGGGCGCGCCCAGCGACAGATCGTCTAGTGCATGATTCCATGCCGCCATCTTCGCCCGGTTCCTGCAGCCCGGCCGAACCGGCTACGACCGCAGGAACCGGGCGAAGGCGGCAGCGGCGGGGGAGACAGCGCCCTGCCTTTTCCATACGATCACCGAGCTGCTTTCCAGAGCCGGAGAAAACGGCACCGCACGCACGCCCGGGTAACCGGCGCCGCGGTCGAGGCACAGATACAGGCCCAGCCCTCCTGCCGCCATCGTCGCCCCGTTCGCCGGCAGGGTGCACGTACCTGCGATGGTGAGCCGGTCGGCCAGCGGGCCGAACCAGTTCGCCACCACCCTGCGCACCGGTTCGCGTGACGGCAGCAGCAGCGGCTCGTCTGCGAGGTCTGCCGGGGTGAGCGATTCGCGGTCGTGCAGGGGATGCCCATCCGGTACCATCGCCGCCCAATGGTCGACGACCCCGGTGCGCAAGGTTTCGTACCGGTCGGTGTCCACCGGCTCGGCGAGCAGTCCGAAATCCATGATGCCCTGTTCCATGCGCTCCTGGATCACGTCGGCCGTGGCGCTGACCACATGGAACCGCACCGCAGGATGCCTGCCGCGGAATGCTGCCATGCGTCCGGCCAGGAACGTCATTCCACCCACCTCGCCGCATCCCGCGGTGATGTCGCCCGACAGTTCGCCGGACGAACGTTTCAGATCGTCCTGGGTCTTGTCGGCGAGCGAGACGATGATCTGCGCACGGTCGCGCAGCAGACGGCCCTCTTCGGTGAGCGCGATCGCATGCGCGCCGCGTTCGAACAGTGTGACGCCGAGCTCCTCCTCCAGCTGTTTGAGCTGACGGGACAGCGTCGGCTGGGAGATGCGCAGCAGCTGCGCCGCCCACGTGATGTTGCCCTCCTCGGCCACCGCGAGGAAATACCTGAGCACGCGAAGTTCCATGATCCGCCCCTTCGTTCGGCTGGACGTGATTGGCACCATTGTAGGCGATGGCGCGTAAGCGCCTGCGGCGGCGCGGCGGCGCCGAGGCCTTCTTCACCTGCGTCCGTCTGTCAATGGATGGCGAAGGATTCGACAGCGCCGTTTCACTTCAGTGCCGTTTCGCTTCAGTGCCGTTTCGTGTCGGCCCACCGTCCTCCTTCAATGAATTGATGAGCTGGGCGATGATGCCCGGCAGACCGGAGTGCGCCAGCCATTCGACCGCCTCGGCTGTGAGCAGCGTCCGCGCCTTGCCGAGTACGCCGATCATGCCGCCCGCCGCATATTCCAGTACGAGACGCTGCCCGGGATTGAGACCGTCCGGATCAAGGCCGAGTATCGTCAGCCAGATGCCGGTGACATAGCTTTTCAGTTGCTCGGTCAGCCCGGTCGACCCGTGCGACCCGATGATCAGCGACAGCCGACGGATGCTGGCCGCATGCTCGGGTTTCCCGATGAACAAGAGCGCATTGTCGCGCAGCGAATCGACGTTGTCCTGCCGGATGACGCGAGCGATGAACGCGGTCACACCAGGCTCCTTGTATATCGCGGCGATCGCGTCGTCCGCGAGTTCGGGGATGTTGCCGTAATGGTAGTAGAACGCGCTGCGGTTGAGTCCGCTCTCACGGGTGATGTCGCTGATGGTGATCTGCGCGTACGGCTTGCGCTCGAGCAGCGTCCAGAACGCCTCCTGCATCTTCAGCGGCGCCGATTTCTCGTCGGCTTTCGGTCGCCCCATGACTGTCCCTCCCTGCATCGTCGGATAATCCAACATCCTATCGTGTTCGCCGCCTGGCGAAGCCCTGCAACCACCACCAACCCCACACATTGTCGGATTGCGTGGATTTATTTACCCGACACGGTGATGTATTCCTTGTTTCGCGAAGACATAACCACACAGGAGGAGGAGCACTATGCCATTTCTTGAATTCCATGACGTGGTCCGCCGGTACGGCACAGGGGAATCAGCCGTACTCGCCCTGAACCACGCGACCTTCGACATCGAGCAGGGCGAGCTCGCCGTCATCCTCGGCGCGTCCGGCGCCGGCAAGTCCACCGCGCTGAACATCCTGGGCGGCATGGACCGCGCGACGTCCGGCAACGTGCGGCTGGACGGCCGCGACGTCACCGGCGCGAGCGAGGCGCAGCTGACCGACTACCGGCGCTTCGACGTCGGCTTCGTGTTCCAGTTCTACAATCTCGTGCCCAATCTGACGGCGCTCGAGAACGTGGAGCTCGCCAGCCAGATCTGCCCGAACGCCCTCGACGCACGCGAAACGCTCCGCAAGGTCGGACTGGGCGACCGGTTGGGCAACTTCCCCGCGCAGCTGTCCGGCGGCGAGCAGCAACGCGTGTCCATCGCGCGGGCGCTGGCGAAGAACCCGAAGCTGCTGCTATGCGACGAGCCGACCGGCGCGCTGGACTACCGCACCGGCAAGGAGGTGCTGCAGCTGTTGCAGGACTCGTGCCGTCAACGCGGCATCACCGTGGCGCTCGTCACGCACAACTCCGCGCTCGCGCCGATGGGCGACCGGCTGATCCGATTCCGCTCCGGCAAGGTGACCGAAATCTCGCGGAACGCGCGCCCGACGCCCATCGCGGACATCGAATGGTAGGAGGCGCGCCACTATGAAGAGAACCGCCATGTGGAAGGACGCCCTGTGGAAGGACGCCTTGCGCGCCGTGTCCGGCAACGGGAAGCGATTCGCCGCCATCGTGGTCATCTGCGCCGTCGGCGTGATGATGATGTGCGGCCTCAACACGGTCGGCAAGGACATCCGCGCAGGACTTGACGAATTCTTCGACGAGACGGACATGCATGACGTCGCCATCGTCTCCACGCTCGGTCTCGACGACGACGATATCGCTGCACTGCGCGGCGTCGACGGCGTGGCGGACGCCGCCGGCGAACGCTCGGCAGCTGTCACCACGAAGATCGCCGGCCGTCGCGCATCGGCCACCGTCACGACCGTCACCGACCGCGGCATCGACAGGCCGTACGTGATCGCCGGAAGGCTGCCGAAGTCCGGCCACGAGATCGCCGTGACGCAGCAGTATCTGGACGACGCCGGCAAGTCGGTCGGCGACACGCTCGAGTTCGAGCCCGACGATTCGACCACGACGGCGGCGACGAACACCGCCTCGTCCGACACGGCGACCGGCATGTTCGCCGAAGGCCGGTACACGATCGTCGGCACGGTCATCGACCCGAACGACATCGTGAACCCGACCGGGCCGCTCGCGCTCGTCTCCGGCACGAAAACCGTGTACCCGATGTTCGTGGACGCCGACGCCGTCTCGGACGATGCCGCGGCATACACGTCCGCCGTCATCACCGTCGCCGGCGCGAAGGCGATGAACACGTACGACGAGGACTATCTCGGCACGGTCACCGCGGCGAAGGATGCCATCGCGGCGATTCAGTCGAAGCGCGAACGGATCCGCACCGAGACCGTACGCGATGCGGCCGTCGACAATGCCTTGGCGAAACTCGCCGAGCAGAACGCGACGATTGACGCGCTGCCGGACGGCTCACCGGCGAAGGCCGCCGCGCAGGCGAACCGTTCCGCCGCCGAACGGCAGGTACAAGAACAGGTGCGCGCTGCCATACCGGACGTCACGTGGATCGTCAGCGACCGCAGCGCGGTGACCAGCTATGAGGACGTCAAAACGCAAAGCGAGATGGTCTCGCGTCTCGGCACGCTGTTCCCCGCGCTGTTCCTGGTCATCGCGCTGCTGGTGAGCCTGACGGCCGTCACCCGCATGGTGGAGGAGGACCGCGGACTCATCGGCACATACAAGGCATTGGGGTACACTCGCCGGGAGACGATGCTCAAGTACGTCATCTACTCGTGTGCCGCCTGTCTGCTGGGTGGGCTCATCGGCGATGCGTTGGGTCTTGTCGCGCTGCCGTTCGTGTTCACGCGACGGCTGATCAGCCGCATCTATGTGCTGCCGGACTATCCGCTGCTGTTCGACTGGCGGCTCGCCGTCGGGGGAGTCCTGCTGTTCGTCGTGGCCATCACGGGCACTGCGATGGTCGCCTGCATGGGATCGCTGCGGCTGAATCCGGCGGAGCTCATGCGTCCCAAGGCGCCGAAGGCCGGCAGGACCATCGCTCTGCAACATGTCGGATTCATCTGGAACCGCCTGTCGTTCCTCGGTAAGGTGACCGCGCGCAATCTGCTGCGGTACAAGTCGCGTGCGCTCATGGTCATCATCGGCGTGCTCGGCTGCACCGCGCTCATGACCGCGGGCTTCGGAATGGGCTCGTCGGCGCTCACCCTGATGCCCCGCCAGCATGACGAAATCTCCGTCTACGACGTGCTTGCCGTGACGTCCGCAGCCGACCACGACACCGCGCAGAAGGGACTCGACCGGGACAAGGCCGTGGCCTCCACGCTGCCGGTGCAGCTGGGTTCGGTCACGCTGACCTCGCCGGGCGGCGGCGACTCAGCCGGCGACAGCTCAACCGGCGGCGAGAAGATCACCGCGCAACTCATGGTCGTCCCCGACGGCAGTTCGCTCGACGGGTACATCGACCTGCACACGAAGGACGGCGCGCCCATCAGGCTCGGGGACGCGGGGAAGAACGGCATCGTCGTGACGACGAACGCTGCAGGCACATTGTCTCTTACGCAGGGGAGCCGGCTTGTCGTGACCGACCGCATGGCGGACTCCGCCGAGCTTGACGTCCACGCCGTCACGCAGTACTACACGGGCAACGTCGTGTTCATGACGCAACGCGCCTACGAAAAGGCCTTCGACACCGACTATGCCGCCAACGCCGACCTGATCGACGTGCGGGGGGACGACGCCGCGCAGATCGCGTTCGCCGACCGGCTGGCCGAACAGGACGAGTACCTGTCGGTCACGAGCAGCGCCAAGCAGGAGCGCGACTTCTCCAAGAGCTTCCTCATCTTCTTCGTGATGATCGGCTTCATCGTGGTCATGGCCGCTGTGCTTGCCGTGGTGGTGCTCTACACGCTCGCCTCGACGAACATCTCGGAACGCCAGCGGGAGCTCGCCACCATCAAGGTGCTGGGCTTCCGCCGCCGCGAGGTGCACGGCTACGTCAACAAGGAGATGCTGCTGCTCGCCTGCTTCGGCATCGCGCTCGGCCTGCCGTGCGGGCGTGCGCTGCTCGGATTCCTGGTGAGCAGGCTCGACCTGCCGGGCATGACCATCGTGCCGAACGTGGCCTGGTTCTGCTACGCGGCCGCCGCGCTGCTCGCGTTCCTGTTCACGCTGCTGGTGAGTCTCGCCACCAACCGGGCCCTCGACCGCATCGACATGGTCGGCGCGCTCAAGAGTCCGGAGTGAGCGTCCGGCGCTCGCGTCAAGAGGCCGCGTAATCGACCTTTCAGTCCTTCAGGCCCTTACACAGCGGGATGAGCGCGAGCAGCATGACGATGCCCGCCAGCCCCACCACGACGCCCGGCACAAGCATGTCCCAGATCATCGTCATGCACATGCCCACACCGAGCACAAGCGCGCCTGCCACCGCGAGCGCCGTGACGGCTACCGTCCTGCCGCGCAGCGGCGTGAACACCGGCCGACCGCTCATGGCCCGGCGTACGAACGGTATGGCGATCAGCATCATCAGACCTATGACGCCGGTCGTGACGCCCCAGCCGAACGCATGCCATTGCGGCAGCAGCCCCATGCACATGCCGAGCGCGAACAGCACGCCGCCGATGGCGCCGAGGATCATGGATACGAAGTTCTTCCTGGTCATGATGTTGGACCCTTTCACGAAACGTACGCAGAAGGTATGGTGTTTGTCGTTGCACCGCACACGATACGGGTCGTTCTGCAGGCTATTGCTAACCGATTGTTGACGAATCATTAAACGTCGTGTCGCCGCGCCCGGGGCGGCGGCGCGACCGGGTACGCTGAAAACAGACGACAGAGACACCAGGAAAGGGAGGCGTCATGACGAACATCGTGGTCGTGGAGGACGAGCAGGAGCTCAACGACATCATGTGCCTGTATCTGCGTGACGCCGGCTACACGGTGTTCGGCTGCCTGGGCGCGAACGAGGCGTATGCGGCCATGCAGGGACGTCTGATCGACCTGGTGGTCTCGGACATCATGATGCCGGGCACGGACGGATTCGCGTTCGCCGCACGGCTGCGCGAACTGGACGCCCACCTGCCTATCATCTTCGTGACCGCCCGTGACGACATGGCGTCGAAGCGGCACGGCTTCCGCACCGGCGTGGACGATTACATGGTCAAGCCGATCGACCTTGATGAGCTGTTGCTGCGCATCGAGGCGCTGTTGCGTCGCGCTGGCATCGCGGAGAGCCACACGCTCACGGTCGGCGGCCTCGTAATGAACGCGCGCGAGATGTCGGTCACGGTCGACGGGCGTCCGGTCGAGCTGACCGTGCGCGAGTTCAACATCCTGTACAAGATGCTGAGCTATCCGCGTCAGGTGTTCTCGCGCGGGCAGCTCATGGACGAGTTCTGGGGGCAGGATGCCGACAACAACCTGCGCGTCACCGACGTGTACATCACGCGGCTGCGCGGCAAGTTCGCCGACTGCCCGTACTTCAGCATCGTCACCGTGCGCGGGCTCGGCTACAAGGCGGTGCCGACTGGCGCGCAGAAAGGATAGCGGATGGCACGGCAGGACAGGACAAGCGGAAGCGGCCGGGAGCATCAGGAGAGCCAGGAGCCGGTGCAGGACGGAACGTCGGCCGTGATGTTCGGCTGGATCACGCTGTGGTCGTTCGTGGTGCTGATTCTGGCGGCAGCCGGGCAGACAAGCCTGTTGGTGTGGCTGCCGCGCCTCGCCCCGACGAACGCGATGAAGATGCTGCTCACGGTCATCGTGCTGGCGTACTGGCTGCTACTGGCCGTCGTGTTCGCCTGGGTGGTGCACCGCCAGATCGACGACCGGCTGGAACGGCCCATGCGACTGCTAGGCCATGCGGCGAGGCGTGTGGCGAAGGGGGATTTTTCCACGCGCATCCCTCCTCGTCACACGGCGGGCGACGCGAACTGGGATTCCACCGATCAGATGTTCGCCGACTTCAACACCATGACGGAGGAGCTGTCCGGCATCGAAACGATGAAGAACGATTTCATCTCGAACGTAAGCCATGAGATCCGCAATCCGCTGGCCGTGATCCGCAACTATGCGACGCTGATGGAACGGTCGCCCGACATGCCGGCGGACCGGTGCCGTGAATGCGCACGGACCATTGCCGACGCCGCGGCACGGCTCAACGATCTGGTGACCGCCATCCTCAAGCTCAACAAGCTCGAAAGCCAGACGATCGTCACTCAGGCAAGCGACTTCGACCTGTGTCGGCAGCTTGCGGACGAGGTGATCGCCTTGGACGACCTGTTCACCGAGCGGGACATCGATCTCGCCATCGACATGGAGGATCGGGCGCCGGTGCACGGCGACCCGGGCATCACCGCGCTGATCTGGAGCAATGTGCTCGGCAACGCGCTCAAATACACCGAGACCGGCGGCCATGTGCGGCTGACCGAACGCAGCGACACGGACGCCGGCATGATCGTCGTCGAAATCGCCGACGACGGCTGCGGCATGGGCGAGGACGACCGCCGTCACGTGTTCGACAAGTTCTATCAGGGCGACACTGCGCATGCCGCGCAGGGCAACGGGCTCGGCATGGCGATGGTCAAGCGCGCGGTGGAGCTGAGCCGCGGCTCGGTCGCGGTTTCAAGCGTCAAGGGCGAAGGCGCCGTCGTCACCGTGCGTCTGCCCATGGCGGCGGCGCACGTCGGCTGACGTTCCGCCGTCACCGTTGCCGTGAATCACCGGCCGGCGGTCTCGCGGCCGTCGCGTACGAACAGCGACAGAGCGAACGCCACGGCCGCGACCACTGCCGCCGTGAGGAACACCGCGTCCACGCCGTGCGCGAGTCCGGCGGCGGCCGAGCCGGCCACGGATGCCGGCTGCGTGTTCGTCGTCATGATGGTGAAGCAGATGGCGATGCCGATGGCCGCGCACGTCTGGCGCAGCGTGTTGTTCATCGCCGTGCCGTGCGGCAGCAGAGGCCCGGTCAGCTGGTTGAGCGCGGTGGTGGTCAACGGCATAAGGCAGAACGCGACGCCGGCCATCATGATCGTGAAGAACACGGCCGGATACCATGCCGGCGTAGCGGCGTCCATACGGGACATGGCGAACGCCGCGACGGCGACGACGGCGATTGCGGGCGGGGCGAGCCGTCTGATGCCGACGTGGTCGAACAGGCGGCCCGCGACCGGGTTGAACACGCCTTCCGCTATGCCGCCGCCCATGAGCAGCAATCCGGATTGCAGTGCGCTCATGCCGAGCGAGTTCTGAATGAACATGGGCAGAATGTTCATCGTCGAAATGAACGTGACGAACACGAGCACGATCACGATCATCGGCAGCGTGAACATCGGCTTGGCGAACACGCGGAAGTCGAGCATCGGCTGGGACAGGCGCAGCTGACGGCCGATGAACACGACGAGCGAGACGGCTCCGACGGCCAGTGCGGCGAGCGTGTCACGCGACGTCCAGCCGGATTGGCCGGCGAGGCTGAAACCGAGCAGCAGGCCGCCGAAGCCGAGCGTGGACAGTGCGACCGACGCGACGTCGATGCGCGGGTCGGTCGGCTTGGTGACGTTCGGCACGGTCGGCACCGCGGCAGCAAGAACGGCGACGGCTATGACGATGAGCGGCACGAACAGGAACCGCCACGGCAGGAAGTCGATGATCAGGCCGGAGAGCGTGGGCCCAAGCGCCGGCGCGAACGCGATGACGAGTCCGAACCATCCCATGGCCGCGCCGCGTCGTTCGGGCGGGAACGTGATGAACAGCACGGTCTGCAGCAGCGGCATGAGGATGCCCGCTCCGGTGGCCTGCAGCACACGTCCGGCGAGCAGCACCCAGAAGCCGGGCGCGAACGTGCAGACGAGCGTGCCGAACAGGAACATGCCGATCGCGTAGAAGAACAGTTGACGTGTGGTGAACTTCTGGATGAGGAACGCGGTGACCGGGATCATGATGCCGTTGGTGAGCATGAATCCGGTGCTCAGCCATTGGGCCGTGTTGCTGGTCACGCCGAACTCGCGCATCAGATGCGGCAGCGCGGACGTCATCAACGTCTGGTTGAGGATGGCGGTGAAGCTGCCGACCATCATCACGATGATGGGGACCAGCGTGCGGCGTGAAACTGTGCGCTGCTGCGGCGAGTTCTGGTGTGACACCGCAGGCTCACCTGTCGATGAGCTTGTAGCCGTGCGAGGCGACGACGGACTTGAGCTTGGTCAGATAGTCCTCGGCCGCCTTGGAGAGTTTCGCGCGTTCGTTGGTGATCCAGCCGACAAGCATGGTCTCGTCGGTGTCGAGCGGTACGGTGACGATCTTCTCGTTGTTCAGATCGCCGTTGTCGATGCCGGTGCACACCGTGTACCCGTTGAGGCCGACGATGAAGTTGAGGATCGTCGCGCGGTCGGTCACGTTGATCTGCTTGGGGGAGTACTCCGGCCAGACGGCCTCCTCGGCGAAGTAGAAGCTGCCGTCCTCGCCCTGCTCGTACTGGATGAACGGGTATGGCTTGAGGTCCTCCATGGTGACGACCTTCTTGCCGGCGAGCGGATTGTTGCGCGAGATGAACACGTGCAGCGGGGCGCGGAACAGCGGGTGGAACTCGAGGTGTTTGCCGCGCAGCAGCTTGCCGATCACGTCCTTGTTGAAGTCGGACAGGTAGATGATGCCGACGTCGGAGCGCATGTTCGCCACCGATTCGATGATGTCCTTGGTGCGCGTCTCACGGATGGTGAACTCGTATTCGTCGGACTTGATCGAATTGATCATCTCGACGAACGCCTCGACCGCGAACATGTAGTGCTGCGTGGACACGGAGCACAGCTGCTTGCGCGGCTTCGCGTTCTTGTAGCGTTCCTCGAGCAGGTCGGCCTGGTCGAGCACCTGACGGGCGTACGTGAGGAACTCCGCGCCGTCGACGGTCAGTGCGATGCCCTGCGAGGAGCGGGTGAAGATCTCGATGCCGAGCTCGTTCTCCAGTTCCTTGACGGAGGAGCTCAGGGCGGGCTGCGACACGTAGAGTTCGTGCGAGGCCTCGTTCATGGATCCGCATTCGACGATCTTGACGATGTATTTCAGCTGCAGCAATGTCATAAGCAACGGTTATACCAGCGGGACTGGTCGGGAAACCGAGTTATAACCACGTGGTTCCACGGAACGGCCCGCGCAGTGAGATGGGTGGGGCAGGTGCGCTTCGGGACCAGTCGCCGCGGCCGATCACGGCCCGCAGGAAGTCGATGTTGATGTCGAAGATGCTGTAAACGCCGTGGCCATTGGAAAACAGGGCCCTGAAACACGGTATCCCCCTGACCGATGGGGTCAGGGGGATACCGTGTGACGGATCGGCGCCCTGCGCACCGATGTCCGTCTACAACCGCACGCCGAGCTGGGCGAGAGAGTCACGCGCCTGCATGGCGTTGCCGAACAGCACGCCGTGGATGCCCACCTCGTCGGCGCCGACCACGTTCTTCGCCGTGTCGTCGAAGAACACGCAGCGCCCGGCTTCAAGCCCGAACCGGCTGAGCGCCAGCTCGTAGATGTCGGCGTTCGGCTTGTGCATCTTCTCGACGCCGGAGACGACCGTACCGTCGAGCAGGTCGTTGAGCTGCGGGTACTTGTCGAAGGCGATGTGAATGGTTTCATGGGACCAGTTGGTCAGACCCCATACGCCGTATCCGTGCCGTTTGAGGTCGCGCAGCAGCTCCTCCATGCCGGGCAGCATCCGCGGCAGCGCGTCTCCGTAGTGCTCGACGTAGTAGCGGAAGATCGCGGCGATGTCCTCGCCTTGTTCGCGCACCACGTCCGGGTAGATGTCGGCGAAGTCCTCGCCGGCGTCCATCCGGTCCTCGTAGCGGAAGAAGCCGTGCGGGTCGTCGGGGGCGCAGATGGCGTTGACGGTCTCCTGCGGGAAGTGTCCGTTGAGGCACGCCCGCGTCTGCCAGTCAAGCAGCACGCCGCAGAAGTCGAAGATGACGTCGGTGATGGGGGAGGCGGTCATGGGTTCCTTTCGTGGGTCTTGATGGTGGTCGGCAAAACCGGCCGGCCCTGTTGCGGTTCCGGCCGGCCGGCATTGTCAGGACAGCAGGCGGCGGAACGCCTCGGGGATGGCGTCGGCGACCGCGGAGGCGAGGATCGGATGGCCGAGCTTGCCGAGCGGCGCGGCCGTCGTGGTCCCGTAGATGGTCGGCGGGTTGAAGCCGCGCTGGTCGGATTCGGAGGCGATGGCCGCCGCGTACCCATGCAGGTAGGCGCCGACGGCGGCGACGTCCGCGTAGGAGATGTCCTCGTCGTCCTGCTGGGCGAGCAGCGAGCCGACCATGCCGGCGAGCACGTCGCCTGCGCCTGCGGTGCCGAGCCATGCCGGCGCACGCCCGGCGACGAGTACGCGCACGTCCGACGTCGCCGCATCGTCGTCACCGTGGACGGTCGCGCCGGAGTCCACGTCGTCCACATCATCTTCCGCACGTTCGCCGACGATGACGGTGATCGCGCCCTTGAGCAGCACGGTGGCGCCGGTGAGCTCATGCGCGCGGATCGCCCAGTGCAGGGGTTCGAGCTGCACGTCGCGCGAGTCCACGTCGAGGCCGCGGCCGACGAGCAGCGAGGCGAGCTCGCCGGCATGCGGCGTGATCACCACCTGGGAGGGCACTTCGTCGGGCAGCAGGTCCAGAGCTCCCGCGTCCACGACGATGGGCGGCATCTCGTAGGCGATGTCAGGGTCGTGCTCGTCGTCGAGCGCATAGTGGGAGAGCAGCTTGGCGATGATCTGACGCTGCGGATCGGCCTGCTCCTCGTCGGAGTCCGGATCGTCCGCGGGAACACCGGAGCCGACGACCCACGCCTGCACGCGGCCTTTGCCCATCACCGCCTCGGGAACGGCGTCCAACACCATGTCCCGCGCGCGCTGCGGTCCCATGTACCGGATCATGCCGACGTTGGATACGGCCGCAGCCTTGGCGGACAGCACGGCGGCACCCGGATACCGGTCCGAACCGGTGATCAGTCCGGTCACGCCGCGCGCGTACTTCGTGTCGGCGAGGTGGGGGAGACGGATGGTTTCGGACGCGTTGTCACCGGACACCGCCTCGACGAACGGCGTATGGCCGTCGATGTCGAAACCGAAGTCGACGAGCGTGACGCGGCCACACGCGTAGGATGCCGGCGGGAGCATGGCCGCAGGCTTGAGCGCGCCGAACGTGACGGTCACGTCGGCGGGAATGTACGGTCCGGTGATGGCCCCGTCGTCGATGCCGATGCCGGAGGGCGCGTCAACGGCGACGACGAGCGGGAACTCGCCGGCCGTGTCGCCGTCGGGCAACGCCGTGCGGTCGGGCACGGTGCCGTCCACGCCGAGCGATGCGGCCATGGTGCCGGCGATGCCGCGCAACGCGCCGTCCAGGCCGATGCCGGTCATCGCGTCGATGATCACATGGGAGTGGCGCGCGAGCTCGATCGCGGCGCGCAGTCGTTCGCCGGCCTCGCCGGCGCTGAATCCCGCGGCGCAGCCGGGCACTTCCGAAGCGGGGTCGAGCACGAGCACTTTGCCGCCCGCCCGGATGAACGCGTCGAACGCGTCGCCGTGCAGCGAGCGCCCGACCGCGATGGCGGTCACCGATGCGCCGTTCTGCGCGAGGATCGCGGCTGCGAACAGTCCGTCGCCGCCGTTGTCGCCGGAGCCGGCGAGCAGGGCGATGTTCGCGTCCTCGAGTGCCATGCCCTCCTCGTCGAGCAGGTCTGCCGTCACGTGCGCGGTCGCGGTGGCGGCCATGCGCATCAGCGGGACTCCGGTTTCCAGCAGCGGCCGTTCCATCGCCCGCACGTCCGCCGCGGTGAACGCGGCGTGGCGAAGGATGTGAAGCCTGTTCTCGTCCTTCTGTTCAACCGTCTGATCGGCCATGACCATCCTCCCTTGTCTCGGTGAGAAAATCCCAGTGAGAAAACCAGTCCCTCTCACTCTACTCGATTGTCATGCGTTACGCCGCCCGCGTGACGGACGGAGTTCAGCGTGTCGCCGGTGTACTTCGAGTGCTCGAGCCGCGTATGGTGCTGTGTCGAGCCGGCAGCAGCCGGGGACGAAGGAACAGGAGGATATGACGATGTTCGATGCACTGCGCAATCATGACGGCAAGCACGATGCCAGGCCGCTGTCCGAAACGGATCCCGAGTTCGTGGAGTTGTTCTCGCGGTTCGCGTACGGCGAGGTGGTCGATGAGCCGGGCGCGAACCACCCCGACCTTGACAACGCCACACGTTCGATGGCGATACTCGCCACGCTGATCGGCTGTCAAGGCGCCGACGAATACGAGGCCATGCTGCCGGTGGCGCTCGACTGCGGCGTGAGTCCGGTGCAGGTCAAGGAGATCGTCTATCAGGCGACCGCTTATCTGGGGTTCGGCCGCACGCTACCGTTCTTCGGCATCACCAACCGGGTGCTCGCCTCCCGTGGCGTCGCCCTGCCGTTGCCGCCACAGTCGACCACCACGCCCGAAACGCGCGCGCAGGCCGGCGAGCAGGCGCAGGTCGATATCTTCGGCGAGCGCATGCGCGGTTTCGCCTCGTCCGGACCGCAGGAGACCCGGCACATCAACAAGTGGCTTGCCGGCAACTGTTTCGGCGACTACTACACGCGCGGCGGTCTGGACTTGCGTCAGCGCGAGATGGTCACGCTGTGCTATCTGGCCGCGCAGGGCGGCTGCGAGCCGCAGCTGACCGCGCATGCGGCGGCGAACATGCGCATCGGCAACGGCAAGGCGTTCCTTATCGCCGTGGTCTCCCAGTGCATGCCATACATCGGCTATCCGCGCACGCTCAACGCACTGCGTTGCATCAACGATGCGGCGGCGAGCGCCACGCAACAGTGACGTCCGGCGCAACCGTGGCGTGCGCCTCGCAACCGCGACGCTCGCCGCGGCGCACAGCGGCACCGTACTGCCGCGACGCGCAGCTCGGTTCCGCAGCCGCCCGCGACACGCCGGCGTCCGTTGCACGGTCGAAAGATACCCCGGGAGTGTCGTGAGGGTATCGTTCGGTCATGCAACGGACGTCGGCGTGTCGCGACGTTGCTGCAGCGTTTGGGCTCACTGCCTGTTTTTGAAGAAGGCGAAGAGCTGGTTGTCGTGTATGGCGGTGATGGCGATAGCGGCTCCGGCTTGCGCGGTAATGAGGGCTGTGGTGAGTGTGGGGAGTTGGATGGCTGTCAGGGTGATCGCGTTGGCGTGGCCGCCGGTCCAGCGGGCCGTGGTGTAGGTGATGGCGGTGGCGGCGAGGATTGCCGGTAGCGTCCATGCGAGGGTTTCGATTGCGGTGGTGGCGAGGATGCCTTGGCGGGGTATTCCCATGTGCAGGTCGTCTGCTATTTCGATGCGTCGTGCGCGTGTGGCCATGATGGCGATGGCGAACGCGGCGATGGGTGTGATGGCGAGCATGAGGCGGGTGGTCCTTTGCCGGTAGCGGGTGTCGAGGTCGGGGTTGGTGCCGAGCATGGTGTTGGCTTGTTTGGTCTGGGTGGCGGGCGCGGCTCCGGGTATGGCGGTCGCGGTGGTGTTGAGCAGGTCTTCGGCGTTAGGGTTGGCGGGGTTGATGGTGGCCCAGCATTCGTCCCATTGCTGGCCGGCGTTGATGGGTGTGGGGGTGATGATCGCGTAGGCGAGTCGTTGGTCGCGGCTGTCGTCGGCCCAGGGGAAGACCGCGCTGATGTGCATGACGCCTTGGGTCGTGGGCAGGTCGTCTCCTTCGCGCGCGTGGAGGGTGGCGGCGAGTTGGCTGGAGATCCATACGCCGGGTTGGGTTTGCTCTCTCGTGCCGATGCCGAGCACGTTAGCGAGTCCCGGTGTGGCCTGCCATGCGTCCAGTGGGGCCGCGGGCATGGCGGTCAGGGTGATTTCCCCGTTGCTTTTAATCGCGCCGGCCGCTTGGATGGGGTTCGTGGTGGTGTCGCCTGTGGTGCCGGTGATTTGGGTGAGGTTTGCGCATGTGGTGGGGTCGATCTGTTTGCTGCCGGAGATGATGTGGATGGCGGCGGCGCTGGTGGCCCATTGTCGGGATTCGTGTTGGAGGGAGGTGATGGCGGTCAGGTCGAATATGGCGGTTCCTGCTGCGATGAGGGTGAGGATGCTCGCGCAGGCGAGGGCGCGTGTGGTGCCGGTGGCGATGTTGCGCCATGCTTCGGACAGGATGGCGGTTGGTTTCATCGTGTGTCGTCCTTGGTGTCGATGTTGGGGTTCGGGTTGTGCCACGCGAGGTCGATGACGCGGGTGCACGCGGCCCGGGTGTTGGGGTCGTGGGTGGCGATGACGACGATCGCGTCGCCTTGCGCGAGTCCGGTGAGGGTGGAGTCGATGTCGTTGGCGGTGCGCTGGTCGAGTTGGGCGGTGGGTTCGTCCACGAGGAGGAGGTCGGGTTTGCTGGCGATGGCACGGGCGAGCATGAGGCGTTGGGCTTCGCCTCCGGATAGTTCACGGAACTCGCGTGCGGCGACTTTGGTCAGGTGGAACGTGCTCATGATGGCGATGGCCTCGTCTTCGGCTTGCGTGCGGTCGATGCCTTGGCCGAGGAGCGGTTGGACGACGTGGTCGATGGCGGTGCGCCGCGGCATGCCGTGGGGGTTCTGGAACACCCAGCGCACGCGGTTGACCCGGCTGCGTCGGATGGTTCCTTCGGCGGGCGGCTCGAAGCCGGCGATGATGGACAGGAGGGTGGATTTGCCGGAGCCGGACGGCCCGCACAGGCCGACGGCTTCGCCGGTCGTGAGGGTGAAGTCAAGGTCGCGGAACAGCCAGGGGCCGTCCGCGAACCGGTGGCCCACGTGTTCTCCCGTGACCGACGGTATTCCGCCGGCCGCGGGCCGCGCGGCGTCGATTGGCCGTGCCGGCACGGGGTCCGCGACCGTTTCGAGGGGCAGGATGCTGGTGCTCATGCGCGTCCTCCTTGTGTCAGTGCTGCGTTGCGGCGGGGCATTGGATGTCGTCGAGTTTGTGGCCGAGGGCGACTTTGCCGATTGTCGCGTCGGATTGTTCGGGTTGGATGAGCGTGGCGCCGAGGGCGGAGCCGATGACGGTGACGGGGATGGCTTGTTTGCCGTCGGGCGAGATGCAGGCGCGGGTGCCGTTCTGGCCGGTGATGGCGGAGGGCGGGACCTTGATCGCGTCGATGGGTTGTTCGAGTGCGAGGGTGGCGGTGGGTTTCTTGCCGCCTTGGTCGGCGAGGGTGGTTTTGTAGCCGTCGCTGGCCTGTACCTGGTCGAGGAATTTCTGGTCGCTGATCCTGCCGTCGGTCTTGGCTGTCGTCTCCACATCAAGGCTGGTCTTGACGCCGAAGAGCGTGAACGTGCGTTTGCCTTCTCTCAGGTTCGCTGGCGTGGGGAAGGTGATGGCCGTCAGTTGGCCGCCGGTCTTTATGATTTCGGCACCGTCCGTCAGGCTGGTGTTCAGTCCGGCCGTGCATTGGGTTGGCGTGGCGGTGGTCTGGGGCAGCCATGCCACGTCGGCCGGTCCGATCTTGCCGTCGGGGTTGCGGTCGCCGGCCTGCGAGAGCAGCTTGTTGACGCCGTCCTTGGTGCGCCACCCGTAGGTGCCGTTGCCTTCGGCGTTGTAGCCGAGGCGGGCGAGTTCCTGTTGCAGGGCGAGCACGTCGGGCCCGGTGTCGCCGGTGCCGATCTCGCGGTAGAGGGGCGTGTCGGTGTGCAGGGCGATGACGGGTTTGCCGTCCACGGACAGCAGTCGACGCCCTGACTGGATTGTCTGGCCGGGCGTGCACAGGGTTTCGCTGACGGTGCCGGCGGTGCGCGAGGTGATCGATTGTTCCGCGCTGGTCTCGAACGAGGCCTCGACGGTCCGTTCGTCGTCGAACTGCTGGCGGCTGGCCGTGACGGTGTCGGGGCTCGTGGCCGCGGACAGTCCGTCGGGTGTGGGCGTGGGGATGACGAGCGCGGTGACGAGCACGCCCGCGGACAGCATACCCAGGCCGGTCAGGATCAGCGGGGTCAGGATTCGTGTTTTCATGTGGTCGTTTCCTTTCGTCGAATGCTTGTTCGTCAGCCGATGTTGACGGCGAGGCCGGCTCCGGTGAAGCATGACTGGGCGGCGTCCGACGAGGCGTCGAACGGCAGTCCTTTGGACGCGCCGTCACCGTTCAACGCGTTTTCGAGTTTGCGTCCGGTGTAGGCGTCATCGACGAGGCTGCTTTTCTTCAGGCATTCCACAGCGGTCTCGTACGGGTCGGCCAGGAGTCCCGGGTTGCCCTGCTGGAGCTGGTAGAGGGATTCGATGATCTTGCTGGTGCCCTCGGAGCAGGTGTTGGATGCCTCCATGTACTTGTTCACTTCGGCGTCGGTCGATGGCACCGGCGTCACGCCGGTGGTCTGGTAGAGTCCGTTGGACAGTTTGCGGGTCTGTTCCTGCCACCCGTTCTCGGCCATGCACGCGGCCTGCTTGTCGTGCGCGGTCTCGTAGTCCTCGGCGCTGATCTTGCCGGTTTTCTTGGCCCGTTGGAGCACGTCGCGCTCGAACTGGCTGATCGTGTCCTTGGCGAGGTACTGGTCGAACAGGGCGCTCATGCTCGGCGCGATCCTGGTGCCGGATGTCTGCGCGTCGTCGGCCGTGTTCTGGTTCCAGGGCGTTGAGCATGCCGTCAGCGAGACGAGCAGTCCCATGCAGGACAGCAGCGCGGCGGCCCTGCGCAGCGTTTCTCGGCGGAGGATGGATAATGTGCTGGTGGTCATGGTGGTTTCCCTTCCATCGGCTGGTGCCGGTCTGTTTACTTTGTGTTGAAGTCGGGATCGTGGTAGTCGGGCACCTTGGCCTGGCATTCCTTGATAGCCTTGTCCCGGTCACCGTCCGTGGACCCCGAGGACACCGAGCCGGAGTCGTCGCCGGTCCATTGGAGCACGACCCAGTTGCCGTCCATGATCTGTGCGGGCACTCCCGCCGCTGTGAGACAGTCGCGGTATCGTTCGGCGGCTTGTTTCGAGGCCGGGTTCGAGCCCTGCGGCGCGTCGCCGCCCTGACTGTCGGTCTTCGGCGCCGCGTCCTGCGACACCGTCGGTTTGGCTGCTGACTGCGATGACTGCGATTGGCCGCATGCCGACAATGGCGCGGCCATCGCAGCGGCCAGCGCTACAGCCGCCGCCAGTCTGAGAACGATTGTGTTTCGCATGTATTCCTCCTTTGCGGGGTTCGCCGTTGCGGCGAAATAGGTTCGGCGATTACCGGACGATGCCCATTACAGCCGGCTCTCCGTGTGCGATGGGTGCGTGTCGCGCTCACCTAACGCACACCCACACCGCGGCTCGACCTCCACGTGGGTGATGAGGGTGCGTGTCGCGCTCACCTAACGCACACCCACACCGGGCACAATGGAGAGCACGAAGGCAATCGCATGGAGGCCATGCAAGGAATCGGAGGCGATGGAATATGGCGAGGATCCTGGTCGTCGAGGACGACGCCGACCTGTCGGCGGTGCTGGACGACTGTCTCAGGCACGAGGGGTACGCGACCGGCCTGGCCGGCACTGGCGTCGAGGCACTGGACCGACTCTCGCAGGGAGAATACGATGTGATGCTCCTCGACCGCGACCTGCCCGTGCTCTCCGGAGACGAGGTCATGCGCACCGTGGACAGGCTGCGCATCCCCGTGCGCACGCTCATGCTCACCGCGGCCGGCAGCATCGAGGACCGCGTGCACGGCCTCGACCTCGGGGCCGACGACTACCTGCCCAAACCGTTCGCCTACCCCGAGCTCCTCGCCCGCATCCGCGCGCTCCTGCGCCGAGACGACACCGACGACGCGCCCACCGTGATCTCACGAGGGCGTCTGTCGGTGGATACGGTCAGGCGGCTCGCCTACGCGGACGGCCGGCCCCTCGACCTCGCACCCCGCGAATACTCGCTCCTGGAGGAACTGCTGCGCGCCGACGGCGGGTGGTCCAGCACCCGCGCCCTTCTCGAATCCTTGTGGCCGTCCGAGGCGCACGACCAGCCCGACCTCGTCAAGACCGCCGTCTACTCGCTACGGCGCAGGCTGCCCGACCCCGCACTCATCGCCTCGTCGCGCGGAGAGGGGTACCGCATACCATGACCGACACCGACACGACAAACCGACCGGCCGGGCACGCCGCGCACCAGCGCAAACCCGCCAGCTTCCGCACCCGTCTCGCCGTCACCGTCGGACTGCTCCTGCTCGGCATGCTCCTCGCCGTGATCCTCGTGCAGAACATCTCGCTCGACTGGGCGTTCCAGCATCAGGTCGACACCATCTCCGCCGGCAATGGCCGGACTGTGGGCAACGGCTCGTCCGTGGCATCGGATGCCGTATCCGGCACTGCGGACTCGTGTGACGCGGATTCCTGTGACGCTGCCGGCAGCGTTTCCGGGCAAGCCGGCGTACAATCCGGCACGGAAGGCGTGGTGCTCACCGTCCGTGACGGCGTCGTGCAATGGATGCGCTACGGGTCGCTCGCCGTGTTCGCCATTGCAGCACTGCTTGCCGTTATGCTCGTGTGGCGAATGTCAGGCCGGCTTACGTCACGACTTGACTCGATCAGCCGCCAGGCCGCGCAACTCGACCCCGACCACCCCTCCGGACGCATCACGCTCGACCATCCTGATGCCGAGACCGCCAGTCTCGCCAACGCGCTCAACGCGATGCTCGACCGCATCGAACAGTCCAACCAGTTGCAACGCTCATTCATCCGCAACGCCAGCCACGAGCTGAAAACGCCAGTCACGACCATCGGCACCAGCCTCGAAGCGCTCATGGCCCAAAATCGGTTCCCCGAGGACGTCAAACCAGCCATCCGCCACGCCATCGAAGCGAACCGCAAAAGCGGCGAACTCATCAACAGTCTGCTCGAACTCTCCCGCATCCAGACCGCGCCCGACACCGGCAGAGAGGCCACGGAGCCCGCCCGTATCGTACGCGATGCGCTTGAAACCCACCGCGAGCAGGCGCAGTCGCGTCATCTGAACATCAACGTCGACGGACTCGACGCATACCGTGGCGCGACCGTCGAGACGAATCCACGGTACCTCTCGCTCACCGTCGACAACCTCGTGCGCAACGCCATCATCCACAACATCGACCACGGCGCCATAGCCTGCACCGTCCACAGCGACGGACGACGCGTCATCATCGACATCATCAACACCACGAAACAACCGATCGACCCAACGGACACGGCCGATCTCATGCAACCGTTCCACCGTGGCGACGCCACACGCATGGCCAACCAGCCGGGGCATGGACTCGGCTTGTCCATCGCCAAAGCCTGCACCGACGCCATCGGCGCGACGCTCGACGTCAGCCGCCCCACACCCACGACCTTTCGCGCCCGAATCTCGCTGATGCAACGGCAAGCCGACAACGAACACATCACAGGAGGCTCCCCGGACAGCGACACGCCGGCGTCCGTTGCACGGTCGAAAGATACCCCGGGAGTGTTGCAAGGGTATCGTTCGACTGTGCAACGTCTTTCGGCGTGTCGCGGCAAGCCGCTCCGGCCCTGATATATCCTGAAGCGGTCATTCAAGGAAAGGAAGCCAACCATGCTCATCGCATCGTGTGTGTTCGCCATGCTCGCCGGTCTGCTCCACGCGCTGATCTTCGTACTGGAATCGTTCCGGTGGACGCATCCGAACACGATGAAGACGTTCTCCATCACCTCGCCGGAGGAGGCCGCCGCAACCAAGGAGATGGCCTTCAACCAAGGGTTCTACAACCTGTTCCTCGGCATCATGGCCATCGCGGGCGCAGGCCTCGCGCTCGCCGGCCGCCAGGCCATCGGCGTGACGCTCATCATCGCCGGCGCCGCGTCCATGACGCTCGCCGCGCTGGTGCTGTTCGTCGGCAGCCCCGACAAGCGCACCGCCGCCGTCAAACAGTTCGCGACGCCCGCACTCTCGCTGCTCTGCCTGCTCGGCTGGGCCATTCTGTAGACAGCGCACGGCAGGGGAGAACACCCCCGAACAGCACTACACACACATATCCTGCCCACGCCGCGGCATCGCAAGCTGCACAGGGGTCGCGGACAGAGATTGGCCATACCTTCACACGTATGCCGGTGCGGACGCCCCCGATGGTGAGACAATCGAGATACCGATACCTGACGGCCGAGGGAGGTGTCATGAGTATCACGACGAAACGGAAGAAACGCAACGCGCAGGCGCAGGCGTCCCCAACAGCAGGCTGTTCCAGCGGAAAGCGACGATACAGAACCAAGCTGGACGCGAAAATCGCCCTGGCCAGCGCACGCAAACTCAAGCGCGGCCCCGCGCGTCCGAAAGACGAACGCCGATACTACTTCTGCCCGGACTGCTACGGCTACCATCTGACCTCAAAACCGTACTGGAATCGCACAGCCACGGCAAAGAAGCACGTCCGACAGACGCCAGCAACAGTGCCGCCTTCCGCAACCATCAAAGGCGTGGCCGCGTTCGTCGAATGCATTGACGGCAGCTGGATCTACACCATCCCCGAGTTCGCCATCCGGGGCGCGTCCGCTTCGCAGCAGGAAGCGAAGACGACGGTACGGGCCATGATGAAAATCGTCGCCCCCGGCGCCAAGACATCGTTCCGCTACTATTCGGACGATCAGGACATCGAACTGTTCTATGCGAAGCAGGTCGCCGGATCGCAGGCCGAAGTCACGACGGACAAGGACTCATACATGGAGCCGTTGCTCGCGCAACTGCGATCGCGGCTGTTCCGGAACGGGTTCCGTTTCCGCAAATACGACAGCCGATACGAAGGAACGCCGGACATCGTACTGCCGAAGTACCGCATCATGGTGTTCGTGGACGCCTGTCTATGGCATGACCGTGCAGAATGCCGGCGACGCTCGCTGCCTCCTGAAACGTTGCGCATCTGGCATGATGCGCACGCCGAGTCGCGCGGCGAAGCGTTGGAGTGCCGGCAACGGCTCGCCGCCGAAGGATGGATCATCCTCACCTACTGGGAGTGCTGGTTCTGCGACAACCGAAAACGTGAGAAACGGCTGGGCGCGTTCCTCGCGGACGTCCGGCGATCTGCCGCGCTTGGTTCGACTGGATGACATGCTTCGTCGACGGCTGCCGGAGCGGCTGCCTGCCGCGGCAGGCGCAGGCTACTTCAGGTATTCGGCGCTGTCGAAGTAGCCGGCGACATCGTTGCTGTCGACGATAAGTCCGGGCGCGATGGCCAGCGTGTGATGCGCGTCCTCGGTGCCGCAGTACACCACGTCATGCTCCAGCAGCCGCCTGTCGAAGAACATGCGCACGCCGAGGAACAGTGGACCGACCGTGCCGACATCGTAGCCGGTGCGCTCCTTGACCAGTTCGGGTGCGGCCAGATGTATCTGGCGAAGTCCCAGGGCGCGGCCGAGCCGACGCCATTGCAGGCGCCCGGTGGCGGATGCGACGACCGCGAACACGCCTTCCTTGGCTTCGACGATGTAGGTGGCCGCCGCCTTGGTGATGTCGAACACCCGGGCACCGGATTCCAGGTCGACGATCGCGGTCTCGTGCTCGATGATTCTCGCCTGCCGCGGATGTTCGCCAGCGAACCGGCTGATCTGTTCGAAGGTGGCCATGCGTTGCTCCTTTCGACATGCAGAACGGCGTTCTGCAGCTGCTGTGCCGCGGTACTCGGTACATGATATCGCGGCATATGGGATGCGGAGCGCCGCGGGACGCGGTGCCGCGATACGATGGCGTCCGCAAGGGCCATGCACGAGCCGGCGAGCGCCGACACGTGATCCGTCGGATAGCAGCAAGGAGCAGACATGCCTGTCACGTACACCCGGGAGAAGTCGTTCACCAAAGAGCAGACGCAACGGTTGTTCCGCTCGGTCGGATGGGTGTCCGGCGAATACCCGGAGCAGCTGCATAAGGCGTTGATGGGGTCGTCCACGGTCATCAGCGCGTGGGACGGCGACCGGTTGGTCGGTCTCGTGCGCGCGCTGGACGATGGCGCGATGCTCGCCTATGTGCATTATGTGCTGGTCGACCCGGAGTATCAGGGGCATGGCATCGCCGGGCACATGATCGAGATGCTCAAGGCGCAGTACCGGGACTACTTCTATATCGAGGTCATGCCCGAGGAGAGCAGGAACGCGTCATTCTACGAGAAGCACGGCTTCCATGTCATGGCCGACGGCGTCGCCATGCAGATCGTGAACCCGGACTGGTGAGCGTGGTGCGGCCGGGATGCGGAGCCCGCGCTACAGGGCGCTGACGCCGCCGCCGACGTGGATGGTTTCGCCGTTCATGAAACCGTTGCGCATCAGGAACATATAGGCGTCCGCGACTTCGCCGACCGTGCCGACGTTTGAGAGGGTTGGCCGCCGCCATCTGTTCGGCCTGCGCCTGCAGCCGGTCGGCCGGCGTTCCCAGCTGGCCGAGTGTCGCCTCTGCGGCCGCCGCATGTTCGGGGGACCGGCCGACCAGCATGACCCGCGCGTCTTCGGCCTGCGTCTGCCTTGCGATCTCGAGTCCGAAGCCCGATGTGCCTCCGATGATGAGTACGCGGTTGCCTTTGAGCGATGCCACGTCCTGCTCTCCTCGATGCCGGTTTCGGTTGCGGCTGTTGCAACGCTTTGCGTTGTCATTGTAGTCGGTTGCGCCACGGTCAGGCCGTCAAAGGAGTTCCGCCGTTCACCACGCACCAGAGCCCATAGTTCATGATCGTTGCAGCGAGCAGTTCCATACGTGCGCGAAGCATCTCACCGCTTACGGTGGAACGGAATCCGGCATCCATACGGTCTCGAATCACCGCCATATCATAGCGGCGAATCAGTGTGTGCGTGAGATTCCAGAGAGCTCCCGGAGTATCGAGGATGACGTCCACGTCATCCGTGCTGATAACCAGCACGTTCCGGTCTCCGGTCGGATGAATCGGAAGCGGATATACGACGAGGGGATCGGCACCGAAATCGAACCGGAGGGAGGCATGTCGGCGGACGGCTTCGTCCAATGCGTCGGCCAGCAGAACCAGACCGTCGTGTTCATCCGAATCTACCGCCTTGCCGATTCGCGGCCGGACCAGCGACAGCGCGGCAGCCGGATCATCGAACGCACCCGTCTCCTCATATGACATCCACGGCGGACCAGACGTCTTGGCGATGTCATGAAGGGTGAGCATCGTCCGGTCGATCTGCCGTGCGGTGAACGTGACGACGCGGGCGTTTCCGCCGACAGTGTCGGCCCCATCTGCCTTCCCGCCCTGACGGCCGGACGCATCAGCACCGATAATCACTCGCCATTGCGCTCTGTCAGAGCTGTTCATGATCTCCTCCTGTATCCCGTACGGCAATCCGCAGGGAGCGCTTGCGCTGACCTGGCAACCGTCAATGAACGTCGACGGCCGATTGCCGTTCCGCTCCCTTTTCGGGGACATGCAGTCAAACCAAAGCTACTACAATCGGTGGCCTACACTTGAGATGGAATATTGGCATTCAAAGAATTGGCGGTCAATGATGAAACCGATTTGGACTGTGGATGATGCTGATGCTTGGCGCGATGCGGCGATGGGCCGGAACGATTCCGACCGTCTCGACAGCGAGAAGCAACCGTATTTCGGTTTTTGGAATGGTGAGGACTGGGCCTCCAACTTCCATCCGGCGCCGTTCATCGTCGATTGGAAGGAGACTGACGGATCCGTGAAGGAGCTGCGGTTCGAGTGCAGCGAGCAGTGGTTCATGTTCCGCAAGGCATGGCGCTTTCGCGACCATTCAGCGATGGATGCCGTGCTCCAGCCTGGGTTGGATCCGTACCAGTACAAGGCGATTGGCCGCAACGTGCAGGGTTTTGACGAGACCGTGTGGGACGAGGAATCTCGCGTCTACATGTTTGAGGCGTTGATGTTCAAGTTCTCTCAGAACCCCGACCTTGCAAAACAACTGTTGGAGACAGGGGAGCGGGTGCTGGTCGAGTGCTCCCCGTTCGATACCATCTGGGGTGTAGGCCTCGGCAAGCAGACGAAAGACGGTCGGACCGACGACCGATGGAAGGACTCCGGCAACTGGCGCGGAAAGAACCGGCTCGGCTTCCTGCTCATGGACGTGCGTGATGTACTTCGATCCGATAAGACGCCATTTGAGTTCAAATACGGTCCCTTCATCGACCTGATTCCGCAACTGGACAGGCCGGCGGACGAACTGTACAAGTGGGTGTACCCCGAAGCGAGTGGCGATGGCCCGATTCGAGTAGGTTGGTGCGCTTTTTCCACCCCGGTGGACCAGTGGTGGCACCTCATCTACGCGACCTCCGGGTGTACGGATTGCTACCCCGTGTTGGAGAAGTCCGGCATCGATCCGTGGAAGACGCTGCAATCGAACGACTACTCCAAGCTCAACGCCGAACAGGTACAAGCTCTGATGACATGGCTGACCCGCGCCGAACGTTTTGGCGCAGGCACGGTAAGCGAATCGTTGGACAAGGGCTGGCTCCTCAACCTGCTGAAACGGCTCCGCGACATCGGTCGGAATATGGAACACGCGCATCAATATGTTGCGTCCGCGCGACAACCAGCCGAGAACAGCCCTACCATCGTTCCAGCACACGATGCATGACGTTGTTCTTCACTGCGTCCTTGAAATGCCCGACATGGGCTCCGCGCAGCACGTAAGCGTCATCGTCGGAGCCGTCATCGTATCGTTCAAGCTCCTCCTGAATGGCGACGCCAATCACCTCCGCGAGTTCAGTGAACGTCATGGCCTGATCGAGGTCGATGCCGATTGCGGCATATCCGCGAATCACATCGGGGTCGACTCCCGCGTCGAACATTCTTTTGGCGACACTCATGGATGCTCCTTTCACCGGCGGATGCGGACACGTGCCACGGCATGTCGCGCCATCATGTCCCATTCTGGTCAACGCGCGGATCATTTTCTGCACAAAGCGCATGATGGGAAAGCGCGACCGTGGACCATCACATCAAGCATGGCAGGCATTTCGCAGAGTCTTCAAATCGTAGTGACGTAAAAGGAAGGACCGACACCCTCCACCATGTCCGAGCAAACGGTTTTACGGGTGGAAGGCGCCGATCCTTTATTGAGACTCTATCATTTCCTGCAACGTCCCTAGGTTCCCTGAGTTCTAAATAGAAGTGCACCAACTTCCACCGCAACAGCTTCTTGAACTGGAAAACATATGCCAATCCAACAGAGTGGATCTACGCACGATTATCGGCAACGCACCCGATACCCACGATCCAGAAGTTCAGTAACTCTGTTTGGATAATAATTCGGGGAAAGCGCGGCGCTATGACACTGGGGTGCGCCCGGAGCCGGCCGGCAGGGTACCTACCCCACGGTGCAGAGCGATGCTGTTCACCACGCCGAGGTGCGGAACGGCACCGAGATCGCCTTGACGCCGGCGTCTCCTCTTACGACTTGTCTTGCCCGTTCGATGCTCTTGTTGCCTCTCAGCTCGTTGCACGCTCGATGCGCCAGCTTGCAGTTGCGGAACTCGTACGGGCTTCCGCCCTTCGACACCGGCAGTCATTCGTCTGCTTCAACGCTCCACGGATCGAGTGCAAGTAGGGTTCTGGCTGAAGGTCGGACTCCGCGACTGTGCTCGGAGACGGCTCATGCAGCATCAGTTATACGCAATGAGCATTGATACGAAGTTCCTGATGACCGACAACGGATGATCCGGGAAGGAATCATCGAACCGGCTGTCTTCGGAAAGATTCATCAGAACGCCATGCCGGTAATCAGCAGCATAGGGGTCGCGAGACCACCCTCGTCCCTCATCGTCAATCCATCCATGCCGCCGCGCGAACTCGTAGACCTGTGCCTCGCGTATTCCGGTAACGCCGGCTTCATCGGCGAATGCCTGAACCTGCAATGCGAAACCAGGCAATCTAAGGTGCAGGGTCAGACCGTATTGCACTCCTTCGGTGTGCGCGACCGTCTTGACGATGCTCCAGATAACGTCTCGTTTGGCGTCGGTGGTGCCGCTGACTACCTCGATCAGTCCTTGGTCGTCGCCCAACGACTGATGGATTCCATCCTCCACGCCCTGTTCATCGCCAAACGGCATGGCCTGATTGGCCGGTATCGGCTGCAGGAACATCAGGCATGTTGATTGCTCCGTTTGAGTGGCGAACGCCGTCATCTCGGGCGGGTCGTCGGGCATGCGATTCAATCTGCTGAACGCCTGCGGAATAGCGACATCAAAACCGCCGACTGTAACCGTCTGCATATCCATATCCGGCTCCTACTGCCGTAGTAGTTGTTATGGATACATGATAGCCCGTCTTAACAAGGCGGGATGGCTGAGGGTGTCTGCCGAGGTGATGCTACTTTCTTGGTCTCCTCTCGCTGGCCGTCTCGCCCTTCTCCCGGTGTACGTCTTCGTTGTCCCGTTAGAAAGAAGAGCCACACCCTGTACTTGAGCGGCGGGAACTTGGGGACTGGCCGGCCTCGGACAGGGCGAACAAACCGACGACGCGCTGCTGGAACGCCTCTGAGGCGGGATCAGGTTCCTCCGCTCGGCATGATGTCACCTCCCGTCCGCGCTGCCTGTCGTAGCCGGATTGTGTAGCCTCGGCTAATTGCTGAACGGGCGGATTCTCCCGTATGCTTCGTGAATGGACAGCCCGTCGAGCACTGACATCGGCTGTTCCAGGAATTCGCGGAACCAGTCCGAGCCGGAGAACAGCACCGGATAGGTTCCCTTCTCCAACACGGTGGGGTCGACGATCGACCAGGGCGGAAGGTATTGGATCATCAGCTTGCGGCCGTTGTACTCGAAGAACTCGTCCCCGTACCGTTCGAGGATGTCCTCGGTGAACTCGTCCCATGTCATGGGCTCGGGGAAATACACGATCTCGTCTACCGTGTGCGATGGCTCCATAGATCTCTGACCCTTTCGACCATGCGCTTCTCCTCGGGCGTGAGGTTTATGCACGCTGGTTTTTCGGATTATACGCGTTGTGGAAGTATCCTTCATGCACGGGGGCCATCTTCTCGCCGTGGATATAGTCAAGGCTAATCTACTTGACGCGCCTGCCGTCATTGTCGAAGCTGTTGATGTTCCTGAGCTTGCCGATGTCGCTGACTGTCACGTACAACACCCTGCCCCCGGGTCTGGGTCTTCATGGGTGCGCGGTTCGAGCCTGACGAGCGCCTCGACCATGCCGAGACTTCACATGCGGCGGGCCTCGCGGTCTTTCATGACGCCAAGCGTGCTGATTGCCACGAGTGAACGTTTCGGCAGTCCGTCGAAACGAGTCCCAGCTGCCCGGAGCGTTCCAATGCAGCGCGGGTATCACGTTCAGCCTCCGCCGATGCCAGTATGCGCACTGCATCTGCTTGTCCCAATGAGGTCGCCCGCCGGATTGCTGTAGGAGAGCGATTCGGTGAACCCTCCGGCGGTCTGCGTCGACTGGGTGACGCCGGGCATGTCCTCGTTGAGCAGGGCTCGTCGCACCATCTGGCAGCATACGCGTCTGAGCGTGTCCGCTGACGCCTGCCGCCAGCCGGGGCAGGCGTCGGCGGATGACGTCGCTCGCGTCGGCGTCGTAGCCCTTCAGGTGGGCCGGCGCCACCTCCATGGGGCCGATGTTCGGGCCGCGCACCGCGGCAGTGGCGAGCTTCTCGTGGGTGACAGCGCCGTCTGCGAGCATCGCGGTCGTGATGGACCCGTCGGCGGGGGACGCGCCTGCGGCAGGGTCGACGGGGTTGCCGTCGATGTCGAACGCGGCGACGCGGGCGATCAGCTGGCCGGGGTCGGCCTGGTCGGCGTGGACGAACTGGATCTGCTTGTCGAGCGCCATGGTCACGCCCCCGTGGTGGTCTGCGGGGTGATGACGTAGGCGGGGAAGCGCTTCGTCTTGTCGGGCTGCACGTCGTTGATCGGGTTGGCGATCTGGAAGCCGACGCGGAACACGACGCGCATGGCCACGCAGTCCTGCTGGGCGAGGTTGAGGACGACCTTGCCGTCGTCGTCGGTGATGGGCGCCTGGTCGAGCATCTTGTAGGTGATGTCCTGGCGGATGCCGATCACGAAGTTGCTCCAGTCGGCGCCGAGCAGCACCGCCATGGCAGGGTCCCATGCGCCGTTGTCGACCTCGTTGAGGCCGAAGCCGTAGAGCGTGGAGGGGGCGCCGGCGGCGAGCGAGGGCACGTAGATCGGGCTGCCGTTCGCGTTCCTCAATCCGACCAGCTGCCAGTTGAGGCCCAGCTGGGAGGCGAAGCCGTTCATCGCGAACCCCTGTTCGGCGAGCTTCTGGCCCATGGTGGCCACGTCCTTGGCGAGGTCCTTGCCCTGGGCAAGCGTGTTGCCCGCGGCGACGGCCTGCGGGATGAAGCCGTCCGGGAAGCTGGCGGGCTTGTCCACGCCGAACAGGGTCGCCTGGTCGAGCTTGTAGCCCAATGCGGCGGCCAGGCGCGGCTGCACCTCGCTCTAGATGGGGATGCCGCTGTCGGCGATCACGGCCTCGGGGATGGGCACGATCGCGGCGAGCTCCTCCGCGGTGATGCTCAGGCCCGCCCACGCCTGCTTCGTGGTCTGCTTGAGGCCGGTGTCGCCGCCCACCCAGTAGGCAATCGGCTTGGAGTCCAGGACCGGCTGGGTGCGGGTGCGCGTGCTCATGCGGATCTGACGCATGCGCGTGAGGGACACGCTCGCCTTGGGCGCGTCCTGGATGATCTGCTCGGCGTATTCGACGGGGATGAGCCCGCCGCCCATGTCGCCGGTGGTGATGATGGAGTTCACGTTGGATGCCATCATGGTTCCTTTCAATATGGTCGGTAATGGTGGTGGTGTTGTCAGTGGTTGCGGAGGAACTGGTCGCGCAGCCAGTCGCCGGACGAACCGGCGGCGGCCGGCTGGCTGGCGGCGTTCGGCATGCCGGGCAGTCGGCGTCCCGTCTTCGACGCGACGTACTCGTTGACGGCCTTCGCGTGCGCCTGCATGGCCTCGAGGCTGTCGCCCACGATCAGCGACGCGGGCAGTTGGGATTCTTCGGCGACCTGCGCACGCCATTCGGCCGTCTGCTTCTCGGCCTTCAGCGCGTCAAGCTCCTTCTGGAGCCTGGCAGTGCGGGCCTCGGCCTTCTGCGCTTCGGACATCTGCGATTCCTTGAGCTGTTGCAGCTCGTCGGCGGCCGCCTTGTTGTCCTTCGCGCGTTTCTCCCACTCACGCGAATGGGAGACCGTCTCCCGGTACTTCGCCTCCCAGTCCGTGGACTGCGGTTCGCCGTGCGGCTCGCCCGCGTCCTGCGGCTGGTCAGCGTTGTTGTTGGCTTCCTCGACCATGTGTTCCTCCTATGGATTGCTGATGGGGCCCGTTCCGGGCATGAAAAAACCACCCGTGCGGGTGGTTATCAATGGAAAATATGGTTATGGCTAATAGATGTCGTCGGGGTTTAAATCATATGGAGGCGATTGAACTCTTTCGCCGGATAGCAGTGCGTTGATCGCTTTTCGGCGGAAATCGGGGTCTTCTTCACAGCCTGCGTAGATTTTGATTGTAAGCCCGTATGGGTTGCAAGGGTACCACTCTCCGAATCGCTTCATATAGAGTTCTGACAGTTTGTCATTGCTGCATGTTTCGAGATATGTCCGGTCATATTCAAGATTTGCCATTGGGTGCCTCCCTAATCATGCGATTGAAGATATCAGATGATTCTGGGAAATATCTCCGCAGCAGATCCCAAGCCCTCGGGTTGGTGAGCTGGGTTTCGAGCATCTCGGCGAATGCTTCTCTGGCTTGCAGGACTCCTTTGGGAGCCTGGGCGAAATACCCGCCGGGGTGACCGGCTTTCCCGTAGTTTTTGTATTAGGTCTCGGCAAGGGACGTATTGACGGATTGGAGCGACGCGATCATCATGTCATGGAGGTTGAGGCTGTCGTCTCCTCCGATATCCCAGAACTCCTCGGCAATGGATTCCATCGCTTTCGAGAAGCGTTCCGGGTAGCTGTCCGCCTCGACCATCTCCACTCTACGGTAAAAGAGCGAAGTCCCCTCGTCGGCAAGTGTCTTGGGGAAGATGCCGCCTCTGTATGTCACGCAATAGCCGGAGGACCCGTCGCCGAGGAGATCGTCGAGCATGTGCGCGCTTTCGTGGATGAACACCCCATATGGTCCATGTCCTCTGGAAGGTTTACCGACCGAATCGATGTCAACGAAGATTCCGCCTTCGGTTTTGCTGTAATGGGCACGTCCTCCTTTCCCCAGTGTCGAGCTTTTAATGACGTATCGATCTGAATACTGAGCCCATAGTTTCGCGGTTGACTGATGTGCGGAGTTCCTCAGGATGCCGTCCAAGGACTTTGCCGCATCGTCACCGAGCGCCTTCTTCGCTCTGCCGTCTTTGAAGAGGAAGTCGGGGGTCTCGAGGATCAGGTCCGTGAATTCGTCGGGGTGCAGGTGTCGCATGAGGTAGGTGATGGAGTTGACGTTGTTGGGGTCCGCGGGCCCGTACCACGACTTCCTGTGCTTCGGCTCCAGATAGGGCTTGATCTTCAGCAGCCCGTAACGGAGCTCTTCGGGTACGGTGCCGTCTTCAAGCATGCGGCGCGCCTCCATGTACCGCTTCTCGAAACGGGAGTCGTCGTACCCCTGCACCTTGGGGTTCTTCTTGTCCCAGCTGGGGATGACCTCGCAGTCGCAGTCCTTGTGGTACTGGCTCATCGCGCCGGCGGCTTCGGCGCTCGAGTAGACGAAGCCTCGCCCGGCGAGCATGCCGCAGAACGCGCACGTCTTCGCGCCCTGCGGCACGCGCGCGTAGCGTGGCTTACGCGGATCCCGGCGCGCGGCCTTCTCGATGACGCCACGACCGCCGGCCTTGACCCATTTGTCCATGTTCGCGAGCAGGCCCCTGAGCATGGCGTCCGGGTCGGCCGGGCTGCCGTCCTTGCCGTCCCACAGGTGGCCGGCGAGACGTCGTATGGTCTCCCGCATGGCCTTGTCGTCCGGCTGATAGGTGGTGTCGATGTCGATGGCGTCCTTGAACCATTTGGCGCGCATCTGCTCGTACCATTCGCCGGCGGCCACCGAGCCGGCGTCGCCGTACTTGGCGGCGATGGCGGGCACGAGGTCGAGCAGCGCGTCACGCATGTCGGCGGGGTCGTCGTACATGTTGTACACGGTCTCGAACACCTTGCGCAGCTCACGCCGCGCCTGCGTCACCGCCGACTGCTGCGCCTTGGCCAGCCTGTCCACGTCCCGCCGGCCCGGAGTCCGGCTGTTGCTGTCCGCCATCGCCGCCTCCTGTCACCGCCCGGTTCGCGGGCTGCTGCTGCGCGTTCATGTTGACGAGCCTGTCGAGCACGGCCGCCGCGTTCTGCCGGTTCTTGTCCGACAGCAGTCGGGTGATGTCCGCGTCGGGGAACTGGAGCTTCTCGAGGATGACCCGACTGTTCGCGAGCCATGGGATGGCCTGCACCATCTTCAACACCGCGTCGGCGACCGCCGCCTGGCTGGGCCGTTCCGGGTCCCGCCAGTTGACCTTGAGATGCGCGAGCGCCTCGTCGCCCGGATCCGCGCCGTTCAGGACGGCCATGTCGCGGGCCGCGTTGCACAGCTGGACGCCGAACGCGTCGCACGTGTTGCGCGCCTCGATGACCAGTTCCGTCTCGGAGGCGGCGATCGCCTCGGCGCTGGATGGGCCGAAGTCGGTCATCACGCCCAACTGGGCCATGGGCACGCCCGTCGCGCCGGAGAACCTGCCGGCCAGGGTCCTGAGCATGTCGGAGTGGGGCTGCATGGTCATCTGCGCGAACTGGCCGACCGTGGGCAGCTGGCCGTCCTCGTCGCGGCTGATGGCGAGCATCCTCGACAATGCGGCCTGCCAGCCGGTCAGGGTCTTGCCGTCCACGCCGGCGGGCGGGTCCGCGCCGAGAAGGTAGCGCTGCGGCGATGAGTAGAATTCCGCGCCGACCTCCATGCGCAGCATCGTGCGCACGGCCGTGTCCGTCAGGCTCATGACCTCCCAGTTGATGCGGGACCAGCCGAACACCTCCATGTCCACGGTGTCGAAGCCACGGCCGAAGCCATGCGGTTTCGTTTCGGGTAAAAGATGCGTAATCAACGGAAGATGAAAAAAAAGAGAATACAAGTGGAAGTGCCCCGGATAACGCCCGAAGTTTTGCGCACTTTGGTTCTGGCTTGGGTTGAGAACATGGCCCGTGTCCTGTGTACGATTTTCAGTCGCCAAACATAGAAAACCGCGATTGGAAGCGAGGACACAAGCCATGT
>NZ_WBVT01000080.1 GCF_009193355.1 Bifidobacterium leontopitheci
TGAACTGCGCCCCAAAAGTTGGACGTGGTTTATTAAAGGGTACCAGACCGGGCTGTGGGGAACGTGTCCCGGAATTCCTCCGGGGTCAGTCCCCCCAGCCGTTCCTGGCGTCGTTTGGTGTTCCAGTGCACGATGTACGCTTCCAGCCCGGCCTTGAACTCCTCGTAGGAGGCGAACTCGCGGCCCTTGTAGAACTCGTCCTTGAGGTGCCCGAACACCTGCTCGGTCGCGGCGTTGTCGAGGCAGTTGCCCTTGCGGCTCATGGACTGGACGATGCCCATCGCCTCGAGCCGGTCGCGCCACAGCCGGTGCTGGTACGGCCATCCCATGTCGGAATGGAGCACGGGCTCGACGCCCTCGGGCATCCGCTCCTCGAGCATGTCGAGCATCCTCTGCTGCTGCGCCATGTCGGGGCTGGGGCTGACGTCCCAGGCGACGATCTCCTTCAGGCACATGTCGTACACGGGCGCGAGGTACGCCTTGGCGCCCGCCACCTTGAACTCGGTGACGTCCGTGCCGAGCTTCTGCCACGGGCCGTCGGCCGTGAAGTCCCGCTGCAGCAGGTCCGGCACCCCGGCCCCCGCGTCGCCCCGGTACGAGCTGTACCGGCGGTACGGGTTCGCGCGCCGTATCGCGCACCGCAGCCCCATGCGGCGCATGACCTTCAGCACGCTCTTGCGGCTCACCCGCACGCCGAACTCGTGCACGAGGCACATGTGCACCTGCCGGTGCCCGCACCCGTTCGGCGTGCGCGCGTACACCTGCGCCACCACCGGCTCGATGTCGGGCCGGGTGACGACGGGCGGGTGCGACAGGAGGTAGTAGTAGGTGCTCCTCGCCAGCCCCGCCGCCTTCAGCAGGAGCCGGAGCGGATGGCCAAGCCCCGCCAGCGCCGACACGATCACCGTCTTGTCCCGGTTCCCGATCGTCCCGCCGGCAGGGCCCGCGCTTTTTCCAGGTACGCGACCTTCGCCCTGAGGTACGCGTTCTCCTCCTCGAGGGCCTGCTCTCGCGTGGGAGACGGCTTCGGCCCGGCCTTCGCGCCCCTGGGCCGTCCCTTCGGCCTCGGGCGCAGCGCGTCCGGCCCGTTCTCCCGGTAATCCCGGCACCAGCGTTCCAGCGCCGTGACGCTCGCGACCCCGTGCCGGGCCATGGCCTCCGCCTTCGTCAGCCCGTGCTCCACATGGTCGAGCACCGCCGCGAGCTTCGTCTCGTAGCCGTACGACCGTCTTTTCCCGCGTTCCTCCATGAGCGCCGCCTCCCCGCCGATCCGGTATGACAACACCCATTGTCTCGTGGTGTAGACGGACACGCCAAGCCGTCTGGCGAGGGACTTCTTCCCCGCGCCCTGACGGATCAGGTCCGCGACCTTCCTCATGAAACCGTCGTCGTAATGACGCCTGCGATCCCCACACATGAGAAACCGCACCTCCAATCATCGAATCTGCATTATCGCAGTCCAACAATCGGGGTGCAGTTCA
>NZ_WBVT01000081.1 GCF_009193355.1 Bifidobacterium leontopitheci
GCAAGGGTTTGCGACACTGCGTCACTGTGCTCGGGCGAGCAGAGTGACGTAATATGGAACGCAACCACGCCGCGCACCGCCGCGGATCAGGCCAGCTGGGCCTTGATACGCTGGGCGAGGCGGGCATCCCCCATGGCACCGGTCGCGCTCATCACCGCATCCGCGCCGGCCGCACGGTACACCAGATAATCCTCCGGCTTGACCACGCCGCCCACGCCGATGATCGCGAAGTCCAGACCAAGCCGCTCGCGCACCGCCGCAAGTCGACGGACCATATCAAGCCCGGCGCCGCGAATCGCGTTGCCGCACACGCCGCTGCGTTCGCGCCCCTCGCCGGGCAGCGCCTGACGGCCCTGCGCGTCCACCAGTTTCGCCGAAATCGTATTGATCGCGCTGAACGCCTGCACCGAGCCGCGGCCGACCGTCTCACGCACCATCAGCTCCAGCGCGGCGTCCTCGGTCACGTGACGGTCCGCACCCCAGCCGCCCTCGACGGCGGTCGGCGGAATGTACGCAAGCTTGACGATGAGCGGACGCTCGCCGATCTCGTTCTTCACCGCCTCGGTGATGCGGCCCACCAGATGCGGGTCGTGGCACAGCAGCCGGTTGTGCCCCTCGTTCGGGCAGCTCGTGTTCATCTCCATCAGCTGCGCGCCGGTCTCGCACACGAGCCGCGCGGTCGTCACATGGTCGGCGATGTAGTCGTCGACGCTCATGCCGGGCACGCGCGAACCCTGGAAGCTCGGCAGCAGCACCTGGCCGGGGCCCGCCTGCCTGATGGCGAGCGACATGTCCGACTGCCACTCGCTCGGATCACGCGAGGGCACGCCGAACGAGTTGGAGATCGAAACCGGCATCTCGTAGTTCGTGTCCGCAAGCACGCCCTCGTCCAGTTCCGCGCTGCCGGGAGTGAGCGAGCCGTCCGCGCTGGCCGGATGCACGGCGAGCACGTTCGGGAACTGGTTGCAGCCCCACGCGCGGGAGCGGACCGTCTTATAGGTGGCGATGTCGAAGCCCATGCGGAACGCTGCGGTCGTGAACCGCTCGTTCAGCAGCGGGCCTGCGGGGATGCCGAACGGCAGGTTGACGGGGATGCCGAGGAAGGACTCTGTCGGGGTTTCGGGTGCGGCGGGGACGGGGATCGCGGGGGCAGGGATTGTGGGAGTTTTCGCAGCGACGGCCGCGTACGAGGCGTACCTGTCGATCTCGGCCTGGTCGGCGGCGGACAGGCCAGGAGCGAAGACCATGCCACCGTCATCAGACGGCTCGTCGTCAGGATTCTCTGCATCGAGCACATCCGAGAACTCGCCGAACGGGCCGATCTCGTAGTTGTCGTCATAGCTCAGATTGACATCGTAGAACGAGTCGATATCGAAATAATTCATGGCACTCCAAATCGTCGGCAGGGAACGACGGCTGAGACGGCGGCTCGCCCATCAGCCTGAAACTCAACGATTCCAC
>NZ_WBVT01000082.1 GCF_009193355.1 Bifidobacterium leontopitheci
TTTTCAGTCGCCAAACATAGAAAACCGCGATTGGAAGCGAGGACACAAGCCATGTCACAGCAGATTCTACAGGTCGACCAGGCCATGCTCGAGACCACCTTGGACCGGATGGTCAGGAAGACGGTCGAGGAGACGCTCAACGCGATGCTCGACGCCGAAGCCGACGAGATCGCCGGCGCCACGCGCTACGAGCGCAGCGACGGACGCAGGGCGTACCGGGCCGGCCACTACGAGCGGGAGCTGACCGTCAAGGCCGGCAGGATGAGCCTGAAGGTGCCCAAGCTCAAGGGCGCGATCTTCTCGTCGGCGGTGATAGAACGCTACCGCCGGCGCGAGGAGAGCGTCGAGGAGGCTTTGATCGACATGTACCTGGCCGGTGTCTCCACGCGTCAGGTCGACGACGTCAGCCAGCTGCTGTGGGGCGACCGCATGCCCTCGCAGACGCTCTCCGATAAGCTCAAGAAGGTGTATGCCGGCATCGACGCGTGGAGGGAGCGCCCGCTGACGCAGGACTACCCGTACGTGTTCATGGACGGCGTGTGGCACAAGCGCTGCTGGGGCGGCTCGGTGGAGAACGTGAGCGTGCTCGTCGCGATCGGCGTCGGCGCGGACGGCCGGCGCGAGGTGCTCGCGGTGGCGGAGGGCATGAAGGAGGACGCGGAAAGCTGGCGCGAGTTCATCACCGGCATGATCGCACGCGGCCTCAAGGGCGTCAGGCTGGTGACCGGCGACCGGTGCGCGGGCCTGGTGGCCGCGGTGGGCGAACTGCTGCCGCAGGCGCGCTACCAGCGGTGCATGGTGCATTTCGAACGCAACGTGCTCGCCAAGGTCAATCCCAGAAACCGGGAGTGGGCGGCCGACGCCCTCAAGGCCGTGTTCGCCATGGAATCAAGGGACAAGGCTTTGGAGAAGGCCGAATCCGTCGCAGCGGAGATGGAGTCGCGCAAGCTCAGGGAGGCCGCCAAGTGCCTCAGGGAGGGTATCGGCGAGACGACGACCTACCTGCTCGACGACTATCCCAGGGAGCACCGGCGGCGCATCCGCACGAACAACATGATCGAACGGCTGAACCGCGAGATCAGGCGCAGGACCCGCGTGGTCGGCTCGTTCCCGGACGGCAGGAGCGCGCTCATGC
>NZ_WBVT01000009.1 GCF_009193355.1 Bifidobacterium leontopitheci
AACACTGGCACTGCTACCCTTGACCATGGAGGCTCCTTCGCTAGAACGGATAGGTTTAAGGCACCACCCATTCTGCCTAGAAGCCTCTCGTCATATCAACCCACCCATCAAAACAACAAACACGGTCCAGGTGATGGCAACGGCAAGCGCGTCGCGTGGGGATTCGCGTACACTGGTCATGCACGGACTCGAACGGCGCGGTGGCGTCGGCGGCGAACAGGGGGTTGTGATGTCTGGTGTGTTCATTTCGTTTGAAGGCGTGGACGGCGTTGGCAAGACCACTCAGGTCGAGCGGCTGCGCGCGTACCTGGAATCGCGGGGGTGCGAGGTTGTGGTGACGCGCGAGCCTGGCGGCACGGCGTTGGGGGGACGTCTGCGTGATCTCCTGCTGAACGGCGTCGACGCTGACGCTGCTGACGCCGCCGCCGATATCGCGGCCCGCGCGGAGGCGCTGATCTTCGCCGCCGATCGCGCGCAGCATGTTGCCGAGGTGGTCCGTCCGGCGCTCGAACGTGGCGCCGTGGTCATCACCGACCGGTATCTCGACTCGTCGCTGGCCTACCAGGCAGGCGGCCGCGAACTGACCGCCGACGAAATCCGGAACCTGAGCATGTGGGCGACCGGCTCGCTCATGCCGGCACGCACCTATCTGCTCGACATGGATCCGGACGAGGCCCACCGTCGGCTCACCCACGAGGACGACCGCATGGAATCGGCCGGCGACGACTTCCGCAGCCGCACGCGCGACGCGTTCCGTCACCTGGCAGGCCGCGAGCCGAAACGGTTCCGCATGATCGACGCGGCATACCCCGAAGAAACCGTGTGGGCGCGCATCAAGGCCGACGTCGACGCACTGCTGGACGACGTGGTCGCCGACGAACGGTTCGCCAAGATGGCCGCCGAGGCCGCAGCACGTAAGGCCGCCGCGGAAGAAGCCGCACGCAAGGCCGCCGAAGAGGCGCGCAAGGCGAAGGAGGTCGCCGCGGCCGCAGGCGATGCCGACCAGTCCGCTGAGACGACGACCGCTGGCGGTGGCCAGTGAGCGTCTGGGACGGCATCGTCGGCCAGCAGGCCGTGACACGGCAGCTGCAGGCCATCACCACCGGCGACCCCAAAGCCATCGCCCAGTCGTGGCTGATCTGCGGTCCCCCCGGCTCCGGCCGGTCCAACGTCGCCCGGGCGTTTGCGGCGGCCCTCGAAAGCCCCGACCACGGGCTGAGCGACGAGCCGACGAACGTCACCCGGCAGATTCTCTCCGGCACCCACCCTGACGTGACCACGCTGGCGACCAACAAGGTCACCATCGGCATCGACGACGTGCGCGAGCTGATTCTCACCTCCGAGCAGATGCCCAGCACCGCGCCTTGGCGGATCATCATCATCGAAGACGTCGACCGCATGCTGGAACGCACGACGAACGTGCTGCTCAAGGAGATCGAGGAACCCAGCCCGCACACCATCTGGATGCTGTGCGCTCCCAGCGCGCAGGACGTGCTGCCCACCATCCGCTCGCGCACGCGGATCGTCAACCTCGCCGTTCCCTCGACGCAGGCGGTCACCGACTTCCTCATGACCACCGTCAACCCACGGCAGCCGGAAGCCAAGCAGTTCAGCCGGAACGTGGCCGCCCGCGCCGCGCGGCTCGCCGAAGGGCACATCGGCATAGCGAAGCTGTACGCCACCGAAAGCCAGGTCATGAGCGACCGCGACGAGCTCATCGTCGGCCTGCTCGGGTTGCGCAAGGCGTCCGACGCGGTGCTGCTCGCCGACGGCCTCATCGACACGGCGAAAAGCCAGGCCGAAGCGGACGTGAACGAGCAGGCGGAGCGTGCGGAAGCCGAATTCCGCCGCATCAACGGGCTCGGCGAACGCGACCGCATCCCGCCGAAACTGCGCGGCGCCTACAACGCCATCGCCAAAAAGGACGAGCTCAAACGGCAGGCCACCCGCCGCAGCCGCGACGTGCTCGACCGTGCGCTCAACTCGGCGGCCAGCGTATACCGCGACATCGCCGTGCTGCAGAACAACGCCGAAGACGCGGTGGGCATCATCAACCTGGAGAACCGCACGGCCATCGCGGAACTGTCCGCGCGGATGAGCCGGCAGGCGGTGGTGGACCGGCTCGAACACATCGCGCTCGCCCGGCGGCGTCTGTTCGGCAACGGCAACCCGATGCTCGTCTTCGAGGCGCTGTTCTGCTCGCTGATTCCGTGAGATATTCCACGAGATAGGGGGAACGGAGTCGGGGCTGGCCGAGTCGACCCGGGGTTGCCCTCCTCCAATTCCCGGATTTCTCCCGTTTCAGGGTTTCCGGATGGGAAGAAATCGGGAGTTGGAGGTGCGGACTCCCTACTTTCTCCCATTTCAGGTGTCCCAGATGGGAGGAATCCGGGAGTTGGGGTTGCGGACTCCTTGGATTCTCCCGTTTCGGGGGTCCCGGATGGGAGGAATCCGGGAGTTGAGATGATGCACTCCTGTAGTTCTCCCATTCGCTGGCTCTGCAATGGGAGAAGACAGGGAGTCTGTGGTGGTCGCTCCCCGTCTTCTCCGTTTCGATGCCTTGCTATGGGAGGATTCGGGGAGTTACCGGGCCGGACTCCCGGATTTCTCCCATGCAGGGGCCCGCGGATGGGAGGAATCCGGGAGTTGATGCCCGAGTCAGGCCGTCAGCCGACGCCGCCACCGGGAACCGTTAACCCAGCCGCCCCGCCTCCGACGCGTCTCACCCCACGGTCGAACCGCGCACCACGAGCTGCGGCAGCAGCGTCACATGCGCCGGACGCCCCGCACCCAGCCCGATCAGCCGCAGCGCCTCCTGCGCGATCTGGTCGAACGGCGGCCGCACCGAGGTCAGCTGCGGCATCGTCGTCGTGGCGAGCGGCGAATCATTGAACCCGACCACGCGCACATCCTGCGGCACGCGCACGCCCATCGTCTGCAACGCGACCATCACGCCGAGCGCGATCATGTCGTCGGCGCAGATCACGGCCTGCGGCGGCTCGATTCCCGCCGCACGCTCCTCGACGAACATCCGCCGCGTGCACCGGTAGCCGCGTTCCACGCTCACCTCGCCGAACCGGTTCCACGCGGTGTCGGTGACCAGCCGGTGCGCGCGCATCTGCGTGTGGAACATCGCGAACATCTCCGCCGACTCGAACGAGACCTCCTTGCCGGCGAAGTAGGCGGCCGACCGCACGCCCTGCCGCGCAAGATGCTCGACGATCATCTCCATCGCCGCGTTCTCGTCGATGCCGACCATCGACGTGCGGAACGAGCGCTGCCGTCCGCCCACCTGCACGATCGGCGTGTGCGGGGAGAACCGTTCCAGCGGCTGCGTCAGGTCCACGCCGTCCGCCGGCACGATGATGATGCCGTCCACGTTGCGTGCGACCAGCGATTCGAGGCGCTGCGCCTGCGTGCGTTGCTCGCCGCCGACGCCGAGCAGCAGCTGCCGGTTCTGCGTGGCAGTCGACTTGTGGTCGGCAGGCGGCTCGAGCGCGTCGATCAGCCGCGCGCTCAGCGAGTCGGTGGCCGAGGGGATGACCAGGCCGATCGTGTTCGTCACGTCGCTGCGCAGGGCGCTCGCCGCGTAGTTGACGGAATAGTTGAGTTCTTCGGCGGCCGCGCGCACTCGTCGCGCGATGTCGTCGTCTTTGGTGCGTTTGCCGGAGAGCACGCGCGAGACGGTGGCGATGGACACGTTGGCTTTGGCCGCGACGTTGGTGATCGAGCTGGGCTGTTGTTGCGGCGGTTGCGGCTGGGATGCGGGGGCGGCGGGGGAAGCGGAATCGGAAACGGGAACGGCCGGAGCGACGGTCTGGGTTCGTGCGGTGCCGGAACGTTTCGCGGTCGGTACGATGGCCGTCGCCGTGTCCGGTCGTGCAGGTTTGCGCTGCGTCGTTGCAGTGGGTTTCTTCGTGGTCATGGATGTGTCGCGTGTTTCCGTGTTCCGTGTGTTCCTCCGTTTCCGCCGCCCATCCGTCACAGCGTGCAGGTACCCGCTGTGACGAGCATGAGAAAACGTTGGAATTCCAAGGATTGTTCGTCTATGTCACAGCGTGCAGGTACCCGCTGTGACGGGAGGGGGAGGGGAATGGGGTGCGGCGTGCGATGACGTGCCGGCTTCGCCTCGCGGCCGCCGATATGGATGACGGCCGCCCGCATTGCTGCGGTGACGGCCGTCATTATCGACGTCACTGTGTTGCCGATAGGCGAGATTGTCGATAGGCGAGCGGCGACGGCGTACCGGCCGCGCCGCACGGCCGCGTCACTCGGCGGCGGTCAGCGTCTCGACCAGGTTGTCGGCCACGGCGTCGGCGTTGTCGCCCTCGACGTTCAGCTCGACGGTGTCGCCCTGCTTGATGCCCAGGCCCATGATCGACAGGATCGAGCCGGCCGGAACCGGATTGCCGCCCTGCTTGGCGATGGTGACGGTGTAGCCGGAAGCGGTCGCGGCCTGCGCGAACTTGGCGGCCGGGCGAGCGTGGATGCCGACGGGATCGGTGATGGTGGTGGTGCGGGTGACCATGGAGACACTCCTTTGCGTCATTGCGTCGGATGGCTCCGGCGCATCTGCTGGTTCATTACTGTTGCGGCCTGCTGAGGGCTGCTAAGCTAATACTATACCACGGCGTTTTTCTTTTTCACGGAAAACGTTTACTTGTGTCGTGTCGCGCGTTCAACGGTGTATACTATCCGTGACGGAAAATGATTTACCGGCGATGAAGTTGGCAAGTCACATAAGCGACCTACGGAGGGCGGCTGCCCATCGCAGGGCACGACCACTATGTAAGGAGAAACATATGGTTATCAAGGGTGTTGGCATCGGACGCGGCGTTGCGGTCGGTCCGGTCATTCGCATGGCGGCTCCGCTTCCCGAGCCCTCCGACGCGCCCCGCGCGGATTCCGTGTCCGCGCAGTCCGAGATCGAGCGTGTGACCAAGTCCCTCGCGCTGGTGAACGCCGACCTGAACCGTCGCGCCGAAGAGGCCGCGAACGGCGACGAGGGCGCCAAGCAGGCCGCGCCGATCCTGCAGGCCATCGCCATGTTCGCGTCCGACCCGTCGCTCGCCCAGAACATCAACACGCTCATCGAGCAGGGCAAGACCGCCGAGCGCGCCGTGCTCGAAGGCTTCGGCCAGGTCGAAGAGATGTTCCGCGCCATCGGCGGCTATCAGGGCGAGCGTGCGGCCGACCTGCACGACGTCGGCCAGCGCGTCATCGCCGACCTCATGGGCGTCCCCGCGCCCGGCGTCCCGGTCTCCGAGACCCCGTTCGTGCTCGTCGCCGAGGATTTGTCCCCCGCCGACACCGCCGGCCTCGACCTTGAGAAGACCCTCGCCATCGTCACCTCGCAGGGTGGCCCGACCTCGCACACCGCCATCCTGGCGCGCGCCCGCGGCATCGTCGCCGTCGTCTCCGCGCCGGAAGCCGACGACCTGACCAACGGCGAGACCGTCATCGTCAACGCCGCCGAAGGCACCGTGACCACCGAGCCGAGCGACGAGCAGATCGCCGCCGCCGAAGCTGCCAAGGCCAAGGCCGCCAAGGCCAAGGAACTGCGCGGCCAGCCGGGTGCCACCAAGGACGGCCACCACATTCCGCTGCTCGCGAACGTCGGCAAGCCGGCCGACGGCAAGACCGCGCTTGAGTACGGTGCGGAAGGCGTCGGCCTGTTCCGCTCCGAGTTCCTGTTCATCGGCAACGCCGAGCCGCCGAGCGTCGAAGAGCAGACCAAGGCGTACGCCGAACTGCTCGCCCAGTTCCCCGGCAAGAAGGTCGTCATCCGTATGCTGGACGCCGGCGCGGATAAGCCGCTGCCGTTCCTCACCCCCGAGGACGAGCCGAACCCGGCCCTCGGCCTGCGTGGTCTGCGTACGCTGCGCGTGCACAAGGAGGTCATCGAAGGCCAGCTCAAGGCCCTCGCCGCCGCCGACGCGCAGACCGACGCCGACCTGTGGGTCATGGCCCCGATGGTCGCCGACGCGAAGGAAGCCGCCTACTTCGTCAAGCTCGGCAAGAGCTTCGGCCTCAAGAAGGTCGGCGTGATGGCCGAGGTGCCGTCCATCGCCCTCATGGCCGATCAGGTCGCCCAGGTCGCCGACTTCGTGTCCATCGGCACCAACGACCTCACCCAGTACACGCTGGCCGCCGACCGTACGCTCGGCTCCGTGGCCAACTACCAGACCGCATGGCACCCGGCCGTGCTGCGCGCGATCAAGCTCATCGCCGACGCCGGCAACAAGTACGGCATGCCCGTGGGCGTGTGCGGTGAGGCCGCGGCCGATCCGGATCTGGCCGTCGTGCTCACCGGCATCGGCGTCAACTCGCTGTCGATGACCCCGGTGGCCCTCGACGACGTGCGCGCCGAGCTCGCCAACTGGACCCTCGAGGAGGCGCAGGAGAAGGCCGCCAAGGCCCTCAACGGCGACTTCTACGATCCCGAAGAGTGGAAGAACTGAGGTTCTTTCTCCTCTGACTGCCTGACGCTGAGTCCGAGTCCGAGCCGTCTGCGCCCGCGCTGATGCAGTTTCGCACGGTGCGCGCGGTGCCCGGCGGCTCGGGCTCGCTGCGGCGGTCGCGGCTGTTGGCGCTGTGATTGCGTTGCGTGAGTGCGCGGTGTGCGTGCGTGAGTTCGCATGCGTGCTGTGATTGTGGTCGCTGCCGTGCCAGCATCGTTCCGCCGTTGTATCGTCGCGGCGCCGGGTTTTCCGCCGCCGTGCCGCAGACGATGACCTGCTGTTTTCCTGTCCGATGTTCGACGTGAGGAGCGCCGCCTATACGACCATGTTCTGACTCCTACTGCCTTAACCTGACGAAACGCCCGTGGAACGCCGTGCCTGATGCACGCGCGCCCGCGGGCGTTTCGCTATGTTGAGTGGTGCGCGAAACGCCGCGGGTGCTCTGGGTACGCGGTGCGTGCGGGTGCGTGCGTGCGGGTGTGTGCGTGCGATGCGTAGTGACGTGCGGTGTGTGCGGATGCGTGCGTGCGGGTGTGTGCGTGCGACGACTGGGTACGCGGTGTGCGTGGGTTCGCGGCGTTGGGAGCAAGTGCGGTGCATGATGATGCGAGCGCAGTTGCTATGTGTAAGGCTGTTGCGTGCGCGAAACGCTACGGACGCGCGAGACCATCCCCTCGTCACTCTGCTCGCCCTTGCGCAGTGACTCGACCGTGAAACACCAGTGTTTGCAAGGGTTTTCGCTGGCGCGTCACTGTGCTCGCCCGAGCAGCGTGACGGGCAGCGGCGTCGCTGGGGTTGGCGCGCGGTGACGCGGCGCGACGCGACGCGTAGGCTGATGTGCGGATATGTGCATGTACGCAATGGGGCGCAAACATGAGGATTATGTCGAGGACATCGACTTCGACTCGTTGGAGCAGCACGAGTACGACGATGCGGAAGGTGCTACGTTCTATACCTGTTCGCTGTGCGGCGGCTCATGTGCATCGACTGTTGGGACAAGCGGCATTGACGTGGCATCGCACTCACTACGCGGTGTCCTGCTTGAGCTTGTTGATACGTATATATAACGGATTCTGACGTCGTCGTTCCGGATTCGCAGTCCCGAATGTGCAAGAAAGCCGATTGTGCGCATTCGAGACGTCCCGATTGTGCAAGAATGGCGTTGTTGCGCGTTCGGGACCGTGCGCTCCTTCATCGCATGTGCGCTACATTCTCAGCGCGGCATAGGAATGGCCATTTTCCAACGATTGTGGCGTATGGTTCCACACTGTCGGCGACTGGTAGCTCGTCACGAAAGTGCGAAAACGCTTGATGTGCATTATCGGGACGTCCCGATAGCGCAAGAAAGCCGATCATGCGCGTTCGGGACGTCCCGATTGTGCGAGAGATGCGTTGTTGCGCGTTCGGGACGCGCGGCCGCTCGGTACGACTGGGAGGCGAGAGTTGCTTCGTAATGTCTTCCGCGTCACTCTGCTCGCCCGGACACAGTGACGTGCAAATACTGGAGTTTCGCGCAAGCGTCACCGTGTCCGGGCGAGCAGAGTGACGCGGAGGCGCCCGGGGATGACGGCGGATCGTCGGCCTGGACAGGCGATTTCGGCATGATGCAGTATCACAACTTGCACAAATCGCCGATATTGCAGAGTTGTGATACACGACCTTGGCAGCGGATTGCGAGGATCGTTGGAAAATGGCGGTTCTTGAAGCCGTTGCGTGGTCACAACTCGTCCAAAAGCGCGATATTGCAGAGTTGTGGCACACCCGTGTATCACAACTTGCACGAATCGCCGTTTCTGGCGACTTGTGATACACGGCCGGAAGACTTCGGAGCGACGAAGCGGCAATGGCGTGGCGGCGCGCGCGAGGATGTGAAATGGATGTGCAGCGTCATTCCGGATTTCTACCGCACGCCACCACTCGATCGGAATGATGGCACGTGCGGTGACGTGGATGCGGCGGTGCGTGGTTGGAGCGCGGCGGAGAGCGGGGAGATCGAAGTGTGATGGAGAGAGGTCCATGGCACGGCGACTGGCGGTCTCCCGCGGTCGGCGCGTGGAAGGGCAGGCTCGCCCATTCCGCTGTGCCGCATCCTGCTCATGCCCCGCGCGTCTCGCTCTCGCGTTCCCGCACCCGCTCCATTTCAGTTTTGTGAGTAGGAATCCACTCGCGCCCCGCCCCCTACCCCTGCATGTGAAACGTATCGCATTATGCGTGCGCGGTGATGCGTAAGCGCTTCGACCATGCTACAATGAACTCCACTGGAATGTTTGCGTAAACATTCCGCACGCCGGATGAAGGAGCCGGCGTGGGGTGCCGGAGCGCCGGAGAACGGGCGTCGCGCAATGTGGTCTGCGACGCCTCGCCATGACGGCATTCGGGCAACAATGGTAAGGAGATCTATGAAAGTACTAGGCAAGTCGCTCGCCGCAATCGCCGCGGCCGCGACACTCCTTGGAGGAGGGGCGATCACGGCCAATTCGGCCCTCGCTGATGATAACGCCACCATCACGGTGACGCCGAACCCTTGGTACGCCAACTCGTTCGACGGCTGGGGCACGTCGCTCGCATGGTTCGCGAACGCGACCGGCAGCCTCGGCGAGGAATCGTCCATCACCACCAACCTCGGCGACGCGGCTTCCAAGGCCAAGGCCGTCGAATACGGCAAGCAGCTGCGCGAGCAGTTCTACGAGTCCATCTTCGGCTCGGACGGGCTCGACCTCAACATGGCCCGCTACAACGTGGGCGGCGGCAACGCCTCCGACGTTGCCTACGCGTACCCGTTCATGCGCCAGGGCGCCAACGTCCCCGGCACCTGGAAGGACGACGCCGACGGCTCCAAGAACGTCTACGGCAACGGCGTCACCACCAAGCAGGCGGACAAGGACAAGCTGGCCGCCGCCTTCGACCCGACCGACGACAGCCAGTATGACTTCAGCAAGTCCGCCGCCCAGGACTGGTGGATCAAGCGCGGCGCCACCGGCGACAACCCCGACATCACCGACGTCGAGGCGTTCGCCAACTCCGCGCCGTGGTTCCTCACCACCAGCGGCTACGCGACCGGCGGCTTCAACTCCGGCTCCAACAACCTCGCCAACCCCGAGAAGTTCGCCCAGTACATGGCCAAGAACGTCGAGCATCTTGAGAGCCTCGGCGCGAACGTCGACACGGTCGAGCCGTTCAACGAATCCGAGACCAGCTACTGGGGAACGCCCGGCGACAAGGCGTCCAAGTACACCGATCCCAACGACAAGAACACCCAGCTCATCAACAACTACTGGGACAAGTACTTCTCCGACAAGGACAAGGACGTCACCCCCTACTCCAGCGCGCTGAAGAAGCCGCAGGAGGGCATGCACGTCAACAACGCCGAGCAGCAGGCCACCCTCAAGGCGCTCGCCGAGGCGCTCAAAGGCAACAAGGACACTATCATCGCCGCCACCGACGCCACGAACTCGTCTGATTTCGTCAAGTCGTACAACCAGTACCCGCAGGCCGTGCGTGACCTCGTCGGCCAGTACAACGTGCACGCGTACTCCACCGGCCGCCAGATGCTCGCCCGCGACATCGCCCAGGCCGACGGCAAGAAGCTCTCCATGAGCGAGGTCGACGGCTCCTGGCAGGGCGGCTCCTACAACCCGTACGGCTTCGACAACGCGCTCGGCATGATGAGCTACATCAGCGCCAACGTGCCCCGCCTGCAGTCCAAGGACTTCACGTTCTGGCAGGTCGTCGAGGACCTCTACAACATGCAGATGGGCTCCAACGTCAACCCGGCCGGCGAAAACACCAACTGGGGCACCGTGCTCATCGACTTCGACTGCACCGTGGCCGGCGCCGACGGCAAGCTCTACTCCGAGCGCCGCGTCAACAACAACGGCGGCAAGACCGACGGCCTCGCCCCGTGCACCGTCATCGCCAACGCCAAGTACAACGGCGTCAAGGCCATCACCCGGTTCATCCACGCCGGCGACAAGATCGTCGCCAACAACGATGAATACAACACGATGACCGCCACCGCCGGCGACGGCGACTCCGCCACCCAGACCATCGTCCACCGCAACACGTCCAACGCCCCGCAGACGTTCGTCATCGACCTCTCCAAGTACGGCGAGATCGCCGACGACGCCTCCGGCGACCTGTACCTGACCACCGAGACCGCGCAGGCCGACAAGGACAAGGGCGTCGACGCCGCAACCCCGGACGTCTTCGCCAAGACCAGCAACGTCAAGCAGGCGGCCGGCTCCGTGGTCATCGACAAGACCGCCAAGACCGCGACCGTGACCGTGCCCGCCCGCGCCATCGCCTCCATCCAGCTCAAGGGCGTCACCGGCGTGGCCAAGGACGCCGGCGTGCAGTCCGGCAAGACGTACCAGCTCGTCGGCACCCAGTCCGGCAAGCTGCTGACCGACGCCGCCTCCGGCGACTCCGCACTGTCCATCACCGACGCCCCGGCCACGCTCGCCGACGCACGCAAGCAGGCCTGGACGTTCACCCAGATCAGCCAGAAGGACACCGAACGCCCCGACCTCAAGGCGTACGTCATCACCAACGCCGATGGCAAGGTCCTCGTCTCCAAGGACGGCACGAACGCACTGTCCGACGAAACGGTCGAGCAGGCCAAGTCCGACCCGGCCGCCAAGTGGATCCTCAACACGTCCGACGGCGCCACCTACCAGCTGCTCAACGCCGCCGCCAAGCAGAACCTCGACGTCGACGGCTCCGGCACCAAGGCCGGCACCAAGGTCGGCCTGTACACGTCCGCAACCGGCGAAACCCCGTCCGCCAACCAGACGTGGACGTTCCGTGAAGGCACGCCGACCGGCTACCAGGCCGTCGCCGCGCAGACCGCGGTCGGCAAGGCGCCGACCATCCCGAACGAAGTGACCGTCGAATACGCATGGGGCGAAGGCAAGGCCGAAGTCGCCAAGTGGGACACCTCCAAGGTGGACATCACCAAGGAAGGCACCTACGAGGCCACCGGCACCGCCACCGACCTGTTCGGCAACGAAATCGCCGTGACCGCGAAGGTGTACGTCGGCGCGTTCACCGTGACCGACCCCGTGTCCGCGACCGTGATCGCCGGCACCGACGAGACCGCCGCCGAAGCCGCCATCAAGGCAGCCAAGGTGTACGCGCACGTCAAGGCGTCGCCCGCGTTCCAGATCGACGCATCCAAGGTCCAGTGGAACTTCGACGGACTCGCCGACAAGCTCGCCGCCGCCAAGACCGGCGACAAGATCGCCGTCGAAGGCAGCATCGCCGTCAAGGACGTGGTCTCCGTCGCGGCGCTCGCCGACAAGGCCGCCGCCGACGACACGCTGCCGGTCAAGGCGACGCTGTTCATCGTGACCGCCGAGCCGGAGAACGTGGCCGACTCCGCCTCCAACCTGACCGTCACCGGCCAGCAGACGGAGTACAACAAGGGCGACCAGTGGAAGAAGCTGACCGACGGCGACACGTCCGGCGAGGCGTGGATCACGTGGAACAGCAGGGGCGACTACTCGGTCAGCCCGACCGCGACCGTGAACTTCGGCGCCGAGCGTGAGGCCACCAGCCTGACCATCACCTACGGCGACAAGGTCCCCGTCTCCGCCAAGGCCGAGTACACGACCGACGGCACCACGTGGCAGCCGTTCGGCAGCGAGGTCAAGCCCGCCGCCGGCCAGACCGTCACGTTCACGCCCGAAGGCGGCCCGGTCAAGGCCACCCAGGTGCGCATCGTCAACACGGTGAGCAACGACTACATCGTCGCCACCGAGCTGCAGGCGTTCGTGGTGCCGGTCGCCGGCGCGACGAGCAACATCGCCGCCGCGGACGGCACGACCTTCGGCGTGAACTTCTCCGAGGGCGACTCGTGGAAGAAGGCCGTCGACGGCAACACGACCGCCAAGGGCTGGTCCACGTGGGCGTCCACCGCGTCGACCGTCAATCCGGTCGCCACGTTCACGTTCGACAAGGCACGCACCATCACCGAAGTGAAGACCTACTTCTACTACGACGGCCGCGCCTCCTGGCCGAAGAGCCAGACGCTCGAATACCAGGACGAGAACGGCGAGTGGAAGACCGTCGGCACCAAGGACGGCTGGAAGGTGCAGGCCGGCGACGCCGGCTCCGGCTCCGACGGCATCACCGCGGCCGACACGCCGACCGTCGACTTCACGCTCGACACGCCGGTGAAGGGCAAGGCCGTGCGCCTGACCAACACGCTGCAGGACACCAAGGTGTACATCAACGTGGCCGAAATCCAGGTGTTCGCCCAGAGCGACAAGGCCGCCACGCCGGCGCCCGCTTCCGACGCGACGCTCGGCGACCTGCGTCTCGACGGCACGACCATCGACGGGTTCGCGGCCGACAAGGACGCGTACACGGTCGACCTGCCGATCGACGCGCAGGCCAACCCGGTCGTGCAGGCGTTCGCCGCCGACCAGGCCGCCAAGGTGAGCGTCGACGGGCCTGAAGCCGGCACGCTCGGCGGCAAGTCCGTCATCACCGTCACCTCGGCGGACGGCACGGCCACCAAGACCGTCACCGTCACGTTCGACGCGGCCAAGCTGGCCTCGCTCAAGGTCACGGCGCCGGCCAAGACCGAGTACGAGGTCGGCGAGACGCTCGACACCACCGGCATGTCGGTGGTTCCGGTGTACGGCTGGGCCGACGGCAAGACCGCGGACGGCAAGGCCGTTGCGCTCGACGACGCCGACCTGAAGATCACCGGTTTCGACTCGACGACCGCCGGCGAGAAGACGGTCACCGTCACGTACCGCGGCGTCTCCGCGACGTTCACGGTGACGGTGAAGCCGGCTCCGGTGGTTCCGGTTTCGGCTGCCGAGACCGACGTCACGGTGAAGGCCGGCGAGACGCCCGACCTGCCGAAGACGGTCTCGGTGACGTATTCGGACGGCTCGGTCAAGGATGTGGCCGTGACGTGGGATGCGCACGACTGGGCCGCAGAGAAGGCCGCCGGCACGGTGGAGCTGGGCGGCGACCTCGACGGCATCGAGCCGTCGGTGCTGCGCGCGAAGGCCGTGGTGACGCTGACCGAGCCGGACGTGCCGGCCGGAACGTTGAACGCCGCGCCGAAGATCACGGGCGCGGATGACGTGACGATCACGGTCGGCGATTCGTTCGACCCGAAGGCGGGCGTGAAGGCGTCCGACGCGGAGGACGGCGACCTGACCTCGAAGATCGAGGTGACCGGTTCCGTGGATACGGCGAAGGCCGGCGAATACAAGCTGACCTACCGTGTCGTGGACTCGCAGGGCGCGTCCTACACGGTCGTGCGCACGGTGACGGTGAAGGCGAAGGCCGAGCCGGAGCCGGGCCACGGCGGCGAGGGCAACGGCTCGGGGCAGGGCGGCCAGAACGGTAATGGTTCCGGCAACGGCGGCAACGCCGGCCAGGCCGGTAATGGCCAGGGTGCCGGTAGCGGCCAGAACGGCCAGTCCAGCTCCGGCCAGAACGCGGGCAAGCCCGGCGCTTCCGGCCTGTCGAAGACGGGCGCGTCCGTGTCCGGTGTGATCGGTGTGGTCGCGTTGCTCGTGGCCGCCGCCGGCGTGGTGCTGATCACCCGCAAGCGCCGCGGCTGAGGGTGTTGCCCCTATCGTCACAGCGGGTAGCTACCCGCTGTGACGATGAGCGCCGCATCGTTGGAATTGCAGGGTTTTCCCCGCTTTGTCACAGCGGGTAGCTACCCGCTGTGACAAGGGAGGGGTGCAGGCTGGCGTTCGAACGCCGGTGAGACCCCGGACTCTGTAGGGGAGGGGCTGCATCGTGGAATCACGGTGCAGCCCCTTTTCTACGTGTATGGGTGTTGCGCTGTGTGTATGGGCGTTGCGCGTGTCGAGCGTCATACCGTCACTCTGCTCGGGCGGGCACGGTGACGCACCCTTGAAACTCCTTGCAAATACTGGGTTTTCGGACTTGCGTCACGCTGCAAGGGCGAGCAGGGTGACGAAGGACGTGCGCGTGTAGTGCGGGTTACGTGCCATGCGCTGCGGGTTCCGGGAACCGTCCAAGGGACTGTTTTCGAGATGTGGGTGTTTTGTTTTGGGGCCGGAGGCGAGGCTGATGTTGCAAAACGGCTTGATTCTGCGGTTTCTGCCGACCGGCCACTTGCAGTCACCGCGAATTTCGCCAAACAAAACACCCACATCTCGAGTGTTTGCGCCGATTGATGATGAATCATGGCATTCTGATGCGGCATGATGCCGCTTGGGCGTGGCTTTTCACACGAAAAGGCCGGGGTTGTTGTATATCACCCCGGCCTTCTTCAATCTTGCGCTAGCGGATTACGCGGCGGCGGGTCACCGCCAGTCCCGCGCCGAGCACGAGCAGCGCCACGGACACGGTCAGCACCGCATTCGCCTCGCCGTCGGTGGCGGCCAGTTTCTGCGAACCGGCCGCCACGGCGCCCGCTCCCGTAGAGCCGTTGCCGTGCTGCGAGCCGGTTCCGGCACCAGTGCCGGAACCGGCACCAGCGCCAGTCCCGTGCCCGGGCTTCAGCGCGTCCGGCAGCGCGGCGGTCGGCGTGAGGAACAGCCCGTCGTTGCTCTTCTTCGCCGCGGACTGCGTGTTGTCGCGCAGACTCCACGCCAACGTGCCGCTGCCGATGCTCCGCACCACCAGCGTCGTGCCGTTGTACGGCGTGCCGACCGTGGTGAGAGCCTTGCCGTACTTGACGTTCACGAGGTAGCCGTCGTACGGGTCGTCGCTCGCGTCGTTGCGGTACCAGCGCCACTGCTGTGCCTGATCGGCGGGGTCGTACGCATGACCGGCCACGCTGACCGTGCCGTTCGCGTTCGCGGTCAGGCCGCGCGTGGACGGCTCGGCGTCGGAGGCGACGCTGGCGAACGCGTACGTGCTGTCGTCGATTTTCCTGAGGTTCCACGAGGCGAGTGACCGGTCGAGGTCGTTGGCCGCGCCCCACAGGGTCGACAGGTCGAGCTCGCCACCGCCCACCGCGGAGGTGAGGCGTTCGAGATAGTAGATGTCGCCGCGGTCCTCGGTGTGGTCGGAGACGACCTGGAACTCGTCCTTGGCGAGGTCGGGGCTGCTCGCGGCGGCCGCGTCACGGGTGGGCGGGAACGTCTTGGCCATGCTTTCCGGCCAGTTGTTCGGCGTGGAATCCCACGGTGCGGGTAGCGAGACCTTGGGGAAGATCTTCTCGTACGCGGCGTAGGTCACCGGATCGTACTCCTTGAACTCCTCGTTGGTGTCGACGGGGCCGCGCACGCCGTCGTACTCGCCGTTGCCGCTCTCGTCGGCCACGTTGAACCAGATGGCTGCCAGCGACGCGAAGAACTCGTCGGAGTTCTGGTAGGCGTACGTGTGCGCCCACAGTCCGGCTTTCTTGGCGTGCGCGTAGGCGCGGTAGAACGTGTTCGCGAGCGTCTGGTCGGGCATCTGGTCGAGTCCGCCGAGCTTGATGGCGTGGGCGAATTCGTGGGCGAGCACGCTTTCGCCGGTGTACGCAGTGTTGTTGGCGGGGTCGGGGTCGCCGGTCGTGCGCAACACGTTCTTTTCGGAGATGGATGAGACGAACCCGTCGCCCGGGTAGCCGCCGTAGCCTTCGGCCGCGTACATGTCCTTGTTGAAGGCGTACCGTTGCTCGGGCAGCAGGTAGGGGACCTCGTGGTTGCCGTAGACGGCGACCGCGTTGCCGTGCCTGACCATTTCGGCGGCGATGCCGGTGCCGGGCAGGCCGAGTTCGGTGTCGACCATGTCGCGTGTCTTGTCGAGCGCCGCGTCGCTTACGCCGTCATCGGATTTGATGATGATGCCGTTCTTCGACACGAGCTTCTTCGTGTAGAAGCTGGTGACGGGCACGTTGGTGAACGTCGTGTCCTGCGCGGCGACGCCGGCCGCGTCCTTGATGGCGGATCCCTTGACCTTCAGCGTGATCGGCTTGCTGGGGTCGATGGTGCCGCTGTAGGCGATGCTGGAGATGTGCATCGTCGGGTCGAGGTACTGGAAGACCTTCGCGTCGGTGGCTGCGACCTCCTTGTTGTCGCGGTCGAAATAGTACGTGTCGGTGACGCCTTCGTTGGATTTCGGCCGCAGGGTGATGGTTTTGCCGCCGTTGGTGAGCGTGAAGTTGCTGACGTTGACGGCCTGCGTCTCGTCGACGTATTCGTTCCAGTGGACCTCGAGGAACGTGCCTTCCTTGAGTACGCGGACCTTGGTGACCTGCGGACCCTGTGCGGACTGCGCGGGCACGCTGCCGTCCGCGCCGGCCTGGATGGCCGGGCCGTCGGCGGCATTCGCGGCCGCCGTGGGCAGCATGAGACAGCAGGCGAGCGCCGCGACGGCGCCGACGAGCCGTGCGCGCAGTGTGTGGCGTGTGCGTCGCGACGTGGTCTCGTATGACGTGGTCTCATATGATGACGTGCGTCTGCGTTGCGATGGGATGATGTGACTGTGTTCCATGTGAAACCCCCTTCTTGGTTTCGTGTGGTGGTCGCTTGTGAGACGGCGGAAGGCGTCTCGCTCACGATGTGAATGCCATCATAAAATCGTTTTATTGCGGAAGCGCTTACAGGTTCGGTATGCGGTGTGTCGCCCGTATTGTGGCGCTAACGTGAATGCTAAGGGGATGTTTTCGCAAACATAGCGCGAACGTTCACGTATGCGAAGGGGGCATCTCCTGCAAGGAGAAAACGGCTGTACGACGGCGGTGCGCGACGGCGCATGCACGGTGGCAGTGCATGGTTGCGACGCTCAACGGAAGTGCAGACGCAGCAAGGCCGCCCATCGATGGGCGAGCGAGGAGGAACAATGAGGATCATGCGCAGATCGGTCGCGGTGTTTGCCGCCGCGGCGACGTTGCTGACAGGGGGTGTCGTCGGCACGGCCGCCCATGCGGCCACAGGCGGCGGCAACGTCTCGACGGTGACCATCAACCCGTGGGTCACCAACGGCCCGTTCGAAGGCTGGGGCACGTCGCTGGCGTGGTTCGCCAACGCGACCGGCGCCTACGGCGACCAGCAGAACTACACGGCGGACGGCAAGCCCGCCGACTCGGCCCTCAACGCCAAGGCCAACAAGAACGGCGCGAAGCTGCGTCAGGACTTCTACGACAGCATCTTCGGCTCCAACGGCCTCAACCTCAACAAGGCACGCTACAACGTCGGCGGCGGCAACGCCTCCGACGTGGCGTACGGCTACCCGTTCATGCGCCAGGGCGCGGCCGTGCCCGGCTACTGGGCGCCCGACGCCGACGGCTCGAAGGGCCTGTACAAGGACGCCGACGGCAACGCCGTCACCACCAAGCAGGCCGACCGCGACAAGCTCGACGCCGCCTACGACCCCACCAACGACGAATCCTACGTGTGGGGCTCCAAGAGCAAGGACTCCGAGGCCGCCAAGAAGGTCGAAGCCCAGGAATGGTGGATCAAGGAAGGCGTCAAGACCGGCGACATCACTCACTGGGAGGCGTTCGCCAACTCCGCCCCGTACTTCATGACCGAAAGCGGCTACGTGGCCGGCGGCCGCAACTCCTCGACGGACAACAACCTCAAGGACCCCGAGAAGTTCGGCACCTACATGGGCAAGGTCGCCCGTCACCTAGAAGACAAGTACGGCGTCAACTTCAACACCGTCGAACCGTTCAACGAATCCGAATCCGGCTCGTGGATCACCCCGTGGTACAACGCCACCGACTACACGAAGGACCCCTCATGGCCTGACGCGCAGCTCATCAACCGGTACATGGCCACCGGCGACTACGACGGCGCCGACCTGTCCATCACCCCGTACTCGAACGCCGTCAAGAAGCCGCAGGAAGGCATGCACGTCTCCACGTCCGACGCCAACGGCGGCCGCATGCAGCAGCGCACGATCGAAACGCTGTCCAAGGCGCTCGCCGGCGACAAGGACACCGTCATCTCCTCCACGGACGCGCAGTTCCGCGACCAGTTCATGGAGGCGTACAACAACTACACGCCCGCCGAACGCGCCAAGATCGGCCAGTACAACGTGCACGGCTACGGCGGCGACGCCACCTACAACGAGCGCAACGTGCGCGACGTCGCCCAGCGCGACGGCAAGCGCCTGTCCATGAGCGAGGTGGACGGCTCGTGGCAGTCCGGCGGCTTCAACCCGTTCGGCTTCGACAACGCGCTCGGCTTCACCTCCATGATCAACGGCTACGTCTACAAGCTGCAGTCCGAGGACTTCAACTTCTGGCAGGTCGTCGAGGACCTCTACAACATGGAGAAAGGCGACAAGGACGAGAACGGCAACACGCTCAACCCCGGCGGCGAGAACACCAACTGGGGCACCATCTTCATCGACTTCGACTGCAACGTGACCGACGCGCAGGGCAACCTGTACTCCAAGCGCCGCGTCGACAACAACGGCGGCAAGACCGACGGCCTCAAGCCCTGCTCCGTGCTCGTCAACTCCAAGTACAACAGCATGCGCGCCTACACGCAGTTCATCGGCGAAGGCGACTCCATCACCGCCAACAGCGCGACCGGCACCAACTTCTCCGCCCAGTCCAAGGACGGCAAGACGCAGACCGTCGTGCACACCAACAGCTCGAACGAGCCGCAGACGTTCGTCATCGACCTGTCCAACTTCAAGGACATCGCCGCCGACGCTTCCGGCGACCTGTACCTGACCACCGCCTCCGACAAGGCGGACAGCGACAAGGGACCGTTCGCGGCCACCCCCGAGACCATGAACAAGACCAGCGACGTCAAGCAGGCCGCCGGTTCCGTGACGATCGACGCCAAGGCCAAGACCGCCACGATGACCGTGCCCGCCCGCTCCATCGCCTCCGTGCAGCTGCACGGCGTGAGCGGCGTCGCCGACACCGCGCCGTCCATCAAGGACGGCGGTTCGGCCACGCTCGTCAACCAGTGGGCCGGCAAGGCAGTGTCCGTCGCCGATTCCGGTGACGGCCTGACCCTGCAGGAGGTCGCCGCCGACAAGACGGCCGCCGCCAAGCAGAACCTCACGTTCCACGAGATCGCCGCCGACCCTGAGCGTCCGACGCTCAAGCGGTACGTGATCACCACCGCCGACGGCCGGCTGCTCTCCGCCGCCGACACCGATGCGAACGGCTCGGTCGACGCGAAGAGCGTCGGCGTGAAGCTCGTCTCGGGTGACGTCGAGCAGGCGAAGAAGAACCAGTCGACCATCTGGATCCTCAACACCGAAGACGGCGTGCACTTCAACTTCGTCAACGCCGCGGCCGCCAAGACCCTTACCGCCAACAGCAGCGACGCCGGCAGCGCGCTCACGCTGGAACTGTCCAAGGGCCAGACCGGCCAAGGCTGGTCCGTGCGCTCCAACACGCCCACCGGCGTGCGTGACGTGCGCGTGCAGGTGCCGGTCGGCGCCACCGCGGACGCCGTACGCGCCGCCCTCGGCACCACGGTGACCCCGTACTACACGTGGGGCACCGGCGCGCCGATCGCCATTGACGGCCAGTGGGACGTCAGCGGCGTCGACACCGCCGCCAAGGGCGCGTACACGGCGAGCGCCAAGGCCACCGATTTGTACGGCAACGAGATCGCCGTCAAGGCGACCGTGCACGTGGGCGACCTGACGACCGCCGACCCTGCGTCCGTGACCGTCAAGACCGGCAGCGACGAGGCGTCCGTGAAGGCCGCCGCGCCCGCGACCGTCAACGCGCATGTCGGCACGTCCGAAGCGATCGCCGCGCCCGTCGAATGGCAGTGGCCGAGCGACCTTGCGAGCCGTCTGGCCGCCGCGAAGTCCGGCGACGCGCTGCAGGTCGACGGCACGCTCAAGGCGTACCCGGCCATCCACGTGCGCCTGACCGTGTACGTCGAGGACGAGCAGACGCGCAACGTGGCTTCGGACACGTTCGGGCCGACGTACACCGACGCCGACACGACCGACACGTCCAAGACCATCAACGGCGACACGACCGACAAGGGCTGGACCACGTGGAAGGCGGACGGCCAGGCCAAGGCCGAGACGCCGACCGCCACGTTCGGCTACTCGGCCGATCAGACCGTCAGCGAGATCCGCGTCTACTACTACAAGGACGCCGGTTCGGCCACGTGGCCGGCGAGCGTGTCCGTCAACTACTGGAACGGCAAGGCGTACGTGCCGTTCGGCGACGCGGTGAGCCTGCCCGACACGGCCGACAAGGCGCCGGTCGCGGTCATCAAGGTCGCCAAGCCGATCACCGGCAACTGGTTCAACATCGTGAACACGGTCGGCGCCGCGCACCCGTACATCTCGGTGTCCGAGATCGAGCTCATCTCGCCGACCGGCAAGCTGCTGCCCACCACCGACACCGCGCTCGGCGAGCTGCGCGCCGACGGCGTGCGCCTCGACGGGTTCGACCCCGACAAGCTGCCCGAAGACGGCGTGTTCCAGGGCAAGCTCGCGGCTGACGCGGAAACCTATCCGACCATCACCGCGTACGCCGCCGACAACGCGGCGAACGTGAACGTCGAGCAGCCGAGCGTCAAGAACGGCGGCAAGGCGACGATCACCGTGACGCCCGCCGACGGCGGCGCCGCCCGCACGTACACCGTGGACTACGGCGAGCTGCCGAAGCTCACGCTGCGCGTCACCGCGCCGAAGAAGACCACGTACGAGATTGGCGACAAGCTCGATCTCACGGGACTGAAGGTCGAAGCGGTCTGGACCAAGGACGGCAAGGAGACCGTCAAGGACGTCGCCCTTGACGATCCGCAGCTGGCGGTGAGCGGATTCGACTCCGCGAGCGCCGGCGTCAAGACCGTCACCGTGGCCTGGCGCGGCGCGTCCGCCACGTTCCAGGTGACAGTGAAGAAGGCCGCCGAGCAGCAGCCCGGAGGGAAGCCGCAGCCCAAGCCGCAGCCGGGAACGAAGCCGGGGGCCGGCAAGCCGGGTGCCGGTAACGGTGCTGGCTCCGGCGCGGGCGCCCGCCCGGTCGCGAGCGGCAAAGGCTCGGGCCTGTCGCGCACGGGCGCGTCGGTGACCGGCGTGATCGGCGTGGTCGCGCTGCTCGTGGCCGCCGCCGGCGTGGTGTTGATCACCCGCAAGCGCCGCGGCTGAGGCTGATGGCCTGACATGGCCAACATAGGGGAGGGGTCGCACCGGGACGCCCGGTGCGACCCCTCCCCCTGTTTGTCACGGTGGGCGTTCGCCCGCTGTGACTGACGGGCGGTGATGTCGGGTGCCTGTGAAGGTCCGTCGTGGATGGCCACCCTCAGTCAGCTACGCTGACAGCTCCCGCCAGCGGGAGCGTTTTCCCCCACACGCTCCCGCTGGCAGTGCAGCCGGCTGTTGTTGTTACGGGACTCTTGGTGGGGTGGTTGTTCCGCCGTGGTTGTCGCCGGCGTGCCGAGTGGGTCGTTGCTGTTCTTGGCCCCCTTGGTGGAGGGCCGAGCCGTTAGGCAAACGCCAAAGGCGTTTGTAGGCGAGGAGTGAACGACAGTGAGCCGGCATTGAGCCTGCCGTAGGCAGCCCGTAATTGCAGGACGCTGTCGCGGCCGGAGGCCGTGACCGGGGGAGCGTCACCCGCTTCGCGGATTTAACGTCACGGCTGTCTGTCTCATGGCTCGCCCGCTGGCGGGTTGCTCCCGCTGGCGGGAGCTGGCTCGCGTAGCGAGACTGAGGGTGGTCTTGCGGGCGTGCCGGATGCCATGCGTCTGCGGCGGGGCAATCTGCGGCCATGAGCATGCGCCTTCTTCGAGATGTGGGTGTTTTGGTTCGGCTTCGGCGTCGATGCCGGTTTTGCAAAACGGCTCTATTCTGCGGTTTTCACCAATCGTCCCCTCGTCGTTGCCGCGTTTTCCGCCAAACAAAACACCCACATCTCCGCGTACGTTGCCAAGAACGTGCCGATGGGCCGGAAAATCAAGGCCGATATGTGCGAAATGGGCGGAATTGTCGCATTCTTCGCCTCTGCGTGCAGTACGCTCCTCTCAGGGCAGGGGAGTCCGCTCCATCACCGCATGAACAACCGCCCCGGGAATCCGGCGCTGACGGCGGCGCTGCGGTCGGCGTACAGTATCGCGCATTCGAAATCGAACCGCTTGGCCAGCGTGTCCGGCGCGGCGACGAAGCACGCGGTGGCGAGCCCATCGGCCAATGCGGTGGGGTAGAGCCCGCGTGATGCAGAGCGAACGGAGCCGGCCGGATTGCCGCGGGATGCATCCGATCCCGCATGATTGCCGAAACCGGAATCCCCAAGCGGCTTCGCGGTGTCAGCTATCCCCGCACCGGCCTGATGGTCCGTCGGCGCATGGTTGGCTGATCCCGGATGCGATGCTCTCCACGCGCCGGCGCTCGCAGGTTTTCCTCCGCGTGTGGCCGTCGCGTGTGGCGCGGTCACCCAGGTGGCGGCTACGTCGCGCACGGGCAGTCCGTCGACCGCGTTGAGCAGATGATGCAGCCGGAGTCCCGCGGCTTCGCCCCAATGACGGCGGCTGGGGGCGCTCGCGCAGAACGCGCCGCCGGCGACGCTCGCCACGCCCACTGCGTTTGCCGTATCGTCCGGATCCTCCATCGCGATGGTCAAGGGGGCTTGGTTTGAGGTTGGGCTGGAGTTCGCTGCGGCGTGAAGAGCATCGGGGTCGGGGTCGCCATGCCATCGACCGGCGCCGTCTCTCACGCCGTCGAATGATGTGGACGCGCCGTCACGCGCGCGAGACGGAGCCGTATCCGGAAGCGGCACGGCAAGGCCGCCAGCCTGGGATGCAGTGTCGATTACGCAACCGTCCACATCGCCGTCTGACATGTGGACCAGCAGGTCGCCTCCCGCGTCGATCACGTATGCCGGCGCGTCCGCCAGAAACCGCCACGCAAGCAAATCCACAAGATACCCTTTGCCGCACGCGCCGAAGTCCAATGACACCGGTCGCGTGGTGACGAGTGTCGTGCCGTCCGGGCCGCGGCGGCCCACATCGTCGCGCCATGTGGCCCGGCCGTGCACCGCGCCGAGGTTCCAGCCGGCGGCGGCGCTGCCGCCGGTCGTGGGGCCTTCCGCCGCGTGCGTCACCGCATCCGCGGAAAGCCGGAACGAGTACCGCGCATCATACCCGAGCCGGATCAGATCCTCGCCCACGCATGGGTCGATCGCGCCGTCGGTCGCCTCGGCCAGCGCATCATACAGATCGAACAGCGGCCCGGCCCAATCCGGAAAGTCAAACGTGCCGCCGTTCGACGAGCCGGCCATCGCGGCGACCAGCGAATCGCCGCGGAACCGCGACAGCGCGGCCTCATACTCCTCGATGAACGCGGTGATGGCGGCGCGGCGGTTGGAGTCGATGCCGGCCGCCGACTGCACGATCAGCCCGGTTCCCAGCGCGTGTGGGAATGCGGCGGTGTAGGGCAGTCGTTCATTCAGCGGTGCGTTCATACGTTCCAGCCTAACGCGTCGCCGGGTGTGCCGTGCGGTAGCGTGGGCGGCTTAACGGAAGGACGACGGCGACGAAGCCGACCGTGTGGCGGCGTCGAATGGGCGGCGATGCTGACCGTGCGGCGAAGCCGAACGGTGCCGGTATCGAGCGAACGGCGACAACCAGCAACGCCGCCGCCCATGGCGCGATCGGCGCTGTCCCGGACTCGCGCTGTCGTGGCTTCCCGTTCGGCAACCGGTCCTCTCCGGCTCCGTCGCTTTCCGCCGGCCACTTCGCGGTCAGGCCGGGAGTCGAAGTGGTGACCCTCCGGCCCGTCGCTTCCGCCGACCCCTGTCAGTTGAGGTCCACGTCCTGGATTGTCGTGCCGACATCCTTGATGGGCTTGTACGGGTAGAGCGATCCCTCTCGGGCGAAGTCGAGCCGCTGCACGGAACCGTCGGTGAGCACCACGTGGTGGTGTGCGAGCCGGGTGGCGCTGGTGATGCCGCCGACCTTCTTCGGCATGTTCCACGATGCGTCGTTGCCTTCGCCCGCGCCCCATGTCCAGACCGAGCCGTCGGTTTTGAGCACGTAGGTGAGGCGTCCGCCGTAGCTCATCTTCACGTCGCGCACGTCGTCCATGATCTTGACCGGCTTGTCGTGCCGGTTGCAGGTGCCGTCGCCGATGGCGCCCGAATAGTCGCTCGAGCCGGTTTCGTCGTTCGCCGCGCAGGCGCCGCCGTTCACGCCCCACCCCCACAGCGAGCCGTCCTCGCCGAGCGCGTACGCGGTGTCGGAGCCGTCCTGCACCATGTCGTCCTGCGTGTAGACCATGCGCATTCTCACCCACGCCGGCAGGCTGAACCGCGTGGCTTCGTACCGGTCGCCGTAGGAGGTGCCTTCGCCTTTCGGATAGTCGAGCTTCCACGCCGTGCCCTTCTTGTCGATGAACGCGTACCCGCCTTCGTAGGTGTTGAGCGTAGCCACGTCGTCCGGTGCGCCGTCCACGGTCTGCTCGGCCAGTCCGGCGGGGTTGCAGTCGCCGGTCGGGCATGTCGCCTGCACTAGGCTGCCGTCGTCTTTGAGCGCGATCACCGTGATGCCGCCCAGCGCCGAAATCGCCTTCACGTGGTTCAGCGCCTTGATGCGCACCGGCTCGATCATCACGTCGCTCATCGACGTGGAGTAGCGGTGGCCCCACGTCCATACGGTGCCGTCGCCCTGCAGTGCGTAGAAGGTGCCGCAGCCGTTGGAGGAGACCTGCCGGACGTCGTCCATGCCGATCACCTTCGCCGGCGACGCCATGGTGGGTTTGCCGTCCGAGCCGGGTACCTGCTCTCGTACGCCTGTGCCGAGCGAGCTTGAGCCGCATAGGGAGCCGGCGTACCCCCATGCCCACAGCTGTCCGGATGTGTCCACTGCGTATCGCGCGGCGTTGCTATCGCCGTAGATGGCCGCGATTTTCGGCAGTCCGTCGACGCGTTTGCCCGGTCCCGGCAGGCTTACGCCGTGGCTCGAATCATCCCACTGCTTGACGGTGCCGTCCTTCTGTAAGGCCATCGCATAGGTGGTGCCGTCGCCGTTGTATCCGAAGTCGGCAGCGTCGATCACGCCGCCTTGGTCGAACGGGTTCGTCACGTCGTCGTCCGTGCGCTTCGCATCCGTGCCCTTCTTGCCTGTGTCGGACCCGGTGCCCTCCGTACCGGCGTCGCGCACGTTGTACATCGGCGCCGACAGGTCCGTCGGGATCTTCTCGCGCAACGGACCGGCGGCATAGGAATCGTTATACAGGTTTTCGAAGCCCGACTGCAGGTCGATCGCCCCGTCGTACCCCGCCGACGCCCATGACTGCGTGGAGGTGAGCGCGAGCGCCAGCGTCTGCAGCTCGTGTGCACGCCGGGCCCACTGCTGCGGCAGGGCCAGCGCGCCGAACTGACACTTCATCTCCTCCTCGGTCAGCGGTTTCTTGGTGTAGGCGTTCGTCCGCTCGCTCTTGGGGCCGCTCTTGAGTGCCTTGAGGTATGCGGACTGCCGCAGGCCGTACACCAGATCGTAGAACCGCATCGTCGAGCGGATGGTGAGCAGCAGCGAGTTGCGCATCGAGCGGATGGACGCCAGGTCCGTGTCGCTTTGCCGGCCGAGCGCCTTGCCCATGTACGACTGCGTGTTGAGATACGACATCATGGCGATGGAGATGAGCCCGTATGCGGTCATGCCGTCGTCGGCTTCCTTCATGAATTCCGCGGTCACGGGGATAAGCGCCATCGCTCCCGAAATGGCGCTCCACCCGGCCTTGATCTGCTTGCCGTACGGGATCTGCTCGATGACGGTATCCGAGAGCAGCTTGGCGGCTTCCTTGGTCAGCACGTCGTTCACGCTGGTGAGCATCGGCTCCTTGGCGCGCTGCATCAGCGCCTTCGCCCGCTTCTTGTACCGTGTGGCGTTGCGCTGCGAGATCGCGTCCGAGAAGGTGTTTGAGTCGAACGACTGCAGCGACTGGAGCTGGTCGATGTAGCTGTTGCCCACCTGGCCGGCTGTTTTCATGGCGTTGAGGTAGGTGAACGCGCTGGACAGGATATCGCTGGCGGTGCTGGTGCGGTGCACGACCGCATCGGCTTTGGTCAGCCATGCGGCGGTGCTGTCTGGCATGTTCTTGGTCAGGGTCTGCCAGTCGGTCATGCCGCTCACCGGTTTGTAGTATTGCTGCGTGCCGCGGATGAGCGTGTAGAGGTCGCTGTACGGTTCCTGCTTGGTGAGCCAGGTGTTGAGGTTGAGCGTGTCCTTCGCCTCGAGGGCATTCTGGGCGCTGCCGGAGAGCTCCCACGCCGCCTTGAAGGTCTTGTTGAAGTTCTTGAAGAACTTCTGCGGGGTGTTCAGATAGTCCAGCGCCGAGATGGCTGCGTTCTTGTTTTCGTCGTTCTTGTTGTTGTCGTCGCTGCAGTTGTTGAAGCAGTTGTCTTCGTCGTCGCTGTCCGGCACCGACTTGAGCTCGTCGGTGAGCAGCGATTTCAGCGCGAGGTCGGCGATCTTGTCGCTGTACGTGTTGCCCGGCAGCGGCACCAGGACCGACGCGTCGAAGTGTTTGAGAAAGAACCCCAGGTTATAGTCGAACAGATAATCGGGGTCGTTCGGGTCGTCGGTGAACGAGCCGCCGGCCAGCAATGCCGCGGCGCTCGCCAGGTCGGAGCGGAGGCTGGTGAACTGTTCGAAGACGTTCCAGAACGTCGCCTTGGGTGCGTCGACGGTCAGGGTCCGATGGTCGGAGTCCACCGTCCAGCCGGCGTTGGCGAGGTAGAGGGTTTTCTCCAGCGGTACGACGACGCCGAGCGCGTTGGTCTCCAGCGGCGGCATGAAGAACACGTCGTCGATGACCGTCAGGACGTGCTGGTCGTCCTGTTGCAGGAACACTTGCGCGTAGCCGAGGCTGCGCATGATGGCGACCGCGTACCATCCGCGCCGGAAGATGATGGACTGCGCGGTGACGTCCACGTCCATGCCGGTCATGGCCGCGATGTCGGATGGTTTCGCGTAGACCTGCCCGTTGCTGATGGCCACGGTGATGCTGGTCCGGTCGTCGCCCGAGTCGAGCATGTTGGCCACGTGCATGGTGGCGATGGCCGGGCGCGGCGCGTCGGCTGCGGCCGCGGCCGGCTGTGCGACGGCGGTCGCAGCGATGAGCAGCACGGTCAGCAGCGTGCGGATGACGGCTGCGGTGCCGCGGATGACCGGGAGGCGGCGGCCGTCGGTGGTTCTGGTGCCGTACGGATGATGCTGACGGTGCGGCCGTATCATCGGTTCACCTCCGCGGTCGTGCCGGTGGTGGTCGCGGCCGCGCCGGTGCCGGGTGCGCCGCCGCCGTCCGACGTGTCGCTGCTGCCGTTGACGCTCTCGTTGAGCGTCTTCGTGCCTGCACTATCAAGCGTGTTGGCGATGCCGTAGACGAGGTAGCCGAGCAGTGCGTTGGACAGCTCCGATGTCATGTGCACCTTCCAGACGCCGTCCTGTTTGACGAGTCGGATGGTCACGTCGTAGTCCTTCTTCGGCGCGGATTTGGCGGTGACCGCCTTAGTGAATATGTCGATCGCCTGCTGTTCGGCTTCGGACGCGTCCTTGCCGGCGAGTTCGGCCTCTCCGGCTTCGCCCGTGGCCGCGGTGAATTCGGTCCAGACATCCTGTCGGGAAAGCGCGGTGATGTCCACGTTGGTGATGACCGCGTCGACGGTGCACGTGTCACCGGTGCACGCCAGGGTATCGTCGTGGATGGTGAAGCGCATGTGGGCGCGCAGGGCTTTGGTCATGTCGTCGTCGAGCTGCACGGTGGCGGCCCCGTTCGAGTCCAGCGTCTTGGCGAAGGCCTCCTCGTCGCCGTCCCGGTACGCGGTGAGGACCCGTGTGGCGGCGCTGAGCGGACCTTTCGCGGCGATGGCCCGATAGCCGAACCAGCCGCCCACGCCGGCGGCTATCAGCAGCACGACGACCATCACGATGGCGATGATGAGCCGTTTGCGGTTGCGGCGTTGTGCAGGGTGTGCCGTTGCTTTGGATGCGGTGTCGCCCTGCTGGTGCGGTTGCGGCTGTTGTGAATCGTCGGTGTCCTGTGCGGTGCGGGTTTTGTGCGTCTGGTCGGTGGCGGTGGGGGTAGCAGCGGTGGAGGTGGCAGTGGGGGCTGCGGTTGCGACGGTGGCAGTGCTGGGGGCTGCGTTGGTGGCGGTAGGCTGCGTGGGTTGCGACGCCGGCGTTGCGGCTGGATGCGAGATGATGGGATGTGATGTGGCTGAATGTGACGTGGCCGCGTTGGTGCCGATGGTGGCGTCGGTACTGATGGTGGCGTCGGTACTGATGGTGGCGTCGGGGTCCGTCGCGCTTGTCGGCGTGAACTGGGGTGCCGTTGGCGCTGATGGCACCGGTGGGATGGGATGAGGCACTGGTGCCATGGTCGTCGCTGCGATGATCCGTGGTGCCGCGGCGGTGGCTGGGACAGGAGGCGCATATGGTGTGGTGCCATGTGCTGCGGGAGGCGCGGCGACGTTGGCAATGGTGGCGTCGGGCACTGTTGTGGAGAGTACGGTGGCATCGGGTACCGATGCAGAAAGTACGGTGGCGTCGGACTCTGTTGTCTCTGTTGCGGAGAACGCCGTGGCGCCCGGCGCGTTGACGGGTGGGGTATTGCCCGGTGCTGGGATTGTGGGGAACGCGGGTTGCGGGGCCGATGGTGGCGTCGGCTGTGCATGCGGCGATGGAATCGGCGACCGGGGTGGCATGGGAACGGCCGGTGGTGTGATGCGTGAATCGTCCATGATGCTGCTCCTTCGCGTGTCTCATCATCTCACCATTCCATTGTACGGTTTTTTGTTCGGGTTGTGGGACGGGAAGACAGAAAAGCCCGGCCGATGCAGGGCCGGGCTTCAACAGAGAAAGGAGAAGAGAAGAAGGGGTTCAATTATAAGGTTCCGACGGTCCGGGTCGCTGTATTGATGTGGCTGGCGGCCGTTCGCGTCGTTGACATCCATATAACCGCCCGTTGCTTGGAGCCGCGATGCAGCCAGCTGAAAATCCCGTGACAATCCCCGAACAATTCGCCAAAACCGGCGCCTGCTGCGGTTCGCGAGGCCGGCGGCAGGGTCACTGAGCGCTCTTGCGTCACTCTGCTCGCCCGGTCACGGTGACGCGGGTGCGAAACTCCAGTGTTTGCAAGGGGTTTCGACGGTGCGTCACTGTGCTCGGGCGAGCAGAGTGACACGGGAACCGCCGCCGGTGATAGTCTTGACTATCAGATGGCCGACGCCAACGACGGTGCCGGCGCAAGTCCATACGCATGGTCAGGGAGGTTGATGATGACCGGCACACGCACCACCACATCGCAACAGTCCGCACAACGCCAGCGGTCCGCTCCGTCCGCGCCGTCAGCTCGGCCCGCGCCTCGAGCCGCCGCCCCCACCCCCGTCAAGGACCTCCCCACGCCCAAGATCTGGGCGTTCGCGGTCGGCCAGTTCGGCTGGGCGCTGCTGAGCGGCATCATCTCGAACTGGCTCGTGTACTTCTACCAGCCGGACGCCGAGACCATCGCGCAAGGCCAGACCGTGTTCGTCCCCCAAGGCCTCGCCATCCTCGGCGTCGTCACGGTCGTCGGCGGCATCACCGCGTTCGCAAGGTTCTTCGACGCGTTCGTCGACCCCGCCGTCGCCAGCCTGTCCGACCGCTGCAACGCGCGCGCCGGCCGCCGCATGCCGTTCCTCAAGTTCGCCGCCGCGCCGCTCGCCATCGTCACCGTGCTCGTCTTCTGGTCGCCGGTCGGCGCCGCCAGCTGGGTGAACGCGGCCGTGCTGTTCGTCACCGTGATCGGCTACTACATCGCGCTCACGTTCTACTGCACGCCGTACAACGCGCTCATCGCCGAGCTCGGCCACGACTCGAAGCAGCAGCTCGCCATCTCCACGGCCATCTCGTTCACGTGGGTGTTCGGCACGGCGATCGCGTACGTCGCGCCCGTGATCTGGGGCGGTTTCGTGCCTGCGTTCGGCCGTGTGAACGCGATCCGGCTCACGTTCACGATCATGGCAGCGGTCGCGTTCGTGTGCATGCTGGTGCCGCCGCTGACCATCCGCGAGCGCGAGTACGTGAATTCGAAGCCGACGTCCGAGTCGACAGTCGAGTCGCTCAGGCAGACGTTCTCGGACGGCGAGTTCCGCAAGTTCGTGTGCTCGGATGTGGTCTACTGGGTGGCGATCACCACGTTCCAGACCGGTCTGCCGTTCTTCGTGACCTCGCTGCTCAAGCTGCCGGAGACCACGACGACCGTGTATTTCGTGCTCATGACCGGCGTGTCGGTGCTGTTCTACCTGCCGGTGAACCTGCTGGCGAACCGGGTGGGTAAGAAGCGGCTGCTGCTGGTCGCGTTCGTGATCTTCACGTGTGCTTTTGCTTTTGCGGGCGCGCTCGGCTCGGCGGCGGTCGCGTTCCTGCCGCCGATGATGCAGGGCGTGCTGCTGTCGGTCGCCGGCGCGGTGCCGATGGCCGCGTTCGGCATCCTGCCGCAGGCGATCGTCGCGAACATCGCGGACGCGAGCTCGCGTGTCACCGGTCAGGACCGGCAGGGCATGTTCTATGCGGCGCGCACGTTCGCGATGAAGATGGGGCAGTCGGTGGCGATGCTGCTGTTCACCGGCGTGTCGACGATCGGCATGGCGTCCGGCGTCGGCTACCGCATCGCCGCCGTGTGCGCGGCCGTGCTGTGCGGCATCGGCGGCGTGGTGTTCGCGTTCTACGACGAGCGCAAGGTGCTCGCCGTACTGGAGCGGTGACGACTGCCGGTTGCCGCTTGCGTCGTGCCCCTGTCGTGTGCGGCCGCTGCCTGCGTCACTCTGCTCGCCCTTGCACAGTGACGCATCCCCGAAAGCCCTTGCAAACACTGGCATCCCCGCCCTGCGTCACTGTGCAAGGGCGAGCAGAGTGACGTGGTGGAGGTGCGGGTTGCGCGCGGCGGATGTCGGGCGTCGGGTTGCGGGCGGCGGGCGTACGGCTGCCGTTTCGCTATGTGAGACGCTTTTGTGATAAAAAACGCGCGTAAATACCGCAAAACAATGCAAAAGTCAAGACTGTTGTTCTGTGTTTTTTTCCTCTATATTGCTTGCACGGTTCACAAAATCGGCAGGAGAGAGGAAATCGGCATGCGTTGTCAGGCGCGTATGGCCGCCAACGGCCGCGGCGCACGCACCATCGTGCTGCGCGTCGTCGTCGCGATCGCGGCGCTGATGGCCATGATGGTCGCGACGTTCGGCCCGCAGGCGCTCGCCGCGGACGGCGGCGTCAGCTACAAGACGTGGAGCGCGGTCTCCGAGGCCATGGGCAAGCAGCTGAAGAAGGGCGTCAAGGAATACAAGGACGGCAACACGGCCGGCTCCACCTCCGAATTCATGTCCGCCTACAACACGATCTACGTGGCCTCCAACTTCACCGCCGTCGTCGCCGACACGCTCGGCTCGGACAAGCAGGCCAGCCAGCAGCAGGCGTTCCAGGACATCCAGAACCTCTCCTACGTATCCGGCAACGACGCGCAGCTCGACCAGAAGGTCGCCGCGCTCGCCGCCGACCTCGACGCCACCGCCAAGCAGCTCGACGCGAACACGAACCTCGCCGACCCCAAGACCTACGCCGACAACCTCGCCGCGCAGATCGCCAAGGAGCGCAAGGCGCTCGACGCCAAAAAGAAGAAGAACCCCGGCAAGGGCAACCGCTCCTGGACCGACGTGGCCAACGAGATGACCCCCATCCTCGACAAGGCGTACAAGGCGTACGCGGGCGGCGACGGCGCGAAGGGCGCCACGCTCGTCAACGACGCCTACTACCAGTACTACGAGAAGCTCGGCTTCGAGAAGAACGTGATGAACGCGATCAGCGGCAGCCGCGTCTCGCAGGTCGAATACCAGTTCAAGATGTGCCGCAAGTCGATGAACACCGGCGCCGGCCTCAAGAGCACCAAGAAGCTCGTCGACGACCTCAAGAACATGCTCGTCACCGACGCCGCCAAGCTTGACGGCGGCGTGGCCGACAAGGAGGGCGGCTTCACCAAGTTCATCACCAGCGCGGTCGGCCAGGCGTTCCTCATCCTCATCCGCGAGGGCCTTGAGGCGCTGCTCGTGGTCGCCGCCGTCATCGCCTACCTGGTGAAGTCCGGCAACAAGCGGTTCGCCAAGTGGATCTACGTGGGCGTGCTCGCCGGCCTCGCCGGTTCGGGCGTCGTCGCCGTGATCTTCACGCTCGCGTTCGGCGGCTCCGGCCCCCAGCAGGAGATCATGGAGGGCGTGTGCGCCCTGATCGCCATGGGCATGCTGCTGTGGACCAGCAACTGGATGCTCAACAAGAGCTCGGTCGAGGCGTGGAACCGCTACATCAGGAACAAGACCGAAGCGGCCGTCAAGTCCGTCTCCTCGCAGGTCGACGCCGGCGAGAAGGTGGCGTTCGGCACGGTCGTCTCGCTCGCCATGCTCAGCTTCCTCGCCGTGTTCCGCGAGGGTGCCGAGACCGTCATCTTCTACCAGTCGATCTACTCGATGAGCCAGGATTCGCAAGGCATGTGGACGGGCGGCATCGCGGCGGCAGTGGTGCTGGTGATCATCTTCCTGATCATTCGCTTCACGTCCGTGAAGATCCCGATCGGGCCGTTCTTCCTCGTCACGTCGATCCTCATGTCGGTGCTCGTGGTCGTCTTCGCCGGCGGCGGCGTGCACGCGCTGATCGAAGGCGACGCGGTGTCGGCCACGTACATCTCCACGCTGCCGACGAACGACTGGCTCGGCTTCTATCCGTATGTCGAGACGATCGTCGCCCAGGTGGTCGCCGCTGTCGCCGTGATCGCACTGTTCGTCGTCGGTTTCGCAAAGCAGCGCAAGGCGAAGGCGCGGCTCGAGTCCGCGGCCGCCGCCAAGCCGACCGCGCCCGCCGCGAACTGACCATCGCGCGGCAACGCGCCCCAAGATTTGCAACCTGTGAATTCCATTCACCAACCAACAAAGGAAGAGAAAATGATGAAGAACAAGAAGATCGCCGCCCTGCTCGGCGTCCTGCTCGCCGGCTCCATGGCCGTTTCGCTGGCCGCCTGCGGCAACACCTCCAACACTGCCGGCAGCAACAAGTCCTCGAACAGCTCCTCGCAGTCCAGCGACTCCAAGGACTCCGGCTCCAGCTCCACCGACACCGGCGCAGGCTTCGAGGAGGTTCCGGTCGGCCCGTCCGGCACCGCCGAAGAGCAGGATCAGGAGGCCGGCCCGCTGACCGTCGGCGCCGTCTACTTCCAGCCGATCGACATGGAGCCCGCCTCCATGGGCATCAAGGCCGCGGACGCCTCCTTCCACCTCGAGGCCGACATCCACGCCAACCAGAAGGGCACCGAGCTGGGCTACGGCAAGGGCGACTTCATCCCGGACCTGACCGTGAACTACACGATCATCGACAAGTCCACCGGCAAGGAGGTCGAGGGCGGCAAGGCCACCTCCGGCACTTTCATGCAGATGAACGCCTCCGACGGCCCGCACTACGGCGCCAACGTCAAGCTCGACAAGGCCGGCACCTACCAGCTGAAGCTGTCGATCGAGTCCCCGACCAAGAAGGGCTGGATGCTGCACGTCGACCCGGAGACCGGCGTCAAGGGCCGCTTCTGGACCGAGCCGATCGAGGTCACCTTCGACAACTGGGAGTACACGCCGCGTCAGTGGTGATTTCCGCAGGATATTACCACGACGGAGTGGCCGAGCCGTTAAGCAAACAGCCCGGTGGGCTGTTTGTAGGCTCGGCTGAGCGGCGGCAGCCGCGAAGTGATAAGGCTGTCCGGCCTTTGGCCGGTCCGTTATTGCAGGACCGGAGGGGAGCCGTTAAGCAAACAGCCCGGTGGGCTGTTTGTAGGCTCGGCTGAACGCTGTGTGATGCTTCCCTCCTCCTGAAAGTCCCATGGCCATCCGGTTATGGGACTTTCGGCGGATATACGACCGCCTCGCCCCGGTCCTAAGATACACAATGTGCATCTTGGCGCGAAACGGCTCTGGATTGTGCATGCTAAGGTACACAATCTGGCCGTAGTGCACACGTTTTCTTTACATATTTGCTCCAAGGTGCACAATGTGCATCTTACGGAAAGGACGCGGATGCTCAATCAGTTCGTTGCGGTGATGCCGGGCACGCTGGGCCCGGTGCTGCTGATCATGTGTCTTGGCGTGACGCTCAACGTGGGTGAGGGGCGCGACAAGCCGGTCAGCTCGTCATGGCGCCTGTGGGGCGCGGTCGTCGGCCTGGTCGCCGCGGTCGTGTTCGCCGGCCTGCGCGCATCCGCGGTCATCAACCAGCGTACTTTCGTCAACTATCCCGTGCTGTGGGCCGCCGTCATCGTCGACGTGCTGGCCGTCGCGGCCGTCGTCGCCAGCCCGTTCATCACGCACGGCTGGCAGCGCCGCAAGCCGCTCATGCACGCGGCGAACCTCATCGGCGCGGTCTCGATCGCGCTCACCGTGTTCTACGCGCTGCCCGACGTGATCCTCCAGCTGACCATCTGGGTGGAGCCGGGCGACCCGATCTTCACCTCCGACATGCTGCTGCGCGCGCTCGGTTTCGTGCTTGGCGTCGTCGCCTCCGCGGTGGTGGCGCTCATCTTCCGCACGATGCGCACCACGGCGGTGCGGCCAGCGTTCATCGTCGCGGCCGTCGGCGTGCTGGTCGTGCAGTTCCTGCAGCATCTCACCGGTCTGCTGCAGATTCTGCAGGCGCGCACGCTGTTCTTCCCGCACGTGCTGTTCGTGCTGCTCGCGTGGCTCATCAACAACAATTCCAGCCTGATCCTCGTGCAGGCCTTCGTGTTCCTCGTGCCGGCCGTCGCCTCCGTGGTCGCCGGCATCCGCACGCCCGTGTCGATGCAGCGCATCGTCGCCGAAGCCAACAAGTCCGCGAAGAAGTCGGCCGCGGAGCCGGCGAACGAGGCGACCGCAAGGCGGCATAAGGCGTTCCGCCGCCGCGCGTTCGCAGCCGCCGCGTGGAGCCTCGTCGCCATGCTCGGCGTCACCGCGACGCTCACGTTCGGCGTCGCCGCCACCCAGCAGACCGTCACCCTTTCGCCGCCCGAGGCCTATTCGCTCAAGGCCGGCGTCGCCACGATCCCGTTCAGCCAGGTCGAGGACGGCCACCTGCACCGCTTCGAATACAAGGCGAAGGACGGCACGGTCATGCGCTTCATCATCATCAAGAAGAACGGCGGCGCATACGGCATCGGCCTTGACGCGTGCGAGAACTGCGGCGACGCCGGCTACTACGAGAAGGACGGCAAGATCATCTGCAAGAAGTGCGAGGTCGCGATCAACCTGGCGACCATCGGCTTCAAGGGCGGGTGCAACCCGATCCCGTTCCCGTACAAGACCGGCCAAGGCAAGATCACCATCCAAACCGCCGACCTGGACGCCCTGAGCGCCCACTTCCAGTGAGACAAGGCAGGAGGCAATCACCATGTTCTTTCTGCGTATGATCGGGCGGTCGTTCACGCGCCAGCTGCGCCGGCGGCTGCTCATCGCGCTCACCGTGTGCCTGTCGGCCACGGTCAGCGTCTCCATGCTCGGCGTCGTGTTCGACGTGGGCGACAAGCTCAACGCCGAACTGTCGACGTACGGCTCGAACATCATCGTCCAGCCGAAGTCCGACGCGGTCGTCTCCGATCTGTACAACACCGAGGCCGGAGCGGCGGCGGGCGACGAATCCGACCCGACGTCGTTCCTCAAGGAGTCCGACGCGGCCAAGATCAAGACCATCTTCTGGGCGTTCAACATCACCAACTTCGCCCCCCAGCTCAACATCCACGCGCAGGTCAACGGCACGACCGCGCCCGTGGTCGGCACCTGGTTCGACAAGGAGCTCAAGCTGGCCAGCGGCGAGACCACCGTGGTCGGCGTCGACGGCATGCGCTCATGGTGGCAGCTCGACGGCCGCTGGCCCAAGGACGACTCCGACCAGGGCGTCATCGGCAAGACGCTCGCCACGCAGCTCGGCGTCAAGGCCGGCGACACGGTCACCCTCACCAAGAAGGCGACCGACGGGCAGACGCACACGCAGAAGATCCGCCTCACCGGCGTCTACGATTCCGGCGACGACGACAACGGCGGCATCTACATCGCCTCCTCCACCGCGCAGGTGCTCGCGAACCTGCCCGATTCGGTCGACAAGATCGAGGTCAAGGCCCTCACCACGCCCGAGAACGACCTGGCGCGCAAGGCCGCGAAGAACCCGGCCGCCCTCAGCCAGGACGAATGGGAGACGTGGTACTGCACCGCCTACCCGAGCTCGATCGCCTACCAGATCGAGGAGGTCATCCCCGGCGCGGTCGCCAAGCAGGTGCGTCAGGTCGCCGCGCTGCAGGGCAACGTGTTGCAGAAGACGCAGGCGGTGATGATCCTCATGACCGTGCTCAGCCTGATCGCCGCCGCCGTGGCCGTGGCGAACCTCATGGTCGCCTCGATCGGTGAACGGTCCGCGGAGCTCGCGCTGCTCAAGGCGCTGGGCGCCACCGACGGGGCCGTCTCGCGGCTCATGATGGCCGAGACCGCCGTGATCTCGCTGCTCGGCGCCCTCGTCGGCGCAGGTCTCGGCTCCGGCGTGGCCCAGCTGATCGGCCACGTGGTGTTCGGCTCGGGCATCACGATGCGACCGATGGTGTTCGTGCTCGTGTTCGTGCTGCTCGCGCTCACCGTGGCGCTCGCGTCGGCGTCGTCGATCCGCTCGATCCTCAGCCTCAAGCCCGCGGAGGTGCTGCATGGCCGGTGAGTTCGGATTCATGGGTGAGCACACGAGAAAGGGGACGTTGCGATGACCAATACCGGTATGTTTCTGCGGATGCTGTTCAGCGCCGTCTTCCGGCGTCGTTCGCGCGCGGTGATGGCCGTCGTCGCGTCGCTCGTCGGCGCGGCCACGCTGTTCTGCCTGGCGATGATCTGCATCGCCGTGCCGCAGCAGATGAACCAGGAGATGCGCGCGTACGGCGCGAACCTGATCGTCACGCCCGCAGCCGAGTCGTCGGACAGCGCGACGTCCGATAGTGCGACGTCCGATAACGGCGACATGTCCGGCATGGACATGTCGTCCGGCACGTCCACGTCTTCTTCTTCCGGCGCGTCGTCTTCGGGCACGTCGTCGTCCGGCACGTCCAAGTCCGGCATCGGCGCGGCGATGGTCGAGCACACCAGCGAGATGGTCGCCGCGAAAGGCTCCGAAAAGCACGCGACGTACCGTTACGAAAACGTGCGCGTCAACGCCGCGCCGTACGTGATGGCCGGCGTGGACCCCGCCGCCGTGCGCAACCTCAACCATCATTGGGTGGTCGACGGCAAGTGGCCGAGCGCCGGCCGCGTGCTCGTCGGCCGTGACGTCGCCGACGCGATGGGACTGACCGTCGGCAGCGGCATCACCATCGGCTACCGCGCCTCCGACAACGCCGCCACGGCGAGCGGGACCTCCTCTTCCTCGGCGACCGGTTCGGACGCCGGGACCTCCTCTTCCTCCTCGGCCCCCTCGGCGGAGGGGGCTGGCTCCGCGAATGCGGAGACTGGGGGAGCGTCCGCTGACGGCCAGTCGTCCACGGATTCCTCCTCGGCCCCCTCGGCGGAGGGGGCTGGCTCGGCGAACGCCGAGACTGGGGGAGCGTCCACCAGCGACCAGTCCGGCGACACGCAATCCGACCAGTCCGGCACCCAGACGCAGGACGGCCGCGTCTCCAGCGACATCATGGACACGTCCGGCACCGAGTTCCGCGTCGCCGGCATCGTCGACACGGGCGGCAGCGAAGACTCGATCATCTACGCCACCAACGCCGACGTGACCAAGCTCACCGGCGTCACGCGCGGCGTCGACGTCATCGAATACTCGTCCGGCGCGAGCGACCTGGCCGCGCTGGTGCAGAGCATCAACGACATGACCTCCATGCACGTCAAGGCGCAGCAGGTCACCAAGATCACCGCGTCCGACACGCGCATCATCACCATGCTGCAGACCCTGTTCTGGATCGTCTCGCTCGTCGTGCTCGTGCTCACGCTCGTCGGCGTCGGCACGACCATCAGCTCGATCGTCTCGCAGCGGCGCAACGAGATTGGCCTGCGCAAGGCACTCGGCGCCAGCTCGCGCGCGATCGGCGTCGAATTCTACGTGGAGTCGGCGCTCTACGGTCTGATCGGCGGCCTGCTCGGCACAGCGCTCGGCTTCGCGCTGGCCAGCTGGCTGTGCGTGGCCGTGTTCGAGCGTGCGGTCGGCTTCAACTGGGGGCTCGGCGTCGCGTCCGTGGTGCTGGCCGCGCTCGTCGCCGTCGTCGCCTCGATTCCGCCAGTCCACCGCGCCACCCGCATCGACCCGGCCGTCGTGCTTCGTGAAGAGTAAGGCTTCGGAAAGTAAGGAACCATCATGCTGCTTGAACTTGACCATATTTCGAAGATCTACGGCGACCTGCACGCCGTGGACGACCTCACGCTCACCGTGCCCGAAGGCGAGTGGCTCGCCGTCGTCGGCTCGTCCGGCTCCGGCAAGACCACGCTGATGAACATGATCGGCTGCATGGACACGCCGTCGCGCGGCTCCGTCAAGCTCGAAGGCCGCAAGCTCGAGGATCTCAACGCCACGCAGCTCGCCGACGTGCGCAAGAACATGATCGGACTGGTGTTCCAGAAGTTCTATCTCGTGCCGCACCTGACGGCCGTGGAGAACGTGATGGTCGCGCAGTACTACCATTCGGTCGTCGATGAGGACCAGGCGATGAAGGCGCTGGAGCGCGTCGGCCTCAAGGACCGCGCCCACCATCTGCCCAGCCAGCTGTCCGGCGGCGAGCAGCAGCGCGTGTGTGTGGCGCGTGCGCTGATCAACGGGCCGAAGCTGATTCTGGCCGACGAGCCGACCGGCAACTTGGACGAGAAGAACGAGAAGATCGTGCTCGACCTGTTCCGTCAGCTGCACGACCAGGGCACGACGATCATCGTCGTCACGCACGATGCTCTGGTGGCGAGCTGCGCCGAACGTGAGATCATGCTCAACCACGGCGTGCTCGTCGGCGAGAAGTGGAACGACGAAAAGGCGCGGGAGGCGTACGAGGCGGCCGGCGGGCGGCCGGCGTCGACCGGCGCCAAGGTCGAAGGCGCACAGACCGGCGAGACCGCGATCGGCTTCGACGACCCCACCAAAGCCGCCAAAACCGGCGGCGAAGCGTAGCGGCAATGCTAGGAAAGCTGCGCTTCTTGGCTCCCTCGGCGGAGGCTGACTGATCTGCTTCTCCTCGGCCCCCTCGGTGGAGGGGGCTCCCGCGGAGCGGGTGGGGGAGCGTCGCCCGCAACAACGCTCTTCCCTCGACGTACAACATGATTAGGATGATGACTATGAGCGATATGAGCAGAAACGCCGCGAAGGCAGTCGCGTTGACGGCCGCGGGCCTCGCGCTGCTCGCCGGCTGCGGCGAGCCGACGGCCACGCCGATGAACGACGAGTACGCGGGCAACTCGGGTGAGACCGAGAAGTCGCAGGAGCAGGAATCCCAATCGTCCGGCAACGGGTCGAGCAGCTCCTCGGGCAAGTCCGACAAGAACACCACCACGTCCGACAAGAAGGACACCGGCAACTATAAGGACGGCACGTATTCGATCAACGGCCAGTACGGTCCGGTCGGCGAGGACTCGATCGACGTGCACCTGACCATCGCCGACCAGAAGGTCGAGAAGGTCGAGATCGTCGGCCATCCGTTCACCACGATCTCGAAGAACCATCAGGACGCTTTCGCCAAGGCCATCAACGGCGTGGTCGACGGACAGCCGCTCAAAGGCCTCAAGGTCGACAAGGTGGCGGGCGCCAGCTGGACGTCCGACGCGTTCAACAAGGCGCTCGAAGTCGCCCGCCAGGAAGCCTCCATCCAATAGCGGCAACTGACTCTACGCGGTATGGCACCCGCGCAGCAGAGCGGATTTGCACATGCAGACGACCGTTCCGTCCTCGGCTCCCTCGGTGGAGGGCCGGGTCGTATGTGTGACGGTCGTGCGCTGTCTCCCTTCCTTGGCCCCCTCGATGGAGGGGGCTGGCACGGCTACGGGCCGTGTCTGGGCGAGCGCACCCGCATGTTGAGTCGGCCGCAGGCGACTGTCCCGCCTCTTGGCCCCCTCGGTGGAGGGGGGCTGGCTGAGCGGAGCGAAGACTGGGGGAGCGTCACCCGTTTGTGCACCATCTTGACCAACCGTACTCGTACCTCTCGCTCCGGGTACGGTCGGTCGATATTCTGCAACGGGCCGCACCCGGATGGTCCCCTACGGGTACGCTCCGTCGCGAACAGTCCGGCTGAGTCTATGTGATCTGCCAGCAGTGCGCGTGCGGGCCGCATGACGTCTGTCTGATGCGGGCTGGTGATTTTGCGTCCGTATGCGGCCACAATCTACCGGCTTCTAGCTGGAAAAGGATGCTGCATGGCCGATTTGCGTCCGTTTGCGACGAGTTTTCTGCCGCTTCTGGTCGGGAAAGGACGCTTCAGGGCTGATTTGCGGTCTTTCCCGACTAGTTCGGAGGTCGGTCTGGTCATGAACGGACGCTGACCATCCGTGGTCTCACTGCATGAGCCAGTATTGAGCCGACGGCAGGCCGCTCTCCGATGGCAGACACTACCCGCGCGGGTGACCGGAATGATTACGCCCGGTGGCAATGATACCCCGCGTCACTGTGCACGCCCGTGCAGCGTGACGGAGTTATGCCGTGAGTGTCGGCCAGAGGACGGCGGTCATGCGGGATGGCCATGCGCCCGCATCGTCGCCGTGCAGGGCCGTGCACGCCATCATCGAGCCGAGGATCGTGGCGAACAGGAACGACGTGTCCACGTCGGCCGCGAACGCTCCGGCCTGTTGCCCGCGTCGCACGAAATCGTCGAACCGCCGTCGCGCAGGGTCCAGGATCTGCCCGGCCATGCGCTGCAGATGGCCGTCCTCGCTCGAAAGCACCACGCCGACGGCCTTGAGGCCGATCGTACCGTCGAAGTTCGCCGCAATCCGCTCCAGCGCGCGCAGCAGACCGTCGCGCGTGGGCGCAAGGTCGCTGAAGTCGGGTGCGCCCGCGGTCTCGATCTGCATGCGGTGCAGCAGGTCGTCGGCGTTGCTGTACCGGCGGTAGATGGTGGTTTTCGCCACGCCGCTGCGCCGCGCGACCTCCTCGATCGTCACCGCGCCCACGCCTTGCGAGGCGAGGATGTCGATCGTCGCCTGCATGATCTTGCGATCCGTGGCGCTGCGCGTGCGTGCGCTGCGTCCGGCGTGTCCGCTCGCCTGCGTCGCGCCTGCCGTGGCGTCCGCCGCCGTTATCGTCGCCATGATATCGTCCCTTTCTTCGTCCACCATCTCACTCACGCCAGCAGCTTCGTGCTCTCCACTTTCGCCACGTACCACCGGTTGAACCCGACCAGCGGCTTGCGCAGCACCAGGCCGAGCAGTAGCGTCGGCACCAGGAACGCCAGCAGCCATCCCAGCTCCGTCCAGTAGTCGTTCATGTACATGCCGGCGATGGCCGCGCGGATCATGTTCACCGAATGCGTGACCGGAAGGAACGGGCTGATGTCCGAGATGAACCCTGGCAGCAGCTGCAACGGGTACGCCGCCCCCGAGCCGCTGATCTGCACGACCAGCAGCAGCACGCCGATTGCCTTGCCCACGTTGCCGAAACTCACCACGAACGTGTAGATGAGGAACGCGTACACGAGTCCGCTCGTCCAGCCGGTGAGCATGTACAGCAGCGGATGCACGGACTGCACGTGCAGGAACAGCAGATTGCCGCCGAACATGACCGTGCTTTGCAGCAGCGAGATCACCGCGAACACGCCGAAATGGCCGAGATACAGCTGATGCGGACGCACGGCGCGCCCCTCGGGCAGCGAGGCGGCCAGCTCGGCGCGCACCCGGCGCGAGACGGACGTCTTCAACGTCACCATCATGAGCAGCGAACCGACCCACAGCGCGAGCAGCGTGTACAGGGGGCTGAGCGCCGAACCGAAGTTCGCGACCGGGAACACGGCCTTGCGCGTGAGCTGCACGGGTGCGGACAGCGTCGCGGCGATCGACTCCGGCTGTGCGTCGCCGAGCAGCTTGCGTACGGCGTCCATGTCGCCGGCCTTGAGCGTGCCGGACAGCTTGGCGGCGAAGTCGGTGAGCCGTGTGCCGGCGGTCCGCAGCGACGTCGCCGACGCGGTGAGCGTCGTCTTCACGTCGGCGAGTTTCGCGTCGGCCTTGCCGGCGGTGGCGTCCAGTTCGTCCACGGCGGCCGCGAGCCCGCCCGCGTTGGTCTTCAGCGTGGATGTGATGCTGCGCACCTGCGTGGCGAGGCCGTCGACCTGCGGCTGCACGGTGTCGGTGAACGTGGTGCGCAGGTCGGCGATCGCGGATTTCGCCTGCCCGGCGAGCTCGGCCACGGCCTTGCGGTCGGCAGCGGCGGTGTCGCGTTTCGCGTCGATGTTCGCGGCCGCCGTGTTCAGCGCGTCGCGTGCGGACTCCTGCCGTGCGATCGCCGAGTCGATGGCGTTGAGCGCCAGCTTCACGGCGGACAGCGTCTGGTCCGGCAGCGCGGCGATCGCGTCGCGGATCGCGCGGTACTGCGTGATTTGTTCGTCGATCCGGCTCGCCTGCGCGCGCAGGCTGGCGGCCACGTCCGCGGCGGTCGCGTCGGCGTTCGTGTACAGTCCGTCGATGTTGTCGGCCACGGCGGCGTAGCTGCCGGCGCTGGTCTTCAGCGCGTCGGACAGCGCGTCGGACGCGCTGCCGAGCGCGCCAGAGATGTCGGTGACGCCGCGTTTCACGCCGGAAAGGTCGTCGTCCGCCTTGTCGACCTGCGCGGCGGCCGTGTGCGCGAGCGAGGCGGCGCTGGACATGAGCTCGTCCGCGGTGTCCGTCAGGGACGCGTACGAGTCGAGCATGTCGGCGGTGCCGTCGAGCTGGGACGCGAAACGTTGGACGTTGTCGCTGAACGTGTCGAGCATGGTCGTCGTCCGCGGGTCGTCGAGCTTGTCGAGCAGGCTCGACGTGATGCTCAGCGCGGTCGACGTGATGGTCTGCGCGAACGTCCGGTTGACCTGCAGCGCCACCTGGTCGGCGCCCTGCCCGGTGACTTTCGGCGCGAGCGCGTTGAGTTTTTCGTTCGTATAGTATTCAAGTTTCGCGTGGCTCACCTTGGTCGTCGAGAAGAACGTCATCATGGTCTTGCTGAAGTCCTTGGGGATGACGACGGCCGCATAGTATTTGCCTGACTTGGTGCCGTTGACGGCGTCGTCGCGTGTGGTGAACGTCCAGTCGAGCTGGCTGTTGGCGCGCAGCGCGTTGACGACCTGGTCGCCGACCGTCACCTTCACGGGGATCAGGTCGCTGCTGTAGCCTTCGTCGACGCTTGCGACCGCGAACTTGAGGTTTTTCGTGTTCGAGAACGGGTCCCAGCTGGCCGCCACGTTGAACCAGGTGAAGATCGGCGGGATGGCGACCAGTCCGATCACGATGATGACGGAGACGATGTTGCTGGTGATGCGGCGGATGTCGCCGGTGAACAGCTTCCAGATGGTGCTCATGCCGTGTGGCCCTCCTTGCGTGCGGCGGTGGCCGGTTTGGTGTCTGAGTCGCCGCGCTCCCGTCTGCCGCCGCGGCCCTTGCGCTCGTACAGCATCGCGCGGATCGACTCGTCGCTCAGCGTGCCCAACGCCGCCTGCCGTTCGAAACTGTCGCGCATGAGCTCGATGACCATCAGGAACCCCAGAATCAGCAGGATCCACACGATCCACGTGGCCAACGCCACCAGCTTGACGCCCGGCGTCAGCGCGAACACGGTCACCAGCACCGCCGGAACCACGATGCCGGTCACCAGCGCGCCGCGCCGCAGCCGCGGATACCGCAGCGCGAACGCCTGCGCGCGACGGTTGATTTCGGCACGGTACTCGTCGCGGTCCGCGAGCGCCCGGATCATCTGCGACACGCGGAACCCGTCGCCCGGCAGGTGCACCGGCTCGCCGACGATCATGTCGCTCTCCGCGATCTGCCGCGCGAACAGCCGGTTCAGGTTCGCCATCAGCGGGCGTGCCGCCAGGCCGACCGTGAAGAACACGACCGCGAACAGGGCCAGGATGCCGACGTCCTTCAGCCACGTGAGCCCATAGAAGCCGCCGATCGTCTCACGGAACGCGTTGATCGCATACCGGAACGGGAACAGCGGGTACAGCACACGGAAGAACCGCGGCATCATCTCGATCGGGTACACGCCGGAGCCGCCGGGGATCTGCACGATGATCAGCAGCACGCACAACGCCTTGCCCACGTGCATGAACAGCGACGACAGCGCGTAAATGATGCACAGGAACGTCAACGCGCAGGCCACGCCGGTGAGCACGTACATGAACGGGTTCGCCGTCTGCACGCCGATGATCAGGTTGCCGGCCGGCACCACCACGCCCTGCAGCACCGAGAGCAGCGACAGCAGCAGGAACCGGCCGCAGTAGCGTTCGCCGGCGGTCGGCGTGAACGGCAGGTCCTCGTCGTCCACCTCCAGCTTGACGATCACCACGAACGCGAACGCGCCCACCCACAGCGACAGGCAGGCGAACAGCGGCGCCATGCCGGAGCCGTATGTGCCCACCGGGTACAGGGTCTTCGTGTCGAGCACGGTGGGCGACATCATGAAATTCGAGATCGAGGCCACGTCGAGCTTGCCGTCCGTGCCAAGCAGGTCGGACAGCACGTTCGAGCTGGACAGCGTCGCCAGGTCGGTCGACAGCGTCTCCAGCCGCGGCTCGAGCGAGGCGAGGCCCTTGTCGGTCTGCCGCAGCACGCTCACGGTCGACGCGACCGCGCTGTCGATCTGGTCGAGCATGGTGCCGATCTGTGTGGTCAGCGTCGACTGGCTGGACAGGCCGCTGCTGACCGTGCCGGCGGTGTCGGTGAGCGAGTCGACGCCCGCGTCGAGCTGCGGTAGGGATGCGGACGCGAGCGTGTCGCGCGCCTTGCCGGCGGCGGCGAGCGACTGCTGGGTGGCCGTGTTCGCCGAGTCCGCGGTCTTGGACATCGCGTCGATCGTGTCGCCGGTGTGCCGGTTGAGCGTGGTCATGCGGTCGATGGACGCGGCGATGTCGCTGTTCTGCTTGGTGAGTTTCTCGATGAGCGACGTCGGCGGCACAGGCAGGCGGTTCAGCAGGTCGATGACCTCCTGCGTGTCCTTGTTCAGCTGGTTCAGCGTGGCGAGCGTGCCGGCGACGGTGCCGTTCGCGGACGACAGCGAACCGGTGACCGCCGCGATGCTCGTGTTGGCTTTGGCGCTCACCTGCGAGAGCAGGTTGGAGCCGCGGTCGAAGGCGGCCGACGAGGTGCCGGCGAACCCGGTGAGCGCCGTGCGCGTGTCGCCGGTGAGTGAGCTGATGCCGTTGAGCGTGGCGCTCGCCTGCCGGGCGAGGCTCTGCGCCTGCGCGACGCTGCGCCGGGTCTGCGCGGTCTTGCGTGGCACGGCCTGCAGCGATGTCGTGAGGTCCGTGATGGACGAACGGATCTTCGTGATCTTCGCGTCGGTCGACTCGAGTTCGGCGATGGCCTTGGCGGTGGCGGCGTCGGCTTTGGCGTTGATCTGGTCGCCGATCGTGTTCACCATGCCGGAGAGGACTTCGCTGACCGTCGAGACGAACGTGCTGTTGATCTGGCTGTCGAGCGTGGACGCGCCCGTATCGGTGATCTTGGGCGAGACCGCGTTGATCTTCTCGTTCACGTAATACTTGAGCTGCGGGCGTTTGCCGCTGTCGGTCACCACGCCGGCGAGCGACTCGCTGAAGTCCTTGGGGATGACGATGGCCGCGTAGCTGCGGCCGGACTGCACGTCGCTCAGGGCCTTGGCGCTGGTGACGAAGCGCCAGCCGAGCTGGTCGTTGGCTTTGAGCTGGTCGACGATCTGGTCGCCGAGCTTGAGGTCGCCGAGCGTCGCGTTGCTGGCGCCGCGGTCCTCGTTGGCGATGTCGATGGTGATGTTGCCGGTGTTGCCGTACGGGTTCCAGAAGCCGATGATGTTGAACCACGCGTACATGGGCGGGATCATGATCAGTCCCACCATGATGACCCATGCGGTCGGCACGCGCAGCAGACGCAGGATGTCGCGGCGCACAATGCGCAATACGTTCTTCATCGGTTCCTTTCCGGGGTTGCGGCGGGTTGGTGTGCGGCGGGTTGGCGGCGTGGGTTGGCAGGTCGGCGGCTCGGCACGGCTGGGCGCGAGGGCCGGCCCCCTTCTCTCGGCCCCCTCGGTGGAGGGGCTGTCGCGGCCGGAGGCCGTGACTGGGGGAGCGTCACCCGCTTCGCGGTTGTTTACCGCTGCATACCGCTACGAAATCCGTAGCGCTACGGAATACGTAGCATAGGCGTGATGGTGGTCTCCGCCGCCAAGTCGCGCCGATTACAGTGTGTCACTAGTCACTATGTCTAGTTTTATGACTGCTGGCCGTCATCTCACCTTCCACCTCTCGTGGCGCCCCTGACTCGACGTCATATCCTGGACGTCATATCCTGCCGTATCATCGGCGCAATGCGTCCGTTCCCGACTGCTTCCGGGGCCGTTCCAGTTGGAAACGGCCGCAAATCGGGCCCTCAGCGTCCGTTTTCGACCAATTCCCCTGCGGTCTTCGTCGCAAACGGCCGCAAACAACGCGATCGGCGTCCGTTTCCGACTATGACCACGGCTGTACTGGCAGGAAACGGCCGCAAACCAGACTGCCCGCCGTCCCAGCAGACCGCCCACGGTCCGGTCGAGCCGTCCCCCGCTCAGCCGAGCCGTCCCCCGCCCAGTCGTCCCAGCCCAGTCGTCCCAGCCCAAGTCCCAGTCCACCCCCACCCAACCGCAACCCCCACCCCACCCCGGCGACCCGCACGACACCGCGAAATCAGAAAACCCGGCTACCATGGTGTGACGGACTCACACATCGACGTCGGAGGAACCATGACATCCAAGATGAACAACTACATGCGCGCACGGGCGAAAGCCAACGAACGCTCGCCCTACTCGAAGCGCACGCCGGAACGGGTGATCATGTGCATCGGCGCCGTCTACTCGGTGGCCATGGCCGTGTTCTTCGCCCTCGCGTACGGCGGCCTCATCCCCGGCATGGAGGACGCGGCCCAGGCGTCGTCGCAGACCCTGCAGGCGCTCACGCGCAACGCCAGCAACACCGCGCTGGTAATCTTCTACGTCATCGTGACCGCCGCCGTCGCCGCGGCCACCGTGGTCGTGGCGGTCAGGTTCGTCAAGCCGGGCCTGCGCAACGGCAAGGTCATCGGCTGGATGATCTTCACGCTCGTGTACTCGATGATCACCGCCGACACCATCGGCCTGCTCGCGTTCGGCATCGCGTTCGGCCTCTACATGACCCGCGACTGGCAGCTCATCAAGGCGGTCATGGCCGCGAAGAAACCGCAGAAGTGACGGCCGCGTCGCCGTCCGCCGGCTCCATCCCCTGTGCATACCATGTCGCGCCCGATTGCGGTATATTGAAACGTCATATATCCGTGACTTCGTCCGCCGCCGCGCCGACGTGGCGGACGCAAGACGAAAGGAGCCGGCATGACCGGAAAACTGGTGTTTCTTGACATCGACGGGACGCTGGCCGACGCCGACCACATCGTGCCCGAATCCGCGAAACTCGCATGCCGGCAGGCGCAGGCCAACGGCCATCTGCTGTTCATCTGCACCGGCCGCTCGCTGCCGAAGATCGAGCGCAGCATCCTCGACCTCGGTTTCGACGGCGTGGTGTCGGTGGCGGGCGCGCAGGCGAACATCGGCGACCGCGTGATCTTCCAGCGGTTCGTCTCGCCGGAGGCCATCGACCGCGCGACCGCCTACTTCAAGGCGCACGACATCGAGAACTACCAGTGGCAGGGCGCGGACGGCATGTACATCTCGCGCGGCTACCTGCATCATCTGCAGGCGAAGAAGTCCGCGTGGCGCAACGGCCAGTTCGCGCGGTACTGGCATCTCATCGACGACGTGCCCATCCCCGAGGGCAGCACGCTCGGCCATGTGATCCGCGCCAGCAAAGGCTCGTATTTCAGCGGCCCCGCGCCGGAGGTCACGTTCGAGGACGTCGCGCGCGACCTCGCCCCCTGGTTCACGCTCGTGCACGGCTCGTACGACGCGATCTCGCCCAACAACGGCGAGCTGCTCATCAACGGCGTCGACAAGGGCACGGCTGTGTGCGAAATCGCCAAGGACCTCGGCTACAGCATCGCCGACACGATCGCGATCGGCGACAGTGACAACGACACGGCCATGCTCAAGGCGGCCGGCACGTCGGTGGCGATGGGCAACGCGACGCACGGCATCGAACGGTTCTGCGACATGACCACCACCGACATCCATGACGACGGCATTGCGAACGCGTTCGCCGCGCTCGGCCTGGTGTGACGGTCCGGCTGCGGCTTGCGGCTCGCAGACATGCCGGGCGGCGGCCTTGCGCGACCTGCAGGAGTAGGCTGGACGCTGGAGAGAAGCCGGAAGGCGCCTGATAGTCACGTCGGTTGTGTCGACGACGCTCTCCGCGATATCGCAATCGTTCACGAGGAGAGAGCACATGAGTGTGATGAAGAAGGCGGTCGCCGCGCTGTCGGGCCTGCTGATGGTCGTCGGTCTGGCGTCCTGCGGCAACGCGTCGAACACGTCGGGCGCGTCTGGCAGCGGCCAGAAGACATCGCAGTCCGGCAAGTCGTCCACCAAGTCCGAAACCAGCAAGAAGCAGGAAAGCAAGGTCGTCAGCACTGACATCAACGACGACTGCTACACCATGGACCAGCTCAAGCAGGGCGCCGACTTCGACGGCATCAAGCTGGCCACCACGATCACCGCGCGCTGTTACATCGCGAAGAGCGGCACCATGCACGCGGCCGACGCCAACGGCAACAAGGTCGAAGGCGAGGAGGACCTCGCCGTCACGGTCAAGTGGACCGGCGAGAAGAAGGACGCCGTCATCAAGTCGCATAGGGAAGACAGCACCACGACGGTCCAGTATGTGGCCGAAAAAGTGGAACTCACGCTCCACGGCTTCGACGAGTACCTGCTGGCCGACGGCGTCGCGGCGAGCGTCCTCGCGCTGCACCCGTGGTACCAGAACAGCGGATACGGTGATTTTCTGTACAGCAACGCGCATTACGTCGCCGACTGGGACGCCTTCGAGCAGGCTCTCGAGAACGGCAAGGCGATCGGCGGCGACGATGGTTACGGCAACATGACCGGCTTGGCCAACGTGAAGTTCGAGAACGACAAGACCGTCAGCGTGTGGGTGGTCAGCACGGTGGCGTTGGGATCCTCGAACTCGTCCGAGAAGGCCGATCCCATGCCCGACCCGGCGATGGACGCCATGATCTGCTACAGCAACGCGTGCGTCGTCTCCGCCGGCGAGCCGCTGAAGACGAGCGAGTGACGGATTGCGGGGGCGCGTCTGCCGGTGACGCGCCGTCTGCGACGCGCGTGCGGGGCGGATTGATTTGTCCCGCACGCGCGTGTATATTGGAAACGTTGCCCCTCTAGCTCAACGGTTAGAGCAGCGTCCTTTTAAGTCGTGGGTTGTGGGTTCGAATCCCACGGGGGGCACCGTGTAATCCAGAAGAAGCGAAAATCCCCCGGAAGCATGGCGCTTCCGGGGGATTTTTCGTTGCGGGGGCTGGGCTTGGGCGGTGGCGAGGAGTCTTGAGAAAGAGAAAGCCCGGCGGTTGGGCCGGGCTTGAGAGAGAAGAGAGAAGAAGGGGTTCAGTTATGTGCGGCTCGTTACTGCTTGCCGTGCTTCCTATATAACCGCACGTTCTTCAACAAGACGTATGTGTTTGCTGGGAATACCATGAGAATCCCCGATTGCCGTCCTCGCCGTAGGTCGACCGGCCCGCCCCTCGGCCCCCTCGGTGGAGGGCCGAGCCGCCAGAAACGCAGCGCGGTTGTCCCGTTTCTTGGCCCCCTCGGTGGAGGGGGCTGTCGGCCGTAGGCTGACTGGGGGAGCGTCACCCGCTTCCCGATTCAATGCATGATTGCCAGTGGCGCCTGTCTACCCCTCAGTCAGCTTCGCTGCCAGCTCCCCTCACAAGGGGAGCCGAGAGGGTGTGGTTCTTCGGTGGGGAGCAGAGAAAGTGTGGTCCTTTCGGTGACTGGTCGATTCGTGTGGCAGTCGCCGGCCCGCCATCTTGGCCCCCTCGGTGGAGGGGGCTGTCGGCGAAGCCGACTGGGGGAGCGTTGCCCGCTTTCCGAATCCAGTGTTGTAGTCGTCTATAGCGCCTGTCTACCCCTCAGTCAGCTTCGCTGCCAGCTCCCCTCACAAGGGGAGCCGAGAGGATGTGGATTCCCCAGGCAGTTCGGTCCATGCGGGCAGCTGATGCAGCGCACGCACGATGTTGCATCGGTCGAGCAGCGTCCCCTCGTCGGCGCACATGGTCGGGTACCACATGCGATGCCGCAGGCGTGCGGCGGCTCCCACGCCCCTCAACACAGCCCGTTCGCTGATGCCGTACTGGAAATGCAGATGACTGAGCAGGCCGCCGCGCGCGAGTTCGCCACGCTCCGGCATCGGGTCCATCGCGACGAGCACACGGAATGGGCTTCCCTCCGGCGCGTCGACGGCGTGAAACACGTAGCACGGCTTGCCTTCCAGACCGCGGTCGATCATATGATCCAGCAGGTAGCGGTACTCGCCGAGCGTGCCGCCGTCCGACCCCAGCCATGCGAGGCGGAATGCCGGCTGACCATACGCCGAACCGGTTGGTTTTCCAAGCGGCGGTTCTTCCGAGCATGATGCGCTGCCGGTGCCTTCGGCCAGCGGCTCCTCCGTCGGCTGTCTGCCATCCTCCGCGGCGCTGATCCGCCAGCCGCCGATCGGCGACCGGTTCTTGCGGCACGTCGTGCGGCACGCCCAACGCCAGAACCGCCGCGCGTCGCCGCGCATGAGCAGCCGGAACATCAGCTTGCCGCGCATCGCCGCGGTCGATTCGCGCCACGCCTGCCGTAGCGCCGGCTCGTCGCCGTCGATCAGCCGCTCGAAGCTCACCCACGGGCCAAGCCATTGGGCGATGTCGACTGGCGGGGTGGTGTTTCGCGTGGTGTCGGTGGTCATATGTCGCTCCATGTCTGCTGGTCGTTTCGTCTGTGATGATCTGCGTCACGCGGACCGGGCAGTCCGTGTGACAAGGGTGGGAAAACCCTTGGAAATACTGGGTTTTTGCGGTGTCGTCACTGTGCTCGCCCGGTCCGCGTGATGCAGTGTGTGGTGTGTGGTCCGCGTGACGCAGTGCGCGGTTCGCGCGTGCGAGGGCGGGACGATCGGCGCGCGGACGATCTCAGTCCGCATCATCATCCAGCCGCACGATCGCATCGCACCACAGCGCGGCAAGTTCGTCGTCATGCGTGACCACCAGCACCGCGCGGCCGGCGTCCGCCACCTGCCGCAGCAGCGCGCCGACCTGCATCATGTGCCGCCGGTCCAGACCGCTCGTCGGCTCGTCCAGCATGATGAGCTCCTTGCCGCACATCAGCGCCGACGCGATGGCCAGCCGCTGCTTCTGCCCGCCAGACAGGCTCATCGGATGCCGGTCCGCCAGCTTCAGCAGGTCAAGGCCTGCCAGGATCTTGTCGCAACGGCGGCGTGTGGCATCGGCATCGCCCGCTATGCCCGCGTCCGCGCTCGCGCCCAGCAGCACCTCTTCACGCACGCTGTCGGCGAACAGCTGGTAGTTCACGTCCTGCATCACCAGGAACCCCGCACGGGTCAGCTCGCCGGCGCGTGCCGGCCGGCCATGCAGCAGCACGCGCCCGTCAAGCGGGCGTTCCAAACCGCATAAGGTGCGCAGCAACGTGGTTTTGCCGGCGCCGTTGCGGCCCATCAGGCCGGTGATGCGCCCGGCGGCCAGCTGCAGGTCGGGGATTGCGCGGGTGAATGTCGCGCCGGAGTGGCTGCGGACGGCATCTCGTCGGCCGCCGTGGCCGGCGTTGTGCCCGTTCTCGCTGCCGACGCCGGCGGTAGGGTCGGTGGCGTTCTGGCGGGCGTTCGGCCCGTTCTCACTGCCGGCGTCACAGTCATAGTTGGCAGTCTGTGCTGTGACACCGTTGTTGCTGCCATTGCGATTGCGCCGGCTTCCAGGCCGGTGCCTGCGGCGGCCGTGCCCGATGATGAGCCCGTCCGTAGCGATCACGATGTCGCCGATCGGCAGACCGCTGCCGGCCGAGCCGCTGGAGAGGGCCTCTTCCGCATCAATTTCCGCGGCGGGCCGTCCCGTTGCGCCGCCGAAAGCCCTCGAGCCGCCCGAACGGGGACCATCCTCGGCGTCATGGGTCGGTTTTTGGCTTGCTGTGGAGCCTATTCCGGAATAGGCGGGCATGGGCTCCGGTAGCGGCGATTCAGCGGGACGCGGCATTATTGGAATTCCGCCGTTTTCAGCGCCTCGATCGTCGCGAATATCGGCGGATACTTCAGCCGACGCCCGCCTGCTCCGGAATAGGCTCCGAAACAGGCCATTTTGCCCATGTGGTTGCCTGCGTAGCTGCCCGCAGGGCGCGTCGGCGCGACGGTCCTGCCCCGCATTCGTTTCGCAAAGAGCCTCCCGCGGCACCTCGCCGACGCTCAATTCGGCGACCCGGCGGCGATACGGCTCCATATCGAGCGCACGCAGCCCCATTTCGGCCAGCTGCCCGCCGCTCAGTGCGTGGAATTGCGCGGCCGTGTACTCGGCGGCGACACGCCCCGCCTCGAACACCACATACCGGTCCACCAGGTCGGCGCACCAGGCAAGCCGATGCTCGGCGATCATCACGGTCACGCCGTCCGCCTTGAGCCGGGCGACCATATCATGCAGGCCGCGCATCGCCTCCGCGTCGAGGTTGCTTGTCGGCTCGTCCATGACCATGATCCGCGGCACGGGCATCGTCGCGGCGGCCACGGCGAGCCGCTGCTGCTGGCCGCCGGACAGCGTGAACACAGGCCGGTCCAGCAGCGGCCCGAGCTCGAACCGCCGCGCGACCTCGGCAAGCCGCGTGCGGATCCGCTGCGGTTGCCAGCCGAGGTTCTCGCAGGCGAACGCCATCTCTGAGGTCGTGTCCGCGTTGAAATACTGGGTTTTCGGATTCTGGAACACGCTGCCGGCGAGCGGCACGAGCGCGTCGACCGTCACCTGGTCGCCGCGCAGTCCGCCGACCTCGCGCAATCCGGTGAGCGGACCTTCGTAGAACTCGGGGATCAGGCCGTTGAGCAGTCGCGTCACCGTCGTCTTGCCGCAGCCGCTTTGCCCGCATAGCATGACCACTTCGCCCGCGCGCACGGTGAGGGTGACGTGATTCAGTGCCGTTGCGGTCGTATCGTGCGCAGTGCCTGCGGAGTTTTCCGTCGCCTGATATTCGAACGAGCAGTCGCGCAATTCGATGATGTCGCTCACAGCACACCTCCGATTCCCAGTGCGAGCGGCAGCGTGCACACCGCCATCGCCGCCCAGTCGAACCATCGCATCCGAATCTCGATCATGCTGGTGTGCCGGCCGGGCAGTCCGAGGCCTTTGGTCAGCGCGGCCGCCGACAGGTCGCGCGAGACGATCGTCGCGTTCATCAGCAGCGGCACGATGACGAATTCCAGGGTCTGCACGGGATGGCGCAGCACGCCCAGCCGGCCGGATGCGATGCCGCGCAACGCCATCGCGTCGCGGATGGAACGGTAGTCGCGCGCGATTGTCGGGAAGAAGCGGATCACCACCATGCAGGGGATCGTCACCGATTCCGGCACCCGCATCCGTCGCATCGCGCAGACGAACTCGCTCACCCGCGTGGTCGTGAACGCGTATGCGCCGGTGATCAGGCAGGGCATCATCATGCGCAGGCCGACCGAGAACAGGCCGACGACGTGCAGCCAGACGGGCAGGGCGTCGGCCGTGGTCGCCGCGGCGGCGCCGGCGTTGGCGGTTGCGGTTGCGCTCGCGCCGCCCGTCGAGCCGGAGCCGGAGAGCGACGCGGCCCCCGACCACAGTCCCAGCGCCAGCAGCACGATGTACAGCGCGCCCAGACGCAGCGCCGCCCGCCATCGGCCGGCGACGGCCAGCGGCACGAGGCACAGCGCCACGAGCAGCGCCTCGGCGCGCGTGCTCACGTGGAAGAACAGCAGCAGGTTCGCCGCCAGCAGCAGGTACAGTTTGGCCCGCGGATCGAGCGCGAGCGTGCGGTTGGGGTGGAACGACGATGCGACGACAGGCGATGCTGTGTGGGCTGCCGGCGGCATCACATCGCCTGCCGCAGTCGTTGCGTTGGCTGCAGGCGCCGCGTTTCCCACGCCCGTCATGCCAGGCGTCTTCTCCTGCCGGCCGGACTGTCCTGGCAATCCGTCGCGTGCGCCCGGCGAGGCCGGCTCGCGCCGCCCCTTGGCCAACGTGTTGCCGTCAGAGCTCATCAGGCGATGCCGGCCTTGGCGAAGTGCTTCGCGCACAGCCGCTGGCCGAACCAGCCGCCGATGAGCGCGAACACCAGGATCGCCGCCATCGACAGAAAGAACGTGCCGGTGTTGATCTGCGCGAACACGCCGTCGATGTACGCCGCATCCTTGCCGTGCGCCTTGAGGCTCGCCACGTAGGCGTCCTTCATGAACCACAGCGGCAGGATCGGGCCGGTGAGCCCGTACGAGAACACCACATAGCTGACGAGCAGCAGCGCGCGGCTGCGGTATCGGCCGGCGCGCGCGATGAGGTCGGCGGCCAGCGGGAACACGATGCTCGCGATGAACGACAGCACGAAATGCCCGGAGACGAACAGGAACAGTCCCACGACCATGCCCATGATGGTGATGCCGCCGAATTTGCCCACGCGCGCCGCCATGAGCATGAACACGCTGCCGCTGATCAGCGCCGCGACGGCCGGCAGCAGGATCGAGCCGAATCCGGCGAGCGTCAGTGTGCTGACCAGCGTGGCGACGGCGACGAGCGCAAAATACAGCGCAGAGAACACGCCGATGGTGATGAGGTTGGGGATGGTCAGGCCGTGGCGGGGGCGCGCGGTGGACGTGGCGGGGCTTGGCTGGGTGTTGCTGGTCATTGGGGGACGGCTCCGTTTCGTGGGGGTCGTTATGGATGTAGTCTGGGCAGACACAGCGCAGCCGCAGTATGGACACAGTGCGAACGCGCCTTGCAGCTCGGTGCTCGTTTCAATGTATCGGCCTCGACGGCAAAAGGCAATAGTTTGCGGCGATACTCCGTATTCTTAGGTTCCCGGTGTGGCGGCTCCGAGGCGCGCGTAGAGTGTGCAGTCCGGTAAAAGCCCGGTTTTCCGGGGATTGCCAGATACGAGAAAAGCCCGGCGGTTGGGCCGGGCTTTTCTTTGAGAGAGAAGAGAAGAAGGGGTTCAATTATGTGCGGCCTTGCGGTCGTAAGAACGATTTAACAGGACGTTTCATGGGAAGACATGGCAATTACCTGAAAAAATCATGAGAATATTAACTTCGTTAAGCAAAAAATTTCGCCACCGAACATCCCCGCCCGTCTTCTTCCGTGGTGCTCCTACAGTGGAAACCATGTCTTGCACCACTATTCTCATCGGAAAAGAAGCCAGCAACACCGGCGCGACCATCATCGCCCGCGACGACGATTCCGGCTCCGGCCGCTACGACCCGAAGCGGTTCGTCGCCGTCCGCCCCGAAGACCAGCCGCGCCACTATGTGAGCGTGCTCAGCCACGTTGCCATCGACCTTCCGGACGACCCGTGCCGCTACAGCATCGTGCCGAACGTCCTCAACAACCGCGGCATCCTCGCGGAGGCCGGCGCCAGCGAGCGCAACGTGGCGATGAGCGCCACCGAGACCATCGCCGTCAACGAGCGCGTGCTCGCCGCCGACCCGCTCGTCGAGCTCGTGCCCGCCCACGGCCAGCCGGGCGATGACGACTACAAGCCCGAGGTCCCTGGCGGCATCGGCGAGGAGGACATCATCACGCTCGTCCTGCCGTACGTGCATACGGCCCGTGAAGGCGTCGCCCGGCTTGGCGGGCTGCTTGAGCGGTACGGCACGTACGAGTCGAACGGCGTGATCATCTCCGACGTGGACGAGATCTGGTATGTCGAGACGATCGGCGGCCACCATTGGATCGCCCGCCGCGTGCCCGACGACTGCTACGCGACCATCCCCAACCAGCTGGGCATCGACGACTTCGACATGTCGGACGCGTTCGGCGCGCAACGCTACTTCATGTGCAGCGCCGACCTGCGCGAGTTCATCGACGGCCATCACCTCGACCGCGGCATGGGCCAGGCCTCTGCCGCCGAGGGCCGGATCGCGCCCTGGCAGCTGCCGGACCACTTCAACCCGCGCACGGTGTTCGGCTCCACTTCGCCGCGCGACCACATCTACAACACGCCGCGCGCCTGGTACATGCAGCGCCATCTTAACCCCAGCGAGGACTGGGATTCGCCGGCCGCCCGCTACACGCCGTCCTCCGACGACATCCCGTGGTGCCGTGTGCCGGAGAACAAGGTGACCATCGAGGACGTGGATTTCCTGCTCGGCTCGCACTTCGAGGACACGCCGTACGACCCGTACGGCACGCTCGGCACGCCCGAGTCGCGCCACCGCTACCGCCCGATCGGCGTGAACCGCACCGGCCACATGGTTGCGATCGAGCTGCGCCCGGACGTTCCCGATGCCGCCCGCGCGGTCATGTGGATCTCGTACGGTTCCGGCGTGTTCACCACGGCCGCGCCGTTCTACGCGAACGTCGACGACACGCCCGCCTACCTGCGCGACACCACGCCGACCGTCTCGACCGACAACCTGTACTGGACGAACCGGCTGATCGCGGTCATCGCCGACGCGCACTGGTATGAGACGGCGAACGCGATCGGCGCGTACGTCGAGCAGGTGCGTGCGTATGGTCACCGGCTGGTCGAGCAGACGGACACCGCGGTGGCAGCCGCCGGTGACGTAGCCGCCGGTGACGCAGCCGCAACGGACGGCCGTCCGGCGACGGCGTTGCTCGCCGAGGCGAACGAGCGGATGGCCGACTTCCTGCGCGAGCGTACGTCGAAGCTGCTCGACCGCGTGGTCTACGACGGCAGCAACCACATGAACAACGCCTTCGCGATGTCCGACCGCTGGGTCGCCTGACGCGGCAGCATGCTCTCCTGACGCGGCAGCGCGCTCTCCGTGCGCATTGTCTTCTTCTGTTGTCACAGCGGGTACCTACCCGCTGTGACGTGAGCCACGGAACTGTTGCGATTACTGGGATTTCACTGTTGCGTCACAGCGGGTGCCTACCCGCTGTGACAGGGGGACGGTCAGACGGCGGTCCGCCGGTCCTCTCGCCACCCCGCCTCCATCCTCATTCCACAATCCGTCTCACGACGTGGTCACGTCGCCGAATGCGGAACATCACACCGTTATATTGCGTGACTTAAGAACGCCGGAATGGAGAGCCGGCGGGGAACAGAGAGAGGATTGCCATGAATCTCAAGAAACGTATCATCGCGAGCGCCGCCGCCGTGTGCGCGGCCGCGATGCTGCTGTCCGGCTGCGGCAGCTCCAACACCACCAACAGCGCCACCGGCGAGGACTCGGTCATCTCGTACGCGTCCATCGAGCCGAAAAGCAAGCTGATCCCCGGCGACACCAACGAGACGCCGGCCGCGATCGTGCTGCGCGAACTCTTCTCCGGCCTGGTCTCCTACAACCAGGACGGCTCCACGGCCAACGAGGTCGCCAAGTCCATCACCGCCAACGACGACTCCAGCCAGTACACGATCGAACTGAACTCCGGCTGGAAGTTCACCGACGGCACGCCGGTCACCGCCGAATCGTTCGCCAAGGCGTGGAGCTACACCGCGAACGCGACGAACGCCCAGATCGCCTCGTCGTTCTTCTCCTCGATCAAGGGCTACGACGACCTGCAGAAGAAGGGCGTCGACAAGAACGCGCAGCTGTCCGGCATCGACGTGCAGAGCGACACCAAGATGGTCGTCACGCTCAACGCCCCGAACTCCACGTTCCCGACCATGCTCGGCTACACCGCGTACATGCCGCTGCCCGAGTCCTTCTACAAGGACCCGTCCGCGTTCGGCGAGCACCCGGTCGGCAACGGCCCCTACAAGTTCGACTCGTGGGAGCACAACAAGTACATCAAGATCTCGCGCAACAAGGACTACAAGGGCCCGCGCAAGGTGAAGAACGCCGGCATCGAATACCGCGTCTACACCGACACCGCGGCCGCCTACGCCGACGTGCAGGCCGGCAACCTCGACCTGAGCGGCGTGCCCGCCAACGCGATGAAGACCTTCCAGACCGACTCCAACGTCAAGGCGTACAGCCAGCCCGGCTCGAGTATCATGTTCTTCACGATCCCCGAGCGTCTTGAGCACTTCGGCCGCAACAAGGAAGGCAACCTGCGTCGCCAGGCCCTGTCCATGGCCATCAACCGCGCGCAGATCGCCAAGAAGATCTTCAACGGCACCCGCACCCCGGCCGTCGACTTCATCGCGCCGTCCATCCCCGGCTACACCGACCAGCTCAAGGGCAAGACCGTGTTCGAGTACAACCCGGACGAGGCCAAGAAGCTGTGGGACGAGGCCAACAAGATCTCGCCGTGGACCGGTCCGCTGACCTTCACGTACAGCGCCGACCAGTCGGGCTACAAGGAGACCGCCGAGGCGATCGTCAACTTCTGGAGCCAGGCGTTCGGCGTCGAGACCAAGACCGTCATCGTGCCGACGTTCACCGAGATGGCCGAGCAGATGGACACCCGCAAGACCAGCACGCCGTACATGATGGGCTGGTCCGCCGACTACCCGGCCGCTGACGACTACCTCGTGCAGCTGTACGACTCGTCCACCGCCGACGGCAAGGGCGCGAACTACGGCGACTACAAGAACCCGGAGTTCGACGCGTTCATGGACAAGGCGCTCGCCTCGTCCGACTCCGAGACCGCGAACAAGTACTACCACGAGGGCGAGGAGATCCTCACGCAGGAGCTGCCGAACGTCCCGCTGTTCTACATGAACGCGATCGCCGTCTCCACGCCGAACCTCAAGAACGTCAAGTTCGGCTACGACAACGTGCCGCTGCTCGACCAGATCCAGAAGTGACATTCTGAATCGGCGGTAGTGCCGATACAGTAGTGCCGATACGGCAAGGGGCGGGGTCCGCAAGTTGGTTGCGGACCCCGCCCCTTGTGTTGTTGTTGCGTGTGTCGTGTGTTGCGTTCCGCAGTCTCGTCACAGCGGGTACCCACCCGCTGTGACGGCACCGCGGAATCGTTGCGATTATTGGGGTTTCGTTGTTGTGTCACAGCGGGTAGGTACCCGCTGTGACACAGAGCGTCACGCATGGTGTGTTGCGCTGCGTCATGCGATCACCGTGCGTCACGCGACCGCAATCGTCACGCGATCACATATGTGTTCGCGTGGAAGTCGCACGTGACCGCCGAGCCGTCGGCGAACTGCGAACGCTGCACGAGCGGGTCGCCGCCCACGAAATCGTGACGCACCAGCTCCTGCATGCCCACCTTCTCATGGAAGTCGGCGACCGCGCGGCACCGTTCGATGTCGTTCTCGGTGCGGACGCGCGCCGCCTCATCCATGTCGCCGTCCACGCCGATGTACGCGGCGTCGCGGATCAGATACGGCGCGCCGCCGTTGAGCAGCGCGTACAGCATGTAATCCTCGCCGCCGGCCACGCGCTCCATCATCCACGGCTCGATCACGCAGTCATGGTAGACGAGGTTGTACAGCGGCACCGGCACACCCTGCCGCGGCGCGTCGGGCGAACGCATCTGGAAGTCGTACGGTGCGTAATGGCAGAACACGAGGCTCGGCACCGCCCAGTCGGAGACCTCCTCGGAACTGGAGAGGATGCCGTGCGAAAGCAGGTATTCGAAGCATTCCGCACGCCGCTCGTAACAGTCGCGCCGGCTCATGCGATGCTCCGGATTCGTGCATTCGTCGCCCTCGTTGCAGGTGAACACGTCAAGGTACGCGCAGTCGAGCCGCACGCCGTGCGCGGCGATCTCGCCGAAGTTGCGGCGCACGTAGTCCGGCGCGAGCTCGGCGCACAGGTAGGTCTGGTGGCCGCCCGCCCAGCGCGCGTGCTCGGGGTTCGTGCCGTCCGCCTGCAGCACCGCGTTGCGGCGGTCGAACGTGGCGGCGGTGAAGTAGTAGTCGCGGTACTGGTCGTGCGTGCCGAACATGTCGCCCTGCGCGTGGATCGTGTCGACCAGCGACTTCATGCCGTCCCAGCCGCCGGCTTCGCGGCACGCCGGCAGATAGTCGGGATGCTCGTTGTCGTAGCCGGGCTGCGCCCAGCCGTCAAGATGCATGAACAGACGGCCGGCGCCCATCGCATGCAGCGTGCGCATCTGCTTTTCGCGTTGCGCGAACGTGACGAGCGAATCGTTCTTGCCGGGGTCCTGCGGATCGTAGAACGACGAGTCCGGCTGCACCTTCGTCTTGATGCCGACATGCACCCACGACCGGCCGATCAGGTCACGCACGGACGGGTTGCGCGCCGCCTTCTCGGCGAGCGTGCGCAGGCGGCCGCGCTCGTTCACCCAGCGGCGGTACTCCTTGCACACGGCCGTGTGGTCGGCGTGCGCGAGCAGTTTCAGGCGCACCACGCGGCGGTAGTCCATGCGGCCGAGGCTCGGCTCGAACCACATGCCGACGTGCGTGGACGGGCCGCCGGCCGGATGGTCGATGCCGTAGCCGGCGTTCCACGGCGTCTCGCAGATCGCGATGTAGCCGTCGCCGCCCGCGAAGGCGGGGGTGCTGCTGTTGCCGGGCGTCGCGCTGTTGCCGGTGGTGCTGTTGCCGGACGTCGCCGCGCCGCGCACCTGCGCGAACCACGGCATGTAGCCGCCGGCCGTCTCGAATCGGCCGTCGAACGCGATGTCCTTGGTCGTCACCGCGGTAGGCCAGTCGTTCGGAATCATGACGCCCTGCTCGTGCGTGATGAGCGTGACGTCGCGGCTGGTCGGACGGTCGAACTCCATCGCGGCAGGCCACTTGACGGTCTGGATGTCGAGACCCGTCTCGTTGAGCGGAATCCACTCGAACAGCACGTCGCCGCTCGCGCGTTCCACCCACACCCACGTCTCGAAGGCGTACGCGGTGTTGCCAAAGCCGGTGTACGTGCTGACCACGCCGGCGCCGGTGCCGGTTTCGCGGCGGGCGTGCGCGATCGCGGCAGCGTCGGTGAACGCGAACGTGCCCTGTTTGGTGATCAGCTTCGGCGTGCAGGCGACATCGTCGGTTTCGGCCCATTCGGCGGGGGCGGGGGTGGGCGTGCTGGTGCCGGGCGTGCTGGACGCTTCGGCGGTCGCGCTGGACGCTGCTGTGGTCGCGCGGCTGAACGAGAAGCGGCCGGTGCGCGGGTCGAATCGCAGCGTGGTGCCGGCGACGGTGATCTCCGTACGCTGCGTGATCGGCTCAGGCGGCGCGACGGGCGTCAGTTCGATGGACATGCGTGTTGTTCCTCCTGGTTGGTGGGTTGGTGTTGGTCGGTCGATGCGAATCGGTTGGAACGGTGCAGACTGGTAGGCCTGCCCTTTTGAGTGCGGGCCGGGTCTGTTGGCGGGCTGGAACGGTACGGGCCGAACTGGGCTGGCGGGCTGGTAGGCCTGCCCAGTTCAGTCCGCCAAACCTTCCTAAGATACACAATGTGCATCTTAGGGAGATAGCGGCATGGATTGTGCGCCCTAAGGTACACAATCCATGCCGCTCCTTCACGTTTTCCTCACAAAATTTCCCCAAGACGCACATTGTGCATCTTGGGGAGGGGGACGGGGTTCGTGACATCACAGCGGGTGTCGGGCAGGCACGTACAGCCCTACCCGACACCCGCTGTGACATCCGGTCAGCTGGCTGACAGCCGGCCGGACGCGGACTGATGGTCCACGCTCGTCCTTACTTCTTGGTCAGCGCGGTGAACACCGGGCCGCCACCGTAGTCGAACTCGACGCCGGAGACGTTCGGCGTGCTCGCCGCGGTCGCGTTCTGGTTCCACAGGGGGATGGCCGGCAGATCCTGCAGCAGGATCTCCTCACCCTGCTGGTAGTACTTGTTCGCCTCGTCGATCGACGACGCCGACAGCGCCTTGTCCATGAGCGCGTCGAACTTCGGGTTCTTGTAGCTGCCAGTGTTCGCGCCCTTGCCGTCCGCCGCGCTGGAAGCGTACAGCTGGATCAGGTAGTTGTCGGCGGAGGGGTAGTCCGGGCCCCAGCCGCTGCGGTACGCGGTGGTCATCTTGCCGGCGTCCACGTCGGCGAGGAACTCGGACGAGGTCGCCATCGCGGCGCCCTTGGCGGTGATGCCGAGCGTGTTCTTGATGGAGTTGCACACGGCCTCCACCCAGTTCTTCGCGTCGCCGTCGGCGTTGTACGCGATCTTGAACTCGCCGCTGAACTTGGAGATCGCGTCCGCCTTCGCCCACAGCTCCTTGGCCTTGGCCGCGTTGTAGGTCAGCACCTCGTTGCCCTTGAGGCTGTCGGAGTAGCCGCTGATCGGCTTGGCGAGGAAGTCGACGGCCGGCGTGGACGTGCCGTTGAAGATCTTCTCGGCGATGGTCTTGCGGTTGATCGCCATGGACAGGGCCTGACGGCGCAGGTTGCCCTCCTCGTTCTGACCGAAGTGCTCAAGCGACTCGGGGATGGTGAACGTCAGCGTGTTGCCGCCCGGCTGGTTGTACGCCTTGATGGAGCTGTCGTTCTGGAACGTGGACAGCTGCGTGGCGGGGATCGCGTTCGTGAAGTCGAGGTTGCCGCCCTTGAGGTCGGCGTACGCGGAGTCCGGCGACGTGTAGATCTTGAAGGTCAGGCCGTCGTTCTTGGCCACGCGGTTGCCCTTGTAATCGGGGTTTTTCACCATCTCGATGCTGCGGTTGTGCGTCCACGACTTGAACTTGTACGGGCCGTTGCTCACCGGGTTCTCGCCGAACTTCTTCGGATCCTTGAACGCGGACTCGGGCAGCGGCATGTACGCGTGGCTGCCGGACTTGACCGGGAACGCGGAGTCGGACTGCGACAGCTTCACGTCGATCGTGTAGTCGTCGGGCGTGCTCAGGCCGGACAGCGTGGCCTTCGGATCGACGTCGGCGGCCTGCAGCGCGTCGTAGCCTTCGATGGTGTTGAAGAAGCTGGCGCTCGCCTGCTTGTTCGCGCTGTTGGCGGTGTAGTTCCACGCGTCCACGAAGGAGTGCGCGGTCACGGGCGTGCCGTCCGTGAACTTCCAGCCCTTCTTGATCTTGATGACGTAGTGGGTGGCGTTGTCGCTGGAGGTGATGCTCTGGGCGACCTCGTTGTGGATGCTGCCGTCGGAGCCGTAGGTGACGAGGCCCGCGAACAGCTGGTCGACGACCTTGCCGCCGCCGGCCTCGGTCGTGTTGCCCGGGAACAGCGGGTGCGCCGGCTCGCTGCCGTAGACGGAGATGATGTTGGAGCCGGCCTCGGTGCCGGAGCCGCTCGTGCTGCTGGTGCCGCAGCCGCTGAGCAGCATGACGATGGCTGCGCCCGCCGCAAGCAGCGCGGTGCCGTACTTCTTCTTCATGGAAACCTCCCTGATAGTGCTGGCCGGGCGGATGGTGCTGTCGCTCGGCCGGTGCTCGGAGCCACGATAGGAGGATTTAGTAAACTATGTATGCATATGCCCGTATGTCGGGCAGCCGGTGTCGCTGTGTTGCTCCGCACGCCGCCCCCGATGACGGGGGCTGCATTGCGAAGTGAGACTGAGGGCGGTCCCTGTCTGGCTCCTGTTTTGCCCGATTCCCGGGGCATTGAATGTGAACGTCGATAAGTCTCGGGGCTGTGGAGTACACCCGCGTCACTCTGCTCGCCTGAGCACAGTGACGCATTGTCGAAACCCCTTGCAAACACTGGGCTTTCGCACCTGCGTCACTGTGTACGCCCGAGCACAGTGACGTGAAGATGCCAGTTGCACACGGTCGAGACAGGCCATAATCCGCTCCTTCTGCGTCCATGTGCTGCCAGCTGCGGCTTGTTCCTCGCATCAAACGCCCGCAGCTCGGCCCCGCCATTGATCCCTGCCGTCAGAATGCGCCCGCTATTACGCGCGCACCCGCCCTTTCCGCCGGGCTCCCCGCCTTCAGCGCGGCACAATCGGCCTGTTTTCGAGTACATTCCGGAGTAGGCGGGCATTGCCGCCAGTAGACACGATATGCCGCGATATGAGTTCCTTGGAAAATGGCGGAAACTGCAAGCCGATTTCCGGCCGATTCTGCTTGATACTCACGCCAATGCCCGCCTACTCCGGAATAGCCTTCAAATCATGCGGAATATGCGGGCGCGAACGCGCTGACATGCCCTGATATCGGCGCCCGACCGGCAGCCTGCCAGTCGGATAACCTTGATTTGCCGGCTGCCGGCTGGCCCATGCAAGAGTCACCGGCCTGTTTTGGACGGTACTCCGTATGCTTTGGTGCCGGCGCCGGCTATAAGCCGCTTTCCGTCTGCCGACGCCATTGGTATCAAGCCGTTTCTGGGATGCCGTACCCGCCTCGTGCACCCATCCGCCGCGCGAAGGAACCTAAGAATACGGAATACGGCCCGCAACAAGTCGGATTCGCAGTAAGCCGGCCCCGCATCTGGCCGGCCCGCCCATCAGTTGAACCCGACCACATGCTCAGCCACGGTGTACCCGCGCCGGATCACCCAGCGCCCCACCGAACCGCGCAGATTGAGTGCCCGCGAGACCAGCTTGCGCCGCACATCCTGCCCGATGCCCGCCGAGGCGGCGTCGATCGCCGCCCACATCTCGTCCTTGCGCCGGTAATTCGCCTTGTCCTTCGACAGGATCAGGAACACCGACGTCACCGAGCTCTCGATCGCAAGAAAATGGATCATATACCGATACAGCCCGTCCGGCACGGTCCCGCGCTCCGGCGTCGCCTCGACCATGCACCGGTTGACGTGCAGCAGCTGGTCCACCCGCCGGATCATCACGTCGGTCTGCACGCTTTGCCCGTCGCGCCCGATGAAATAGTGGTAGAACGGCACATCCAGGTACAGCATCGTGCGCACCCACGGGAACGGCTGGTACGCGTAGATGAAATCCACATAGAACGTGTGCTCCGGCAGCGTCATGCCGGAGTCGCGCACCACCTGCGTGCGGTAGATGAGCGCGTGCATGAGGATGTACTCGGCGATGCCGAACCGGCCGAGGTCGTCCCAGCCGAGTGTGCGCCCGGCCTGCATTGCGTGCCGGAAGTTCACCGTGTGCTTGTGCCGTTTGCCGACCTTGTCGTACACGTAGTTGGCCACGACCATGTCGACCGGGGCGGCCGCGTCGCGTTGTGCGCGCAACGTGTCCATCACCGTGTCGAACGAGGGCGTGTCCACCCAGTCGTCCGCGTCCACGACCTTCACGTACATGCCGCGCGCCGCCGCGATGCCCGTGTTGACCGCGCCGCCGTGTCCCTTGTTCGGCTGGTGGATGGCCCGCACGATGCCCGGATGCCGCCGCTCGTACAGGTCGGCGAGTTCGGCGGTCGCGTCGTGCGAGCCGTCGTCGACGATGAGGACCTCGATGTCGCTGGTGTCGCTCGCCGAGAGCAGCGATGCCACGCACCGTTCGAGATACGTCTCCATGTTGTATGCCGGCACCACGAACGTGAGTGTTTTCGCGGTTTCGGCCGGGGCGGGCGTCGGGGTGTCGGCGGCAGTCGCCCCCGCGGCCGCAACCGTGCCCGCGCCCGGTTGGTTCGTTGGCTGGTCCATTGAATCCATGATGTCCGTTATACAGGGTCACTCTGATTTACGGCTAAGGAGGGCGGATGCGTCGTCGCCGGACTCGTCGGTGCTGGATGGTTCGCCGTCCGCTGGCTCGTTGACGTCGCCGTCCGCAGCGGCGTCTTCGCCGGATCCGGCTGCTTCCGCCGTCTTCCCGGCCTTCGCCGCCGCCTTCTCCTCGGCCTTGCGCGCCCGCGCCTCGGCCTTCGCGGCCTCCTGCTTCGCCTTCTGGCTCTCGAAGCGCAGCGTCGGCTTCGAGTCGAGCCGCGAGAGGCCATGCCACGCCAGGTCCACGATGTACGCGGCCAGCTGCTCCTTGCTTACTTTGGGCCGGTCGGCCCAGTACTGCCCGGTGAACACGGTCATGCCGACGAGCATCTGCGCATAGTACGGCACGCCTTTGGGCGAGAGCTTCTGCCGTTTGAACGCCTCGGTCAGCAGGTCCTCGACGCGCAGGCTGATGTCGCCGAGCAGCGAGCTGAACGACCCGGCCGGATCGGTGCTCGGCGAGTCGCGTACGAGCACTTGGAACCCTTCGGCGTTCTCCTCTATATACGTGAGCAATGCGAGCGCCGCGCGTTCCACGATCTGCCGTGGGTGCGTGGTCGTGTCGGTGAGCGACTGGATGAGCGCGCCGGTGAGCGCCTGCATCTCGCGGTCGACGATCACGGCGTAGAGTCCCTCTTTGCCGCCGAAGTGTTCGTAGACGATCGGCTTGCTGACCTTGGCGTTCGCCGCGATCTCCTCGACGCTCACCGCCTCGAACCCCTTCGCCGCGAACAGTGCGCGTCCGACGCGGATGAGTTGCTCACGGCGTTGCAGCGCCGTCATTCGTGAAGCATTTGCCATGCCCACCAGTGTAATTGCCGAGCTGACCTCGGCCGGGTGAGCGGAGGTCGGGGCGCATGCGCGGCATGTATTCTGTTCTCCATGCGACGTTACCGGTCAAGCCGTTCGGCGGTTCGTGCCGTCCGGACACGGCTCGCCGGACTCACGTCGATGGTCTTGCCGGCGTCGCGATGCCGGAGCCAATGACAATCCGCGGCGAGGGTTCGCGCCGCCTGTCCCGTTTCCGTCGGGTGCGCCGACTCCCGCGATGTGTGCTGATGTGGTAAAATGCGTCACACCAGCACACAGTGCGTACGACATACAGGCACATGCAAAGGAGGTCCGTTATGACCGCAACGATGGTAGCCCCCGCCAAGGCGACGGAGTCCAAGGCCATCAGGGCCAACAAGCAGATCATCGCCCAGGCGTCGGAGGTGGCCGAGGAATACGGGCTCACCCTCGCCTCCGTCACCCGCGCGTTCTGGACGCAGATGGCCCGCACCCGCAGCATCCCGCTCACCTTCGAGTCGGAGCGGCCCAACGAGGAGAGCCGTGAGGCCCTCCGTGAAACCGAGGAGATCATCAGAAACGGCGGCCCCTCGTACGCCAGTCTCGATGAGATGTACAAGAGTCTGGGCATCTGATGTTGAGGCCGGCACCCACCGCGAAATACGCGCGAGACCTCAAACGTCTGCGGAAACGCCACGTCGACATCGGGCCGCTTGACACAGTGATGCAGCTCATTCTCGACAACACCGTCGAATCCATCGAGGAGCTGAAGCGCCGCCACAGCATGCACACGCTGTCGGGTGAGTGGCGCGGCTCCAACGAGTGCCATGTCGCCACCGCCGGCGACTGGCTGCTCATCTGGTGCACCACCGATGAACTGGCCATCTTCCAGCGCGCCGGCACCCACGACGAGCTTTTCGGCTGACCGCGCACACGTCATCGTCGGTTTCGTTCTTGCGGCCGTCCGCTCAGTTGCCGGGGACTTCACCATGCTGGACGAGAACAAAGAGACCGCGGGGAAGATCCGCACCGCCGCCGCAGGTTCGTCGCGAACGCGTGGCGCGACTACGACGCCACAGCGGCGGGAGTCCGGCTTGACGCGATCGTCGAGTGGCATCGGCTCAAACCGGCCGTCGCTTGCGCCCAGGGCCGAGACCGCCGCGCCATCGCCCGCCACCTGCCCGCCTTTCCGCGTCCCCACCGTCGCATGTACTACTCTTGACCGTATGACGGATTTCAACATCACCACGACGCGGCAGACCGCCGCCGGTTCCGGCATGGCGGCCGCGCCCGAGGACGTGCGCCCGGTCTCCGTGTCGGCGCGGCTGGGACGGCTGCAGTTCCACCGTTCCGGCAAGTTCCGCGTGCTCCAGCTCGCCGACATCCAGGACAGTCCGAAAGTCAACAAGGACACGGTCCGGCTCATCGCCGCCGCGCTGGACGCCGCCCGGCCGGACGTCGTGATCTTCACCGGCAACCAGATCGCCGGTTATGACGACGTGTTCCGCGACACGTTCCGCCGTCGCCGTTGGGACGACGCGAACCGCACGCACATCGGCGTGACGACCAGCAAGGTGCGCGTGGCGATGGGCGAGATGCTGCGGCCGCTCATCGAACGCGGCATCCCGTTCGCGTGGACGTACGGCAACCATGACATGCAGAGCGGCCTCGACACGTCGGTCATGGAGGAGATGGTCCGCTACTTTCCCGGCTGCCTGAACCCGCCGAGCCCGGCCGCCGCCGAGCCATTCGCCGACGCGGCCGACGATGCCGCCGACGTCCCGTTCGTCGAGCAGGCGGTCCCCGAGTCCGGACTGCCCGACCAGCGGGTGATCTCGTGCGAGCCGGGCACGTTCGCGCTGCCGGTCATGAGCGCGGACCGTTCGCGCGTGGTGCTGGGACTGGTCGTGCTCGACTCCGGCGACTACGCGCGCGAAGGCGGCTACGGCTCGCCCAGCGCCCGCGCGCTGCGGTTCCTGCGCGAGGTGCCGCAACGGATTGGCGGCGCTCGTTCGCTCGTGTTCCAGCATCTGCCGCTGCCGCAGTACTATGACGTGCTGCGCACGGTGCCGAGCAACGAGGAGAACGCGATGCAGGGGTATCGCACGCACGACGCGCAGTACTACGTGCTCGACCCCGACCGCACGCTGCCCGGCGGCTACCTCGGCGAGGGCGTGAGCTGCCCCGACCATGACAGCGGCGAGTTCGCGATCCTGCGCGACACGGACGGGTATATCGGCGTCGTCGCCGGGCATGACCATCGCAACGGCTTCGTCGGCTCGCTCAACGGGCTGATGCTCGTCGCCACGCCGACCTGCGGGTTTTCGTCGTACGGTCCGGCCGCCGCGAACCGTGCCGCCCGGCTGTTCGAGTTCGACATCCGCCACCCGTACAGCCCACGTACGCAGCTGCTCACGTACGGCGAGCTCGTGGGCAAGCCGAGCGGCGGCAAGGCGTATACGTTCGCGGTCGAAGGCCAGTCGAACGCGGCCGGCGGCGACGTCAACCTGTTGAAGAAGCCCGGCCTGCTCGCCGGCGTCGCCGCAGTGCTCAAGAAGCTGTAGTGGGACGGGCGGGGCGGCTGTCGGCGAGCGTCTGTGGCTGTTTAGAGGCGTCTTGGCGTAGTCGCGCCCGTGGTTTCCGCTTGATTTACGGGCTTTTCCCGAATAGGCGGGCATCGGTGTGAGTATCGCGGGGAATTCGCCCTGCGGTTTCCGCGGTTTTCCAAGGAATGGGCTCCGGGGTATGCCGCGTCTGCCGGGGTGATGCCCGCCTATTACGGAATGCGGCTGGAAACAGGCCGTTTGCGCTGTATGCCCGTGCTTGTGCTCCCCTCAAGATGCACATTGTGCATTTTCAGGGGAGCCGACCCTTGGATTGTGCGCCTTAAGGTGCACATTCTTAGGGTTTTCATTGCATATCCATTACAAAAAATCCCCAAGGTGCACATTGTGCATCTTGGGGTATACGGGATGCGGGAGTGCGGGCCGGATTCGCCTGCCCGCGCCCGCAGACAACGCGCCAGCCCCGCCCGTTGCTGCGCGAATCCGGGTACGGCGGCCGGCTTGACCTGGCTAATCGGGCTGGCCTGGAGCATCCGGCAGCAAGGGAGGAAGGGGAGCGAATCAACCGAGCTCGGCCTGGCTCCCCGGAGTCATGCCGAGCGAATCCGGGTACGGCGGCCAGTTGATCTAGTCGGCCCGGATCCTGCACCTTACCGTGTGCATCCGGATGCGACGACTAGCCTTGGCCTGACTGGGCCGGAGTCCCGCGCCATATCGCGCAATCCGCACCCGTGGCCGCCGCGGAGGGGAACACGTTCACATGCCCCTACGCCTTACTGCGCGAAGCCGGGCACGGTGGTCGCGCGGCGCGTGAACTTGGGCGGCGTGGTCTCCAATCCCGGCTCCATCTCATCGCCTTCGACCTGCCCCACGGCAAGGTCCACCGCGCGATGGCCAGTGATCTCGGCCTCCGGCGAGACGTTGCTGACCGGCACGGGCTGCGCGGCGGCGAACTCGTCGCTGCACTCGCCGATGAGCGCGATGTCGCGTCCCGGCTCGACGCCGCGCATCAGCATCATCTGTTCGATCCAAGCGAGCGTGCGCGGCGACCGCGCGTAGACGCACACGCCGCCACGCGCCTTCCACTCGTCGAACCGGTCCGCAATCGGCGCGAACGACTGCCAGCTGGTGTCCCGCGCATCGAACCGCTCCCACGTCATGCCGTACCGTTCCGCGCCTTCGCGCGTGGTCCGCTCGTACGCTTCGATGAACGGGAACCGTCCGTTGCCGCGCGGGTCGCCCACCACGACGAGCGAGTGAGCGCCGATCGCATGCGCCTCCCAGACCGCCAGCCCGTCAATCGCCGAACGGTCCGCGTTGACGCAGCGGAAGACGTAAGGTTCACCCGGATTGCCGTACGGCACGACCGGCACGCCGAGCTTCGCCGCCTGCGCGAGCCGCCGGTCGTTCGTGCGGATGTCGAGCATGATGAACGCGTCGACGAGCTTGCCCTTGGCGAGCCGCCGCATGTCGTCGGTGACGCTGGCGGCCGACTCGTCGCCGTGCTTGTCCGGCCGCGAGGTGAGCAGGATGAGGTCGTATCTGCGCTCGCGGGCGCGGGTCTGGATCGCCCGGATGATGGGCAGCAGTTCGGCGCCCTGCGTGTCCGCTGTCATCTCGGTGACGAGTCCGAGGATGTGCGAATGCCCGATGATCATGGCCTGCGCGTGCAGGTCGGGCACGTAGCCGAGCTGGTCCATGGCGCGCCTCACCTTGGCCTGCGTTTTGGCGGAGATGTTGCGTTTGCCGCTGAGCACGTACGACACCGTGCTTTGCGAGACCCCGGCCAGTGCGGCCACGTCCTTCGATGATACGGTGCGTTGCGGTGCGGGCATGCGTGGTTCCTTTGGCTTGGGATGGGACTGATGGGCTGTCGATACGTTTCCTAAGTATATGCGTGTGCCGTGGCGTGCGCGGTGTGCGCGTTCACTGGTGAAATATGAGACGAATTATTTGGGACTGCCCTATTGTGTGCACTTGGTGAGGCGGTTATGCGAGATGTGGGTGTTTTGGTTCGGCGTTTTTCGTGGTTCCTGTTGGTCGTATATCGCGAAAAGGTTGGAAAATGGCCGAAATGGAATTCCGGTGTTGCCGACGGAGCGCAAACGAAACACCCACATCTCGCAAAAGGCACGGTTGCGGGCGGTCTGTGGCTCTCATTCAGTCATTCTTCCGTTTCTTCCGTTTCTTCCGTTTTTCCGTCACAGCGTGTACCTACCCGCTGTGATATCGTCCGCGGGGCAAGAACCTACGTCAAGCGGGTGCTCCGGTTCGAGGCCTGGGCGGGGATATCGCCGGCGGCGCAAGGATTTACGGAAAGAAGCCCCATCGCCGTTATTTCTTGCGCCGCTGCTTGCTCAGCGCAAGGATTTACGGAAATCGACGTTATCGGCCGTAAATCCTTGCACTGGTGCCGTGCCGGCGCAAGGATTTACGGCCGAAGCCTGTGATATCCGTAATTCCTCGCGCTGTCGTTGCGGCCGCGTGACGTCGTGCGTCCCTTCGTGCGCCCCTAAACGGGTAGTGCCCGAAATCTTGAGTACTGTACTCATCGCCACGGGGACGGGCGAAGATCAAAGTGCGCAAGATACCGGGCTCTACTCCAAAACGTGCGGTTGGCGTGTCTCGCGCGCGCGGGTCCCGATGGGCTTCGCTGACCCCCGTCACCGAAGCCTCGGGTTGGCGTGTCTCGCGCGCGGGCCCCGATGCGCATTCGCGCTTGTCCCGGCGTGTCGTGCGATGGGGTTTCGCACATGCACGGTGTGCGGTTGCGCGTGATGCAATAGTCGGTTTTCCTTCTTGTTGTTCCGGTGATGTACGCGCTTACATCATGATGCTGAGCGGCGCGGCGAGAGCGTCGGGGCATCACGTCGCCGAGGTCGTGCGCTGTGATGTGTGCACCGGCGCAGCGCAACAATGTCGTAAATCGTATCAATTACTGTCGTTCCGCGTTGAGACGTATCGAATTCCGCGCTATCATATGGGTCAATGGTTGCGCAAACATGACGGCAGTCATCGCGCGCAGTCATCCCACTCGAAGATGGATGTGGCCGCAGGCGGCAAAGGAAGCGCCTCCGCTGTCGCAACCGCATTCGGCGTGGAAATCAACTCAAGGTATGGCCGATGATGACGTTGCCATACCGGTGCGAAGGAGACACTATGGGTACAGGAAAGGTGACGGGCAGGGTCATCGCATCGCTTGCGGCGACCGCCATGCTCGGCGGCGCGCTGGCCGTCGTGCCGATGTCGGCACAGGCCGACGACGGCACCGCCGCGGCCATCGCAGCGGCAGCCGCGACGCGACAGCAACAGACCGACACTGCGGCGACCGACGACGCGTCGGCCACGCAATCCAAGACAGCGGAAGACGCCGCGCGGAAGACGGCCGAGAAGGCCGCGGCGGCGGATACGACCGCAGGCGCGGCCAAGACAACAACCAACGCGACCAAGACAACAGCCAACACGGCCGCCGCAACCGCCGCCCCCAAGGCGACCAACGGCAGCAACGGCCTCGGCGGCGACGTCCCCAGCGACTACACCGTCACCGACGACCAGATCAAGCAGCTCGACAACGTGATCTACGCGGTCAACGCGGGCGGCACGGTCACCGACTCGACCACCGACATCGGCGAGAAGCCGTACCCGTACGACAACGACTCCAAGCTGCCGTCCCAGTCCAACACGTCCGGCCGCCCGTCGCGCCCGAAGTTCAAGGACGCGCTCATCGGCGGCAAGCAGGCCGACCAGCAGTACACGGACGACGCGGCCAAACTCAACTGGGGCTATGCGGCGTCCACCGCCGACAACCCCACCACCAACGGCGGCAACGCCAACAGCTCCGACTCGTTCCAGTCGTGGCGCCAGGCCGACGCCAAGCAGCTCAAGGACGCCGACGCCGCCGCCAAGCAGGCGTACGACAAGGACGGCGGCGTCGTCTACACGTTCGACCTGCCCAAGCGCGAGAAGGACGCGCAGGACTACACGTACTCAGTGCGCCTCGGCTTCTACGTCTCCGGCAACAACATCCCGTACGTGAAGATCGTCGCCAACCCCGGTGACGCCAACCAGCAGGTGCTGCGCGAGAACTTCCCGGTCATCGGCAACGTCAAGCACATCCTCACGTTCGACCACATCAAGCCGAACGCCAACGGCCAGATCGTCCTCAAGTTCCAGAGCAACTTTAAGCTCGACCCGGCGAACTTCAAGGGCGCCAAGGGCTGGAACAAGGAGTTCACCGACTGGAACGGCAGCGAGAAGCAGGACGCGCGCGTCTCCTACGTGGAGGTCGACGCCGAGCCGACCGCGCCCACTACCGCGGCCGGGCTCAAGACCGCGCTGACCGACACCTACAACCTGACCACTACGGCCCAGCAGACCGCGCTGCTCAACAGGATCAAGGCCAACAAGACGTCCGACAACAAGCGCGCCGACGGTTCCGGTACCGCCGACTACTCGTCCGCCACGCTTGCGGCCGGCAGCGTCAAGACGTTCAATGACGCCCGCGACGCCGCGCTCAAGGTCGCCGCCAAGGCGGACGCCTCCGCCGCCGACGTGATCGCCGCCTACCAGAAGGTGCAGGACGCTTGGGACAAGATCGGCGTCGACTACGACTACACCAGCGTCACCGGCGTGAACAGCGCGCGCCTGTACGCCACCGACGGCAGCCTCATCCAGGCGCACGGCGGCCAGATCCAGAAGGTCACCGACGTGGCCGACAAGGGCAACCTCGCCAAGTACGACGCCAACAAGGACGGCTCCGTATGGGTGTGGGTCGGCGAGGACAAGACCAACGGCACGTCGGCGCTCGGCGTGCACGAGTACGTGTCCGACGACCTGGCCAACTGGAACAACATCGGCCTCGTGCTGCCCACCTACCAGGATTCCGTGAAGGGCAAGGAATTCAGCGCCATGCCCAAGATCGAGTTCCCGGACAGCGCCGCCGACATGGCCGCCGACCCCGACTACCAGGCCGTGTACGGCAAGGACTTCGACCGCTTCGCCGGCGACCTGTGGAACCACAACCTCAAGAACGCCGACGACGTCTACAAGATGCTCAAGTTCGACATGAACGTGGACGAAGGCATGATCCTCGAACGCCCGAAGCTCATCTACAACAGCAAGACCAAGCGCTGGGTGATCTGGTTCCACTGCGAAGGCTCCACCTACGGCAACCCGACGTCCGACTCCTACTCGAAGGCGCGCGCCGGCATCGCCGTGAGCGAAGGCTCCGACCCGACCGGACCGTTCAAGTTCCTCGGCTCGTTCCGCCTCGACTCCAACAAGGACGTCAACGGCACGGTCGACGACTGGTCCAACGGCTACGGCCAGGTGCGCGACATGACCCTGTTCGTGGATGACAAGGACGCCAACGGCGACGGCGTGAACGACGCGTACGTCGTCTACACGTCCGACGGCAACGGCGCGGTCTACGCCTCCCTGCTCAACTCCACCTACACCGGCATCGCCAGCTGGGACAAGACCACCGACACCACGAAGCCCGCCTCCGTCAACGCGAAGGCCGGCAGCGAGGTCACCAAGGACAACGGCGTGACCTACAACTGGATCGCCGGCGGCGGCATGGAGGCCCCGGCCATCGCCGAAAACAACGGCAAGTACTATCTGATCACCTCCGGCACCAACGGTTGGGCGCCCGCGTCCGCGCACCTCAACGTGTCCTCGGACGGCATCCTCGGCTCTTACAAGAGCACCGACGCGCCCGGCACCACCGTGGCCGGCGCCTCCAGCGACAGCACCGAAGCGTGGGACAACTTCATCTCCCAGAGCTCCAACCTGTTCGCCATCGACCCCGAGCAGGGCATCTGGGGCTACATGGGCAACCAGTGGTTCAACCCGGACGGCGGCTACAACATCGCCGACTCGCGCTACATCATCCTGCCAGTGCGCTTCGTGGGCGACTCCGGCAAGATGGAGATCCTCGGCGACGCCAACTGGCTGCCCACCCAGCCGCTGAGCTCCCTCGTCGCCAAGATCGAAGGCTACGGCCTCAAGGAATCCGACTACACGGCCGCCAGCTGGAAGCCGTTCGCCGCGGCGCTCGCCTACGCCAAGCAGACCGCCGGTGACAAGTCCGCACCCGAAGTGCAGGTCGACTTCGCCCGGCGCTCGCTCAACGACGCGTGGTGCAGCCTCGCCAAGGCCGGCGCGTCCGGCGGCGACGGCTTCACCGAGTGCGCGGTCGGCGGCCTCGCCTACAAGGTGAGCTTCGAGGAGTCCGGCTCCGGCAAGTACGCGTGCGACGGCGTGAACACCGACAAGTCGCGTTGGTCCACGTGGCCGAATGCCGACTCGACCATCACGTTCAAGTGGGACGACGGCGCGGTGAAGGCATCCGACGGCGGCAAGCTGTCCGTCACGTTCTCCGAGCAGGCGCCCGACGGCGTGCTCGTCGAAGGCCTCGACGCCGCCACCGGCAAGTGGGTGAAGCTCGGCGAGAAGGACGTCGCCAAGAAGGTCGGCGCCTACGATGTGACGCTCGACCCGTCCGTCGTGTCCACGCAGGTGCGCGTGACGATGCAGGGCCAGTGGATGAAGGCGAACGAGATCACGTTCACCGGCGTGACCACGCTGCCCGCGTCCATCGCCGGCATCACCTACGGCGAGAACGGCGCGCAGTCCGTATCTGAATTCACGCAGGACAAGACGGACTACCTCGTGCCGGTCGACGACCTGTCGAAGATCGGCACCGTCGCGGCCGTCGACCCGAAGGGCGTCGTCACCGTCGACCAGCCGACCAAGGACAACGGCTACGTGGCGACGATCACGGTCGTCGACCGCGCCGACGACCCGCAGGTCAAGACCGTCTACAAGGTCACGTTCGTCAAGCGCGACACCACTGCGCCGACGCTCGACGTCAAGGCGCCCGCCAACGGCGAGGTCCAGCTCAAGGACGCGCACGTCACCGCGACCGCCACCGACGACAGCGGCAAGACGCCCACCCTCGAATACACGCTCGACCGCGGCAAGACGTGGAAGGCGTTCCCTGCTGAAGGCGTCACGTTCGCCGAGCTGGGCGCCGCGACGCTGGGCATCCGCGCCACCGACGAGCAGGGCAATGTGTCCTACTTCTGGGGCGAGTACACCGTGATCGCGAACAAGACCGACGGTGGTAACGGCGGTCAGCCGGGTGGGCAGCCGGGCGGTAACGGCGGGCAGCAGCCTGGCGGCGACTCCGGTCAGGGCCAGCAGCCTGGCTCTGGCTCCGGTCAGAACGGCCAGAACAACGCCGGCGGCAAGGGCGGTCAGATCGCCCGCACCGGCGCATCCGTCGCCTCGGTCGCCGCGCTCGGTGCGCTGGCCGTGCTCTCCGGCGCGGCCGTGACGCTCACCAAGCGTCGCCGCGGCTGACGCCCGCAGCGTGTGCGGTGGGCTGGCGCCGGCCGCGCGTGCTACGGATAACGGTAAATAGGAATCGGGGCGCGTTCGTCACCGCCGACATGGTTGGTGACGGACGCGCCCCGATTATTTCCGCATGATTTGAAGGCTATTCCCGAATAGGCGGGCATCTGCGCGAGTATCGGGCGTATTCGGTTTGCGGTTTCCGCCATTTTCCAAGGGCTTCGCATCGCGAAATACCGCGTCTACCGGCGGCGATGCCCGCCTACTCCGGAATGCGGTTCAAAACAGGCCGATCATGCCGTGCGAAACGGCGATCGGGGGCGCAGATTGGACCCCGCGGGTCGGTGTGAAGCGCGCTGGCCGGTCGTTGACTTGGCACAGACGTCGCCTGCCGCGTTGCGAGAATCGGCCGGTTGCGGGTTTGCGGACATGCGGATCTGCGGTTTGCGGGTTTGCGGGTCTGTTTCATGGTGTCTTCCGCGTCACTCTGCTCGCCCTTGCACAGTGACGCATTGCTGAAAACCCTTGCAAATACTGGGATTTCGACCTCATGTCACTCTGCTCGCCCGAGCAGAGTGACGCGGAAATGCCCGGCTGGGCTTCCTGAACCGCGTCTGCTTCTCGAGCCGCGCCCGCGCCCGCGGCGCCTACCGCCCGGCGCTCGCCTTGAGCAGCGCGTCGGTCAGGTACTTGCCGGCGGCCATGACCAGCGGTGCGTAGCGGCGTCCGGGCGCGTTGCCCATGCGGCCGGACGGTCCGGAGATCGAGATTGCGGCGATCACCTGCCCGGAGGCGTTGCGGATCGGCGCGGAGATCGAGCACACGCCCTCCTCGCGCTCGTTCACCGACTCGGACCAGCCGCGCTTGCGCACCGCGGCGAGCTTCGCGGCGGTGAACTTGGCGTGGCGCAGTCCCTGATGCAGCCGCTCGTTGTCCTCCCAAGCGAGCAGGATCTGCGCGGCCGACCCGGCCTCCATCGAGAGCATCGCGCCCACGGGGATCGAATCGCGCAGGCCGCTCGCGCGCTCCACTGCGGCGATGCACACGCGCTGGTCGCCCTGACGGCGGTAGATTTGCGCCGACTCGCCGGTGCGGTCGAGCAGCGTCTGCAGGATCGGTCCCGCCGCGGTGAGCAGACGGTCCTCGCCTGCCGCGGCTGCCAGTTCGGCGAACCGCGAGCCGAGTACGAAACGGCCATGCTGGTCGCGCAGAACGAAACGGTGACGTTCCAGCGCGATGGCGAGGCGGTGCGCGGTCGGCCGGGCGAGTCCGGTCGCCGAGACCAGCTGGCCGAGCGTGGAGGGGCCGGATTCCAGCGCGTCGAGGATCTTCACCGTCTTGTCGAGCACGCCGACGCCGGAATGGATTTCGCCTCCGCTGGTCTCACCGTTCTCTTCCTCTGCCGTGGTGGCCGCGGCGTCGCCGGTCGTCATCTCGTCGGTCTCGTCTGCTGCGGAATCGGTCACGTGCGTTCTGCTCCTCTCATCGTCGGTACTCCCGTACACGCCGGTGTCGTATGCATCGGTGTCGTATACGCTGCCGGCCGGGGTTTTGCCGAGTCGCTGGCTCGGTCCGGCCACGCCTGCTTGCATCAGGGAAGTCATACTGAAGGATTATGCCATCTCACATACTGAAATGCAAAAGTCACATAGCTGATGTTCTGATAAAAATCAATAGTTTCACCTGATTTTCCGGCCGCTCAACGCCGCCGAAACATGACGGAAACATGCAAACCGTTGCAATGACACGGTTTTGCGCACGGCCGTCCGTAACCCCATCTCATATATCGGCCTAGCGCGCCTGCCGCCGTGACCTACCCCATACGCTTATTACCACATCAAGGGCGTAAGGGCAATACCTTGCGCGAAGAAACTGCGAAAAAACGCGAAGAAACCGCGAGAAATTTCAGCAAGGAATCTAGGGAGGTCCCGAATGGGAACCACATTGGCCGAGAAGGTCTGGGCCGATCATCTGGTGCGAAAGGGCAGCGACGGCGCGCCCGATCTGCTGTACATCGACCTCATGCTCATGCACGAGGTCACCAGCCCGCAGGCGTTCGAGGGCCTGCGTCTGGCCGGCCGCAAGCCGCGTCACGTCGACCAGCTCATCGCCACCGAGGACCACAACACGCCGACCGTCGACATCGACCGTCCGAACCCGGACAAGACGAGCGCGCTGCAGCTGAGCACGCTCGAGAAGAACTGCAAGGAGTTCGGCGTGCGCCTGCACCCGCTCGGCGACGCCGACCAGGGCATCGTCCACGCGTTCGCGCCGATCCTGGGCCTCACACAGCCGGGCATGACGATCGTGTGCGGCGACTCGCACACGTCCACGCACGGCGCGTTCGGCGCGCTCGCGTTCGGCATCGGCACCAGCGAGGTCGAGCATGTGATGGCCACGCAGACGCTGTCGCTCAAGCCGTTCAAGACGATGGCCATCAACGTCAACGGCAAGCTGCCGGCGGACGCGACCGCCAAGGACATCATCCTCGCGATCATCGCGAAGATCGGCACCGGCGGCGGTCAGGGGTACGTCATCGAGTACCGTGGCGAGGCGATTCGCAACCTCACCATGGACGAGCGCATGACCGTGTGCAACATGTCCATCGAGGCGGGCGCCCGCGCCGGCATGATCGCGCCGGACGAGACGACGTTCGAGTATCTCAAGGGCCGTCCGCACGCGCCGGAAGGCGCGCTGTGGGACCAGGCCGTCGCGTACTGGAAGACGCTGCGGACGGACGACGACGCCGTGTTCGACAAGGTCGTGGACATCGACGCGACCAAGCTCGGTCCGTACGTCACGTGGGGCACGAACCCCGGTCAGGGCTTGCCGATCACCGCGAACGTGCCGGTTCCGTCCGAGATCGCCGACGCGACCAAGCGGTCCGCCGCCGAGCGCGCGATCGCGTACATGGGTCTCAAGCCGGGCATGCCGATCAAGGATATCGCCGTGGATACGGTGTTCATCGGCTCCTGCACGAACGGCCGCATCGACGACCTGCGTCAGGCCGCGGCCATCATGAAGGGCCACCACAAGGCGAAGAGCATCCACCGCGTGCTCGTGGTGCCGGCTTCGTCGCGTGTGCGTCTGCAGGCGGAGCGCGAGGGTCTCGACAAGGTGTTCGAGGACTTCGGCGCCGAGTGGCGCAACGCCGGCTGCTCGATGTGCCTGGGCATGAACCCGGACAAGCTGGTGCCGAACGAACGCTCGATCTCGACGTCGAACCGCAACTTCGAGGGCCGTCAGGGCAAGGGTTCGCGCACGCATCTCGCGTCGCCGGCCGTGGCCGCGGCGACCGCCATCCGCGGCACGATCTCGTCTCCCGCCGACCTGTAAACGAAACCGCACTATGTAAACGGGCCGCGTGCCGCGTAAAACGGACCGCGTGCTGCGTAAAACGGACCGCGTGCCGCGCGGCACCCCCCATTCCGCTCCCGCTGGCGGGAGCTGTCGGCCGTAAGGCCGACTGAGGGTGGTCCGTACGCCGCTGCGACACACCACCCCAGTCGGCGCCGCCGACAGCCCCCGCCAGCGGGGCGATACTGCAAAGGACTTTCATCATGGAAAAACTCACTACTTTGACCGGCGTGGGCGTGCCGCTGCGCCGCTCCAACGTCGATACCGACCAGATCATTCCGGCCGTGTTCCTCAAGCGCGTCACCAAGACCGGCTTCGACGACGCGCTGTTCTACGCGTGGCGTCGCGACCCGAACTTCGTGCTCAACAAGCCGGAGTTCGCGAAGGGCCGGATTCTGGTCGCCGGCCCCGAATTCGGTATCGGCTCCTCGCGTGAGCATGCCGTGTGGGCGCTGCACGACTACGGTTTCCGCGTGGTCATCGCGCCGAGCTTCGCTGACATCTTCTATGGCAACACCGCGAAGAACGGCGTGCTTGCGGCGATTATGCCGCAGGAGGGCGTCGAGCTGCTGTGGAAGCTGCTTGAGGAGGAGCCGGGCCGCGAGATGACCGTCTCGCTGGAGGATCGTACGGTGACGTGCGGCGACGTGACGCTGCCGTTCGAGGTGAACGACTACACGCGTTGGCGTCTGATGAACGGCTACGACGACATCGACCTGACGCTCCAGCATGAGGACGATATCGCCGCGTACGAGAAGATGCGCGCCGAGCGGTTCCCGTTCAAGCCGAAGACGATTCCGGCCAAGCACCTGCCCGAGGAGCCCGTCGCCTCCGCCCGCGAGCCGCAGGACGAGACCTGGGCCGGCCCCCTCGCCGACCGCGGCATCATCTGATCGCAGCCGGGGCGTCGTCCGCCGCGCACCCGCCTGTTCACGACAAACCGTACTCGAACCGTCGCTCCGAGTACGGTCGGTTCGGATGATTGCGGCGTGCTGGATTGTCGGTGCGTGCGATCTGCGCCTCGGTCCCCTCGATGGAGGGGGCTGTTGGCGGAGCCGACTGGGGGAGCGCACCCGCTTCGTCAACGAACCGTACTCGTACAATCCATCCGAGTACGTTCCGTTGAGAAAAAATGACGGACCGTACCCGTACCACTTCCTACGAGTACGTTCCGTTAAGAAAAATGACCGCGTTCGGCTGGATTCCCGGCGTATGCAATTTGCGCCCTTGGCCCCCTCGGTGGAGGGCCGAGCCGTATAGCAAACGCCGGAGGCGTTTGTAGGCGAGGAGCGAGCGACAGCGAGCCAGTATTGAGCCGGCCGAAGGCCGTCCTTGATTGCAGGACGCTGGCAGCCGTAGGCTGACTGGGGGAGCGCACCCGCTTCGCACCAGCACGTTCACAACGAACCGTACTCGTACTACGTTCCCGAGTACGTTCCGTCATGAAACAATGACCGACCGTACTCATACCGCGTCTCCGAGTACGGTTCGTTAATAAATCGTGACGCAACGTACTCGAACCGTGTTTACGAGTACGTTCCGTCGATATTCCATGACAAACCGTACTCGAACCGTCCGTTCCGAGTACGTTCCGTCGAATTATGCGGACGCACCATATCTACCGCCCTGTTTTTCTTCGTGTTATCGTCGGAGGGATAGGCAGGGGCGGCGTCCGCGCGACGTCGGCCGCGACGCGACGACCGGAAGGGGCATGGCATGGATTGGCGTTCGTCGGTGTACGGTTCCCGTTCGGGCGGTGCGGGCGGCTACGGCGACTATGACGATTACAACGCGGACGACGACACCGATGGCGCGGTGTTCGGCGCGTCCGGCATCGGCGCTGAAGGCGCCTACGGCGACCCCTACGCCGACTTCCCGATCGTCTCCGACGTCGAGCTGCGCCATATCGGCGGGAACGCGCTGTACTACCGCGCGAAGGACGTGCTGAAGACCCGCCGCATGCATGATTGCGCGGTTTCGCAGGCTCCGGGCGAGATGCTGCTCACTGCGCTGGTCAAGAGCGCAGACATGTACGCGGACGACTATCATGTCTCCGCCACGGTCGATGTGGACGAGGGCGAGCTGATCGAATCGGACTGCACGTGCCCCGCGTACAGCAGCTATCACGGCGCCTGCAAGCATGTGGTGGCGCTGATCATGGAGTTCAACGACCATCGTGACGTGTTCCGGCGGCTTGCCGACGCAGGCGACGCGGACGGTGCCGCTCCCGGCCGTGCCTCCGCGCGAGGCTCGCAGGCGCAGTCCGCGGTCCGCACGTCCCGCTCGCTGTCGGTGTTCATGAGTCAGCTGGACGGCAAACGGCAGACGCAGGCGAAGTCGCGGCAGTTGGACCTGCTCAAGGAGATCGGCGACATCGCGGCGGCAGGCGGCACCGCGGCGGGCGCTGCCGGCCAAGGCTCGCGGTACATGCCGATCGGCAGCGTCGCGCTGCGGCTGCTGTTGAGCGTGGCGAACGGCAACTGCGTGGTCCGGCTGCGCATCGAGGTGCCGTCGCGTGGCGTGTCGTACGTGGTCAAGAGCATCGACGATCTGCTGATGGCCGTCCACCGTCAGGAATTCGTCTCGTATGGCAAGAAACTGGCGTTCGTGCACACGCGCGACGCGTTCGACGTGCATTCCCGGCGCATGCTGGACATCCTTAGCCGTGCGCAGAGCATTCGCAACGTGGTCGGCGGCAACAGCGGCGGCCTCTACGGATATTCGTACTACCGGCCGAAGTCCGCGGACGCCGAACTGACGCTGTCCGACGGCGAGATCGCCGACCTGCTGGACACGTACGTCGGCACGGACGATACGGTCGAATACACGCCGCCGGCGCGGTTCTTCGAGCCGACACTGCGCACGTCGGTGGTCGACGGCAACCCCGACCTAGGCCTTGCCGTGGTGCCGGCCGACAGCGACGGCCGCGGTTCCGACGGCAAACCGTCCGCGTACCTGATCCGGCACACGCAGCGTGTGGAACGATTCATCGACGGCGGCCAGTCCCACTATGTGATCGTCCGTCCGCTGCCGGGTACTGCGATCTCCGACAGTCAACGTCCGTCGCACCACCGGTCGCCGTTCGTGACCGCCGCGGCGATACGCCCGACCATCCACCGCTGTTCCGCAGCGTTCGCCGCCCAACGCGAGCTGCTGACCATGCTGTGCGCCGACGACGCGAACACCATGACATTGTCCGCTCGTGACGTCGACCAATTCGCGCGCACCGTGCTGCCGCAGCTGCAGGACGGCACCGCGGGAGCCGGTTCGGCCTCGACGTCCGGCAACGCGGACGGCGGCATGTCCAGCAGTGCGGACGCCGCCGTGCCGATTACTCTGCCGCCTGAAATCCAGCGGCTCGTGCGCGTGCCCTGCCGCATCGAGTTCTATCTTGACCGCGACCGCCGCGGCGTCACCTGCGACGCGCAGGCGCGGTACGGCGACGAACGGTACCACGTGTTCGAGGGCATCGGCACCAGCGCGGCCGACGCGCGGCGCGACAAGGATGCGGAACGGCTGGCCGTCGAGGCGGTGCTCCACTACTTCCCGCGACCGTCCGGCCCGGTGGCGGCCATCGCCGAGTCCGACGACGACGCCATCTACAAGCTGCTCACCGAGGGTCTGCCCGTGCTGCGCGGCCTCGGCACGGTGTTCGCCACGCCTGCGTTCGACGGGCTGACGGCCACCCCGCGGCCGGTCATCAAGGTCGGCCTGTCGGTGCGCTCCGGCTTGGTGGAGATCTCGCCGATCGCCGACGAGGTGGACCCGGACGAGGTGCCGGCGCTGCTCGCCAGCTACCGCAAACGTCGCCGGTTCCACCGTCTGCGCAACGGCGCGTTCGTGGACATGCGCAACGTGGACGCGTCCGCCGTGGATGAGGTGGCCGACGACCTGGGGCTCAAGGCCGCCGACTTCGAGCACGGTTCCGTCAATGTGCCCGCGTACGAGGCTTACTATCTTGACCATCAGGTCGACGAGGACGACAAGGACGACAGCTTCACCGCGTATCTGGACGACCTGCGCGTGGTCGACCCGGACGAATACCAGGTGCCGGAGTCGTTGGCGCACGTGCTCAGGCCGTATCAGGTCGAGGGGTTCCGCTGGCTGAGCGCCGTATGCGACAAGGGGTTCGGCGGCATCCTCGCCGACGAGATGGGCTTGGGCAAGACGGTCCAGCTGCTGTCGCTGCTGCTCGCCCGGCAGGACGAGGCGCGTGCGGCAGGCCGGCCGAGCCTGATCGTCTGCCCGGCGTCGCTGGTGTACAACTGGGTCGCCGAGGCGCGCAAGTTCGCCCCGCAGCTGCGCGTTGCGGCGGTCGCCGGCACGAAGGGCGAGCGTCGGGCGGTCCTCGACTCGGCTCAGGCGGGAGGCGAGACCATGCCCGACCTGCTGGTGACCTCGTACGATCTGCTGCGTCGCGACATCGACGACTACGCCGACTGCCATTTCCACGTCATGGCGCTCGACGAGGCCCAGTACGTGAAGAATCCGACCACCAAGATCGCCAAGGCCGTGCGCATGGTCGATGCCGCTCACCGGTTCGCGCTCACCGGCACGCCGATCGAGAACCGGCTGAGCGAGCTGTGGAGCATCATCGGTTTTCTGATGCCCGGCATGCTCGGCTCGTACGCGCACTTCCGCGAACGGTTCGAACTGCCCGTGCTCAGCGGCTCCGGGTCCGCGCAGGCGAAACTGCAGGCGTTCGTCGGCCCGTTCATCCTGCGTCGGCTCAAGTCGCAGGTGCTCAAGGACCTGCCGGACAAGATCGAGAATGTCATCACCGTGCAGCTGACCGGCGAGCAGCGCAAACTGTACGCGGCGCTCGAGCAGCAGCTGCGGCAGGTGATCCTCAAGCAGAAGCCGAAGGATTTCAACACCGGCAAGATTCAGATCCTCGCCCAGCTGACCCGGTTGCGGCAGGTGTGCTGCGATCCGCGGCTGCTGTTCGAGAACGCCGGCGAGGTGGAGGCCGCGCAGCCGGGTGCGGGCGCGGCGGCCGGTTCGGCTGCGAAATCCGGCCGTTCGCGCGGGGATGCGGCGCTCGCCGCAGCGCGCAAGGCCGTCGCCAAGCCGGGTGCCAAAGTGAGTTCCGCCAAGCTGGACGCGATTGTCGATTTGGTGGACTCCTGCCGTGATGCGGGGCGTAAGATGCTGATTTTCTCGCAGTTCACGAGTTATCTGGACCTGATCGCCGAACGCCTGCGCGCCGGCAAGGTCGCCTACGACATGATCACCGGCGCGACGCCGAAGAAGAAGCGGCTCGAGCTGGTCGACCGGTTCAACGCCGACGAGACGCCGGTGTTCCTGATCTCGCTCAAGGCGGGCAACACGGGTCTGAACCTGACCGGCGCGTGCGTGGTCGTGCATGCGGACCCGTGGTGGAACGCGGCCGCGCAGAACCAGGCCACCGACCGCGCCCACCGCATCGGCCAGACTCGCGACGTGAACGTGTACCAGATCGTCGCGAAAGACACGATCGAGGAGCGTATCCTCGACCTGCAGCACAGCAAGACCGATCTGGCCGAACGGTTCGTCGACTCCGCCGCCTCGACCAGCGGCAAGTCCATGGCCTCCCTCACCAAAGACGACCTCCTCGCATTGCTCGGCTGATGCCCCTCGGCCGAGGCGCGGATTGCCGGGGTTGTCAGCGCACCGCGTGCTTGGCGGCCGTCCCGCCCCTCGGCCCCCTCGGTGGAGGGCCGAGCCGTCAAGCAAACGCCAGAGGCGTTTGTAGGCGAGGAGCGAGCGGCAGCGAGCCAGTATTGAGCCTGCCGCAGGCAGTCCTTAATTGCAGGACGCTGTCGGCGAAGCTGACTGTACCGCTTCCCTCGGCCCCCTCGGTGGAGGGGGCTGGCTGAGCGTAGCGAAGACTGGGGGAGCGTCACCCGCTGTCCGCTCATCCCGCCCCCCCCGAACAAGATGTGAAGGTTACCCGCCCAAAAGCGAACCATATGTTCCCTCCGTCAGCTCGATGGTCTACAGTTGACCATGGAGGAATAGCACGAAAAAACTGTTTTCTCCGGCGCGACGCAGTGTTGCTGTTCGTCGTCGGGTCGGGGAGAAGGGACATGGGACGAAGATGAGTATCAGAAAGAAGCTGGTCGGCATACTGGCCGCCGTGGCGACGATCGCCACGATGGGCATCGCCGCCGCTCCCGCCACCGCGGCGGATGGCATCGGCTCGGATGCCGGTGCGCAGGCGAACGTATATCAGTCGCTGCAGTACCTGCAGCAGCTCAACACGTTGCGCGCCCGCACGGATCGCACGCCGCTGACGCCGGCGAAAATCGTCGCGGCGAAGAACGCCGACCGCAACACCAACATGTATAACACGAGCAATATCACCACGTACGGTTCGGACGGCAAGGCAGTCGCCGCGGTCAAAGTGAACTCGGACATGACCAGTTGGGCGCAGGCGCGCGCCGAGGAGATCGCGAAGCGCGCGGTCACGAATCCCGACGCTCCGCTGAGCCACGATAATATGATGGTCACCGGTAAGCCGAGCTGGTATTCGCAGACCAATCTGTCGCAGTCGACCCTGTATAAGGGTGGAACATATTGGGACGGACCGGAGGCTCTGGCCATCGGCTACCCTGACATGCAGGGGTATGAGGAGACGCACAATCCGATTAACAGCTGGTACAGCGAGCTTGACTACGAGACCAAGCACCCTAACGCTTCTGCAAGCGATCTCGCAAACAACCGGCAGGGATACGGCCACTATCTCACCGAGGTGAGCAATCTTGCCGACATCGCCGGCTTCGGCATCGCCAAGGTAACCAGCGGCAAGTGGAAGGGCGCCACTGTCTCCGTGCTGGAGATTGGCAACAGCAAGGGCAGTCAGGGCAAGACGCAGACCGTCGAGGAGGCGCTCAAGGAGTACGCGCCGAAGGTCGATTACACTGTCACCTTCAACTCGAACGGCGGTTCAACCGTCGCATCACAGACCGTTGAGTCCGGCTCGAAGGCCACCAAGCCCGCCGACCCGACCAAGGCCGGCTTCACGTTCGGCGGCTGGTACAAGGACGCCGCGCTGAAGACCCTGTATGACTTCAACACCGCGGTCACCGCCAACATCACGCTGTACGCGAAGTGGGATCCCGTGACCATCACGTCGGTCGCCCAGCCCGCCGACATCAGCACCCCGGCCGGCATCGACCCGACCGACAAGCTGCCCGGCACCGTCGAAGCCACGTACTCCGACGGCAGCAAGAAGGACGTCAAGGTCACGTGGGAGTCCATCGCCCCCGTCAAGTACGCCGCACCGAACGCGGCCGGCTTCACTGTGAACGGCACCGTCGAAGGCTCGAAAGTCAAGGCGACCATCAAGGTCATCGTTACCGCCGCCATCCCGCAGTCCGCCGCCGTCACCCCGGCCACTGTCCGCACGGTCGCCACGCACGCGCCCGAACTGCCGGCCAAGGCCACCGTCACCTACAGTGACAAGACCACCAAGCAGGCCGGCGTCACGTGGTCCAGCATCGACGCGTCCAAGTACGCCCAGCCGAACGCCGACGGCTTCGACGTGACCGGTACGGTCAGCGTGGACGGCAAGACGTTCACCGTCACCGTCAAGGTCGTCGTCACCGCGCGCGGCATCACGTCCGTCGCCGCCCCGGCCGACCAGACCGTCGAATCCGGCACCGAACCCACCTACCCGGCCAAGGTCACCGCCACCTACAGCGACAACGAGACCGCCGACGTGACCGTCACCTGGACCAAGCTCACCAAGGCCGAGTACGGCAAGCGCGACGGCGGCAAGTTCACCGTCAACGGCACCGTCGAGGGCTACAGCAAGGGCGTGTCGTTCGCCGTGACCGTCAAGCCGGCCACCGTGAAGACCGTAACCCCGACCGCCACGACCGCGCAGACCGTCGCCAACACCGTGCCCGACCTGTCCGCCATCAAGGCGAACGTTGCATGGTCGAACGGCGACAGCGAGACCGCGACCGTCACGTGGCCGACCCTGACCGCCGACCAGTTCGCCACCGTGGGCGCGACCGTCCCCGTCGAGGGCACTGTGACCGCCGGCGGCAAGGACTACAAGGTCACCGTCAACGTGACCGTCGTCGCCGCGACCGTCGTCTCCGTGACCGCGCCGACCGGCGTCGTCGTGACCGTCGATTCCGGCACGAAGCCTGACTTCACCGGCGTCAAGGCCACCGTCAAGTGGTCCAACAACACGACCACCACTGTCGACGTGGCATGGGATCAGCCGAAGGAATCCGACTACAAGAACCGCAACGGCGGCACGTTCGAGGTCTCCGGCAAGGTCACCGTGGCCGGCAAGGAATACCCGCTGACCATCACGTACAAGGTGAACCCGGCGACCGCCAAGTCCGCCGCCATCAAGGACGGCGTGACCGAGGTCACCACCGAATCCGGCACCGCGCCCGCACTGCCGGATACCGCCGTCGTCACCTGGTCGAACGACGAGACCACCGAGAACGCCATCAACTGGGCCGCGATCGACAAGGTGCAGTACTCCAAGCGTGAGGGCGGCTCGTTCACCGTCAACGGCACCGTCGACGCCAGCAAGCTCAAGACGCTGACCGCCGCCACCGCCGCCACGTTCACCGTGAGCGTCAAGGTGGTCGTCAAGCCGGCCACCATCAAGTCCGTCGCCAAGCTGGACGATGTGACCACTGAAGTCGGTGTTGCGCCGAAGCTGCCTGCGACCGTCAAGGCCACGTGGAGCAACGGCGACGTGACCGACGCGCCGATCACGTGGGAAGCGATTGACGCGGAGCAGTACGCCAAGCGCGGCTCGTTCGATGTCAACGGCACCATCGCCGACACGACCGGCAAGACCACCAAGGTCACGGTCACGGTGAAGGTCGTCGCCAAGATCGTGTCGTACGAGAACCCGAAGGTCACTATCGAGTCTGGTCAGAAGCTCGAATTGCCCGCGACCGTCAAGGTCACGTGGAGCGACGGCGAGACCTCTGACGTCAAGGTCACGTGGAACAAGATCGACCCTGCGCTCTACTCCAAGCGCGAGGGCGGTGTGTTCACCGTCGAAGGCACGCTTGAGGACGGTACCAAGATCACCGCGACCGTGACCGTCAAGCCGGCCACCGTCAAGACCGTGCAGAAGACCGTGCCTCTGACCACGGTGCTGCATGTGCCCGCCGCGCTGCCGGAAACTGTCGAGGTCACCTGGTCGAACGGCGAGACGACCCGCGAGCCGGTGGCCTGGGAGAGCGTGGATGCCGCCAAGTACGACAAGGCAGGCACGTTCGATGTGGCCGGCAAGGTCACCGTGGCCGGCAAGGAGTACGACGTCACCGCGACCGTCACCGTGAAGAACGTGACCGTCAGCTACGTCGAGGACGGCGTGGACGTCAAGACCACAGTCGGCACCGCACCGCAGATGCCGAAGACCGTCAAGGTCCACTGGAGCGACGGCACCGTGACCGACGAGCCGGCCACGTGGGCTGAGATTCCGGCGAACCTGTATGCCAAGGTCGGCTCGTTCTCCGTGCTCGGTACGGCAGTCGTCGCCGGCAAGACCTATCGGATCAAGGCCAACGTTGCTGTCAACCCGAAGTATACGGTGGAGATCGACCCGAACAAGAAGCAGGAGCTGCCGCGCACCGGCGCCTCCATCGCCATCATCGTGGTCGTGCTCGTGGTGCTCGCCGCGGTCGGCGTCGGCATCAGCGTGGCCCGCAAGCGTCACGATTCGGCCGCCGCGTCTGGTGCCGCGCACAGCGCCGGTGCCGCCGGTGGCTCGGATGACGCGAACGATTCCGCCGCCGACGTCGAAGTGACCGAAGGCCCCGACGCCCTCGCCGACGGTTTCGCCGCCGGTGATGGCAACGGCGCCTCCGCCCAGTGACGCTGCTGAGGTCGGCGCATCGCCGCTGACCAACTGACCTACCGAAAGCCCCTGCCCCCGCAGGGGCTTTCGCATAGTATACCGCGCCTTGGCGCCTGTCCCGCCCTCGCCCCCTTGGTGGAGGGGCTGTCTGAGCGTAGCGAAGACCGGCGGAGCGTCGCCCGCGAAACGACTGATGTCACAGCGTGTACCTACCCGCTGTGACATCAGGGTGTGATAGCTGGGAAGTGAGGAGATCGCCTGTCCCGCCCTCGGCCCCCTCGGCGGAGGGCCGAGCCGTTAAGCAAACAGCAGAGCTGTTTGTAGGCGAGGAGCGAGCGACAGCAAGCCGGTATCGAGTCGGCCGAAGGCCGTCCGCAATTGCAGGACGCTGTCGGCGGAGCTGACTGGGGGAGCGCCGCCCGCTTCATCGGCAAACCGTACTCGTATCGCGTCTACGGGTACGTTCGGTCAGGAAATTTCAACCGACCGTACTCGTACGGCCCGTCCGAGTACGTTTCGTTGAGAAACAAAAACCGACCGTACTCGTATGGTCTCTTCCGAGTACGTTCTGTCTAGAACAAGCTGTCAGCCCCCCCCTGACTTGCCAGAGGGAGCGAAACGTGGCTCTCATGGCAGGGCATTGGCTGTCTGACCAGCATTTGCGTCTGTTTGCGGTTTCCTTCCACGGACTTCTAACAAAGAACGGCCACTATGGGGCGGATTCGCGGTCGTTCGCAACGAGTTTCCTTCCGCTTCTAGTCGGAAACGGACGTTTTGAGTCTGATTTGCGTCCTTTCCCGACTAGTTTGGCGGTCGTCTTGGTTGCAAACGTACGCCGGCCACCCTCAGTCTCGCTTCGCGAGCCAGCTCCCGCCAGCGGGAGCGAGCGGCAGTAACTCGGTATTGAACCAACCCGGACTTGGCTCCCTCGGTGAGGCCGAGCCGTTAAGCAAACAGCGGAGCTGTTTGTAGGCGAGGTGCGAGCGACAGCGAGCCAGCTTTGAGCCTGCTGAAGGCCGTCCGTAATTGCAAGACGCTGTAGCGGCCGAAAGCCGTGACTGGGGGAGCGTCGCCCGCGAAACGACTGATGTCACAGCGTGTACCTACCCGCTGTGACGTTGGGGTGCGATCTTTCGTCCGAACCGCCGCGCAATCCCCGAAATACGCGAGCGATAGCAAAACCATTCAAGGAATGCGCGGTAGACTCGTGCTATGGGAACATATCATCCGCAGGAGCCTCAGCCGCAGCCGTCCGGGCAGGCATCGTCGCCGCAACCGCAACAACCATATCCGCAATTCGTCCAGCCCACGCCGTCGCAATCCAACGCCGCGCCGCAACAACCGCAACAGTCATATCCCCCATACGCGCAGCAATCGGCACAGACGCCGAGCCCATACGCAGCGCCTGCCGCCACGCCGTCGTACGTCACGCCGCAGCAGACTACGCCTTCCACCGAACCGCCATACGGCACACGCAACTACGGCGCACCCAACTACGTCGCTCCCAGCAACGCCGCGCCCGCCGCGCCGTATGCCGCGCCACAGGGCGGTGCCGCCCCCGCGAATCCGTACGCGCCCAGTACTCCCGCGGCCGCACATCCCAGCCCGAACGCGACGTCGGGCAGCCCATACACGTCGCCGCAGTACGATGTCCCTCAGACGCCCGCCGCACCCCATGCCGCACCCGGCAACCCGTACGCGCCCGCCGCGCCGTCGCCCGCATCACCGTACGCTCCGGCGCCCGGTCCCTACGCGGCCCCGACTGGCCAGTACGCGGGTCCGTATTCCCCGGCCGCGCCGCAACCCGCCGCCGGTCCGTACGCTGGAGCCCCGACAGCATCCGGAGCCCCGACCGCCGCCCCGACAGCCCCGGCTGGCGCATCCCCTTATGCCGTGCAGCCGTCCGGCAACTGGTATCAGCCTGCCGGCCCCTACGAATCCGCACCCAGCCGCAGCGATCCGCCGGCCAAGATCCGCCATTGGCTGCGCAAGGTCACGAACCGCGCGACCGGCCTCATCCTCGTCTACCAGGTCGTGTTCACCGCGGTCAGCTTCATTGCGTCGTACGTGATCAGCCTGCTCATCGTCAACCTGGGACACGGCGGCAACGCCACCAACGCACAGGTTCGTGCCGAAATGGTGAACTGGAACGGCGTGCTCATGCTCGTCACCGTGCTCGGCGGACTGTGTTTCATCCTGCCGATGCGCCGCCGGATGATTTTCCGCCGCGGCTTCTGGGCCGGCGAAACCGGACACGCGCGCATGAAACCGGCCTGGCTGATCGTGTTCATCGTCATCCTCATCTTCGTGCAGGTCGCGAGCATCCTCATCAACGCGGCCATCTCGAGTTTTGGCACCGACGTTCCATCGCCCACGTCCGAAAGCCTCAACGAATCGTCGACCAACATCGCGATGTGGCTGTACATCGGCCTGGTCGCGCCCGTGGTCGAGGAGATGGTGTTCCGCGGCGTGCTCATGCGCGGCCTCAAGCCGATCGGCAGGAACTTCGCGATCCTCACGTCCGCGCTCATGTTCGGCCTGTTCCACGATGACGTCGTGCAGGGCACGTTCGCGTTCTGCCTCGGCCTGCTGCTGGGGTTCGTGGCGATGGAGTATTCGCTGGTCTGGTCTATCGTGCTGCACGCGTTCAACAATGCGGTGCTCGGATTGCTGATGCCGTGGCTTATCGGCCTCATCGGCGAGACAGGGGCGACGGTCTACGCGCTGGTGCTGCTAGGCGTCGGCATCATCGGTTTCATCGTGGTCATGGTGATGTACGGCCGCGGGCTCGGCGAGTACCGGCGTGCGAACCGCAGTCCGCGCGGCACGTACGCGGCGTGGCTGGCCCCGGCGTTCCTGATTTTCGTGGCGATCAACGTGGCGCTCACGCTGTACTCGTTCCTCACCGCGCTGGGAGTGTTAGGTTAGGAGGACCGGACGCGGGCGGCCGTGCGGCCGGAACGCGGGTGCGCTTTGCGTCTTGTGTACCGTGGGGTGCGTGGTGCTTTGCGTCTTGCGTACCGTGGGGTGCGTGGTGGTTCGCATCTCGTGCCGTGGGCGTGGAGCGTCCGGCATTTTGCGCAACGTGGACTTCGGCATAGGAGTCGGTGGTCCAGTTTGCGTAGGATTTCGGACACGATCGTGACGTGGGGGGCGTAGCGTGTCCTGGTGATTGGGACGCCGGCCGAAATCTGCCGTGTTTTGCGTCGCGTCCCACTGGTGATTGGGACGCGGCACGAAAAGCGCGCGTTTTCGGGCTTGCGTCCCATGATTGTGTGGTACATGAGCGCTTGTAAGCGGTCCCATGGGCTCGCGTCCCATCGACGATTGGGACGTGAGCTGAAAAACGCCGTTTTTCTTGCCGCGTCCCACTGTCGGGCGCCCTACCGCCCTGCCGCCAAGGAGCGATGGCAGGCGTCGCCACATCCCGCTTCCCGCACCCCACCCCCCGCACCC